>CAVQYP010000033.1:0-138737 GCA_963718155.1 Terriglobia bacterium | reverse complement strand
AAGGAACTGACGGACAACTTCCGGTCCGCGCGGCGGTACTCGCTCACGCGGCGCGAGGGACAACTGGTGGGTCTGCTTTCCGAGGGACTGAAAAACAAGGAACTGGCAACGGCACTGGCTATTTCGGAAGGTACCGTTAAAGTTTATCTCTCCCGGCTCTTTCAGAAGCTTGGCGTCAAGGACCGCTTTGAACTGGCCGTCTACGGAATGAAAAATCTGGCGACAAACGGCGGCTCATTCGACGGCGCCTCCAGGCGCGGCAGGAAGGGATCCGCCCCTACCTGGCAGCCTCCGCGCTCATTTTTCGTTGAAAAGCTGCTCCCGCAGTCGCAGCAGGCCGAAGGCCGCGAGTTGGGGCAGTTTAGCTAAAAAAAGCATCGTTCGACCGCTCCTGAAATCTCGACTCCACTCCGATTTCTGACGAAACCGGAATTTGCGCCCCACGCAGGTTTCGGTTATAAGAATATAGGAAGTTGCCGGAGAACCAGTCGCACCAGAATCCCGGTTTCTCATCGGATCGCCAATTAGTCGGCTCGGAACGCGGGCTACTTAGTCTACTTCGCGGACCGAAAATCCGGATCCGGCTCTCCATTCGTGAGGACTAATGGAAACGGACAAGGTCATCACACTCGTCCTGGCCGATGAGCACGGAATTGTCCGTGAAGGCATTGCCGCTTTGTGCAGCCCGCGCCCGGACCTGAAAATCGCCGGGCAATGCTCTGATGGGGCGCAGGCGGTGGATATGATTCTGGCGCTTCAGCCTGACTTCGCGGTACTCGACTTGAACCTTCCCACGGTGAGCGGGCTCGAAGTGATTCGCCGCTTGCGCATCGCGAAATCGGAAACCAGGATACTGGTCCTTTCCACGAATCGGGACGAGCACGCAGTTCGCGAGGCGTTCTACTGCGGAGCCAGCGGGTATCTTTTAAAAGACGGACCGGCCGATCATCTGTTCGACGCAATCGACTCTGTTCTCGCAGGGGAAGAGTATCTTACGCCTCTGATTCGCCGCGAACCCTCGGATAAACAAGGCGAACAGGCGGATGATCCGGTCTCGATTCTCAGCAAGCGGGAGTTGGAGATCTTCTCGCTCCTCGTGGAAGGAGTGCGGCCTAAGGACATCGCCAGGCGGCTGGACTTGAGTCCGAAGACCGTCGACACGCACCGATCAAATATCATCCGCAAGCTCGAAGTCGATGGAGTCGCGGCACTGGTGCGTTTCGCGATTCAGCGGAACCTTGGCCGCCAAAACGCCGCTCGATTAGAATTCGGGTTGGGCTGTCTGACCGGCCTGACAAATCCGTGCCGATGGCTGTCCGCAGGTAGTCGGTACAGCGCTCCAGTTCAGCCACCGGCTGTCTTTACACGCCCCAACTGAATGAGTTATGCCGCGAGTGGGACTATCAAACCTACGCCTTCACTCGAGACCGAAGAACCCTGAGGACGCGTTTTCAGAAGATGAGCAGTGACGATCTGAGGGATCAATGGCGAAAATGCTGTTTCTGGTGCCCCCGCCTTAAGGCGTCGAGTCGGCTCGCCTTGCCAATCACTTCTGAGGGGCGGTTTGCCAGGGTTTGTCGTGAAGTCCACGGTCGCGGCCTTCGACGCGGTCGTAAAGATACAGATTCGATACCGTTCCCAGTGACTCGTTGTAGAGGCTTTCAAGACCCAGCGCTTCCCTGCAGATCCTCCTGGAAGTTCTGGATTTCCTTCAGTTCTTCCGCGAGAGCGGGTTTGCGCTTGCCGCTTGGAGTCGTGAAGAATTTCTGGAAGCCGCCATCGGTCAGGGTGCCGATTTCCTTGCCGATCACGATTCCGGCGCGCTCGACCGCCCAGGGAACGTTGTCGGCGCCTGGCTCGAACACCGCCGCGACACCGTTGCGCTCGATGCGAGTCCTGGCGCCGCCAACGGATTCGGTCTTGAAACCCGCAGCCCGCGCGGCGCTCATGTGGTCTTCGAACGTCAGTTTCTTCGGGCGATCGCGGCGAAAGAACATAGGGTTTTCATTCATTATAATGGGCGGCAATGCCCAAGCGCGTGCTTTCGATCGACGAAGGAACCACCAGCGCCCGCGCGGCCCTGTATGACGAACGGGGCCGGCGTCTGGCGATGTACTCGGTTCCGTTCGAATCGCACTATCCGCACCCGGGCTGGGTGGAACAGGACGCGGCCGAAATCTGGCGCGCGCAGTTGTCCGCCGTCCGTGACGTGCTGGAAAGGCCGGGAGCGGCTTCCGACGGCATCGCCGCCTGCGGGATCACGAACCAGCGCGAAACCACCGTCATGTGGGACCGGCGCACAGGTGAACCCGTCGCGCCCGCGATCGTCTGGCAGTGCCGCCGAACGGCGGACATGTGCGCGGAACTTGCGCGCTCCGGCCATGCAGCCACGATCGAGGCGAAGACGGGCCTCGTGATCGACGCCTACTTCTCGGCCAGCAAGATCCGCTGGATCCTCGAAAACATACCCGACGCCAGGGCGAAGGCTCAGGACGGAGAGATTCTCTTCGGCACCGTCGACACCTGGCTGATCTGGAACCTCACGCACGGGAGCACGCATGTCACCGATCCCACGAACGCATCGCGCACCATGCTGATGGATCTCGAAACCGGCGCGTGGGACGACGAACTGCTCGGGATCTTCGAAATTCCGCGCGCGATGCTGCCGGAGATCGTTCCGTCCGCGGCCCGGCTGGGAACCATCAAGATCAAAGAAATACTCGCCGGCTCGCGAATTCCCATCAGCGGAGTGGCGGGCGATCAGCAGGCCGCGCTCGCCGGCCAGGCGTGTTTTCGGCCCGGGCTGTCGAAGAACACCTATGGCACGGGCTGTTTTGCGCTGACTCACGCGGGCGGCGTCCGCCCGCATTCGCAGCATCGTCTTCTCGGCACACGCGCGGCAGCCGCCGGAAATGGCCCTCCGCAGTTCGCCGTCGAGGGCAGCGTGTTCGTGGCGGGCGCGGCGATTCAGTGGCTGCGCGATGAACTGGGCCTGATCCGCACCGCGGCGGAATCCGAAGTCCTGGCGGCCAGCGTACCCGACTCGGGCGGGGTTCATGTGGTTCCGGCATTTGTCGGACTGGGGGCGCCCCACTGGGATTCGGCGGCGCGCGGGGTGATCAGCGGCCTCACCCGCGCGAGCGGCAAAGCGCACGTCGTGCGGGCCGCGCTCGAAAGCATCGCCTTCCAGAGCAGGGAACTGATCGATGCGATGGAAGCGGATTCCGGACAGCCGATTCAGGAGCTGCGGGTAGATGGGGGCGCCGCGGTAAACGACTTCCTGATGCAATTCCAGGCCGACATTCTGGGGAAAACGGTGGTGCGTCCCGCCGATGTGGAGACGACAGCTCTCGGGGCGGCATATCTGGCGGGAATCGCCGAAGGGGTTTGGGCGGGGGTCGAAGAAGTGGAAAGCTTCTGGGCCATCGAGCGGCGCTTCGATCCAAAGATCTCGGAAGATTATCGAATGGAACTGATGGAAGGATGGCGGAGAGCCGTATCCCGAGCACGCTCTGACTTACAATAAAGGTTTTGAGCATGCGAACTCTGTTTCTGAATCCGCCTTCTTTTCGAGGGCTTTGACGGCGGGGCGAGTTCGCGCTGGCCGGCCTCGCGCGAGATCGAATCCTACTGGTATCCGGTGTGGCTTTGCTATCCGGCCGGCATGCTGCCCGACAGCAAAGTGGTGGATGCGCCGCCGCACGGGATTTCGATCGAGCAGACCGTCGAAATGGCGCAGGGACTTCGAACTGCTGGTGCTGTTCACCTCCACGCCCGGCTTCGACGTCGATTGCCGCATTGCGGAGATGATGAAGGACTCGAATCCGAAGCTGAAGGTCTGCTTCGTCGGGCCGCCGGTCACCATCGAGCCGGAGAAGTCGCTGAACGCATCGAAGGCGATCGACTTCATCGTTCGCCGCGAGTTCGATTATCAGATCGTCGATTACGCCAACGGCAAGCCGCTCGAAGAGATTCCCGGGCGTGAGCTTCCGCAAAGACGGCACGATCGTCAACAACCCCGAAGCGCCGATGATCGAGAATCTGGACGAGCTGCCGTGGGTCACGAAGGTCTACAAGCGCGATCTCGACATCACGAACTACAACGTTCCGTTTCTGCTGAATCCCTTCATTTCGATGTACACGTCGCGCGGCTGCCCGGCGATGTGCACCTTCTGCCTGTGGCCGCAGACGCATTCGGGACACCGCTGGCGGCTGCGCTCGAGCGACGACATTCGCGACGAAGTGAAGTATGCGCTCGAAACGTTTCCGCAGATGAAGGAGATCTTCTTCGACGACGATACGTTCAACTACCGCAAAGAGCGCACCATCGAGCTGTGCGCGAAGCTGAAGCCGCTGAACTTCACCTGGTCCTGCACGTCGCGCGTCACCACCGATTACGACACGCTGAAGGCGATGAAGGAAGCGGGCTGCCGGCTGCTGATCGTCGGCTATGAATCGGGCGATCGCGCAGATTCTGAAGAACATCAAGAAGGGCGCGACCATCGACATGGCCGAGCGCTTCACGGCCAACTGCAAGAAGCTGGGTCTGGTGATCCACGGCGACTTCATCGTCGGTCTGCCCGGCGAGACGCGCGAGAGCATTCGCAAGACCATCGACTTCGCCAAGAAACTGGACAACGAAACCATTCAGGTTTCGATCGCGCATCCGTATCCGGGCACCGAGTTCTACGACTACGCGAAGAAGAACGACCTGATCTCGATCGGCAACATTGTGGATGAGCGCGGCCACCAGCTTCCGAAGGTGGTTTACGAGAACCTCGAACGAAGCCGAGTTGATGGATTGGGTGGAGCGCTTCTACGGCGAATACTACTTCCGGCCGCGCGTGATCTGGCGCATGGTGCGCAAAGTGATCTTCAACTCGCACGACCGGAAGCGGCTGACCAAGGAAGCGCGGGAATATATGGCGCTGCGCTCCCGCCGGAAGAAGTTCATTTCGCAGCAGCGACAGCAAACGACCGTATCGGCGAATGCCGGAGACTAAGGAACTGTTGCGTGTTTCGGCCGGCGCGCGCGATCCGCAGGATGATCTTCGCGCCCGAACGCGATTGTTCGCGGTGCTCACGATTCTCAGCAACGTTGCCGGCAATTCCGCTCTAACCAAAGGGATGCAGCAATTGGGCCCGATCGGCAATACGCCGACGGCTCTGATCGGGGCGCTGTTTCATCCCTGGGTAGCGCTGGGTGTGGCGTTGCTGATCGTATGGACTCTGACCCACATGGCGCTGCTGAGCTGGGCGGATCTGAGTTACGTGATGCCGGTCACGGCAATAAGTTATGTGGTGACGGCGTTCGCTGCGCGCTTGTTCCTGGGCGAGTATGTGTCCGTCTACCGCTGGACCGGGATCGTGCTGATCACCGCGGGCGTTACTCTTGTGGGACGGACTGAGGCGTCATCGACCCCAGCGGGGACTCCCGCGGGCGGTTCCCGATGAAGTGGGTTCTGGTCCTGATGCTGGTCTGCGCCACTACGGTGGGCGACGTTTTTCGTTCCCTGGGAATGCGCCAGCACGGTGCGATTCACGATTTCCGCCCGGGCGCAATCGGAAGCGCATTCGCCGCGGTGGCCCGCAATTTCTACGTCATCATTTCGACCTGCGCGATGGCGATATCGTTTTTCTCGTTCATGAAACTGGTCTCGATCGCGCCGATGAGCTTTGCAGTGCCAATGTCGGCAGCCACTTTCATCCCTGAGACTTTGCTGGCGAAGGTAGTCCTGAAAGAGGCAGTCGACTGGCGGCGCTGGGCGGGCGTCGGGTTGATCCTGGCCGGCGTGGTTTTCATCTCGCAGTGAGCGTCGCCTGGTGATTTGGGCCGGGCTCGCGGCCGCCGTCCTGGTCTGTTGCGGCATTGCTTATAACCTGCTGGTTATTGCGGGGGCTTTGCGCTTCCGGCGAAAGAACAGAGTGCCGGAGTTCCGGCCTCCAGTGTCGATCCTGAAGCCGGTACGCGGGCTTGACGCACAATTCTATGAGGCGATCCGGTCGCACGCTCTCCAGAAGTATCCGGACTTCGAACTGATCTTCGGGACCGCAGGATACCCATGACCCGGCGCTGGTTGAGATCGAGCGGCTCCGCTCCGAGTTTCCGGATCTTTCGATTCGCGTGGCCTGTACGGCGAACGACGCGCCAAACGGGAAGGTGGGCTCGCTCGAGATTCTGGCGCGCGAAGCGCGGTATGAGGTGCTGCTGGTGAATGATGGCGACATTCTGGTTTCGCCGGATTACCTGGAACGTGTTGTGGGTCTGCTGGCCGATGAACACGTCGGGTTGGTCACTTGCCTCTATCGCGCGCGTGCTTCGTCTGTTGCGTCTCGGAGCGGAAGCGCTCGGCATCGCGACCGAATTTGCCCCGAGCGTGCTGGTGGCGCGGCTGCTTTCGGCGAGCGGGTTCGCGCTCGGGGCGACCATGGCTTTTCGCGCTTCGGATCTGAAGGCGATCGGCGGGTTCGCCGCCATCCGCGAGTATCTGGCCGACGATTACCAGCTCGGCGCGCGTATTTCGGGATTGGGGAAGCGCGTTGCGTTATCGGATTCGGTGGTCGTTACCAATCTGGGACCGGGCTCGTGGAAGGATGTCTGGAAGCATCAGGTCCGCTGGTCGCGGACGATTCGCGTATCGCGGCCGGGCGGATATTTCGGTTATCTCGTCACGCAGGCTACGTTCTGGTGTTTGATGGCCACTGCTTTCGGGCACTGGCGGATAGCGCTGGCCGGTTTGATTGTGCGGCTGCTTGCGGCGGCGGCGGGTATCGTGGCGTTGGGTGATGGGAATCTGGCCGGCGTAGCGGCCGTTCCGTTGCGCGATCTCTTCGGCTTCGCCGTATGGGCGGCAGGAATCGCGGGCCGGCAGGTGGAGTGGCGTGGGATTCGCTTCAGGCTGCTCGCGGATGGGCGAATCAGACCGGTCTAGCGGGGTTCTTAAAAGAGCGAAGATAGTAAGTCCCCGTTGACTCGGTACTGGTACATATTATAGACTTGCCAGCGTTTGTTGCGAAGGTTATTCCCAGGGGGGCCCGCGATGCGCTCAGTGTGTCTATCGGCTGTTTTGCTGTTGTCTGCTTTAACCGCTTTCGCCCAAAGCGACCGCGGGACCATCACCGGCACGGTCACGGATGCCACCGGAGCAGTCATTCCGAGCGCTCCTATTCAGGTCCGAAACATTGAGACGGGAGCTGTCTACCAGGCCGGCACATCCGCCACGGGTAATTACACCCTGGCCCAACTACCCGCGGGTCAGTATGAGATGACTGTCGCGGTGTCTGGCTTCAAGACATATGTCCGGCAGGGCCTCACGGTCGACGTCGCGCAAACATACGGGGTGAATGTCACTCTTGAGGTGGGCACGAAAGCGGAGTCGGTGACCGTCACTGAAGCGGCTCCATTACTCAAGACCGAAAGCGGAGAACTAAGCCACAACGTCTCGATGGGCACAGTAGACGACCTCCCGGTCCTCCCGACGGGATCGGCCGCCGGCGCTTCCGGCATTCGCAACCCCTACTCCGTGGTTACGATGCTTCCCGGAGGAACCTTTTTCCCCTCTACCGCGGGACCCGGCACAGCGGGGGCCGATATGACGATTCGCATCAACGGCAGCCCCGCCAACACGCAGGCGATGCTGATCGAAGGTCAGGATGCAACCAACGGCTGGTATGGGACGCAGTCTCAGACGCAACCCAGTATAGAAGCCATTCAGGAATTTGCCATTCAAACAAGTAATTTCGCGGCTGAGTTCGGGCAGGTGGGCGGAGGGCTGTTCAACACCACGATGAAGTCCGGCACAAACCAGTTCCACGGAAGCGCATACGACTACTATGTGAATGAGTTCCTCAACGCCGGCCAGCCCTTTACCAATAACGGCCAGGGAGAACACCTGCGGCCGCGCCAGAGAAGGAACGACTACGGGTTCACGGTAGGTGGTCCGGTTATAATCCCGAAGCTATTCAACGGCCGCAACAAGCTTTTCTTCTTTTTCAATTGGGAACAGTTTCGCCAGACCACCATTACCAACAACGTTTCGACCACCGTGCCCACCCTGGCTTATCGCAGTGGTAATTTTCAGCAGGCCCTGACCGGCAAAACTCTGGGTACCGACGCGCTCGGGCGCCCGATCCTGGAAAATACCATTTACGATCCGACCACCACTTTTACGATGAACGGGCTTCAGGAACGGAACCCTTTCCCGAATAACACGATTCCCATGAGCGATATGGATCCGGTCGCGCTCAAAATCCAGGCGCTGATTCCTTTGCCCACCAGCAACGGTCTGGTAAACAACTATCTTCCCACCTACAAAAATCCTATAGCCACGACGATTCCCTCTCTCAAGATGGATTATCAGATCAGCGCGAATTCCAAACTCGCCGTCTTCTGGTCGCTCAACCGGCAGGATAACCCGAACAATACGGTTATGCCGCCGCCCCTCACCGGCAGTCAGCCCAGGGCCATCAATTCGAATACGTATCGCGTGAACTTCGATCATACCCTTTCACCGACCCTTCTGTTGCACTTTGGCGCCGGGCTGCTGGATACCAGAATTAACGATCACAGTCCCGCATTCGATCCGGAAGCACAACTCGGCCTGACGGGAACCAACTCCGATCTCTTCCCTGTGTTGGGCGGACTCAGTGCGGCCCAGGGTGGCCTGTCGGCGGGTATCGGCCCGGGGAATCAAATCCATGTAACGATTCGCAAGCCAACTTTCAACAGCAGCCTTACCTGGGTTCGCAACAACCACACCATCAAATTCGGGGCTCAAGCGTATGTCAACGGCTATCAGATGTATAACGAGACTTACACCATGGGCTGGTTCGAATACAGTCCCAACGAGACCGGCCTGCCGTCATTGAATGGAGTGCCCCTCTCCGGCACCGTTGGATTTCCATACGCCAGCTTTCTTCTGGGCGCCGTCGACAATGGCTATGATGCCGTGCCCGGAGCCACGCACATGGGCGCCCACTCTGTGGCCTTTTTCGGGCAGGACACCTGGAAGGTAAATCGAAAACTTACCATTGACTACGGCCTGCGCTATGATTTCTCAACTTACCTGAGAGACGGAAATGGCTACTATGGCATCTTTTCGCCGAGTACGCCGAACCCGGAAGCCGGAAACCGCCTCGGAGCGATCATCTATGAGGGCAACGGCGGCGGCCGCTGTAACTGCCAGTTCGCCAAAAACTATCCCTTCGCGTTCGGACCGCGCGTGGGCGTAGCTTATCAGATGACGCCGAAAACTGTTCTGCGGATCGGAGCGGGCGTCGCTTACTATAAGACCGATGACGACCAGGTGGGCTTCTCCACCGGCTCCGAGTATCTCTACAGCACGAGCACCTACGGAAGCCCCGCGTTCAATATGAAGGGCGGCCTTCCCTATGACATCACTTTTCCCAACTTCTATGCCGGCCAATATCTGTTTCCTGGCTCATTGGGTTCGGCGCCGCAGGAAATGGACCAGAACGCGGGTAAACCCGCGCGCCAGCTTCAGTGGAGCGCCGGCATTCAGCGCGAGGTCTTTCCGAATCTTCTGGTCGAAGCCACCTATGTCGGCAATGTCGGAGTGTGGTGGAACGCGGGTAACCTGGTCAACCCGAATGCCATCTCTGACCAGACTCTGGCGGCTCACGGCCTGAGCCTGAGTAATCCCAACGATCTGAAGATACTGGCCGCTCCGCTCAATTCCACGACCGCCATTGCGGCGGGGTTTGGCACGCCGCCCTATCCCGGCTTTCCTCTGACAGCTACAGTGGCCCAATCGCTGCGCCCCTTCCCCCAATATGGCGCTGTCACGAACTGGCACTGGGTGCCGAATGGAAACACCTGGTACGAGGCACTTCAAATGAAGGCGACGAAGCGTTTCTCCCACGGTCTGCAGGCCAACTCCTCCTTCACATGGTCGAAGCAACTCGATCTCGGAGTGGAGGACGATTACGGACGCGGCGACGGAGTCTTCGTCAACAATGTCTTCAACCGGCCCAACCAGAAGACCCTCTCGGCTTATGATCAACCGTTCCTGTTCGTTTTCTCGGGTTCTTACACTACGCCCAAGCTGGGCGGTAATAAGTTCGTATCATTGCTGGCGCGGGACTGGCAAATCGGCACGCTTCTGCGCTACGGCAGCGGACTGCCCATCCTGTCGCCTCAGTCCACCACCAATCTTTCCGCTTACACGTTCCAGAACACGCTGATGAACCGGGTTCCGGGAGTGCCGCTTTTCACTCAGGATCTTAACTGCCACTGCTTCGATCCAAACAAGACGTTTGTGTTGAACCCCGCCGCGTGGGTCAATCCTCCGGCAGGCCAGTACGGCAGCGCCGCCGCTTACTACAGCGATTATCGATACCAGCGGCGCCCTGCAGAGAATATGAGTCTCGCTCGAAACTTCAGATTCAAGGAGAGCATGAACCTGCAGATCAGGGCTGAGTTCACCAACATCTTCAACCGGGCAGAACCGAACAACCCGACTTCGACAAATGCGGTGGCGACGCAAACCCGTTCCAATGGCCAGACTACCGGCGGCTTCGGCTACATCAATAACGGTACTGTTTATGGCGCTCCCCGGTCGGGTCAGATCGTCGTGCGATTTCAGTTCTGAGGGATTTGCAATTGCAGGCTGTTCGCGCATCATGACGTCTGATGCGATAGCTTCATGATGTGCGAACGACGCTTTCACTTGACGAGGACGTTGCCGGGCTGCTCAAGAACGAGATGCGGCGATCGGGGGCGTCGCTCAAAAGACCGTGAATGATTTGCTTCGGCTCGGTTTGATGGCTTCGCGCAGCCGAATTCGCAAGCCCTTCGTGGTCACACGGCTTCCGCTCGGGCTGCCTCAACGAATCGCAAGCTCCCGGGGGCTCGGCCCACTGTGGAAACCGCGGCGCACATCGTGAATCAATGGCTGGAACAACTCAAACATCCGGTGCTGGCTCAGATCGCCGTCTTGGTGACGGTAGCCTACGCTCCAGTTGCGATCCGTCAGGAGATTCATCGTCAGTATCTAATACTACTGGGTCATAAATAAACAAATTCGTGTAGAATTGTTTTGTGGGTTCACGTCTCTCCTCGCCAGGCCCACAAGAGAGGCGCTTCGCGGCATATATGGAAGGCCTGGCGACCGCTGCGGGGCACGAAGACCGGCAGGCACCCTTGAAGAACTACTGCAAGGGATTGCTGTTACCGGGTGAGCGTAAGAGCATTGAGCCGATGGCAGCTCGTCTGGATCCTGAGAATGTCCAGCCGATGCGCCAGTCTCTTCATCATCTGGTGGCGAAGGCGCCATGGAGCGATGAAGTACTGCTGGAACGGGTGCAAATTTATGTTTTATCCGCGATGCAGAACCAGGGAGCAGTGAAGGCCTGGATCGTGGATGACACTGGGTTTCCGAAGAAGGGTAAGCATTCGGTGGGGGTGGCGCGCCAATACTGCGGACAAGTGGGTAAGCAGGATAACTGTCGCGTAGCCGTGAGCCTGTCGGTGGCGACGTGGAGTTCCAGCCTGCCCATCGCCTATCGCTTGTACCTGCCTAAAGAATGGGCCGAAGATGCCGAACGGCGGGATAAGACAGAAGTACCCGAAGCGGTTGAGTTTAAGACCAAGCCGGAGATCGCATTGGACCAGATCCGGGCAGCGGTGGCCGCGAAGGTGCCTTGCGGAGTTGTTCTGGCCGATGCGGCCTACGGGGTCAACACCGAGTTTCGCGACGAACTCACCCGAGTTGGGCTGCAATATGCTGTGGGCGTGCAAAGCTCGACGACGGTCTGGGCACCCGGTAAACAGCCTTTACCAGCCAGGCCACGAGGAACAATGGGGCGGCCTCCGCGTCTACTGCAGCGGACCCCGGACCATCAACCCGTCTCCGTAAAGCAGCTGGCTATGAGCCTGCCCGCCGGCGCCTTCCGGGAAATCGCCTGGCGTGAAGGTGTGGACCGGAAACTGCAATCCCGCTTTGCGGCTGTTCGAGTTCGCCCGGCTCATCGGGATGACGAACGAGTGGAACCTCACGCGGAGGAATGGTTACTGATCGAGTGGCCGCGAGGAGAGGCAGAACCGATTAAGTATTGGATATCGACGCTGCCATCCGGTACCAAGCTCAAAGCTCTGGTCAAAATCGCCAAACACCGCTGGATCGTTGAACGGGATTACCAGGAGCTGAAACAAGAGTTAGGGCTGGGACATTTTGAAGGTCGTAACTGGCGCGGGTTTCACCACCATGCCACGCTGTGCATCGCAGCTTATGGGTTCCTCGTGGCCGAGCGGAACCGTTTTTCCCCCTCTGCCCGCGTCGGTAATACTGGAATCGTTGCCCCCGGGCCAGTGTCGGACTTCCGCCCCCGCGGATCGCCGCGTCCGTCCCGAACGGCATAATCCGAACTCAATCGCAACTTTGAGAGTCATCCTTGCCCGGCTATTGCTGGAGCAACTGCCTTACTGTCCGTTCTGTGGATCGCGTTCGGGCTGATCCTCTGCGTCGATATCGGCGTCGATCACGCATGAAGCTGGGCGCGAATGATTCGGCGCTGTACGCCAGCGATCCTGCAGTAACTTCACCCTGCTGAGCTTCTCGATCGCTATACAACGCCAGTTCGCCGGCGAGCCCACTGGCTGCAGACCGCTCTGGCTATCGCCGCCGTACTGATAACAGAGCGCGCGAAGCTGTCCTTCACGGTTCCGGCCCAGTCGGTGTGGACAGAACAATCTGGATCGCCCTTGATAACCGGCCTCGATCGGCTGCTTGTTCGCCACAGCCCTCCACACCAGCCGGTAAATCTCTTCTACCGTCTGAATCTGCGCCTGGACGACACTCATCTACGAGGGTGTCGCGCTATCTTCAATGGTGCCAATATTTTATGACCCAGTAGTACTAACGGCGTCGCGTTCGCGTAAATCTGGCAAGCGGAACCTGCAAATTGAGACCAGTGACCAGGACCAGACCGTTACAGGCGTGTCAAACCTGCGGCAAGCCAGTACGGGATACGCTCCGCCCGAAACACAACCTCCCCATGTTCTGCCTGCAACAGAATCTCCGGCGTTTTGCCCCATTCGCCATTCTCGTAGACGTAGATCAGATCCATCTCGCGAATGGCGCGGGGCAAATTGGCCAGGCTGGACTCGTAGATACGACGCAGAACCGGTTCCGGCGCGCTGTGACCGCCCCGGTCCGCCCGCATCTTCACCCTTTCCATGTGCATCTCGAAGTTTGGCAGGCGGAGATAACGCATCTCGACGACGAAGCCGGCGCTCCGGGCCAAAGCAGCCTGTTCGAACGTGACCGCGCTTCGAAGGGTCGTTTCGAAAGCGCAACTGCTGCGCCTCTCGATGTGATCGATCACGAACGCCTCGAAGAGACGATTCACTCGGGCGCGGATTTCTCCGGAAATACCGATGTACGAACCCTCATTCAATGCCGCGGCCTGATCGTCGGCATTGAAAAAGTCGACTCCGAAAGCTGTCACCGGAAGGCTACGGATTTCCCACTTCCGGGCGGACCGGCAACGATGAACATCTTGGGAGGCATTTACCGTGGCAGAAAAGGAGAAGTTTTGTTGCGGGGTTAGTTCGGCGTTCCGGTTTTAATCGATGAGCCGATCGCGATCTTCTAATCCGTTTGCTAGCCGCCGAGGTCGCGGTCCGCGTCCGGCTGCAAGTCCTTGGGCAGATCTTTGCGGATTCAACTCCCGTCGGGATTAGCAATGCAGAGTCTCTCCAACTCCGCCGCCGCCTCTTTCACGCGCTCGCCTGCCCCGGATAAGTGGGGGTCCACTTTGGGTACTCGCAACGTCGGTGTATCGACAGGAGGCAATATCCTATATCGTACTCGACAAAGAACTCCGGAAATTTGTCCCTTACGCCTTCCACGAGGACCGCTTACCATCGATCACGGTGGCGCTTTCGGGGCGCAACCCTCAGACCCCGACTCGATCTCAACGCGTGGGAGATGTCACGTCCGCCGCCCACTCTGTTTCCGCAGATCATCCAAAAATTCCGACGCGGGTTGCACGCCGGTCACGAGCAAGTGATCCCGTGCCCGAGTGCAGGCAACGTAAAGGAGATGCCATTCGTTCGCGTAGACCTCTTCGAGATCGGAACACCCAATCGAGCCAGGCGCAGATCGCCGGTCACAAAATCAAAAATTTATATTTGCCCTGAAATCAATAAAATTCTGCCGAATTGCACCGGATCCCTCTTTCCCCATGCAATAACAAAATCGAAATGCGAACTGAACGTCAGATCGAGGCCTCCCGTGCCAACGGGGCCAAGTCCCGCGGGCCCGTCACGCCCGAGGGCAAGCGAAACTCCTCTCGCAATTCCACAAGACACGGCATGCTCGCCGAAAGCGTTGTCCTCGAGGGGGAATCCCAGGAGCGTTTTCTGGAACTTCTTGCCGAGATCGATGGCGAACTCCAGCCCGACACCCCGGTGGAACATGCTCTCGTGCAAAAAATGGCCGTAGCCCAGTGGCGTCAGTTCCGCCTTTGGACCCTCGAAAAAACCGCCATCGACCACCAGATCCGCAAACAAGCCGAAACTGTCGGGTGCAACGAACACAAGGCGACCTGCACATCCCTCGCGTTCCGCACCCTCGCAGACGAGTCCCGCTCGCTCGACCTCTTCCACCGCTATGACTCGCTCTGCGACCGCCAGTACCTCCGCGCCCACAAGCGTTTTCTGGAATTGCGGCGCGGACGCGGCGACTCCCCGGCCCCGGCGCCCTCAAACCCCAGGCCTGAAGTCCCGCCCGCGCCCGAAGCGTCCACTCCCGAGACACACGCCTCGGAGGATCTCGATACGCAACCCGTATGGGAACCGTTCGTTCCGGAGCGTGTTCCGGTACCCGACGGGCGAACCAAGCCAAACGAAAAACAACCAAACGAACCCAACAACTCGTTGGAAACACTCGAACCCGCCGCAGCGAACCCAACGCCTGAACCTCCCGCGCCAAATCAACCTCCGCCTGACGCTCCCACATCCAAACCGGAAACCGGCCCGAATTCTCCCCCAAAACTGAACCTGGCGAACGACCTCCGCCGCCACACGCCTCCCCAAGTCGTTTTCTGCCCCCCGGACCAACGCGTAACCCTCATGCTAAAGATAGGTCGCGGTCCTCTATACCGCTAATCGTCCGGTCTCGACCCTCATGACCCCTGTCTCCATCACCAATGCGACCAAAGTCTACGAAGGCGGTGTTGAAGCCCTGCGCGGGGTCTCGCTCGACTGCGCCGGCGGCCGCGTCACCGCTCTCCTCGGTCGCAGCGGCTGCGGCAAGACCACCCTGCTCAATCTCTGCGGAGCAATGGACTTCCCCACCACCGGCGACGTGAACCTCGCCGGCCAGCGCACAACCACGCTCACCGACGCGGAACTAACCGCCCTGCGCCGCCACAAAATCGGGTTCGTTTTTCAATTCTTCCAGCTCCTCCCTTCCCTGACCGTCCTGGAAAACATCGAGTTGCCCCTGCTCCTCTCCGGCGGCAAAAACACCGAATCCACCGCCCTCGAACGCCTCCGCTGGGTCGACCTCGAAGAAAAATCCCGCAGCCTACCCTACCAGCTTTCCGGCGGCCAGATGCAGCGCGTCGCCATCGCCCGCGCGCTCGTCCACGACCCCGCGATCCTCGTAGCCGACGAACCCACCGGCAATCTCGACACCGCCAGCGGCGACATCATCCTCCGCCTCATCCGCCGCGCCGCCGACGAATTCGGAGCCGCCGTCGTAATGGCAACCCACAGCGCCGAAGCCGCCGCCATCGCCGACACCCGGGTCCGAATGCGCGACGGACAAATCGAAAGCGTGGAGATCTGTAAGGGCGTGGAGCCTTTGAAGCTCTTCCGCGAACTGATCCTCCGGCCGTTGCGCCGCGATCCCGCCCGCACCCTGCTCACCCTCCTGTCCATCGCGCTCGGTGTCGCCGTCGTCATCGCGATCGAACTCTCGGGCGATGCCGCGACCGGGTCCTTCGAATCCTCCCTCACCACGCTCGTCGGCAAGGTGGATTACGAAATCACCGCGAACGGCGGCGTCGACGAGCGCTATATCGCAAAACTCGCCACGCTGCCCGTAAATGCTCGCTTCTCGCCGGTGATCGAGCAGCCGGTCATCGTCGCAGGACGTCGATCGGTCACTCTCTACGGCACGTTCGATCAGCCCATCGCAAACGCTGACGAACGCGAAGGAACCTTCGACCCCGCGCAACTGGAAACGTCCGCCGTCGTCTCGAGCGATCTCGCCGAAAGCCTGCATCTCCACAAAGACGATTCTCTGGACCTGAAAAGCCGCGAGCGAACCCGAAACTTCACAATCCGAAGCATCGCCGCAGGCCAGAACACCGCATGGGTCGGAATCGACATCGCCGCCGCGCAAAATCTCCTCCACATGGAGGGCAAGCTGGACCGCATCGAAATCTTTCTCGCGCCCAACGCCGATGCCGCGAAAATCGAGCGCCTGATCAAAGCCTCGATCCCCGCAAGCTGGGACCTCGAGACGCCCGGCGCCCGCAGCGAAGAAAACCGCCGCATGCTGCGAGCCTTCCGCTGGAATCTCCGAATCCTCAGTTACATCTCCCTTCTCGTCGGCGCTTTTCTCATTTACAACACCATTGCCGTCAGCGTGGTTCGCCGCCGGACCGAAATCGGAGTCCTACGCGCCTTGGGCACAAGCGCGCGCGGAGTGCTCATGATCTTCCTGGGCGAAGCCACGCTGCTGGGCATACTCGGCTCGGTCCTCGGAGTCCTGTTGGGCCGCCTCCTCGCCTCCGCGCTGATTGGATTGATCTCCGGCACGGTCAACGCTCTCTTCACCACCAGTTCACCCGCAGCGATCGCTCTCTCGCCCGAAACGGTCCTGGCTGCTCTCTTCACAGGTACCGGCATAGCCTTGTTCTCAGCCCTGATCCCCGCCCGCGAAGCCGCCCGCGTCGCGCCCGCAGAAGCCATGCGCCGGTCGGTAGTCGAGCATCACACACGGCTCAACCTTTGGCGCGACCTTCTCATCGCTGCTATCGCGGGTCTCATCGCCGCCATGCTCTGCCAGTTCGGACCCATCGGCGGGCGCCCCGTCCTCGGTTACGCCGCCACCCTGTTCGCAGTCGCCGCGACAGCCCTCGTTGCGCCCGCATTCGTCACCGGAACCATTCGAATGCTTCGCGGCCCGTTAAAAGCCCTCGCCGGCGCGGCAGGCCTGATCGCCGGCCGCAGCCTGGTCGCGTCGCTCTCCCGAACCTCAGTCGTCGTCACCGCGCTCGCAACCGCGATCTCCATGATGGTAGCGGTCGGCGTGATGGTGGGCAGCTTCCGGGAAACCGTTCAGGTCTGGCTCGAAAGCCAGCTTCGCGCCGACATCTTTCTCCGTGCGGACGGCCCGTCGACAGCAGGCATCTACCCGCCCATCGCCGCGCAGGTACCGCAAATCGTCGAGAGCACACCCGGCGTCGGCGAAGTGGATCTCTTCCATGCCTTCGAATTCCGCTTCGAAGGAACGCGTGCCACGTTCGGCGGGGGCAGAATGGACATCGTCCGTCGCCGCCGCACGCTTCGCTTCCTCTCCGGGAAAGCCGGCGATATCCTTGCCTCCCTGGCAAATCGCGACCGCACAATAGTCACCGAGCCCTTCGCCGACAAACACCACGTACACGTTGGCGACGTGCTCCGGATACCCCTCGGCTCGAACATCGTGCCGCTTACCGTAGCCGGCATCTACTATGACTATTCCAGCGATCGAGGCATGGTGCTTGTCGACCGGTCGACGCTCCTCAAATACCTTCCCGATCAGCCCGTCACCAACATCGCGGTTTACGTGCAGCCCGGCGCGAACCCGACGAACGTCCGGCGCGAACTCGAATCCCGCTTGCGGGATTATCCCCTCATGATCGCGCCGAACGAGGTTCTGCGTCGCGCCGCCGTGGAGGTATTCGACCGCACCTTCGCCGTCACCTACGCCCTCGAAGCGGTGGCGATCGTGGTAGCGATGCTCGGCGCTGCCAACTCACTGCTAGCATTGGTATTGGATCGCCGCCGTGAGATCGGTCTCATCCGATACCTCGGGGCGGCCGCCGGGCAGGTCCGCCGGATGATTCTTATGGAAGCCGGACTCCTCGGTCTTCTCGCCGGATCTCTCGGGCTGGCTCTCGGCATGGCGCTTTCGCTGGTCCTGATTTACGTAGTCAACAAGCAGAGCTTCGGTTGGACCATCCAGTTCCATCCGCCCGTCCTGCTGCTTGCGGGCGCGTTGTTGCTGGTCTGGGCCGTAACGGTTCTGGCGGGCGTTTACCCGGCGCGGTTCGCGGCAAGGTTGCAGCCGGCCGAAGTCATTCACGAAGAATAATCAACAGTTCACAAAATGAGTCAGAATACTCGAAATATCGCCATCATTGCGCACGTTGACCATGGCAAGACAACGCTGGTCGACGCAATGCTCCGCCAGAGCGGCATATTCGGCGCCCATGAAGAGGTTGCCGAGCGCGTGATGGATTCCAACGACCTCGAACGCGAACGCGGCATCACCATCCTCGCCAAAATCACCGGCGTGCGCTTTCACGGCACCAAGATCAACATCGTCGATACGCCAGGTCACAGCGACTTCGGCGGAGAAGTCGAGCGCGCCCTGAAAATCGTCGACGGCGTCATGCTCCTGGTCGACGCCAGCGAAGGCCCGTTGCCCCAGACGCGTTACGTTTTGATGAAAGCGCTCGAAGCGGGCCTGAAACCGATCATCGTCATCAACAAGATCGATCGCCCCGACGCCCGCGCCCCCGAAGTCCTCAACGAAATCTACGATCTCTTCATCGATCTCGATGCGAAGGAAGAGCAGCTCGATTTTCCCGTTCTTTACTCCAACGCCAGGATCGGCATGGCGAAAACGTCGCTCGAAGACCCTTCTGAGGATCTCCGTCCGCTCTTCGAAGCGATCATGGCGCACATCCCACCGCCCGCCGGTGATCCCGATGCCATTCTGCAGGCGCAGGTCGCCAACCTCGATTACAGCGAATACCTCGGTCGTCTGGCGATCGGACGCGTGTTCCAGGGAACGCTGCGGCATGGCGAAGAAGTTGCCATTTGTCACCTCAATGGCGCAATCCAGAAAACCAGGATCACGAAGCTTTACTCGTTTGAAGGCCTGAAGCGCGTCGACGAAACGATTGCGCGGCCGGGAGATCTGGTAGCGGTCGCGGGCGTCGAGGGCATTACGATCGGCGAGACCATCACCAGCGCCGAGACTCCGAAACCGATGCCGCCGATTCAGATCGACGAGCCCACCATTGGCATGACCTTCACCGTCAACACCTCCCCATTCGCAGGCAAGGAAGGCCAGTTCGTTACATCGCGCAATTTGAAAGATCGGCTCGACAAGGAACTGCTGACGAACGTCTCGATCCGCGTGGAATCGAGCACTCCCGAGACTTTCAAGGTCATGGGACGGGGCGAGCTGCAACTCGCCATACTGATCGAGATGATGCGGCGCGAAGGCTTCGAGCTGGCGGTGGGGAAACCCGAAATTCTGACCAAAACGATCGACGGAAAGACGATGGAGCCGGTCGAAATGCTCGTCATCGATTGCCCCGAAGCCTACATAGGTGTGGTAATCGAGAAACTCGGCAGCCGCAAAGGCAAGATGAGCAAAATGGTCAATAACGGCTCGGGCCGCGTGAGGCTGGAGTTCCACATCCCGTCTCGAGGCCTGATCGGTCTGCGCAGCGAGATCCTCACCGATACCCGCGGGACCGCGATCCTGAACTCCCTCTTCCACGGCTATATCGAGTGGCAGGGCGAGATTCCCACACGTCCCACCGGATCGCTCGTGGCCGACCGCGCCGGCAAAACGACCGGCAATGCGATCTTCAACCTGCAGGAGCGCGGAGAAATCTTCGTCAGCCCCGCCACCGAAGTTTACGAAGGCATGATCGTCGGCGAAAACGCCCGCCAGGCCGACCTCGACGTGAACATCGTAAAAGAGAAAAAGCTGACCAACATGCGCGCCTCGACCGCGGACGAAGCGATCCGCCTCGTCCCGCCGAGGCTCATGAATCTGGAGCAGGCCATCGAGTTCGTCCGCGATGACGAAATGGTCGAAGTCACTCCCAAGTCCATCCGCCTGAGAAAAAAGATCCTGAAGGCCAACCAGCGATGATTTGAGACCCTTCCGAGCCGCGCGCGGAGCAAGCGACTTCCCGCCGCCCTTGAAACCCCAATGAAATAACCGGTCTGGCGGCTCCCCGGGTACCCGGTGTTATCCTCACAGGCAGGTAGTCGATGAATTCCCGGAAAGCGCTGGTGCTCGTGGGCGCCGCCGCTGGGCTCTTTACCGCTCTGTACGCCGCACCGAAGCCGTTCCGCGTCTACCCGAGCATGGAAGCCTACGACAACGTCGAGCTCCCTGAGGATTATCAGGAGAAGACGGAATGGGTTTTCGGCCGCCTGATGTATCCGCAGCATCCCGCCGCGCGTTTTGGCGGCTACCGCCGTTTTGGCGGGTTTGACTGGCGTGAAGGCGGCACCAGCTGGACTCAGGACTACCCGCGGGCGGACCGGCACTTCGCCGCCGCGCTCCGCCGCCTCAGTCTGGTCCAGGCCCGATCCGTCGAGCAACCGGTGAACCTCGACGACGGCGACGACGCCTTTAACTATCCCTGGCTGGGCGCGGGCGAAATGGGCGACTGGAAATTGACCGATGCCCAGGTCGTGTCTTTGCGGGAGTATCTCCTCCGCGGCGGCTTTCTGATGCTGGACGATTTCTGGGGAGCGGAGGAGTGGAATCGATTCAACGAGAGCATGCGGCGCGTTTTTCCCGACCGCGCCATCGTCGAAATCGACAATGCGGATTCCATCTTCCACGTTGTTTATGACTTGAGCGATCGCTACCTTATTCCCGGGCAATGGGGTTTGAATCGCGATTGTCTTTGCCGCAATGGCGGTGGCAGCGGTGGCCAGACCGTTCACTGGCGAGGAATTTATGACGATCACGGCCGTGTAATGGTCGCGATGAGTTTCAACTCGGATGTTGGAGACTCATGGGAGTGGGCGGACGATCCCGGGTATCCGGAAAAGTATTCGGCCCTCGGGATTCGTATCGGAGTAAATTACGTTGTTTACTCAATGACCCATTGATGTTCATGCGGAAAGCTTTGGTTCTTATCGGACTTGGTGTCTGCGGCATTCTCCTGGCCCAGAAGCCCTTTAAAGAATGGCCGGCCATAGAGTACTCGGATTTTCCCGTACCGAACGACTGGAACCAGAAGGCGGAATGGACGCGCGCAAGATTGCGCTATCCCGATATTTACGGCTATCCCAACAGCGATCTGTTCATAGGAGGCGGCCGCCCGTTCCCGGGCTACTGGACCATGGATTATCCGCGCTCCGATCGCCACCTTCTCCAGGGTGTGCGCCGGTTGACCCGGATCGAAACACGCTCAGTCGAGCAGGTTGTCAGCTTCGGCGACGACGACATGTACAACTTCCCGATGATGTATGCGGTCGAGGTCGGGCATTGGAAGCTGCGCGATGAAGACGCCGCCCAATTGCGTGAGTTTCTTCTGCGCGGCGGATTTTTGATGGTGGATGACTTCCATGGAAACGTGGAATGGAGCAACTTTATCCAGAGCCTTGGTAAAGTTTTCCCATTGCGTCCGATCGTGGACATACCGGAAAGCGACCCGATCTTTCACGTTCTGTACGACTTGAACGAACGCATGCAGCCGCCGGGCGCGAACCATTACTACGAAGATCACCTGACCTACGAATCCGGGATGGGAGACGACCTGAACGCCGGCAAAGTGCCCCACTGGCGCGCGATCTATGACGATAAGGGACGAATCATAGTCGCCATGTGCCACAACATGGATCTGGGAGATGCCTGGGAGCATTCGGATGAAGCTGAGTATCCGGAAAAGCTGGCGTCATTCGCTTACCGGCTGGCGATGAACTACTTTGTCTACGACCTTAGCCATTAGCGGCTGAGACGGCCCGCCAGGGGCGCGCGCGAACAACGAAGCGTTTCGGCGCGTGGCCTACATAGTAAAACGGATAGCACGTAATCAAAGTAAGAGTAGGTTTCGCTGTAGGATACGCGACGCTGATATTGGTGGGCGAAACAATCTCGGTGGAGTCGAACAGAATACTCCCGAACACCTGCGGGCGTGGTGACTGTTATAAGATCGCCTCGCTTGATATTTCTCAGGCCTCTGAAGAAAGTGTCCCGATGCGCCGCCAGAACCACATTTCCGTTCTGTCCCGGAAGCGCGGTTCCGTCGAGATGCCCTACACCGTCATTGAGAACGGATGAATCCGTTTCCTGAAAAACGACTGCGGATAGGTGGAGCTTCGGGATTTCCACCCTTCCGAGGAGGGCTCCATCCGCTAACGGAGCGGTCTGTAGAGATGGTGCAGGTTTGTTGCTCAGGAGGCGATCGAGGTCATTGTTTCCCCGGGTCTGACGGAGGCTGGAATTCAACCAGGCTGCGCCGCAGTACCTGAGGATAATAAATCCGGCCGCGAACAGAAAGCGTGATATCCAGAGCGCAATATCGCGGGCCATCGTTTTACCCGTTCAGACCGAGCCTTTTCGCGAATACACCGAAACCGAAAGCCGCTAAGAGAGACAACAGTCCCACAAGGCTCAGCAGCGGAAGATCGCTGGCTGTTTGGGGGAGGGTTTTCGGCAAAGTGTTCTCGGCGATCTCAGGTGCTGGCGCCGGCGCGGCCGCAGGTTCTGCTACAGAAGCTGGGGCCGGTTCGGGAGCCGGAGCAGGGTTGTTGCAATGCGAAATTGATTCATGTGTTGCCTCCTTCTAAATTTCAGACCGCTGACGGACGGCCTGCTCGTTTGAGAAAGATGCAGCCCGAGTACCAGGCTGCACAAACGCACAAAACGTCACTCGGCCCAACGCGCTGAGCGCCGCCACGCTAAAATCAAAGCAGATGGCAAACGAGACTTCGACCCGTGTGCTGGTCGTCGACGACGAGGCTCGTCAACGGCTCGCCATTGCAGAGATGGTCAATTCCCTGGGGTTTACGGCGGTGACGGCCGCCGATGGGGTGGAAGCGCTGGCGTTACATACCGAGCGTCCGGTGGATCTGATTCTGACCGACCTGAACATGCCGCGGATGGACGGGTTTGAACTTCTTCGAGCGCTCGAAGAGCGCGGCGATCGTACCCCGACCATCGTCCTTACCGGTTTTGGAAGCATCGATAAAGCGATTTCGGTGGTGCACGATCTGAAGGCGTTCTGGTTTCTGGAGAAGCCTGTTCAACCCGGCATCCTTGGCACGTTGCTCGAACGGGCAGCGACTCAGAACCGTCTGGTTGAAGAGGCCACGGCGTTGAAGCTCCAATTGAGTTATCACGGGGTTCTGGGCGATCTGGTGGGCGGTTCGCGCGCTATGCGGCAGGTATTCTCCGAGATTCAGCAAGTGGCTCCCACGTCCGCTTCAGTGTTAATCACCGGCGAAAGCGGAACCGGGAAAGAACTGGTGGCGCGCGCCGTGCAGCGCCTTAGTCCCCGCGCTGCGGGGCCGTTCGTGCCGATCAACTGCGCCGCCCTGACCGAAACCCTGATTGAAAGTGAACTCTTTGGCCATGAGAAGGGCGCATTCACAGGTGCGCTGGAGCGTCACATCGGCTGCTTCGAGCAGGCTAATAACGGAACGGTATTCCTGGACGAAATCGGCGACATGCCGATCGGGACACAGGCCAAACTGCTGCGTGTTCTCGAGGAACGGAAAGTAAGACGCCTCGGGGGGAAGATCGATCTTCCGGTGGAGGTACGCGTAATCGCCGCCACTAACAAGAATCCGGAAGACGCCATCCGTGACAAACTTCTCCGCGAAGATTTGTATTACCGATTAAACGTGTTTCATATTATGTTGCCGCCGCTGCGCGATCGCAAGGATGATATTCCCGCGATTTCAGAGGCAATTCTGGTTAATCTGAACAAGAAGCACGGATGCCGGGTTACGGGGCTGCACCCGAGCACACTCGAACGATTTCAGGCCTATTCCTGGCCGGGCAACATACGCGAGCTCCGGAACATACTGGAACGCGCGGTCATCATGGCATCCGAGGGGCTTATTCTTCCGAAGCACGTCGCGATGGACTCAAATGCGACCTTCGACCCTCACCCGAGTGCCGCTCCGCCAGTCCAGGATCAAAACGCGGCAAGCGAGCGAAGCCCCGCAAACGAGCAAAGCCCGGTCAGCGAGCAAAATGAACCTATGGAAGCGCTTCGTATACGGCCCGGCGCCTCCATGGAAGAAATCGAAGAAACTTATATAAATCTCATTCTGCAGCGCACGAATAACAACAAGACCAGGGCTGCGGAGATTCTCGGGATCAGCGTTCGCACGCTTCATAACCGGCTGGGACAGCTCGGGAAGATTTCCGGCGACAGAATGCGAGCCACGGGCGCGTAGCGATCAGGCAGCAGGCAGGGTGAAGGTGCAGACAGCGCCTCCTTCCGGGCGGGGGCCGATCTCTATCGATCCACCGTAGTTCTCGACGATTTTGCGGCAGACGGAGAGGCCGAGCCCGGCCCCGCCGTATTGCCTGCCCTGAACCCGCATGAACGGCCTGAAAACAGCCTCACAATCGGCGGGATCGATCCCGATTCCGTTATCCGCTACCTGAATCGTCCATTGGCCCGGCTGCTGCTGCCCGGAGACCGCGATTACAGGAGGCGCTTCCGAACGGAATCGAAGTGAGTTGCCGATGACGTTCTCGAACAATTGCATCAGCCGTTCCAGACTTACCGCCACTCGGGGCTTTGGATCATCCTCCATTGCCTCCGTGGGGCTCAACGCGATGCCCGCTGACCGTTGCGCCCTCAGCATCAATCTGATCACCGAGAGTCGCGAGAGTGATGTTGAACGCGGATTGCAGCGATGCTGCGTCCGAGGCTGGCGAGCCTGACCCGCGAATTGCGCTGGAATAAGCGGAAACGCCGTCAATCAGCCCGCGAATTCGTGTCGTACCCGCGAGAATTTCGCCTACCAGTTCCTCGCCTTCGACGCCGAGACGGCCGTTCGCGAGCTCGTGAAGCAACTCCGAGAACGCATTAATCGTTCGAAGGGGCTCCCGAAGATCATGGACCAGCCGGTCCAGAAATTCTGCCCAGACCTTTTCCTGATTGCGATCGTCGGCAGCATTGTGGGGATGGGGAGGTATCTTTACTGCCTTGCCGGTTCTCGCTCGGGTTCCTTTGGTCATGAAGCCTTTCCGCTCACCCGAAGCGGGCCGAAGCGACATTCGTCATAGCTCGGATCTACAATGGTTTCAGTGGCATTCAGGCTGCATGGCAGGATCGACCGCCCCTGGCGGTTTCTTGCTATTGCCATCGTTCTCGTAATCGTCGTTTTATTTTACGCCGACTGGCGGAGGTATAACTACGCCACAACGCAGAGCGACCAGACCCGGCAGTTTATCGCCCAAACCAATTCTCTTCTTTCCTCAGTTAAAGACGCGGAAACAGGCCAGCGCGGATATCTCCTGACGGGGGACCGGAAGTACCTCGCGCCGTACGAGAAGGCTGCTGACGTCCTGCCGAAAAAGCTGGACGATCTTACCCGCACCGCCGGGGCCACCCGTCGCCAGATTAATCAGGTTGCGCTGATCAGGTCTCTTGTTAACACCAAGATGGCCGAGTTGAAACACACAATCGAGGTCCGCGATCAGGAGGGCGACGAGGCGGCCATGGCATTCCTCCGATCAGGCGACGGAACGCTTGCCATGGACGAAGTGCGAACCAATTGCGCCCTGCTCGTCAGTTTTGAGCAGGCCCGGCTTTACGATCTGGAGAGAGAAGTGGCTTCGAACGCCAACCGGTCCCGTTTCGTGGTGCTTGCGGGCTGCGTCGGACTCGTTTTTCTGCTCTTCCAGCTCGGCACGGCGGTTGACACTGTAGTAGCGGAGCGCGAGCGATTTGCCCGGAACGTCGAAGATTCCCGCCAGTTGCTGGAAACTACGCTGGCCAGCATCGGCGATGCGGTAATTGTTACGGACGAAAGCGGCGGCATCCGTTCCATGAATCCGGTGGCGGAGAGACTGACCGGATGGAAGGCGGAAACCGCGGTGAAGAAGCCGCTCGACGAGGTCTTCCATCTGGTCACCGAAGGGAATCGGGAGCCGGTGCTCCACCCGTTTCGGGCTCTGGCGAGTAATGGGGTCGTGGAGAGTGCGGGCGAGCAGGGCGTTCTGGTTGCTCGGGATGGGCGAGACATTCCGATTGAGGACAGCAGTGCTCCTATCCGGGGTGCCTCCAGGAACGTGCTCGGTGTTGTGCTGGTTTTCCGGGACGTGACGGCACGGCGAATCGCCGAAAGGGAACTCGAGCGATGGAAGAAGATTTTTGACGGAGCGGGATTCGGGATGTTCGTCATCGAGCCGGAAACCAGCAAAATTGTTGACATGAACCCAACATTCGCCGAGATGCACGGTTATTCGGTCACTGAATTGCTCGGCCTTCCCCTATCAGTGTTGCTTCCGCCGCAGTCCCGCTGCAACCTTACGGTCGATCTGCGCACAACGAGGGAAAAAGGCCGGCACATGTTTGAGCAACAGCATTTGCGGCGTGACGGGACGGAATTCCCTGGGCTCATCGATTTGACGACATTCCAGAACGGAAAACAGGAGTTCTGGGCCGGTTATTGTTCGGATATCAGCGAACGCAAGCAGTTCGAAGACACGCTCCGCGAGAGCGAAGAACGATTTCGAACCCTTGCAAGCGCATTACCGCAGCTTGTCTGGTCTACCGACTCGACCGGGAAGATAGAGTACGTTAATGATGTATGGATCGCCTATGCGGGATGGAATTCGGGAGATGAGGCCCGGAAGTATCTTCCGAACGAGCCCTGGAGCGATCTGATCCACCCTGAAGATCGTGACAACTATCTGCAAAAGTGGAATCACTCCCTCAGAACCGGAAATATATTCGAGGCGCAGGTCAGGTTGCGTCGGGCCACCAGCGGAGGATACCGGTGGTTTCTTTGCCGGAGCGTAGCGGTGCGAGACCGGGACGGGCGGATTGTCCGCTGGCTCGGCGGCTGCACGGACGTTCAGCAACAAATGGAAGATGCGGCGCAATTGAAGCTCGCGAATCAGGCTTTGCGCCAATCGAACGACGACCTGGAACAGTTCGCTTACGCGGCCAGCCATGATTTACAGGAACCGCTGCGCATGGTTTCGATATACAGCCAGCTTTTAAAGGAAGAGTATGGGAACGAACTCGACGACCAGGCTCTCTCCTACATAGAATTCGCGGTCAATGGCGCCACGCGGATGTCGAACCTCCTGCGGGCGCTCCTGGCGTATTCGCGCGTAGCGAATGCGGCTCCTCAAGCGTCGGAAAGGGCCGACGCCTGCTCCGCGGTATCGGCAGCGCTTCTGAATCTCTCGACGGTCATCGAAAGCTCCGGCGCGAGGATTGATGTCAGCGAGCTGCCGGTGGTCCGGCTCCCGGAGATCCACCTGGTGCAACTGTTTCAGAATCTCATCGGCAATGGCCTCAAATACTCGAAGGAGGAGTACCCGCCAGGCGAGGGCCCGGAAATTCGAATCTCGGCAGCGCGCCGGCCGGATACATCATGGCTTTTTTCAGTGAGAGATAACGGCATCGGCATCGAATCTGAGTATCTGACGCAGATTTTCGGTATTTTCAAGCGGCTGCATGGAGCCGGATTTGAGGGCACGGGGATCGGGCTGGCGCTGTGCCAGAAGATCGTCGAACGGGCCGGTGGGCGCATTTGGGCCGAATCGGAGCCGGGAGCAGGCTCTACATTTTTCTTTACTTTGCCGGGGGTGGATACTGGTGACAACACGCGCGCCTATTACAATTCTGCTGGCTGAGGATAATCCCGGAGATGTATTTCTGGTGCGCCGCGCTCTCAAAAAACACGATCTGGATGTAAAGCTCGTGGTAGTGGAAGACGGAAAAGCCGCGCTTCAGTATATGGACAAGGTGGATCAGGCGGCAGCCGCGGATTTGTGCCCCGACCTGGTGCTGCTCGACTTGAATCTGCCCCGTGCGCCGGGGAGCCGTGTGCTGACGCGGATCCGGCAAAGTCCCCACTGCTCGGCGACTCCGATCATCATTGTGACCTCATCGGATTCTCCGTTCGACAGGGAGAAGGCAGTCCAGCTTGGAGCGACGGACTATTTTCAGAAGCCGGGCGATCTCGCGGGCTTCATGCACCTCGGCAGTCATCGTGAGAAATGCTCTGGATCGGCGCGCAGAGGCAAGCCCGCGGGTCTGGGGAAAGCAGGGAGCCAGTTAAATCGGCTTACGCGGAAACTTCCTTCTTTGCGCAGAAGCGATCAAATGCCTCCGTAAGAACCTGAGAAATCTGAAACGCGTCACGGCGTTCGATATCGCTGCGATGCATCATGTAAACCGGCTTGCCGTTCTGAAAGATCGCGATGGAGGGCGAGGACGGCGGGTAATCGGAAAGTATCTCGCGCAGGTGGGCCACCGCGGCGTCGTCTCCACCAGCGAAGACCGTAGCTACGCGGTCCGGCCGCGAGCTGTGCTGGAGCGCCATGCCGATGCCCGGACGTGCCTTCCCCGCGGCGCATCCGCAGACCGAGTTCACGACCATCATGACCGTGCCGCTTTCGGCCAGGACCCGGTCGACATCCGCCGGAGTGCGTGTCTCTTCGACGCCGTAACGCGTCAGGTCTTCACGCATGGGAACGAGGAGTTGTTGAGGATAGGCCATTTCAACTAAACAGTAGCAGATGGCGGATTATGAAAGACGCGCCCGATCCTGGTGTTCGGGAAGATGATTGGCGGAAACCTCGCGCTTAACGATCCGTTTGCCGGCTTATGCGTGTAATCAGGGTGCTGGGCGGGACAATTCTGCAGGCGTCCCTGGCCAGTTTTCAAGCGACGGTCTTCAAGGGAAATGGCCGTGCCCGAGCCGATGGAGTTTCGTTCGGATTCACAACACGGGCCGACATACGCAATTGCGAGTACGCGTCGTCCGGGCGCAATCACAAGGGCGACTTTCAGGTTGTTGTCATTGATCAGGTCCTGCACGGAAAGCAGGGTTTGGGAGCTTAACGTTAACTACTGAATCGCCAGCGTCACCACCATCGAGTCATCGAGACCGGGAAAAGTGACGCCCTCGCCCCCAATGCTCAGAAAAACGAAAACCGAGGATCCCCCGAAAGGTCCTGCGGGCACGCGTATGTTCAGCTGAAATACGCCGGAGATGAGTCCGGGCGCCGGACCTGCGTACACAACATCCGCGAAGTACCGGTTAAGCTGCACTTGCACCCGCTGAGCGAGGTAACCGAGGGAACTGATCGGAGCGATTTCTCCGGTAATTCCACCCGGTACGGTAACGCCGCCTCCCGTCCCAAACAGAGATACAATCGAACCCTGCGCCGCCGGATTCGAAGGGGAATTGACCGTTCCGTCCTGATTGAGAATCGCACCAGGAAATGGTGGCTTGGCCGACGCCGGAGAGGTGGGAAAGACGCGGAAGAGGGCCGGGGCGGCATCTTGAATCGTCAACGTTCCCGTATTGCTGAACGTGCCCTGGTATTCAACCTGGATCTGAGCGGTAGCCAGGCCCGCGAGTTCCCACGGTACCTGTACATTGAGCTGTTCGGATTGCACGTAGAGCAATGGAGCGGGCATATTATTGAAGAACACCTGGACGTCTCCGATCTTGCTGCCCAAATGGCCGGAAGCGTCGACTTCCTGTGCAACGCCCACTTCCGGGCCGAGACCAAGGCCGCGAAGGGTTATCAGTTCTCCCGGAGCTACTGGCAAGTATCCCAGGCTCGCGGAGTTCTGTGCCACTCGCGTCAGGCAGGGCAGATCTGCGTTGCCTGGATTCGAGATGAACAGGTGGGAAACAACCAGCAGCAGGCCTTGCGCCGCGGTGTTCTCCAATCCTGGAAAACCGATAGATTGCACGCTTTCGGCCAGATAGACCGATCCATCGTCGGCCACAGTCAGAGCGGTCGGATAGTCATAGGCGGTCCCTCCCAGGTATGAGGCTGCGGCAAGCTTTCCGGCAGGATCGAGTTTCGTGAGGAACATATTGGTTCCCCCACTGGCGACGCACCGCTGCAAGGCGCCGCGCGTCACCGGAAAGTGAGGCCCGGCGAGGCCCGTAACGTACGCATTCCCCGCTGAGTCCACGTCGAAACGTGAAGCAGAAGCAAACAAACTGGAATAAATCAGATCAGTCCCGGTGGAGTTCAGTTTCGTGAGAAAAGCGATGCTGTAGTTGCCGGGACTCCACGGAGACGACAAACTGCTCTGGAACGATCCGGGTGTAGTGGGGAAGTCCGCGCCGGGGACGCCAGAGACGTAAGCGTTATCCTCGGAGTCGAGACGAATTCCGCCAGGCACGTCGGCTGGTCCGAGGAACGTGGAATAAACGGGTGCGCTGCCCTGGGCGTTCAGCTTTACCACGAAGGCTCCGGACCCCGTGGCCGGTGGCCCTGCGAAGGCGCCCGCAGTGACGGGGAAATCCGGAGAGCCGGAGTTACCCGATATATAAGCGTTCCCATTTGAATCAACCGCAATTCCACCGGCCTCGTTCGTAGCGCTGCCCCCAAGGAAGGTCGCATATGCCAAAGCGCCAGTGGGGCTGAACTTCGCGACAACAACGTCCGATATGCCCTTATGGAACGGCTGGAAGGCTCCGGGGCTTGGGGAGAGTGAATTGTCCGAACCCATAATCGTGCCGCCGAAATAAGCGTTACCCGATTTGTCGATGGCAAGATTAACACCGGGCGGTTCAGCGCCAGGAACCAGCGTGGAGTATATGATCGCCGTTCCTGTCGGGTTCAATTTGACGACAAAGCCGTTTTTCCCCGTCGAGCTGCCCGTGCGAAATGCGGCTCCGGGCGTCGTCGGCAAAGTAGGGCTTGTTCCATTCGACAGTCCACCAATGTAGATATCGCCCAGAGTATCGACAGCTATACTGAGGCCCTCGTCATCCCCGGAGCCACCGAGGAAAGTAGCGAAAACCACTTTGCCCCGCCTGTTGAGTTTCACGACGAACGTATCCGCGTACCCCCCGGGAAATTGAGGCTGCACTACACCAGGAGTGGTCTGGAGGCCGGCCGCGCGAGTCCAGCCCGTCATGTAGGTGTTGCCTGCTGAGTCGACCACGATGCCGTCCGTTTCCCCGTGAGTGTTCAGGTCGATGGCGCTTGAGAATATAAGGCCGGGTTTCGCAGCTTCGCAAGTGGTCGCGCAGAAACATAGCACGGTAATCCAGGATCGGAGAAGAATGGACAAGTCCTGGAATCAGCAATCATCCAGCCAACTTAAGTTGTTGTAGTGTCACCCGGATTCGAAATACCTTGTAGCGTAATGCCTCGCCTGCTGTGGCGAATTCAGCCGTGGCAGGCAAGCGATCCCAACTCTCCTCCTGCGCCCGTCAATTTCTAAAAATCCTTACGGCAACCAGATCGCGCGCACGATAAGCCACGCCGCTCCGATAGCCCAGCCGATAAGCGCCTGGTATTCGCGATTCTTCCGATAAAGCGCAAACGAAAAACGATCCGGACCGAAGCGCGACGGCCATCGCGGAAGCAACAAAGGAACGCGCGCGGCGAACTCCGCGTAGCCCGGGAGAATCGCCGTCAGGTGCTGCTCTTCCAGTTCGATGGCAGGCAGATAGACCAGCGCAAACAGTCCGGAAAAAAGCAACGCCAGACCCACGCTGCGAGCTGCAACCGCCAGCCCAGGGCGGTGATCAGCGTTCCCAGATAGAGCGGGTTCCGCGTAAACGAGTAAGGGCCGGACGTGGCCAGCCGCTGATCCTTCGCGAGATGCCCGGCCGCCCAGGCGCGCAGCGCCAGCCCGCACGCGGAGAATGCAAGACCGACGCCGAGCGAAGTGGCGTCGGGATGCGCGAACCAGGCGAACGCGGCCACCATCACGAAGCCGGCAGTAACCCGCAGGCGCGCAACGGCATCCGCGTAGGCTTTGGGGAACCAATGCCTGCGAATCATCGGCCTGGACATCGAGCCGAAACGCCCGCGTGGCAACCGACGCGGGTCGCGAGCGCGGCGAAAACCTGTTCCGGCGTAACGGCGCGCATCGAAGGATCAATCGCCGTGCCCCGGCGATGAGTAGTGCGCGCGCCGGCCAAACGAAAAACTTCAAAGTCGCCACCGTAAGGACCATTGCGAACCGGGTCGGTGGGACCGAAGACAGCCGCGCCGGACTTATTCATCGCCGCGGCGAGATGCAGCGGACCGCTGTCGACGCCGATTACCAGAGCCGCGCGGCGCGTGGCATCGATCAGGCCCGGTATGCCGCTTTCATGCGTGAGCGTGCCCGGAACGCGCGGAACCGCGCCCGGAGCGCCATTCAGAACCAGTGGCAGGCCCAGTTTCTCGCGAATCATTGACGCGAGGCGGGCGTAATATTCGAGCGGCCATTGCTTGGAAGCCCACCCGGCCTGGGGACTGGCCAGAACGAACGGACCCTCGGGAAGTTCTCCTTCCGGAGCGCCCGGCGGCAGGGGGAAAGAACGAACCAGATTCGAAGCGCCCGCGCCCGCCGCCAGATCAAGGGCCTGATCCACCACGTGAACGGCGCTGCTGGGTACCCGGGTCGAGTAGAAAAGCCCCGCCGGGCGCTCGCGCACCACGCGAGGGCCGAATCCCGCAATACGTTCGGCGCGTGAGAGGTGCGCGATCAGCGCGGACTTGGTCAAGCCCTGAAAATCCACCGCCAGATCGTAGCGTTCCTCGCGCAGTTCGTCTTTGGTGCGCCGCCAGGACAGCGGGTCATCGCGGCGAAAAACGACGATTCGATCGACGAAGCCGTTATCGGCAAGCAGCGGGACCCATCGAGGCTCCACCACCCACGTCACGCGCGCTCCGGGAAAACTGTGTTTGAGCGAAGCGGCGCCAGGGAGGGCGTGAATGATATCGCCCATCGCTCCCAGACGGACGATGAGGATGCTTCTCATTTCTGGCGCGGCGGCCCGGAAGGGGCTTGGCAGACGTTGCTTTCGCTGATACCTTCGCTGCTGTACGGCTGGCAACTAATGAGTCTAACAGGACGGCGGCTTTACGAAATCCGGGCGGTGTCGACGTTGTAGCTGGTCTGGGTAACGCCGTCTCTCAGAAGCGCCTCCGCCGTCAGTACAACATTAGCCGAGGTTACGCGGGTCATACACCGATGGTCGATCGGGCATTCGCGCAACAGGCAGGGAGCGCAATCCACGGGTTCACGCACCAGGCGGGCCGTCGGGCCGAGAGGTCCGGTGGCGGATTCGTCGGTCGGACCGAACACGGTTACGGAGGGTACTCCCAGGGCTGAGGCAACGTGCATCGCCCCCGAGTCGTTGGTGAGAAACAACCGGCAGGCGGCGGTCATGTCGATGAATGCGCGCAGAGGTGTCACGCCCGCGAAGCTGCGCCCTCCGGCTGCGCATGCGACTACGTCACACAAGGGTTTCTCCGCGGGCGAGCCGAAGACGGCTACCGAGCCGCCGCATTCCGCCGCAAGACGAGCCGCCGACTCGCCGAAGCGCTCCGGCAGCCAGCGCTTCGCAGCGCCATAGGCTGCCCCCGGACTTACACCGACGACCGGCAGCCGGATCCCGAACGTCCGGAACAGTTCTTCACCCCGGCGCCGCGCTTCCGAGACGCCGTCAAGGCGGATCTCTGGAACATCGGGGAGCGTGTCGATCAGGCCCGCGCGGCGCAACAGCTCCAGATAATAGAAGCGCTGGTGCGCTGGAATTTCTCCCTTCCGCGGCGGAGTGATCGCGTCGCTTAAAAGAGGGCTGCGGCCGTCACGCGCATAGCCGATAATTCGCGTCGAACCTGCCATGCGCGCGAGCGCCGCGCTTTCGAATGAATTGGGCAGCAGCACCGTCAGATCAAAGCGTTCCGCGCGCAGCCGGCGTACCAGTTTTCGTTTCGCAGCCAGGTCTCGCGCTCCGGACCTCGCTTCAAGCGGCATCACGTGATCGATGGAGCGCTCGCCATCGTAGAGTGAGGCGACCCAGGGTTTCGCCAGCACGACGATGCGGGCGTCGGGAAACCGTTGGCGAACCGCGCGCAATGCCGGCAGCGACATGACGGCGTCACCAATCCAGTTTGTCGCGCGGATCAGTATCCTCAAAGCTTTAACTTAATTCAAAGCGGGGCTTACTCATTCCAGGCCGGGCTTACTCGTGCGGCTCGCGACCGGGAGCCGTGGCGGCAAACGCGCCCATTCTGGCTTCCGCCTCCCCGCTTTCCGCTGTCTCCGCGTCAGGCGGTTCCGCGGCTCCGGCTTCAAGCGGCCCTGTTTCACGGGAGAGGGAATCGGGTAGCGAAGATTCAAGCGGCTGCTCGAGAAAAATCTTCAGCTTGGCTTCGGACCCGTCGAAATGATATTCGAGAAACTGACGCAACGCCAGACGGCGCAGCTTATCGCGCGCGACCACGGGCTGATAGCGGAAACCCCGTCCTTCCTTGCGGCGCGCAACCGCGCCGCGACGCGCAAGCCGGTCGAGAAGCGTCAGCACTGTGGTGTACGCCAGGGGACGGCTTTGGGAAACAACCTTTCGGACATCTTCGACATTGCCCTCATGGATCTCCCAGAGCGCGTTCAGGCAGATCATTTCGAGTGGCGGGGGAAGTTCGCGTTCGCGGGCCAAGGCTATTTCCTTTCGTCGTGCAGCGCCTGCTGAAGTTTCAATCCGAAGATCGAGTTGGCAGCGGGCGCGGGTTTCGGAGTCGGCTGCGCAGGCAAGGGCGAGCGGCCGGGAAATGCGGATGTCGCATCCGGAGCGGAGTTGCGGGTCGTGTCAGGTCCTGGAATATGGGGGGCGAGGACATCCGGCTCATGTGGCGCAAGCTTCGAATCCGGCGTGCAGCTCTCAGTCGTCAATGGGGTGATAGTGGAATCGAGATATCTCGTCTTGCGCAACGCCACGCGCGAAAGCGATTGACTGTACCCGGTGAAATAACCCGTGGATTGCGGTTCCCGGTCGATCAATGCGCGCATGCACTCCATCTTCGAATCCATGTCGTCGAGGTGATGCAAGAGCAGCGCCTCGGGAAAAACGGGAACCTTGGGCGAACCGAACTCGAGCTGCCCGTGATGGCTGAGGATCATGTGCTCGATGAGGTTCCTCAGCTCGACAGGAAACTCGGGGAAAGCGCGCAGCTTCTCGGACAGCATGCGGATCGCGATCGCGATGTGTCCGACCAGTTGCCCTTCCGCCGAGTACCCGAAAGCGCGCTCATAGCTCAGTTCGTGAATCTTCCCGATATCGTGAAGCACGACTCCGGCGATCAGAAGATTCGGGTCAACGGAGGCGTAATGGCCGGAAACGAGCTTCGCCAGCTTTGCCAGCGACAGCACATGCTCGAGAAGGCCGCCGCGGAACGCATGATGGATGCTCTTTGCGGCGGGCGCGCAGCGATAACGGCCGGCGATTTCGGAATCGTCCAGAAACGCATCCAGCAGACGCCGGATGTGGTCGTTGTCCAGGGCTGCGACCATTGACCGCAACTCGCTCCACATCGCATCGGGATCCTGCAGTGAAGCGGGAAAGAAATCGCGAAAGTCGACTTCATGGTCTTGTACGCGGCGCAGCTTATGTATGGTGAACTGCGGCCGGTTGTTATACAGCTGCATCAGGCCTTTTACCTTGATGAAGTCATCACGGTCAAAGGTCTCCATTACTTCGGCAACGTTGTCCCACATCTTGCAGTCGATCTCGCCGGAACGGTCGGCGAGAACCAGCGAGAGGTATGGTTCTCCGGTGCGCTTCTGTCTGACTTCCTTCGTTTGAACCAGGCAAACGGCGGTGGCGATTTCGTCCGGCTTGAGTTCCCTTATGAAAGGCGATTTCATTGCGGAGTCACGGGCGTTGCGGGCGCGGGGGGCACCGGCGAAACCGTCGGAGGCGCCGCCGGGCTCGCGTCCTTCTGCGAACTGACGTGGCCATACGGGATCACGTGCAGGAACTTCTTGTGAGACTGCGCCGCGACCGCTTCGCGAGTCGTGGTTTCCGGCTTCAGCTGCGCGGGATCCTGCCAGGAGGTGTCTTTTCCGGGAGCCGCCGAGCTGTCGACAAACCCGGGCTTGATCTCAAGGAAAGCGTTCTCGCGCAATTGGGTCAAATAAGCACGAAGCTTCGGCTTCACCAGCGGTTCCATCAGCTTGTTCATGATCTCGTTCTGCACTTCGTCGAGGCTGGCCTGGCCGGCGGCGTAGTGCTCCTGCACACGGTAGATCTCGAAACCTGCAGGTCTGCGAATCGGATCGGTTACATAGCCCTTGTTGTTTTGTTTGAAAACGATATCGTCAATATCCTTTGCCAGATCGCCGCGTTTGAAGTTACCCAGCTCCCCGTCGCTGGTTGCGGTGGCGGCGTCGGAGTACTGCCGCGCGAGCTCGGAGAACTTCTCACCCTTGCGCGCCCGATCCACCAGGCCTTTGGCCTTCTTTTCGGCCGCCGCGACTTTCTCCGGCGAGCCATCGCCGACTCGAAACCAGAATTTCACTCAGCGCAACCATCTCCTGCCGGATGAATTCCGGTTTGTGCGCTTCGTAATACTTCTCCACGTCGGCCTTCGGAATGTTGATATTGCGATAGACTTCCTCGCTGATCACGCGCTGCGTGAGGAACTGATTTTTCGTCTGCAGTTTGAAATCTTCGAAAGAAACTCCGTGGAGTTGTTCCTGCAACCACTCATGGAATTTCTCGGTATCGGCGATCTTGCTGTCTGCCTGAATCTCGGCGATGCGGCGGTTCACATCGGCATCGACATTAATGCCCAACTCCTTGCCCTTCTGGACAAGCAGCAGCTGATCGATCTGATCACGCAATGCGTCCGCGACCCGCTGGTTAACCGCCGTCTGCAGCGCATCGCCGGTAACATTCTGTTGCGTCAGCTCGGCTTCGATCTCCTCGCGTTGTTTGGCCAGCTCGCCGCGAGTAATGATTTCGCCGTTCACCTTGGCAACGATTTCCTCAACCAGATGCACCTGAGGATCGGGGCGATCGGTAGCGGCAAACGCCGGGCGTAATCATCCCCGGTGCGACCAGCCCAAAAGTAACGAGCGAAGCGGCGGAAAAAAGGCCTGCGAGCAATGACTTCGAACACATATGTAGTTAGTATCGCAGACATTGGACGCGCCGAAGACGCCCAGTTACGTGTTTTTCCGGCATGCGAATTTCCCGAAAATCCAGCTATGATCTGGAGTGTGAACGTCACAAGGATTGTCGTTCTGCTGCTGAGTCTGGGGTGCGCAGGCTTCGCGGCTCCGGGGCGGGCCGCGCCGGACGGAGAGAAGCCGGAATCCGCGGCGCGAAGCGAGCGCCGGGTGGATATCAATCGCGCGAGCGTAACCGAACTGAAGACATTGCCGGGTATCAGGGACGCTTACGCGTCGGCGATCGTCAGGAATCGGCCTTACAAAAATAAGGCGCAACTTCTCAGCAGGCAGGTGATTCCGGAGGCGGCATACGGGAAGATCAGGAACAAAATCGTGGCGAAGCAATAGGGCCGTTCCGGGCACGGTACTCGCGTTTGTATTCACCGCCCTCGCCCTCGCCGGCGGCCCGGGATTCCGTAATCAGCATCTGCTCGACGATCATTTCGAGAGATACGGGCATGAGTTTGGCCGGATCACAAAATCGCAATACCTTCATCTCGCGCAGCAGTTGCGCGACAGCCATCCGGGAAACAACATCCTTGAGTCGCGGCGGCACGGGACGATCCTGAAATTCGACCGGAAGCGCGGATATTTCGGAGCCTACGATCCCGACGGAACCGTCCGGACGTTTTTCATCCCGCCGGAGGGTGTGCACTACTTCGAAGATCAGGTCGCCGGGGGCGAAAGCCGCGAGTAGAGATCCGCACTTGCTGTGATACAGTTCAGGTTGATATGGCTGCGCGTAGCGTCAATAAGGTGATTCTGGTCGGGCATCTCGGGCGTGATGCCGAGACAAAGTTCACGCCGTCGGGCGTGTCTATGACTCGTTTCGCAGTGGCCACGAATCGCCGCTGGAAGGACAAGGATTCGGGCGAGTGGAAGGAAGAGACCGACTGGTCGAACGTAGTGCTCTGGCGCGGCGAGAACGTCGCCAACTATCTCACTAAGGGGAAGCAGATTTACGTCGAGGGACGACTGCAGACCCGCAGTTACGAAGACAAGGACGGGAAGAAGGTCTATTCGACCGAGGTGGTTGCGGATGACGTGATTCTTCTTGGCGGCCAGGGAGGCGGGGCAAGGAGCGGAGGCGATGAATATTCGCAACAGCCGGTCTCGCAGCCTCGCAGCGCTTCACGATCTTCCCAGTACGGCGGCTCGCAATACGGGTCTTCGCCATCTTCCGCGCCGACGCAAGCTCCGCAGGACGATACCTTCGGGCAGGGAATTACCGACGACGACGTGCCTTTCTAAGGCGCAGTTCCCAACAGTTCCGACCGACCCGCCGCATTTTCCCAGCCGCGACGTGTCCGGCGACCCTTGCGCTTTCATGAATGCCTCATTCACGCTGGACGGATAAGCAAGGCCAGTATCTTTCCTTCATCTACTGGTACATGAAACTGAATCGAAGAGCTCCGGCAGGAATCGGACTTACAGCGATACTTCGAGGTCAGCCCTCCTTCCGTGCACCAGATGATTCTCACGCGGGAATCCAGGGGTTTAATCGAACGGACTCCAGGCCAGGCGCGGTCCATTCGACTGCTGGTAAACCCTGAGGACTTGCCGCCCCTCGATTGATTGCAGGGAACCCATTCGGCGGATATATACTTTTAGGTCGTACGATGCGTCTTCCCCGTTCGCAAGTGCGCCGACTCTCAAGCTATGCCCTGGAGGTTCCAATGAAAGCTAAGTTGTGCCTGCTGCTTGCCTCTCTTGGTCTGCTCGGCTCTGCCTTACCCGTTTGGGCGCATCACTCTTTTGCGGCGGAGTACGACAATAACAAGCCCATCACCTTAACCGGCACGGTCACCAAAGTGGAATGGATGAACCCGCACGCCCGTTTCTACATGGACGTGAAGGATGCCAAAGGCGAGGTCGCGCACTGGGAATTCGAACTGGGCAGTCCGAACGGCCTCGAGCGGCGCGGCTGGACCAGGCACTCCATGAAGCCAGGCGATGAAGTCGCTGTGGAAGGTTATCTGGCTAAGGATGGCTCAAATCTCGCCAACGCAAGAAACGTCACATTGGCTGACGGGCGCAAGCTCTTTGCCGGTTCCACAAACTTCGGCGGCCCTCAGCCGGAGCCGTAAAGGCCTCTTCAGGCTCGGAGAGCGGCCTCGCGGACTGATTTTTCTTCCCGGGTGGCCCACGCCCAGGCGGTTTCAACGATTGTGCGCAGATCCGAATACTCCGGCTTCCATCCGAGTTCCCGCTGCAGGAGCGATGAGTCGGCGACCAGAAGCGGGGGATCTCCTTCGCGGCGCGGTCCGATTTCGAAGGGTACCTTCTTGCCGGTGACTTCCTCGACCGCCAGCAGGACTTCTTTCACCGAGAATCCGTGTCCTGTACCCGCGTTGTACTTCTTCGATTCACCCCCGGCAAAAAGCCACTCAACTGCCGCGATGTGGGCCCGCGCCAGATCGGTCACGTGGATGTAGTCGCGAATGCACGTGCCATCGGGAGTGTCATAGTCTTCACCGAAGATCTTCACGGGTTTGCCGGTCTGGATGGCCCGGAACAGCAGCGGGAGCAGATGAGTCTCGGGATCGTGATCTTCCCCGGCCCGGCCCGCCGGATCCGCCCCCGAAGCGTTGAAGTAGCGCAGGCAGACACTCTTCATGCCGTGGATCTGGTCGAACCAGTAGAGCAGCCTCTCCACCATGACCTTCGTTTCGCCGTAGGCGTTGACCGGCGCATAGGGCTCAGACTCGAGAATCGGTACGCGCGCCGGCATTCCGTAAACCGCCGCGGTGGACGAGAAAACGATCTTCCCGATTCCAACCTTTTGCATCGCCGTCAGGAGGGAAAGCGAACCTGAAGTGTTGTTCTGAAAGTACAACTCCGGTACTTTCATGGATTCGCCCACAGCGATGTAGGCGGCGAAGTGAATCACCGCATCGCAGGGTTTTTCGCGCATCACCGCGATCAGCCCGTCCGTGTCATCGAGAGAGACCTGGCGCAGGCGCGCCGGGTCTACCGCCGAGCGATGGCCGCGCGACAAATTATCAACCACGACCACGTCATAGCCCGCGTCGAGCAGTTGCAGGGTCGTATTTGACCCGATGTAACCGGCGCCTCCGGTTACGAGAATTCGGCGAGGGGATTGGCTCACCGTTTCAGTATAGGAGCAACCTCCCGGCGCATATATATTACGGAACCCCGGGTACGTGCAATTTCGTAATACTGGTCGAGCCAGGCGCGTAAATCCGCGTAATGATCCATTGCAAGTGCCTGATTGTACAGGCCGAGTCCGTCGATGAGCACATCGGGCCGGGAACTCGCCAGTTGCTGGCGAGCTTCATGAGTGCCAGACGTTAGCACTACCTCCGATTGGGACAAGTGGCGGTCCGCCGGCACTCCGGTCATCGCCTGGCTGTCGAGAAAGCGGGTCGCCGGGCGAAAGCCCGTATACATGTAGATTTCTGGCCGATAGCCCCAGACGTAGAGCGATGCGTTTGGCGGAGCATGGGCAAGGGCGATTCGAGCTGCATCGCGGCTGTCCTGGTCGAGCGCGAGATCGTTCCACGCGGATCGTCGCTGATGCAGAAAGTCGTTCGCCAGCATCGCATAGCGTGGGCCGAACCGAACGAAAGGAACGGATAACGCGAGGATTGCCACCACGATCGCCCAGCGCCCGCGAATGATCGTCAGTCCGCGCGCTGCCGGAATCGTCAAAGCGGGCAGCAGAAGCAGAAAATATCGGGGGAAGAACCGCCAGCCGAGGACCACGCCCGCATAGCAGATGACTGCCCACGCCAGATATTTCCACGCCGTGCGCCGGAGCCACAGCACAACAGCGCCAATCAGAAGGATGATGTGAAAGCCGAGCCAGTTGGCGGTCCGGACGACCCCATTCCACACCGGGTCCGAGACGATCGGGCTCGCGGCATACTGCGCGGGCCAGCGCCAGACCTGGTCGATGTAAGGGGCAAGTGATCCTGTTCCGGCGAGCCACCCGATGGCCGCAATGTTGGGGACCAGAAACCCTGCCGCCAGCGGAATCAGTTGGGGCCACGCAAACAGCGTGCAGGCCGCAAGGACGAATACGCCTTTCGCATTGAACAGGAAGCCGATGCCCGCGGCCACACCGCTCCAGAACGCCTGCCGGCGTGAGGCGAGCACCACCGCCGCGAGATGCGGAACCAGAAGCAGCATGTCCGCGGCGAGCGGCAAGACCGAGGAGTGGGTGTCGAATGTCAGGAAAAACGCAATCAGCCCCGCCGCCCAAAACCCCTCGCGCCAGGTCCACACACCCGCCGCGAATGCGTATGCGAGAAGGCACGCGATCATCGCGTAAACCGCGCCCGCAATGCGCAGCAATGGCCCGATCTTTGCGCCCCAAAGAAGATAGATTGCCGGAACGAGAGGCGGTTTATCGAACCAGATATCGCGGTAGAGCACGCTGCCATGTCCCATTTGCAGCGCCGCGGCAAGCGGGAGGTCCTCTTCAGCCCACAGGACTCCGGAATGACAGAGATGGGCGGCCAGCAGTAAGGCGAACAATCCGGAGAAGAACAGAATTCTACGCAGAAGGTTTAGTATGAACCACCCTTCGGGTATGCTGTAAAGCAAGGCGAAGAAACGACGAATATGGATATTCGCGAGCAACTGGCGGCGCTGCGCAAAACCGTTGCGCACATCGATCACAAATACGCCGATCTGCCGCCTTCGCCTCCGCGTCAGGCGCCCGCCTCAACCGGGTTCATCGAAGAACTTTTGTCCGGCGAGGTCGTCGAGACGCCGCACGGCAAGCACTTCGAAACCGAGAAGCTCTACGCCCGCCATAAGCGTCACGGCAGTTATGAAATTTCCGATCTGATCGAACTGCCGCCCGATCTGCTCGATTCGCTCTCCGGCGGAGCGATCGCCAACGCGCCTCCCACGACCTGGGCTTTTCTGGATACCGAGACCACAGGGCTCTCCGGCGGTTCCGGGACCTGCGCGTTTCTGATTGGAGTCGGCAGCATAGACGCGGCCGGTTTTCGCGTGCGCCAGTTTTTCCTTCGCGATTACAACGAGGAAACTTCGGCGCTCCATTCGCTGTCCGCTTATCTCGCGCGTTTCGACGTCCTGATCACCTATAACGGCAAGAGCTTCGATCAGCCGCTGCTCGAAACCCGTTATGTAATGTCGCGTGCGCGCCATCCGTTCGGCCGGATGGAGCACCTTGATCTGCTGCACGGCGCGCGCCGGTTATTCAAACTGCGTCTCGAGAGTTGCCGTCTGGTGAATCTGGAAAACCAGATTCTGGGCGTCGAGCGCGATGAAGATGTACCGGGCGAGTTGATCCCGTATTGTTATTTCGAGTATCTGCGGACGCGCCGAACGCTCCGTCTGATCCCGATCTTTCTGCACAACGCGCTCGACATCGTCTCGCTCGCCTGCCTCACGGGCGTGATTCCCGCTGCGTTTCGGGATCCTGAAAATCTGAAGGCGCGCCATGGAGCGGACTTGCTGGGGCTGGCTCGCTGGCTGCGAATGGCCGGGCGTCTCGAAGAAGCGCTTCGAATGATGAGACGCGCAATCGATCTGGGATTGCCGGACAAGCATCTGTTTCGCGCTCTCTTCGAAACCGGCTCGATCGAGAAAAAACTGGGGCTGGATGCGGCGGCGCTTGCGACATTCAGCGATCTTTCGCTGTCACCGAACCCGTTTCGCGGCCAGGCGTATGCCGAGCTGGCAAAGCATTACGAACGGCGCGAGAGGAACTTTCCGATGGCTCTTGAATGTATCCGGGCGGCGCGCGGCGTGGAAGATTCCGAAGCTCTCGCGTCTCGTGCGCGGCGCCTCGAAGCCCGATGCGCCAAAGCGAACCGCCAGCCCAGGCTGCGGGGCGTAGCCCGATAAGGAGCACATGGTATTCTTCATAAAAGACGGGCTCGTGATGGATACCGAGGCCTATTAGTCCGAATCGGACGGGAGGGGAATGGCTGGTTTGACCGGTCGAAACCCCTATGATACGGTAAGAGTTACCCGGTTTTTCGTAGTTCTCCGCTTCCTTAATTAAAAATGGATAAAACTCTCCGTGACTTAGGTGGGATTGTGCTGAGCGGTCTGCCCACTTTTGTCCTGCTGCTCATCCTCGCTGGTTTTGTCAAACTGCTTTACCTCAATCCCCTCGAAAAAGTGCTTGCGGAGCGTTTCCGTTTGACCGAAGGTGCGCGTCAGGCGGCCGAAGACAGCCTGAAAAATGCCGATACAAAGATCGCCGAATATCAGGAAGCGCTGAACCGCGCGCGAGGCGAAATTTACCACGAGCAGGCTTTGTTCCTGCAGAACCTCCAGGCGGAGCAGGCCGAACAGGCCCGGCTCGCCCGCATGGAATCGGAAGCGCGCGTTGGGGCAATCAAGTTATCCATCGCGCAGGAAGCCGAAGCAGCGCGTGAGAGCCTCGATCTTCAGAGCGAGACTCTGGCCGCTCAGATTGCCGACGCCATTCTCGGGAAGGCTGCATGAAGAAGCGCTTTCTCACCGGTTTCATTCTTCTGGCACTGCCGGTTTTTGCTCAGGAATCGGGTGGCGCGGGCGGTCCGGGAAAGCCCAACGTCTTCATCTGGCAGGCGCTGAATTTTCTGATTCTTGCCGGACTCATCGGATGGATGGCCGTGAAGCAGGGCGGTCCGATGCTCGCGTCCCGCAAAAAGGGGATTCAGGAAGGCCTGGCGGCGGGCGAACGCGCCAAAGCCGATGCGGATGCGCGCGCGGCCGAAGTTCAGACGAAACTGGGCAATCTCGAAAAGGAAATTGCCGAGTTGCGCGCCGGCGCCCGGGAAGAGCGGGAACGGGAAGCGGACCGCATTCGCCGCGAAGCCAAAGCGGAAATTGCCCGCATTCATGCTCAGGCCGAGCAGGAGATCGACTCGGCGGGCAAACTGGCGCGTATCGAAGTGCAGCGAGCCGCCGCTCGCCTGGCGATTGAAATTGCGGAACAAAAAGTTCGGGAACGAATGACGCCGGAACTTCAGGCTGCTCTGCTTCGGGGCTTTGTATCCGACATTGCGCAAGGCGCGGTCGAAGCTGCCTCCAACGCGGACTGATTTTCAATGATTTCAACAGCAGTAGTGAATCGTTATGCGAACGCCCTCGCAGACGTGGTACTTGCGCCGGATGCCGGGCTAAATGGCGCCCGAGTGCAGCCGGCCCAGGTAATCGAGCAGTTGCGCTCTTTCACCGAGGCCGTCGCATCCTCCTCTGATCTGCGCAGCGTGCTGACGTCACCGGCGATTCCGGTTGCGCGCAAGCGGGCGGTCATCAAAAACATTGCGGAGAAGCTGGGATTCGCGCGGGTGGTATGCAACTTCGTCCTCGTGGTGAGTGATCACAGGCGGTCCGACGCTCTGGCACAGATCGTGGACGCGTTCGAGGAATTACTCGATTCGCGCCTGGGGTTTGTTCGGGCCGAAGTGCATTCGGCGTTCGAATTGAATGGGGATCAGCAGAACGAGCTCAGCCGGCAACTGGGGCATCTGGCAGGCGCCCAGGTTCGCATGCGGTTTGTGGTGGAACCAGACCTGATTGGCGGAGTGACGGCGAAGATCGGTTCGAGCGTCTACGACGGTTCGGTACGAGGCCAGTTGGCCGAGATGCGCAAACGACTGTCGGCTTCTCAGTAAGGGCGGCCGGTAACGGCCGGGGAATAGACCGGGAAACGGAATTTTTATGGCTCAAATACGGGCAGACGAGATTACAAGCATTCTGCGGCACGAGATCGAGAACTATGAGCGCGCCATCGATGTCAGTGAGGTCGGCACTATCATGTCGGTCGGCGACGGCATCGCGCGCATTCATGGCCTCGACAAGGTTATGGCCGGCGAGTTGATCGAGTTCGGCCACGGCGTGTCCGGCATCGCGATGAACCTCGAAGAGGATCAGGTCGGCGCGGTGTTGCTGGGCGAATATCAGCACATCAAAGAGGGTGAAGAAGTTCGGCGGACCGGCACGATTATGTCGGTTCCCGTGGGCGAAGCGATGATCGGCCGCGTGGTCGATGCGCTGGGCCGCCCGATCGACGGCAAGGGCCAGATCGCGACCGAAAAAACGAACCCAATTGAGCGCATTGCCCCGGGCGTGATTGCGCGGCAAGGCGTCAAACAACCTCTGCAAACAGGCATCAAGGCCATCGACGGAATGATTCCGATCGGCCGCGGCCAGCGCGAGCTCATCATCGGAGATCGCCAGACCGGCAAGACCGCGATCGCGCTGGACACGATCATCAACCAGAAGGGCGGCGATGTGATCTGCATCTACGTCGCGATCGGCCAGAAGCGGTCGACCGTGGCGCAGGTGGTCAAGACGCTCGAAGATCACGGCGCCATGGATTACACCATCGTGGTCTCGGCGAGCGCTTCCGATCCGGCGCCGATGCAGTATCTCGCGCCCTACTCCGGCTGCGCGATCGGCGAGTTTTTCCGCGATTCCAGCCGCCACGCGCTTTGCATCTACGACGATCTTTCGAAGCATGCGGCCGCGTATCGCGAGATCTCGCTGCTGCTGCGCCGTCCGCCGGGCCGCGAAGCCTACCCCGGAGACGTGTTCTATCTTCACAGCCGCCTGCTCGAGCGCGCATCCAAACTGAGCGATGCGCACGGCGGCGGATCGCTCACCGCGCTACCGTTCATCGAGACGCAGGCGGGCGACGTTTCGGCATACATTCCGACCAACGTCATCTCGATCACCGATGGCCAGATCTACCTCGAGGCTGATCTCTTCAACTCGAACATCCGGCCCGCGGTCAACGTGGGACTTTCGGTGAGCCGCGTCGGCGGGTCCGCTCAGATCAAGGCGATGCGTCAGGTCGCGGGCGCTCTCCGGCTCGATCTCGCCCAGTACCGCAACCTTGCGGCGTTCGCGCAGTTCGGTTCCGATCTCGATAAGGCCTCGCAGGCGCAGTTGAATCGCGGTAAGCGGCTGGTCGAGATTCTTAAGCAGCCGCAGTACCAGCCTCTGCCGGTTGAGAAGCAGGTTGCCATTATTTTCGCCGGCACCAATGGCCTGCTGGACGATCTGGACGTGGAAGACTGCCGTCCTTTCGAGAACGAGCTTTACAAGTTCCTCGATAATTCGAAGCCGGCGATCCTCTCGAGTATTCGGGAGAAGAAGAACCTCGATGATCAGTTGAAGGCGGATCTCACCGCAGCCATCAACGAGGTGAAACAGCGTATCACGCAGGGAAAGAAGAAGACGGCGGCCGCATAAGCGTGCCGTATCGTTAATTCGCCATGCCGAGTCTGATCGATTTACGACGGCGCATCCGCTCCGTAAAGAACACGGAGCAGATCACCAAGGCCATGAAAATGGTCTCGGCCGCCAAATTGCGCCGCGCTCAGGAGCGTGTCATTGCGGCGCGTCCCTACGCCAATCTGATGCGCGAAATGCTGGCCGATTTGACAGTGGCTGCGCAATCGGATGATCGGGCGTCGGAAAGTCCCTGGCTTGCCGTCCGCGAAATACAGCGGATCGACCTGATCTTCTTTTCCAGCGATACCGGCCTTGCGGGCGCGTTCAACTCGACCCTGCTCAAGGCGTCCCAAAAGTTTTTCCAGGATCATCAGGGCGCCGAGATCAGCCTGACTTTGGTAGGCCGCAAAGCGCGCGACTTTTATCGCCGCCGGAACGGAAGAATCCTTACCGAGCACGTGAACCTTGCCGCCCGTCCGACTTATCAGGATGCCGCCGAGATCGCGCGCGAGGTGATCCGGCGCTACAAAGATGGCGAAACGGACGCGGTCTTCGTTCTGAATAACGAGTTCAAGAGCGTGATGTCCCAGAAGCTCTCGGTGATGCAGTTGCTGCCGGTCGTTGCCGATACCGATCCCAACACCGAAAAGAAAGAGCAGCAGAACAAAGCCCCGGAAAACAAGGACTACATCTACGAGCAGTCGCCGGTCGATATGCTGAACCGGCTGATGCCTCGGTATGTGGAAGTCGCGGTGTTCCGCGCGCTGCTCGAAACGATTGCATCCTATCAGGCGGCGCGCATGACTGCCATGGACAAAGCGTCTTCGAACGCCAGGGACGTGATCGATTCGCTGACGCTGAACATGAACCGCATCCGTCAGGCGGCGATTACGAAGGAAATTATTGAAGTAGTGAGCGGAGCGGCTGCCGCCGAATAGCGCCGCAGCAGAGGAAATTATGGCTACAGCTACAGAAGTTATCGGCCACGTCGTTCAGATCTCCGGACCCGCCGTCGACTGCCAGTTCCCCGAAGGGCAGATACCCGAAGTCCATACCGCGATCCGGATTACCAGCGAGGGCTTTGACGTCCCCGATCCGATCGATGTCGTTTGCGAAACCGAGCAGCACATCGGTGAAGGCCGTATCCGCACCATTGCGATGCAGGCCACCGAAGGCATGGTCCGCGGCATGAAAGCGATCAGCCTGGGCGGCCCGATCAGCGTTCCCGTCGGCAAGCAGACGCTCGGCCGTGTGTTGAACGTGCTCGGAGAACCGGTGGACGAGATGGGTCCGGTCAACACCGAACAGCGCTATCCGATTCATCGTCAGGCCCCTTCTTTTGAAGACCAGTCGACCCGCCTCGAAATGTTCGAGACCGGGATCAAGGTCGTCGATCTTCTCGAACCCTATCTTCGCGGCGGCAAAATCGGACTATTCGGCGGCGCGGGCGTCGGCAAGACGGTCATCATTCAGGAACTCATCAACAACATCGCCATGAAGCACGGCGGCGTTTCTGTGTTTGCCGGCGTGGGCGAGCGGACGCGCGAAGGCAATGACCTCTGGATGGAAATGCAGGAGTCCGGTGTCATCGATCCGAAGGATTACACAAAATCGAAGGTCGCCCTGATCTACGGGCAGATGACCGAGCCGCCCGGGGCGCGCCTGCGCGTCGGCCTGACCGGTCTTACCGTGGCCGAGTATTTTCGTGACGAAGAAGGGCAGGACGTTCTTCTCTTCATCGACAATATTTTCCGTTTCACTCAGGCCGGTTCCGAAGTATCAGCGCTGCTTGGCCGCATGCCGAGCGCGGTCGGATATCAGCCGAACCTGGCGTCCGAAATGGGCGAGCTGCAGGAGCGTATCACCTCCACTAAGAAGGGTTCGATCACGTCCGTGCAGGCAATCTATGTGCCTGCCGACGATTACACCGATCCCGCTCCGGCCACCGCGTTTGCGCACCTCGACGCGACAACGAACCTCTCGCGCTCGATCGCCGAAATGGGAATCTATCCGGCCGTCGATCCGCTGGCTTCGACCTCGCGAATTCTGGATCCGCTGATCATCGGTGAGGACCACTACAACACGGCGCAGAGCGTGAAGGGCGTGCTGCAGCGCTACAAAGACCTGCAGGACATCATCGCCATTCTTGGCGTCGACGAACTGAGCGACGAAGACAAACTGACCGTGGCGCGCGCGCGTAAGATCCAGAAGTTCCTCTCGCAGCCGTTCCACGTGGCTGAGCAGTTCACCGGCTTCCCGGGCAAGTACATCAAGCTCGCGGATACGATCAAGGGCTTCAAAGAGATCGTCGAAGGCAAGCATGACGAACTGCCGGAGCAGGCTTTCTACATGCAGGGCACGATCGAGGACGTGATCGAAAAAGCCAGACAGATGGGCCAGCAGTAGGGCGATTCCGATGGCCGACACGTTGTTGCTGCAACTGGTGAGTCCGGAGCGCATGCTCGTCGAAGAGCAGGTGAGCGAAGTTCAGGTTCCGGGACTCGACGGATATCTCGGGGTTCTTCCGGGCCACGCGCCGCTCCTTTCGGAACTGAAGGCGGGCGGCGTGTTGACCTATAGAGGCGACTCGGGCGAAAAGGTGCTGGCGGTCTACGGCGGCTTCGTCGAAGTGCAGCCGGACCGGATTCGCATCCTCGCGGATGCCGCCGAGCGCAAGGAAGAGATCAACGTCGAGGAAGCTCGCGAAGAACTGCGCAAGGCGACCGAGGAAGCGGCGAAAGAGCTGCGCGGCGAAATCGACCCCAACGTCGCGCTCGACCAGATCGCCCGCGCCCAGGCGAAGGTCGACGCGGCGGCGAAATAGCGCAGAACGAGTTTCCGAGAGCGTCTTACGTCGATCGCGGAAACGCTCTGGTTCAGAACAGACGGCCCTGCGGCGGCTCGATTTTCGGATAGACCGTGCGATCCAGAATCCACGGCTTCATCAGACTTGCCGCATGTCTGATCAGAGGCGTCACCACGGAATTCCCGAACTGTTTATAGGCGCGGGTATCTGAAACCGGAATTCTGAACTGGTCCGGATAGCCCATCAGTCGTGCGCATTCGCGGGGCGTGAGCCTGCGTGGATTCGCGCCTTTACCGCGGGAGATCAGAATCTCCGATCCATCCTTGAAATACCGCGCGGAAAGCGTCCGCGCCACATCTGCTTCGCCGAAGACGCTGAAGCCGAATCCGTTCCCTTTGGCGCGATGCTTTTCGGCATAGGCCTGCAGGTAATTCCAGAGCTTGTCGCTCAGGACGTACTTCTCATAAACGCTGCCCGATTCGGTCAGATACCGTCCGCTGTCGAGGTCCGGTTCGCTCGCATCCTCGCGATGCAGCACGCATCGTAAACGCGGTGCGCTTGCGGTATCGGGAAGCGGCAGCGCATCCCAGTCGAACTTCGTCGGCTCGCGGAAGCCCACAATCAGAATTCGTTCCCGGTGTTGCGGGACGAAGTGCCTGCCGTCGATTACCCTCGCGGAGATGCTGTAGCCGAGCTCGTTTTCGAGAACGTCTCGAATTACCGCGAACGTATTCCCCCGATCATGCGAGAGCAGATTCTTGACGTTTTCGAGAAGGAACGCGCGCGGTCTCTTGCATGCGATGATGCGGGCCACATCGAAGAAGAGTGTCCCTTGCGTTTTGCATTCGAAACCGTGGGGTCGCCCGAGGGCATTCTTCTTGGACACACCCGCAAGACTGAAAGGCTGGCAGGGAAAGCCCGCCAGCAGCACGTCGTGATCAGGAATCTCGCCGGCGGCTATTCTGGTAATATCGCCCGCGATACCGTGCTCGTCGTCCGGAAAATTCGCCTGGTATGTCTGATTGCTGTAGGTGTCCCACTCGCTGGTGAACAGGCATTTTCCGCCTGCGGCTTCAAACCCGAGACGCATCCCTCCGATACCCGCAAACAGGTCGATAAACGTAAAGTTCGGCTTCAAGGCAGTGACATCATATTAGCGTGACCGACGTGCTCACGCCCGCGCAGCGCAGCTATAACATGTCGCGGATTCGGGGCGTCCACACAAAGCCGGAGATGCGGGTGCGCAAGCTGCTGCATGCGGCCGGGCTCCGCTACCGCCTTCACGGCAAGGATCTCCCAGGGAAACCCGACCTCGTCTTTCCGCGCGTGCGCGCAGTGCTGTTCGTGCACGGCTGTTTCTGGCACATGCATCGATGCAAGTACGGCAAGCCGGTGCCCGCGACGAACGTGACCTTCTGGGCGGAGAAAAGGCGCTCGAATGTGGATCGGGACAGGCGCAACCGCGCGGCGCTCCGCGTCCAGGGCTGGCGTGTGTTTGAGGTTTGGGAGTGCCATACGCGCAACGAGGGCCGGCTTCCGGCGAAACTCGAGCCGCTGATTCGTTACGTGCGGGGTTATTGAAAATCGACGGCCCTGGTATCGCCGGTCGAATACGAAACGAATACCAGAAGAGTGTTCCCGTTCTTGAGTTTGAAGAGCGTGTGAGGAATAGACGAACCCATTTGGCTCACGCTGATCGACAAGGTTCCCAGGGAGCTTGGGGCGAATTGGGCGAGCAGCGCGGCCGGGATCGTCAGGGCGCCGGCGTTCGCAGGCGCGGAGCAGTTTATGTCGACGGCGCCGCTCAGGTTGGCCGTGAACACAGCCCCCGCGGGGAGGTTGGCGCCGTTCCAGGTAAGGGTCTGGTCCTGACCGCGATTCAGGGATAACGGCGAGTTAGCGTTGAGCTGGAATGGAGCGGGGAGGGTGAATGCAAATGAGGACGCTGGAAGGTCCGCGCCGCCGCTCGAAGTCCACGTCCATTTTCCGCCTGCAATGACCGGAGCAGGCAGGTTGCTGAGAGGACCTTCGGTGGCGTCGGGAAAGTTGGTAGGGAAGTAGTATCCTCCGCCGGTGAATGAAAGCGTTGTGAGCCCGTTCTGAAGGGTCATGGCGTCACCCAAGTTCGGAACGGCGGGAGGAGATCCCAGGAGGCCGCCAGCGAAAGCCGCGTATGCGGGCTGTATCAGGGAGCAACTTGAGTTCGGAGCCGGCGCGAAGTACGCAGCAATCGCTGCCGCGTTCAACCGAGATTCCGATATGTTCGCCGATTCGCCCCGTGAAGCTGCCGTGGACGTCGCGACCTGAAGGCTCGTGTTCAGGTTGATCTGGGAGGTCGCGAGCGAACCCCCGCTGTCGAGCGTCTGCAGGTCGGTGGTCGCAAGCTGAAACGGATGGACGCAGGGAGCGCCATTCGATGTCTTGCTGATTGAGGTCGTGACCGTCGTCTGGTTGTAAGTCAGCGTGAGTGGCACATAACATCCATCGGGCGCGCCGGCAGGTATTTGAAGCAAAATCCGGTCGTATCCGGGACTCGCGCGTTGCGTCAGCGGATGGACGATTGTCGCCGCCGCGCCCCCCACAGAGACCTGAAACGGTGTTGCGTTACCGAGCCCGGAGCCGGTCACTACGATGGTCTGGCCCGGTTGTGCCGGCGTTGCCAGGCCAACAGGCTTCAGTGAACCATCGGAAGCTACGGATTGTGCGATCACCGGACCGCCCGGCCCGATACGGAAGAACTCAAAGCTCGTGGCAACAACGTTTACGTTGGTCCAGGCTGTAGGTTGGTTACCGATCTTGTATTCGACTTCAGCACCGCCTAAGGGCAGCCCAGGCGGGACAACAAACGTGATGCTTCCGGTCGTCGAGGTGACAACGTCAGCTCTGAAAGGAATGCTGGAACCGGCGGGACGGATAGAGACGGTCACCGGCAACTCGGGCGAGATGGAAAGAGTAGAACTAATCCCCGTCAGGATGAATCCAGGGCTCGAAGTGGAGTAGGTGAGCACTGCCAGCATTCCTGGCGCGATCACATTCGTACTCGGGGGCAGGCCTGAGCCGAGCAAAAAGTTTGCGTAACCAAGCCGAGAATTCGGGTATCCGAGCAAGCTCGGAAATGGCAATGCGGCGTTCTGAATGGTAGCCGTCTGGGCAGGCAGAAGGCTCGCCAACGCGAGGAAAACGCCACCGGAAACGAGTGGCCTCACTTGAAATCCACTGGTCGTGTATCAGTGCTACCCCGGCTCACGAGCATCAACAGAGGGCTCCCGTTTGAAAGCGTGAAATTCGCGGCCGGAATTCCCGCGCCTGATTCCGTTACCGAGACCGATAACGTTCCCACTCCTCCGGGGCTGAATTGCCCAAGCAGGTTCGCCGGAATGGTCAGCGCACCGCTTTGGGCGGGCGCGAAGCACACGATCGACGGCGAAAAGGCGGGATTCTGACTTACTGATAACTGAAGAATTGCGCTCGAATCATAAGCGGTTCCATTCCACGTAATCGTCTGATCCTGGCTGGACGACATCGACACGGGCGCGCCCCCGTTGATCTGAATCGGAGGGGCCAGATTGAAGCTGAAGTTCGACGCGGGCAAATCGGAACCTCCGGACGAACTCCAGGTCCACTTACCGCCCCCAATCGCGGGCGCCGGTAAGGCATTGAGCGGCGCATCGCTGGCCGGAGGAATCGTCGTCGTATACGCGAATCCGCTGGGCGACGGGAGAGTCAGGGTAGTCTTCGTATCGCGCAGAGTCATCGTCGCGCCGAGTTGGGGGCCGGAACCCAGGACGCTGAACACAGCTCCCGCGGATGGCGCGCCGCCGCACCCTTGCAACGTGCTCGCCGTGAAATACCGCGCAATATCGGATGCGGCCATAGGCAAGACTGTGACATTGGCGTTCTCCTGGCGGGATGCGCGATCTGCCGAAACCGCAGTGAGCGCGGTCGTCATCGAGATCATCCCGGTTTGGACAGACTGTCCGAGGTCAAGCGCCTTTAATGCGGTAACCGAGAGACCAAACGGGTGATGGCACGGCATCCCGTCCGATGTCTTGCTCAAAAACGAACTCAACGTGCTTGTCGCCAGTTTCAGCGTCAGCGGCACGTAACAGCCGTCGGGTGTCGCAGGAGAGACCTGAAAATTGATCTGCATGGCTCCGGGCTCTCCGGGGGCGGCACCCACAAAGGTCACGTTCTGCTGAACGCCACCCAGCGTCAGCTGCGGCACGATCCTTTGAGCATTAGCGCCGAGGCCTGTTCCGACAATCTCGATGAATTGACCCGGCTGTGCGGGATTCGCCAGACCGATCGACGACACACTATGGCCATCCGGATCCACGCTCAGGGCTGTCAAAGGCCCGGGGTTCCCACTGCGAAAGAGAGCGAAGTGGTCGGGAGCAATCACCGCGGGAGACCACTGGGTCAGTTGCCCCGACTGTTTATAAATCACCTGCGCATTGCCAAAGGGAACGTCAGGCGGAACGAGAAAAGTGATTCCCGTTGAAGTCACGCTGACCACCTGAGCGGGAACGGGTGTTGAACTGCCCACCGGCCGAATCGCAACGGACGCGCCTTCGCTGTTTGTCGAAGAGTAATAATCGCTGACGAATGCCAGCGAACCAGGAGCAATCGGTGATGAGCCCGGTCCCGCGGCGGCATCGGCGGCGTTCTGAACCTGAGCATAGGAAAGGGCGGCCGCGAGGAGCCCTACGGCGAGAGCGCGCACCGTCCTATTCTGCACCATCTGTTGCGAATTCGTCAGTAAAACCTTTTTGTAGTAGTCCTCGTACCCTGCGGCCGCTGAAGGAACTTGCGAGGCGCCACCGTGAGGGAGCGGTTTACGTTTTTGTTGCGAAAACGCCCTCGTTGCTATCAAAACAGGCGCGTCCAGTGGCTCTGTTTTCGGATAAAACGCGCCATCGGAATCCACGGCTTCATCAGCCTTGTCACATGGCTGATCACTGTTTGTAGCCGGTGTCGCAAACCGGCATTTTGACACGATCCGTATAACTCATCAGCCGCCCGCAGCCCGGAGCGTGACCCTGCGGGAATGGTGCCCTTACCGGGTGAGATCAGGATCTCCGATCCATCCTTGCAATACTCCGTCAGGCTTCCCCGCATAACCCTGCAGGCATTCCAGAGCTTGTCGCTCGGGAGACCGAATCCGATCCGGCGGTCTGCCGGCAGGTCAGCTTTGGACGGGAATGTTATCGATGGATAACCCCTCTGACCTAAACTCTCCGTGTTTTTCCGAGGACGGCGACATCCAGTGGAAATGACCATCAAAATACAAGACTTAACCGCCGCAAATCAGCTTCCGCATCGGATGAGTTAACCATTGGCACTATTGTCCCGGCTTCTTTCCATCGGTATCTTTGAAGGTTTAATCCGCGCAATCAAAAATATCATTTTGCAATTGATGGTTGCCTGGACGCCGTCCAGCCTGGGGCGGCATCTTCTTGCCACGACGTTGGTGGAACAGGATTCGGAATAGTCATAAAGTGGCCTGGACGATTCCTCCGGAATAGAGTCCCTGGACCTTTTTGGAAAGTTCTATGTTCAGATCTAATAAACATTTCTCATCTCTTATTTTAAGTGTCCCGGTGATCCTGGCAGCCGGTCTGTTCATGGCCAGCGATGCGTCCGCTGCCAATCTCCTGACTAATGGATCATTCGAATCAGGTCTATGGCCCTGGACTTTTACTTTGGGAAACGGCATCCAGGGCGCACAATACCAGGACAGTGGCACCCATACTGATGGCTACTGGTCGGAGGCGATCCAGGCCTGGTCGCCGGTATCGTCTGTCCCCTGGGGCGCGAGGCTTAGCCAGGCCGGGATTCCTCTTTATGCAGGCCAGGTTGTAACCGTTTCATTCGCTGCAATGGCATCGAACAGCCACCCCCTTAACGCAGGGATCCAGCAAACTTCCGGTGCGTGGTCCTGGTATAGCTTGCAGTCCTACTCGCTGACCCCGTATTGGAATACTTTCACGTTCACTTTCACGATGCCCGCCAATGACCCTTACACCTCTCTCAATTTTGAGATGGGAAACATGGCCGGAGACGTCTGGATTGATAATGTTTCGGTGACAGTCGGCGGGGCGGCTGCTTTCAACGCAGCCTCCGTCGCTCTGGGAGATTCTCCGAATGAGAATTACGGAAATACGCTTTACGATACTAATCTCACCTCGCTCACGCATGACGGTAATGAAATAAACAGAAAATTCGCATTCATGGTCGGTTACTCTCCATGGGCCAATAATGGCGCTCCAGCCCTTTTCAGCGGGATGCAGCCAACCCTGGATACTCTTAACCGTGCAGGTACTGCGGCTGTTGTCACCTGGGCTGCACAGGACTCGGCAGGCCCCGCCATTGATCCACGTTATAATTACGCCTCCATTCTCAGCGGGCGGTATGATGCTTACATCCGTCAATGGGCCCAGAGCGCCGCTGCCTGGCATAACGTATTCTACCTGCGTCTTTTCCATGAGATGAACGGGAACTGGTATTCCTGGGGACTCAATGTAAACGGCAACACCCCGGCCCTTGCGATCCAGGCGTGGCAACATGTATACAACATCTTCCAGAGCGCAGGGGCAACAAACGTGAAATTCATGTGGTGCCCGAATGTGCGCGCTCCTATCTGGTATGACTCGAATCCCCTGGCCAGCTTTTATCCTGGAAATGCTTATGTAAACTGGCTGGGGCTGGATGGGTACAACTGGGGCCTTTATGGCCAACAAATGTGGCAGATCCCGTGGTACACATTCACACAGATATTTCAGCCGACCTACAACGAAATGGTTTCTACACTCTCGAGCGACCTGCCAGTGATGGTCGTGGAAACGGCCAGCGCTCCTGGCGCCGGCGCGACAGACAAAGCCAACTGGATCACCCAAATGGAAAATGACGTGCCGACGCTTTTCCCGAATATGAAGGCCGTGACTTACTACAACACCCCTTACGTGCCGGGAGGCAACTGGCCGTACGACTATGATTGGTACAGTCTGCAGGCGTTTACGGCACTTGGTGCTGACAGCAGATGGCAAGGCCCCCTGCAGTAGTGGTGCACCAAAGGTGCATCGATTCAAATTCTGATCGATGCGGGTCTTTCCTGACATCCCGGCGCATGCACCTTTCGGATGTGATGCATGCGCCTTTCGGATGTAGTCTCCGCGGGCTCATTTCTATACTCCTCGTTCATTGATCGATATCCGCAAAGCCCAGGACCATCCGCTGGTTTTCTGAAGCGGATCTTCTGCGCAAGGTGGCGGATTCCAGGTTGTCGCTGAGGCGTTAAATCTGATCGAGCCAGGCAAATGCAGCAGCTTCTCTGACCCTTTCACCTTCTCGGCGGACAGCACCTGGCCGACGCGCAGATCCACCTTCCCCGAATTCATCAATGTCAATCCTGGCGAAGGGGGCAGCATGATGCCTTCGGCAGGCGGGCGCTCAGCCGGCGTAACGGGTTTGCCCAGCAGCTTAGCCTGCCGCGCGCTTTCTTCTTCCAGAGCACTGGTGTACCTCGCGGTATATCGGCGGCTGTCGGCGAAATGGGCCGTGAAGCTGACACGGGCGGCGCCGCCGGCTTCAGTAGAACGGGCTGTGCAGGCCAGCTTTCTTCTCCTGGCACGTCCGACATCGGACCCCGCGTTCTTCGACGCGAACATCGGCTTCCGGTCACGTGATGGGAGAATGAACATCCACCCGATCTGGTCACCTCCGCCGCCCACTGGAGCCCTCTTTCGTTCATCGTGACACCAAACAGATCCGGTGCGGCGGGAGGCCACCTGTATTTGCGCGTGGCCCATCCGCCGCAACGAATCGAAACTCCGGGAAAAATTCAGGCCTGTTCGATTGCCGCCTCAAGAATTAGCAGCCGCGGAGTCCACAGCACATAACGATTCCGCGTTCTTCATCGACGGTCATTTAGAAGGCCGCCGGATGTTGGCGCTCTTTCCAACCGTCGCCTCACCTGTCTCCTGGCTCAGTCCGGACTATTCGAAAGCTGAGGAGATGACGATGTTGGCGAAACTCTCCGTGTTTTTCCCAGACGGAGACATCCAGTGGAGATGACTATCAAAATACAAGACTTAGCCTCGCAAATCAGATTTGTCCTCTGGTGAGTTAACTATTGGTATATTGTCGCGGCTTCTTTTCATCTGTATCTTCGAAAGTCTGATCCGCGCAATCGAAACATAATTGTTGCCAATGGTTGCCGGGATGCCTCCCAGCCTGGGACGGCATCTTTCCCGCGAAGTTTGGGTGGAACAGGATTCGAAATGAGCCAGAGTGTGCTTGCGATTCCTCTCGAACAGAGTTCGTAGAGTTTCTTTGGGAGAGTTCTATGTTCAGATATAAGAAAAAGTCCTCACTGGTTATTTCAACTGTCCGGGTTATAGTGGCAGCCGGCTTGTTAATGGCCAGCCATGCGTCCGCTGCCAATCTCCTGACTAATGGATCATTCGAATCGGGTCTATCGCCCTGGTCTTTTACTTTGGGATACGGCGTTCAGGGTATTCAATACCAGGACCATAGCACCCACAGCGACGGCAATTGGTCGGAGGCGATCCAGGCCTGGTCGCCGGCATCATCCGTTGCCTGGGGTGCGATGCTCAGCCAGGGCGGGATCTCTCTTTCTGCAGGCCAGGTTGTGACTGTTTCGTTCGCTGCGATGGCATCCACCACTAACCCCCTTAGCGCAGGGATTCAGCAAACTTCCGGTGCGTGGTCCTGGTACAGCTTGCATACCTTCTCGCTGACCCGGACGTGGAATACTTACACGTTCACTTTCACGATGCCCGCCAATGACTCCAGGACCTCCCTGAACTTCGAGATGGGAAACATGGCGGGAAACGTCTGGATTGATAATGTCTCGGTAACAGTCGGGGCGACTTCCACCAACGGAGCATCCGTTGCCCTGGGAGATGTTCCTAATGAGAATTACGGAAATACGCTTTACGATACTAATCTCACCCAGCTGACCCATGACGGTAATGAAATCAACAGAAAATTCGCATTCATGGTCGGTTACTCTCCATGGGCCAATAATGGCGCTCCAGCCCTTTTCAGCGGGATGCAGCCAGCCCTGGATACTCTTAACCGTGCAGGTACTGCGGTTGTTGTCACCTGGGCTGCACAGGACTCGGCAGGCCCCACCATTGATCCGCGTTATAATTACGCCTCCATTATCAGCGGGCGGTATGATGCTTACATCCGTCAATGGGCCCAGAGCGCCGCTGCCTGGCATAACGTATTCTACCTGCGTCTTTTCCATGAGATGAACGGGAACTGGTATTCCTGGGGACTCAATGTAAACGGCAACACCCCGGCCCTTGCGATCCAGGCGTGGCAACATGTATACAACATCTTCCAGAGCGCAGGGGCAACAAACGTGAAATTCATGTGGTGCCCGAATGTGCGCGCTCCTATCTGGTATGACTCGAATCCCCTGGCCAGCTTTTATCCTGGAGATGCTTATGTGAGCTGGCTGGGGCTGGATGGGTACAATTGGGGCCTTTACGGCCAACAAATGTGGCAGGTCCCGTGGCACACATTCACGCAGATATTTCAGCCGACCTATAATGAAATCGTCTCTACAATCTCGAGCTCCAAGCCAGTGCTCGTCGCGGAGACGGCCAGCGCTCCCGGCGCCGGCTCGACCGACAAGGCCAATTGGATCACTCAAATGGAAAATGACGTGCCGGCGCTTTTCCCGAATATCAAGGCGGTGGCTTATTACAACACCATTTACGTCCCGGGAGGCACGTGGCCGTACGACGCTGATCCTTACAGCCTGAATGCGTTCAAGACACTTGGAGCCGACAGCAGATGGCAAGGCCCCCTGCAGTAGTAGTGCATCAAAAGGTGCATTGATTCAAATTTCGGTCGGTACAGGGTCGTTCCTGGCATCCAGGCGCATGCACTTTCGGATGTGATGCATGCGCCTTTCGGATGTGGCGGAGGTGACCAGATCCGGCTGGATGTTCATTCTCCGATCACGTGATCGGAAGCCGATGTTCGGCGTCGAAGAGCGCGTGGTTCCGATGTCGGACGTGCCGGGAGAAGAAGCTGGCCTGCACAGCCCGTTCCACTGAAGCCGACACACCGCCAGTACACCAGTGCGGACGCGCGAATCTTTCGCTATCGCTGGCCGACGCTCGTGACTCGACAACCGCTTCCGATTCAGCGCGCACTGTTCCGAGCCGCGACCGGAAGGGAGCGACGCTGTCGCTAGTGGCAAGGTAAAACCTTGAGGGCGTCGCGTAAGTCCTTTGTTTTTGGCGCGACCCCTCAGAAGCGATAAACAACCTTTTCATCACCCTGTTAAGTCGGGCGAAAAGGATTGCTGTGCCTGTTGGTCTGCAGAGAACCCGTCAACGAAGTTCCGCGGCGTGATGCTCTACGGCCGCACCCGTCTGCAGTTCCGTGCTCGACGACTTACGAACCGAACGTGATCGTAATCGCCCAGGGGCGAAAGCGCGTCGAACCCAACCATATATTTCGTTTATGATTCTTCGCGATTTCCAAAAAGCGACATGGTGCGGGCGACGATCAAGGGTAAAGCGGGATGTAACAGCGAACCGTCGGTGGAGATTCCTGACGCAATGGCAAGACGGAATACTTCAAATTCCTTGTATTCACGACTGCGGCGCAGGGCCGCATTGAAACTGATCCGGGAAGTGTCGCTCGAGGCGGATCTCGTCCGAACGCCTCCGGGATTTCGGCCGCAAGCGTTACCGGATTGCGCACTGGGTGAGTCCGGCGCAGTGTCATGCGGCGCTTGTTCACGATCATCGATACCGATCCATCCGGATGCTTGGACAGGATCCGGCACTCTGCCGCCAAACCTGTTCGGATGAGAGATATCACTCGATGGATAACGTCTCTGACCTAAACTCTCCGTGTTTTTCCCAGGACGGCGAGATCCATTGGAAATGACGATCAAAATACAAGACTTAGCGTCGCAAATCAGCTTCCGCCCCTGGTGAGTTAACCATTGGCATATTGTCCCGGCGTCTTCTCATCTGTATCTTCGAAGGTCTAATCCACGCAATCAAAAAAAACATAGTTATTCCATTGATGGTTCCTTGGACGCCTCCCCAGCCTGGACGGCATCTCTCTTCCCCGGACTTGGATGGAACGGGATTCGGACAGAGCCAGAGTGGTCTTACGATTCCTCTTGAATAGAGTTCGTAGAGTTTTTTTCGGAGAGTTCTATGTTCAGATATAAGAACAAGTCCTCACTGGTTATTTCAGGTGTCCGGGTCATATTGGCAACCGGCTTGTTAATGGCCGGCAATGCGTCCGCTGCCAATCTCCTGACTAACGGATCATTCGAATCGGGTCTATCGCCCTGGACTTTTTCTTTGGGATACGGCGTTCAGGGTATACAATACCAGGACCGTAGCACCCACAGCGACGGCAATTGGTCGGAGGCGATCCAGGCCTGGTCGCCGGCATCATCCGTTGCCTGGGGTGCGATACTCAGCCAGGGTGGGATTTCTCTTTCTGCAGGCCAGGTTGTGACCGTTTCGTTCGCCGCGATGGCATCGACCACTAACCCCCTTAGCGCAGGGATTCAGCAAACTTCCGGTGCGTGGTCCTGGTATAGCTTGCATACCTTCTCGCTGACCCCGACATGGAATACTTACACGTTCACTTTCACGATGCCCGCCAATGACTCCAAGACCTCCCTGAACTTCGAGATGGGAAACATGGCGGGAAACGTCTGGATTGATAATGTTTCGGTGACAATCGGCGGGACGACTTCGTCCAACGGAGCATCCGTTGCCCTGGGAGATGCGCCGAACTTTAATTACGGAAATACGCTTGAGGACCCTAATCTTACCCAGCTGACGCATGACGGGAATGAAATAAACAGAAAATTCGCATTCATCGTCGGTTACTCCGCATGGACCAACAATGGCTCCCCGGTCCTTTTCAGCGCGACGCAGCCAACCATGGATGCTCTTAACCGTGCGGGATATAAGACAGTTCTCACCTGGGCTGCGCAGGACGCACAGGTCTCCGGCAGCAATGATTCGCGTTACAATTATGCCTCCATTATCAGCGGGCGGCATGATGCTTATATCCGTCAATGGGCCCAGAGCGCCGCTGCCTGGCGTAACGTATTCTACCTGCGTCTTTTCCATGAGATGAACGGGAACTGGTATCCCTGGGGACTCAATGTAAACGGCAACACCCCCGCCCTTGCAATCCAGGCGTGGCAACATGTATACAACATCTTCCAAAGCGCAGGGGCAACAAACGTGAAATTCATGTGGTCCCCGAATGTGCGCGCTCCTATCTGGTATGACTCGAATCCCCTGGCCAGCTTTTATCCTGGAGATGCTTATGTAAGCTGGCTGGGGTTGGATGGGTACAATTGGGGTCTTTACGGCGAACAAATGTGGCAGGTCCCGTGGCACACATTCACTCAGATATTTCAGCCGACCTATAATGAAATGGTCTCTACAGTCTCCAGCTCCAAGCCGGTGATGGTGGCGGAGACGGCCAGCGCTCCCGGCGCCGGCTCGACCGACAAGGCCAATTGGATCACTCAAATGCAAAATGACGTGCCGACGCTTTTCCCGAATATGAAGGCCGTGACTTACTACAACACCCCTTACGTCCCGGGAGGCACCTGGCCGTACGACGCTGATCCGTACAGCCTGAATGCGTTCAAGGCACTTGGCGCCGACAAAAGATGGCAAAGCCCACTGCAGTAGTGGTCCACATTGTCATTACCGCTTCAAAATTCTCCATTCTGCGGCTGATGATCTGAGGGTTCGGTGGAGACCAACCCGCCTGGCCCCGAAGCTCGGAGGAATAGCTGGTTGCAAACTGATCAGGACGCTGAGACCGGAGGCGGAGCTTACGAAGGCCCGCCTCTGGTCCGAAAAAAAAGACCCCATCGAATTTATGGACTTGGCTTCGTTTACCGCAGACCCGTCACAGTCGACGCATGCAACTCCTCTCGGAACGCGATCAAATACGGCCTGCCCCCCAAAAACACGGCGGCCCGCTGGCGTCAGCTCCACTCGCTGCAGCAAATGGCGGGCTCTTGCGAGAGAAGGTCATAACCATCAGGCTGAAGCGCTCCGTCTTGGCCAACCGAGTCGAATTTGAGCCGGGCGAATGGTCCGGGGTCTGTTCGGGTAGCGAGGGTTTTAATTTCTCCCGTGCCGTGTCGTCACCGGAAGCGATTTAGTAATTCATGACACGAGCGCTAATTGGGCATGAACGCGTCCATCAGCGAAGCGAAGGCGCGTGTTGTGCGGCGCGTGAGCGATCGGTGCAACCGGCCTTCCGCAACTTTTAAAGCGCGTTACGAATCGGCCAACATTCGCGTTCCCTCGAAAAACAGCCTGGAAACCTTAAAACCCCTGTCGAACCGGCAGGCCGGGTTGTAAAATCGATGGATCGTGCCATCCGCTGAATCCACAGGAATCCCGATGACTGCGGACCGGCCGAACATTGACGCGCTCTTCAGCGACATCCACCCATCGCTCTCCAACCAGGCTGCAATCGTAGAGGCGAACCGCTGCCTGAACTGTTTCGATGCGCCCTGCACCGCCGCGTGCCCCACCCATATCGACGTTCCGGGCTTCATCGGCAAGATCGCCCGCGATAATCTGCGCGGCTCCGCCTTGCGGATTCTGGATGCCAACATTCTCGGTCTCAGCTGTTCGAGGGTCTGTCCCGTCGACGTGCTTTGCGAGGGCTCCTGCGTTATGCACGGCCGGGGAGAGCGGCCCATCGCCATCGGCCTGCTGCAGCGCCACGCGATGGAGCGATTCTACGACTCCGGCGCGCAAATGGCTCTTCCCGCCGTGCCTCAGAGCGCGCAACATGTCGCCTGCGTCGGTGGCGGACCGGCCTCCCTCGCTTGTGCGGCCGAACTCCGCAGACTTGGGTACCAGATCACCATTTTTGAAAGCCGCGCCGCTGCGGGGGGTCTGAACACTTTCGGCGTCGCCGAATACAAGCTCAACGCATCGGACAGCCGTCGTGAAGTCGATTTTGTCCGCTCGCTGGGCGTCGCCGTTCTAACCGGCGCTACCGTCGGCGAAAATCTTTCCCTCGAAGAACTGGAATCGAATTACGCTGCCATCTTCATCGGCATCGGACTGGGCTCTGGATTCAAGCTCGAAAACACCGCCGATGGAACAGGTGGTATCGATGCCCTGCGGTTCATCGAGGCCTATAAGAAGCGCGAGCCGCTCCCTGTGGGCCGCCAGGTAATCGTCATAGGCGGCGGCAACACAGCGATCGACGCGGCTTGCGCTGCGAGGCGTCTCGGTGCCGAAGAAGTCACCCTGGCATATCGCCGCCGCGAACGGGAGATGCCCGCGTTCGCTTTTGAGATTGCTCATGCGCGCGCCGAGGGCGTCAATCTTCTCTTTCAGGTGGAACCCTTCGAGTTTCACGTTGGAAGCCCCAGTGGAAGAATCGAGTTCCGCAGGACCCGCCTTACCGAACCGGACGCATCAGGCAGGCCGGCAATTGAACCCGATTTCGGCACGGAGTTTAACGTACCCTGCGACATGCTGATCACCGCCATCGGCCAGTCGAAATTGCTCGAGTTGCTTGAACGCTTTCAAGGCGTGGAACTGCGCAATGGCCACGTCGTCATCGATCCCCCAACGGGGCGCACTTCGAATTCGAAGTACTTCGCGGGCGGCGACTGCGTGAGCGGCGGTCGTGAAGTCGTCGATGCCGTCGCTGACGGCAAACGCGCCGCGCGCGGAATAGCCGCCATGCTCTCACCGGAGATCGCTCGTGGCTGACCTGAACGTCAACTTCGCGGGCCGGATCCGCTGCCCGAATCCCTTTTGGCTTGCCTCCGGTCCGCCATCGAATTGCGCCGACCAGGTGATGCGCGCGTTCGACGCCGGCTGGGGAGGGGCGGTCTGGAAGACCATCGGCGAGCCGATCGTTAACGTCAGTTCCCGCTACTCGTCCGTTGACTGGAACGGCAATCGCATGATGGGCTTCAATAACATCGAGCTCATCTCGGATCGCCCGATCGAAGCAAATCTCCGAGAAATTGCCGAGGTCAAGAAGCGTTACCCCCGCAATGCCGTCATCGCCTCGCTCATGGTTGAATCGAAGCGCGAGGCCTGGCGCCAAATGGTGCGAATGGCCGAGGATGCCGGATCCGACGGCCTCGAACTTAACTTCGGCTGTCCTCACGGAATGAACGAGCGGGGCATGGGCAGTGCGGTCGGTCAGGTGCCTGAATACGCCCGCATGATCACCGAATGGGTGAAGGAAGTGGCGCGCACGCCCGTGATCGTCAAGCTCACCCCGAACATCAGCGACATCCGGACCGTCGCGCGCGCGGCAAAGCGGGGCGGAGCCGATGCGTTATCGGCCATCAACACCATCAACTCTATAACGGGCATCGATCTCGATACGTTCGTGCCTCGGCCGAATGTCGATGGCGCTTCGAGCCACGGCGGTTACTGCGGCCCCGCCATAAAGCCGATCGCCCTTCATATGGCGCAGCAAATCGCCTCGGATCCCGATTCGGTGTTGCCGCTTTCTGGAATAGGCGGGGTCGCTACGTGGCGCGATGCCGCGGAGTTCATTCTCCTCGGGTCGAGCACGGTTCAGGTTTGTACCGCTGCTATGCATTACGGCTTCCGCATCGTCGAAGATCTGATCGACGGCCTCTCGAATTGGATGGACGAGAAAGGCTTCCGCGGCATCGACGACTTCGTCGGGCTCTCCTGCAATCGCGTCAGCGAATGGAAGGACCTGAACCTCAATTACAAGATCGTCGCCGCCATCGATCCGGCGAAATGCATCGGCTGCGAGCTTTGCTACATAGCCTGCTGGGACGGCGCTCATCAGTGCATTCATCTCGACCGTAACGACCTTGTCCCACATGCGACGCCGGCGGAGGTCGAGGCGGTATCCAAAGCGCGCATCGCGGTCTCTCCCGTTTCCAAATCCGAGCAAGCCCAGGTCCCCTACGGACGCACCCCGCTCGCTCGCATTCCCAGCGTCGATGAGTCCGAGTGTGTCGGATGCAATCTGTGCGCTCTGGTTTGCCCGGTCGATGATTGCATCACGATGAAGCGCATCGATTCCGGAATACCCTCTGAAACATGGGCGCAGCGAATAGCAGCGGGGATGAAAACGTGACGCCCGACCCCTCGCTCTACAGCCGCGATCTCGCGCCTGTACCGATTGAGAAACGAACGTGGGGCGTCTATTCCTACGCGTCGCTTTGGGTCGCGATGTCGGTCTGCATTCCCACCTATATGCTCGCGTCCGGCCTGATCTCCGGAGGGATGAACTGGTGGCAAGCGGTCGGCACTATTCTGTTGGGCAATCTCATCGTCCTGATTCCCATGATTCTCAATGCGCACGCGGGCACGAAGTACGGCATTCCGTTTCCCGTGCTCGTGAGGTCCTCGTTCGGCGTCAAAGGTGCGAATATTCCCGCGGTAGTGAGAGCGCTCGTGGCGTGCGGATGGTTCGGCATCCAGACCTGGATCGGCGGCCAGGCCATCTCAACCATGCTCAAAATCATCTGGCCTGCCGCTCAGACGCCCGCCACGATATGGGTTTGTTTTTTCCTTTTCTGGCTGCTGAATATGTACGTGGTCTGGCGCGGTCTCGAAAGCATCAAAGTGCTTGACTCGGTGAGCGCGCCTTTCATGCTCGCCATAGGCCTGATCCTGCTGTACTGGGTTGCCTCGAAAGCTGGCGGCCTGGGCCCCGTGCTGCGCCAGCCGAGTAAGTTCCCCACCACGTCTGCATTCCTGGCGTTTTTCTTCCCATCGCTCACCGGGATGGTGGGTTTCTGGGCGACAGTGGCTCTGAATATCCCCGACTTCACGCGCTACGCCAAATCCCAACGAGCGCAAATGCTCGGCCAAACTCTTGGTTTGCCCCCCGCCATGACGCTCTTCTCCTTTATTGGTGTGGCTGTCACTTCGGCGTCCGCCATCATTTTCGGTGAGCAGATCTGGGACCCGGTCGTCCTGCTGGCGCGGTTTCAGCAGCCTGTAGTGGCCTTGGTCGCGCTGGTTGCCCTTGTTGTAGCCACACTAAACACGAATGTTGCCGCAAACGTAGTTTCGCCCTCGAATGATTTCGCGAACCTGGCGCCGAGGTTCATCTCCTTCCGCACCGGTGGCCTGATCACCGGCGTAATCGGCGTCCTTCTGATGCCGTGGAAACTTCTCGCGAACGCGAACAGCTATGTTTTCGGATGGCTTGTCGGCTCTTCGGCGCTCCTGGGGCCGGTCGCGGGGGTGATGATCGCCGACTACTACATCATCCGAAAGCGCCGCCTGCAGGTTGACGAACTCTACATACGCGGAGGCGTCTACGAGTACACGGGAGGTATAAACTACCGCGCCATCGCGGCGCTGGCCTTGGGAGCGGGCGCGGCTTTGATCGGCCTCGCAGTCCCCTCACTGCGCTGGCTCTACGACTACGCCTGGTTTACGGGTTTCGCCATCTCCGCAGTCTCCTACTGCGCGTTTCCGGTAGCGCCGGGCCATCTTGTCGCCGGTGTCCCATTCCATTCGGCACAGCGAACCCTGATCATGCCCCTTCTGATCCAAAACGCCGACATCGTCACGGCGGACTCAAGGTCCCGCGCCGATATCTACGTCGAAGACGAAACCATCACGCGCATCGGAAAGCATCTCGAAGCGCCGCCCGGAACCGAAGTAATCGATGCCACCGGAAAACTCGTCTTTCCCGGTTTCATCGACCCGCACGTCCACATTTATCTGCCCTTCATGGCAACCTTCGCGAAAGACACCCATGAAACCGGCAGCATCGCCGCGCTCGTCGGAGGCACCACCACCTATATCGAAATGTGCTGCCCGTCCCGCCTCGACGATGCGCTCGAGGGCTATCACTTATGGAAGTCGAAAGCCGAAGGCGCAAGCGCCTGCGACTACACCTTCCACATGGCCGTCTCCAAATTCGATGCCTGCACGCCCATCGCAGTTAGCGTCGAAATCGTAGCCGACGGGATCGCTTCGTTCAAAATCTTCCTCGCCTACCGGAACTTCTTCGGTGTCGACGACAGTGAGATGTACCAGACTCTCGAACTCGCGCGAAAACTGGGCGTCATCGTAACGGCCCATTGCGAAAACGCCGAACTGGTCGCGAGAATGCAGCAAAGCCTCTTATCTGACGGCAAAGCCGAATCGCGCTGGCACGAGCCCAGCCGGCCGGAAGCTGTCGAAGCCGAAGGAACCAACCGCTTCGCCACGTTTCTCGAGACCACCGGCGCCGCGGGCTACGTGGTTCACCTCTCCTGCAAGCCGGCTCTTGAAAATGCATTAGCTGCGAAATCGCGAGGAGTAAGGCTTTGCATCGAATCTGTCGTGCCGCACTTACTGCTCGACAAAACATATGCCGAAAGACCCGGCGTAGAAGGTTTGAAACACATCATGTCGCCTCCGTTGCGGGATCGCCGCAATCAGAAGGCGCTCTGGGACGCGTCTCGCTGCCGGAATCATCGACACCGTCGGCACGGACCATTGCCCCTTCGACATCGCACAGAAGCTGATGGGCAAAGACGATTTCACGCAGATTCCGAATGGCATCCCCGGTATCGAAGAACGCGTGAATCTGCTCTACACATACGGTGTCAAGCGCGGGATTCTCGATCTCCATCGTTTCGTGGACGCGGCCAGCACGCGTGCGGCGAAACTCTTCGGACTCTTTCCCCGAAAAGGCACGATCGCGGTAGGCAGCGACGCCGACCTGGTGATCTACGATCCCGAGTATCGCGGCGTTCTTTCTGCCGCCACCCAGCACGCGAACTGCGACTACAACGGCTTCGAAGGAATGGCGATCGAAGGCCGGCCCTCGGTTGTGACCGTACGCGGACGCGTTCAGGTCAAAGACGCAAAATTCGTCGGCGAGCGAGGTCGCGGCCGATTGCTGAAACGCGAACCCGCCTGGTTTTAACCCAAATGCCAGATCCCAAACGCACGATCGCGGAGCTGAAAGAGCTTCGCGCCTTGACCGCTGATGAGAACGGGGCCCAGCGTATCGCCTGGAGCGATACGTGGCTGAAGGCACGTGAATGGTTCACAACCAAAATCGCCGATCTTCCCGTCGAAGACCACAAAGACGCCGCGGGTAATCGCTGGATCACGCTCCGTGGAGATTCCGAAAAAGCCCTGATCCTCGGAAGCCACCTCGATTCAGTTCCGAACGGTGGCTGGCTCGACGGAAGCCTTGGAGTCATGTCGGCGCTCGAAGTTCTGCGCGGGTTCACGGAGAAATACAATGGCAAGCCGCCCCTCACGATCCGACTCGTCGACTGGGCCGATGAAGAAGGCGCTCGCTTCGGCCGCAGCCTGCTGGGTTCCTCCGCATTCGCCGGCACATCCACGATTGAAGCGGACCGCGGCCGCACGGATAAAGACGGGATTCGTCTCGAAGACGCGCTCCGGCGGTGCGGTGTCGAAATCGACCGCTTCCCGGAGGCGCAAAGTGAGCAGCAGAACGCCGCGGCCTATCTCGAACTCCACATCGAACAAGGCCCGGTGCTGGAAGGCATGGGTCTTCCGCTCGGAGTAGTGTTAGGCACCAAAGGCGTCGAGCGCCACGCGATCGCCTTTACCGGTCAGGAGGCACATTCCGGGTCGACACCCATGAGGTCTCGCCGCGATGCGCTGGCCGCGGCCGCCAGACTCGCGCTCGAACTGCGCCCCATCGCGGCACGTTATCCGGATGCGGTGTGCACGATGGGAAGCGTCAAAACCTATCCGGGCATTGTCACCGCCGTTGTGGGCCGATGCGAAACAACGCTCGACCAGCGCGATCTCGATGCCGATATTCTTGCCGAAATGTATCGTCTCGCGCGCGAGGCGAGCGAGCGATTCGCCCTTCAGGAAAGATGCACTGTCGAATGGTCGAAAATCTGGAGTATCGAACCGGTTCCGTTCAACCTGGAACTCGTGGATCTTTGCGAGGCGGCGGTTCTGGAAACAACGGGATATGTGCATCGTCTGCCGTCAGGCCCATTGCATGATGCCGCAGAGGTTCAGCGCTGCGGCATACCTTCCGTGATGATGTTCGTTCAGTCGCTGAAGGGCATCAGCCATAACAAGATCGAAGATTCAAAAGAGGAGCACCTCGAACTTGCTGTAGAAGCGCTCGACCGCCTCGCCGCAAAAACGGTTCACTGGATACTCAGCCAATGATTTCAGACGTTCGCCAGAAGCTTGTGCTGACGCACTGCGTACGCATCAGTCATGCCGGCGACCTGATCGCAAACCAGTCTCAGTTTCAGGTAGTCCCGTTTGACGGCAGGTTCGATTGTCGGAAAGTTCCTGTTCAGATCCTGCTCGTACGCATTCCGGTAGTTATCGGAAATGATGGAGTAGACCTTATTGCTGAAGCTCTTCTCGTCTCGCAATTCAGGCGCAACGCCTTCCCAGTAAAGATCGAGCAGATCCTGAATCACTTTGCGGCCCATGATCTCCAACCTGAGCACTTCGGGCGACCGGAAGATGTGCCGCCTCACGACTTCCTTACATGCGTTGTAAAGCCCGCCAAGCCGGGATTGCCTCACAAGTTCGTAACCGTACTCGCCGGTCATGATGGCATCGTAGGATTCCTGAAACTCGTCGAGGGCCGCAGGTATCAGACGCGACATCAGGTTCGTTCGAAACGCCTGCGCGAACACATCGCCCGGTCCGTAGGCCGCCAGGCTTCGTTTCCCGACCTGCGCCTGAGCATCTTCTTTCAGCGCAACGGCCGTACCACCGGCACCGAATCGCTCCAGTTCCTCCACCATTTCCTGCCACCGGAAAATGCCCTTTCGCACGCCGTCTTCAAGGTCGATACATACGTTCACGATGTCGTCCGCCGCCTCTACCAGATACGTGATCGGGTTCCGCGACGTACCGGTTCCCGTTTCCTGTTGAACCTGGCAGATCAACTCGCGCTCGGTTTCAAAGAAACCGGGCTTGCACCGTTCGTGATGATCGGGGCACGTGTCCCGCGCCGAGACAACATACTTGCAGGCGGCCGAGAGCGTGCCGAAGGTCAGGTTCAAACCGTTCGATTCGCTGAGCACCTGCAGACGCGTAGCCAGACGGACCATCTGCGCATTGCCATCGAACTGAATGAAATCCTGCACGGCGGTCGGTTCCACAAACACGGCAGCGAGATGGTGGTCCTCCGCCAGCTTATGCGTGAACCAGTCCTGAATCGCCTTTTCACCGGCATGGCCAAATGGCGGGTTGCCGACGTCATGCAGCAGCGCGCACGCCGCCGCGATCGTCGAAATCGCGTGAGAGAACTCAATCGGGATACGATCCGCCAACCTCCTGCAGGCAGCTTGTGAGAGGTCTCTCGCGACACTGCTGACTTCGAGCGAGTGAGTCAGCCGCGTGCGCACCGAATCGTGCGGCTCCAGCGGAAACACGTGGGTCTTGTCCTGCAACCGCCGAACCGGGGTGCTGAACACGACCCGGCCCAAGTCGTCTTCGAACTCGGTACGGTCCTCGGCGGGGTGGTCGGATGGTCCCGCGCGTCGGGTGCTGATCAGTTGCTGCCAGTTCATCATAGACGCTGCTACAGACTCTCATTATCTGTGGAGTGCGTGCGCCGTCCCCGAAACCTCATGCGTCTGAGCCACCCAATTCGACTTCGGTTTCCGAGGAATTCGCGCTGCAGGCTAATCGTCGTTTTCCGCCACTTCGTCCTCTTCGGCGAACTCGCCTTCCGTGAACTCTTCTTCGGGTATTCCGGCCGCCTCGGCCTGCGCGGCAAGTTCCTCATCTGAGATCTGCGATTCGAGAATCTCGATGGCCTGCTTTTCGAATGATGCGGGTACCAGCAGACTGGCTTCGAAACCGCCCACCGCGGCAAGTTCGTTTTTGATTTGGGACGGAATCGATGCGCTTTCGAGTAAGCCCCGGGCCATATTCGCTTCCTCGGGGAATCCAAAAGTCGCTATCAGGACCATTTCGTCGACTGCATCTGTGGGCTGGAGTTCGCCATCGGGAGCGAGTTCTTCGCGCTCTTCAGGCCCAAGGCCGCGCCTGGCGATCTCTTCGTCATAGACTTCTCTCGCCATCTCGACGAGTTCGTCCCGATTTGTTTCCAGTAACGCTTCGTCCGACAAAATCTCAAAGTGCCGTTGAAAATCTTCCGGGGTAGCCAGCAACCGCGCCTCCTATACTTGGACGAGATTACCTTGTTCATCGAGCGCGGGCAAGTGCAGGCGAGTTCGCAGCAATCCGTATCGCAGGTGCGGCGCGTCGTGCGCGTGGCCGTCGGCAATGCGCTCGAGATGTACGATTTCCAGATCTTCGGCTATTACGCGCCGGCGATCGCGCTCACGTTCTTCCCCAACAGCAACCCGTTCGCGGCGCTCATGCTGTCGCTGATGACATTTGGGGCGGGATTTCTCATGCGGCCTGTCGGGGCAATCATTCTCGGCGCTTATGTCGATCATCGCGGCCGCCGCGCCGGCCTGCTCCTGACTCTGACCCTTATGGCCATTGGAACTCTATCCGTTGCGTGCCTGCCAGGTTATGCTGCGCTGGGCATCGCCGCTCCGCTGCTGGTGCTTGCAGGCCGCCTGGTACAGGGTTTTTCAGCAGGTGTGGAACTGGGTGGCGTATCGGTTTACCTTTCAGAGATCGCGCCGCCAGGCAAAAAAGGCTTCTACGTCAGCTGGCAATCGGCCAGCCAGCAGGTGGCGGTCATGTTCGCGGCCGTGCTTGGAATCGCATTGACCGCGTCGCTTTCCCCAAGTCAGATGACGCGCTGGGGCTGGCGAATCGCTCTGCTCGCCGGATGCGCACTGCTGCCATTTCTTTATGTCATGCGGAGGTCTCTCGAGGAGACCCCGGAGTTTCTGCGGCGAACGGTCCGCCCGTCAGCGACGGCCATCGTGCGTTCCGTCTTGCGGAACTGGCGGCTGGTTCTGCTGGGCACCATGATGTCCACCATGACCACAGTGAGTTTCTACCTGGTGACGACTTACACTCCGACATTCGGAAGGGAGGTCCTGCACCTTGCACCGACGGGTGTTCTTGTGGTGACACTCTGTATCGGCGCCTGTAATTTCTTGGTGCTCCCCCTTTCCGGCGCCTTGTCGGACCGCATCGGACGGCGGCCGATACTGATCGGATGTACAGCGGCGGCGCTGCTGACGGCTTACCCGGCGCTCCTGTGGCTGGTGGACCGGCCAACTCTCCCCGGACTTATGGCGGTGGAACTCTGGCTGGCCTTCTTATATGCCGCCTACAATGGGGCAATGGCCGTTTATCTGACGGAAATCATGCCCGCAGACATCAGAACCTCAGGTTTCTCGCTGGCTTACAGCCTTGCGACCGCCATCTTCGGCGGCTTCACGCCGGCGATCTGCACTTATTTAATCCATGTCACGGGCAACCGCGCCATGCCCGGGGCATGGATGTCGATAGCGGCTGTGGTCGGAATGGCCGGCGCCTTGGGCCTCGGGGGTTCCCAATAGGCGATCCAGCGGCCGCAACTGGCGATTCCGATCCAGAGCACCAGCGAAATCACGGCCGCAGCCTTTGCAACCCCTGGTATCTGCGGCGCCCGGTCAATTGCCGTCGTATTGTTGTAGACTCGGGGCCGGAAATACAACGCGTGCACGCCGACAAGGACGATCAATAACATCTTCAGCAGAAAATAGGGGTTGGCGTAGTACTTGTCCATCTCCGACGTCCCGAGAAGAAGTCCCATAGTCACCATAATCACGAAGCCGATGCGCTTCCAGATTCGCGTCCCCCGCACGAAATCGGTGACGGAAATGTCCGTAAATGCCAGACCAAGGAGGCGCAGATCCGTAGTAAGAATCAAGCCGCCAAAAATCCCGATACAGGTGAGGTGAGTCGCCATGATTACCGGGTAGGTGTAACCCGACTCACGAATGTATGTCAGAAACCCTATACTCTGGATCGCATGACTGATCTCAGCAGCAGACATTCGAAATTCCAACCTTTCTCAATCTAAATGAACGCGATCCACAGGCCGCTGAAGACAACCGATATCCAAAGGAGAACTGAAATGCCGCCGACGAGGACCCCTGTTCCCCCAGAGGAGTTCGACAAAGCTACCTTACGGTGAATCGTGTAGTTGTAGATGATTCCGAGCGCGAGCACCGTGACCTTGAAGCGGAAAGCCTGATTGTACAGGTAATGAATGGGATCCGACGAGAAGATCAGCAGGCCGGAGAAGATCACGATGATGAAGCCCGCAAGGGTCCATAGCGAGGTGTCCTTCAGGATTTGGCCGGCGGTCTGATGCCGCATCCCGAGACCGAGGAGGCGAAGGTCAACCAGAGCAATCGTTCCGATCGACAAGGCGAATGAAGTGATGTGGAAACATTCGGTCAGAGGAAAGGCCCATTCGTTACTGTTCAGCGGATTTGCGTTCAGATCATAAATCAGCATTACTTGTTTGATACCCTCAACTTTCGGAAACTCGCGCACAACGGACTCGCCATCCGGCGCCCTGTGCGCTTTCTACGTTCTGGCTTCACAATTGTATTCGATACACAAAGTCTTTACGGTACGTGGCGGTCACTTTTTCGGTCAATGACCGGTTTGTGACGCGGCCGCAGCCCCGCTCCGTCTGAATTGCAGGGACAAAACAACACTTGCCGCGAGAGTCAGCGATCCGGTGAGGACGTGAAACACGCTGATCACGATCAGGGCAATGTTAGTTTGCGAAACGATCAGGAGCACGAGAAACGCCGCAAAGCCCAGAAGCACCTGAACGCCGGTAATCACCAGGAGGTGGACTGCGGCCGGCCGTAATGTCGGATGGTCGGGATACTGCCGGACCACGCAGATGCCGAACATCAGGATCAGCAACAGTGTCACCATCGCGTTCAGGATGTGCCAGAAAACGCCCATCATATTGTGGCGGAACGCCGCTCCGAGCGCGATCTGCAATACCAAAAAGATGGGAACCACGATAGCCAGCTTGTTCAGCGGCGGCCATATGTCCCGGGCGGGGACAGCAGGATTGATCCAGTTCCTGGAAGTGAACAGGACAAGCGATGCGACTGCCGCAAAAAGAATGGGAGCAAGCAACGCGTGAAATACACCGCCGGCCGGCGGTAACATTCCCCCTGCTCCGGGCCGAAGGCCCAGCACGGCATCGATGACGACCAGGCCAACCGTTACAAATGCGGGCAACCGGATCTCCGGTGTACTGACAATCGCGAGGCCAATCGCGAGTATCCCGACGAGTGCGGCCAGAATCCGGTGGACCTGCGCAATCGGCTCGGCACCGGCAGCGGCCGTGTTCGCCGAGGGTACGGGAGGCGTGCCGGGGAGCGGCCGGATCTCGCTGGTAAGTAAAGCGCCGACCCCAATCAGGAGAAAGGTAAGAATCGCGAGGATGGACGCAGGGAGGTGCAGGCGAGGATTTGTCATAAGGTTCGGCTTGCGGGAGCCTCCTCGTACCCCTCCTCATACCAATGAGCAACGGTCGCGAGGATCCCTGTCCAATAGACAAAGCAGCCAGGGATCCACATCAATAAACCGCCGAGCTGCTGGTCATTGTGGGGATCAAGTCCCCACTGGTCCCTGAGGAGCGGCAGAATTCCGAGGCGATCGTCCGGACTGAGGTACGCGGGATAGAGGCCCGGGCTGGCAAAGGTCAACGCGGCGCCCAGCAGGCTGCAACTGAGGCAGGCGCTGAAGAGATAGGATATGGCCCCGAGCGGGGCGATACGGTGACTCTCGATACGCGTGAGAACGGGCCACCAGAAGATGACCCCCGTGACGAGGAAGCTCAGATGCTGGAAAACGTGAAGCCCTTCATTCGCGAGCGCCGCGTTGAAGAATAGCGGCACGTGCCAGATAATCATCGCGCCCACGCCGAGCAGCCAGGACACCGGCGGGCGGGCAATCTCTCGTTCGAAGCGCGCGAGCATGGGCCGCTTGAGCGCGGCTTCCGCGAACCACTGTGGAATACCGAGCAGCAACAGAGGGGGCACGATCAGCGCCAGGACAAAATGCTGTACGATGTGGGCGCTGAAGAGGTACTGATCGCCAAGCAGATCGATGGGCGATACGAGGTCGAGCAACAGGATCAGGACACCTGCGAGGAAGAATGCCAGCGGTCCGCGCCAAGCGGAAGCCCGGCGGCAGGGCCGAAGCCCTGGCCCCACAAACACCAGGTACGCAAGGGTCAGGGCGGCGCAGCCGATCACTACTGACGGCTCCCAATCCCATCCGCTTTTAAAAAGCTCGACGGCGCTCATAGAAAAGTCCAGAGGTATACGACCGCGAACACTACCAGCCACGCGGCAGTGACAAAGTACCAGAACATCGCGATTGCCGGAACAGCGAGCCTGCCCGCGGAAGCGAATCCCAAAAGGATCAGGCCAAGCGCCGCATGAATGGCATGCATCCCGGTGATGGTAAAGAACGTCGTTCCGAACAAGCCCTGACTCATGGTCACACCGCTCTGGAATAACGCCAGATACTCACGTCCCTGGCCGAGCAGGAAGATGACTCCCAGCGCGATGGTCGGTGCCAGCCAGCCGCGCCACAACGTCAAGCCGCTTGCAAGCAGGCATATCGTAGAGATCGACGCAAGTGCAGGATGCAACGTTGCTCCCGCTGTTTTCAGGCTTGCCGAGCGGAAGTAAACGAAGGCCAGAATCAGCATGAAAAAGAACACCGATTCCGCGAGGATCAGCATCGACATCCCGAGTTTCGCTTTAGTCCAGGTCACGATTCGGGTGCCCAGTCCGGAGCCTCGGGATGTTTCAGATCCCATAGCGGGCGGCGGCTCTGCACGGTAACGGCGCGAGAGTCCTCTGCCCATTCGAGCGTCCAGGCGTTCCAGGGATCGCAGCCCGCGACTGCTCCAAAACGTAGGCTGACCAGAACATTGGCGACGAACAGCAAAATTCCGAACGTCAGAATCCCGGCGCCGATCGTGGAAATCAGGTTGAGCGTCCCCCACCAGGGGAAATCCGCATAAGTGTACACGCGGCGCGGCATTCCGAGCAGACCCAGAATGTGCTGTACGAAAAACGTCGCGTTGAAGCCCACTACCACCAGCCAGAAATGCCAGCGGCCCAGCGGTTCGTCGAGCAATCGGCCCGTCATCCTGGGGAACCAGTAATAGACGCCCGCAAACACGGCGAAGAGCGTGCCTCCGAAAAGCACGTAATGGATATGGGCCACCACAAAATAGGTATCGGTCATCTGCCAGTCGACTGGTACGGCGGCAAAGGCCACGCCGCTCAAGCCGCCGATCGTGAATTCAAGGAGGAAGGCGACCGCGAACAACATAGACGTAGTGAATCGGATGGAGCCGCCCAGCATCGTCGTGGTCCAGTTGAATACCTTCACGCCGGTGGGCACAGCGATCAGCATGCTGGCCGCTGCGAACACGGAGAGGAGAGTTCGTCCGAGTGCCACAGCGAACATGTGATGAACCCAGACGCCGTAGCTTAGAAAAGCAATCGCCAGCGTGGAGGCTGCGACGAAGGGATATCCAAAAATCGGCTTCCGCGAAAACACCGGGATGATTTCGGAGATCATGCCGAAGGCCGGAAAAATCATGATGTAAACTTCCGGGTGGCCGAAGATCCAGAAATAATGCTGCCAGAGGAGCGGTGAACCGCCCTGCGCAGCATCGAAGAAGCGGGCGTGCAGCAGGCGGTCGCCGAGCAGCATTACAAGCGAAGCGACAAGCACTGGCAGCGCGAAGAGAATCATCACCCCGTTCACCAGGTTCATCCACACAAAAAGCGGCAGGCGGCGAATTGTCATGCCGGCTGTCCGCGAGGCGGCGATGGTGACGACGAAGTTGATTGCCGAGCCAATAATTCCGGATCCGATCAGAATGAGTGATACCGCCCACAAGTCCATACCCGGACCCGGAGAGTATGGCTTCTCGCTCAGCGGCGCATAGCTGAACCAGCCGGCATTCGGGGCGTTTCCGGTGGCGAAGCTCAGGTAGAGCAAAAGTCCGCCGGCGATCTGCAGCCAGAACGCAATGGCGCTCAGACGGGGAAAAGCAAGGTCTTCCGCTCCAATCATGAGTGGAATCAGATAAACGCCAAAACCGGTCAGAACCGGCATCACGACAAGAAAAATCATCGTCGTGCCGTGCATGGTGAAAACCTGGTTGTAAGCGTCCGGCGTCAGCAGTTTCAGATTCGGCAGGGATAATTGAGCACGCATGACCATCGCTTCCGCCCCACCGATCAGAGCAAAGATCAGCGCGGAGAAAAGATACAGAGCCCCGATTCGTTTGTGGTCGATGGCTCCCAGAATGCCGCTCACTGAAGACTCCCCAGCCAGGACGTTAAAGCGGAAGTTTCATCCCGAGAGAGTTGCTGATCCGGCATCCGGTTGCCAGGTTTGAGCGACTGAGGCTTTTCAATCCAAAGTGCGAGATTCGCCGGATTGTTCGGCGAAAGCGCCGCGCCCAGGGTCTGACGGCTTGCGATATGAGTCAGGTCCGGACCTTTAGCGGGATTCGTGTGACAATCCGCGCATTTCTGCTGGAAGATCGCGGGCGGCGGCGTCCGCGCGGGCTGAGCCTGTCGCTCGAGCCATGCGGAATATTCGGCGTCAGACTCCGCGATGACAAGGAGCTGCATTCGCGCATGGTCCGCGCCGCAGAATTCGGAGCACTCGCCGCGGTAAGTTCCCGGGGAGTCGGCCTGCAGCCAAACGTAAGCGGGGCGGCCGGGCACGGCGTCGATCTTCCGCGCCAGTTGAGGCACCCAGAAGTCATGGATGACGTCGGTCGAATCGACCTCGGCAAGCAGCCGCCGGGCCACCGGAATGTGGATCTCGCTCGGCGCGATTACGCCATCTGGATAGCGCGCGTCCCACCACCACTGATGGCCCGTGATCACCAGATCGGGCGCTCTGCCGGGTTCTGAAGGTGCGTCGATTCTCGCCATGGCGCGAACGGTCACGATGAAAAGCCCGCTGACAATCAGGATCGGAACCACGGTCCAGGCAATTTCGATCGGGCGCGATCCAAAGTTTGGCGCGGGCTCGATCTCCCCGGTCGCTGAACCCTTCTTCGCTCGATAACGTACGGCGCTATAGGTAACAAGTCCCGCCACCACAAGAAAAACGACTGCGGCCAGGATCAGGACGTTTGCGAGCAACCCCGCGATGATTTGTGTCTGAGGAGAATGCGGATTGAAGGAACCCAATGGCACGTTTTATGGCTCAGAACGGCCAAAGCTGGGCATGGATCCCGAAGGGCGGCTCAATATAGCCGATACCCCGGCCCATACATGCAACTCCGGCCCACAAAATCAGGGAAAGCGCCGCCGCCAGTTTCGCCCGGCCCGGGACTGCGCCCGCACGATCGAACTCCGCCGCCTTGCTATAAACGCTTCCGCGGAATATCAAGGCGTGAACGGCTACGAGGCAAAAAAGTATCAGCTTGGTTCTAAAAAAGGCGTTGTAATAATACTCTTCCGCCTTGCAACCGAACAGCAGAACTCCGCAGGTGGCTACGAACAGAAAACCGTAACGCTTCGGAACCCGGAGCTGGTCGACAACATCCGAGATGGGTCGACCGGTCATGGCCCAGCCGAGGAGGCGCAGATCCGTCATCAGGATCATCCCGCCGAAAAAGCAGATCGCGACCATGTGGAGCGACAGAACCACCGGGTAGCTGTATTCCGAACCCCTCAAATAGGTGAAAAAGTCCGTCAATTGAAGCCACTGGACAAAGGAAAGAATCATGGTCAGACGTGATTGAGATCCAGGGTGGGGTTCAGGAATCCGATGAATATCCCGCCAAAAACAACGCAGGCCCAGAGCGCCAGGGACACGCAGGCGACCAGCTTTCCTCCTCCAGCCGCATCCGCTATGGCGACCTTTCGGTGAATGGTGTAGTTGAAAATAATCGCCAGCACCAGGAAAAACATCTTCAGATCAAACGCGATGTTGAGGTAGTACATATCCGGGTCCGAAGAAAAAAGCATCAGGCCCGAGAAAACCATCAGCGTCAGGCCGCCCAGAGTCCAGAGGAAAGTGTCCTTGAGCAGTTGCGACGGCTTCTCCCGCCGCATACCAAAGCCAAGCATTCGAAAATCGACAATAGCGATGGTGCCGACCGAAAGTGCAAAGCCAACGATATGAAAACATTCAAGAACCGGAAAAACCAGCGGAGATGAATTGAGAGGGTTTTCAATCAGCATTCGGTTGGCAGGTTGCAGGTCCCTTTCGACTGAATTTGCACTCTATCACGGCACCTCTACATGCTCCCTCTTGACAGTTAGATGTGACGGACGACCGGTCCACAACGTATCACGGATTCCCGCTAACTCCCTCTTCTGGAAGAGGGTTTGACGGTCACTGACCGGTATGTGACGCGCCCCGGCTTGCGGAAACACACGCGGCGGGCAAACAGCCGCTGGTAACCATACAGTCACAAACCACCCCGTTCCAGGTTCGCGCAAGACAGACAGGTATCCTGGAATAAAGACAGAAATGGGCAAACGAAGGGCAGACGATCAGACGACGGCGCTTTCTGCCGAAAAGACTCCGGCATCGGAGGAGAGCTGGCTTCAGGATGAAGATCCGCTGGCCGAGGCGCTCCGGATTGACGACTTTCGGTCGGAGTACTGTGAACGGCTCGAAAACCGCATCGCCGAATTATCCGCGGAGGTGGACGTTCTGCGGGCGCTGCTTCGGAAGTGGGAAGAGAATTGCCCGTAATCCGGACCGGTTCAAACAGCCTCCTTATCCTTCTTCGCTTTGCCTCCCATCAGAATGTGAATCGCGAAGGGGATTTCGTCAGGGTGGGTCGCGCACCAGGCGATGATGTTGTTTAGCTTTGTTTCGTCGTCGGCCATGGCGCTGATCTCAACCAGTTCTGCTTCTACAACCTCGGGGTCTCGCATGAGATTTCAGCATCTCACGGCCTGAGCTGACGGGCCAGCTACAACAGCTTGAAATTAACTACGATTGTGGCGCGTACCGCGACGGCTTGGCCATTGAACAGTCCAGGAGCGAATCGCCATTGCTCCAGCGCTTCAGCGGCGTTTACGTCGAGCCCCGGATCCAGCGGCTGTATCACGCTGATGTCGTGAGCCAGCCCGTCAGCGCCGACAACCAGTGAGAGCGTCACCGGGCCCGAAATCTTGTCGCGGCGCGCATCCTCGGTATATTGCGGGTCCACTTTATAGATAACGCTCGGCTGTGAAACACCATCACCCATTTGGTGGACTTCCTCAGCTCGAACGGGGCTGAGCAGGGCGACTATCAGCAGAATTCCGGCGAAAGCGGTTGCGACTCCGGCAAGAGCTGCACGCGAGGTGCGGCGCACCGCGGTCCCGTCAAGCAGACGCACGATTCTCGATTTAAGGTTGGATTGAGTTGTCATGGAACATCCTGGAATAAACGTTGAGGTTGAGGGGGAGTTTCGCGCCACGGCGAGAAGCGCTTCGGCATATGAGGCGGCATCGAAACCGGAGCGGAGGACGGCGTCATCGCAGGCCGCTTCCTGTTCACGACGCATTTGCGCCGCAACAACCCAGGCCAGCGGATGGAACCAGTAAAGGGCGCAGGCGAGGTTCGCGACGAGATTCGCGTGCAGGTCCTTGCGATCGATGTGCGCATTTTCGTGACGGATGGCTGCCTCGCGTTGCCAATCAGGCCATTCGGCGGCTTCACGGGGCAAGGAGATTTTAGGCCGGAAGAGCCCTGATGCGAGGGGCACGGTTACGCCGGAGCTGCTGACCACGCGGGCGACGCGCCAGTAACCGAATACAAGGCGTGAAAGCAGGAATACGGTTCCGGCCGCCCAAAGTATCGCGAGGATCGACTGCCAGGACCACGCTTCCGCGCGCGCCAGGGTCGACGAACCGACAACCACGGCATCGAATGCTGTGGCGGGAATCGCGATCACCTTCGAGGGAAAGAGGGCAGCAGCCGGAAGCAGGAGAGATCCCGACAACGTGCAAACGCAGAGAAGATGGCGCATTGCGGGAGTCGATCTCCGGGCCGTGGCCAGGGCAATCAATGCCGCGAGCAAAAGCATGGTTACTTTGATCAGGAGTATGATCATCGCGTCTTTTCCTTTCGAGCTTTGCGGATCATCCGTTCGAGCTCTTTAAGATCTTCCTTCGAAAGTTTTCCGGTTGAGGGATCGACGAACGCGGCCGCAGCGGCTTTCATGGAGCCATCGAAAAACGTCGCGACGAGGCGTTCCATGGCTGACTTTGCCGCACTTTGCCGCGTGGCGACAGGCAGATAGATGTAGCGCATGCCTTCCTCTACGTGGCGAATGTGGCCCTTGCGTTCGAGTACCCGGAGGATCGTCCTGACAGCAGAGTAACTCGGCTGGTCTGGCAGGCGCTCCTGAATTTCGGGGCCCGTTGCCCGTTCCATGGAAAAGAGAATGTCCATAATCTGCCGCTCGCGCCGGCTCAGGGCCGCATCGTTATGGTCGGTCATTTCCGTGATGCCTCGACTGCTCGCCGGATCGCTTTGACGACGACATCCGGCTGGCTGATTTCTATTGAGTGAAAGCTTTCCGCGGCGACAAGCTGGCTGCTGTTCGTCGATAACGCGAGCAGGTTCTTTTGCAGTTTCAGGTAACCGGCCGAATCGTTCGCGGTACTGACGACTACGAGCGGAAGATTTCCGGCGGTGGTGTTTCCAACTGCCGTGATACAGGCCTCGGCCATATCGGAATCCGGCAGCGCGGGATTGCGGGACATGGCCCAACGGTGAAGGTCGCGCGCCTCCTGCGGAAGTCTGTCGAAGCCTGGTTCGTCCTCCACTCCGAAGCTGATCGGCGTCGCGGAAATTATCGCCGGAGGCGTGTCGCGACCCGAAGCCGTTTTCCCTGGAGCAGGGGCGACCGGCGGAGGCAGATATGCGTGGTCGATGAACACCATGGCAGCGACTTCATCCGGATAATTCTTCGTATAAAGCCGTGCAAAAAGCGCTCCTGTTGAAAAGCCCGCGAGTACGTATGGGCCGTCGATTTTAGCGTTCCGAAGAAGCCGGTGTATTTCCTCGACGCGATTGAGGCAGGTTGGTTTCGGGCCGCGGTCGCTCCACGCATTGCCGGACGCATCATAGGTACAGATTCGCGTGAAGCTGGCAATGGCAGGCTGTACACGAGCCCAGTCGAAGGAAAACCCGCCAATGATGAAAACAGTCGGGCTTCCGGAGCCCGTGCAGTTCAGGTGAACGCGATAGCCGCCGACGTCGACGAGTCGGCCCGGCGGCGCGGGCGCGGAAGTGCGATCCCACGAGATAGTTTCTCCGCCAGTGAGGATCAGGTTGAGAATCGCCGGACTGGCGCGGTCGAACTCGACTTCCGCGAGGCGGCCGTTGTGAAGTTTGCGGACCGACAAATGTGACAGTACGCTTTCCGGCTCACGCACGCCCGCACTTCGGATTGCTTCCGCGACGTTGGCGCCCCAATTGACCATCGCTTCCCCACCGTTGACGTTGACGGGAAGCATGGCGTTTATGGCCTCCCGTCGCGAAATCGCAACGCAGAGTTCGCTGCAGGATGCCGTTCCCGTGTCGATCAGACGAACGCGGCGGTCGAGCTCTTCGCGGGTGGATGCCGCTATAACAAGGGCTGTGAACGAGGTCTGATCGGATTTGTATACGAGGCGGTAAAAGGCCGCGCCGGGAGGAAATGTGAGGTAGTTGGTGTCCGGTCGTGGTCGCCGTTCCGTCTCGCTCTTGATGTGCCGTTCGGCATACAGCGGCGCGATGGAGTATCCAGTTCCGGCGGCCTTCGGCTGAATCGAATACCACGCGGTTTCGTAACCGATCAGGTTGTCTGAGGATTTAACTGTGAGCGTAAGGCCATTGACACTCCCTGACGTTTCCGGGGCTTCTTCGAGAATCGGGGCCGCTTTGTCCTTAAGAATCGGACTGACCACCTGAAGACGAACCGGCGGGGCAAGGTCTATCTGCCCGGTCTGCCGATTATTCGGATAAAGCAGGTGGAAGGCGATCGCGGGATCGAGAGGAAGAGACTCCGCGATCGGCGCGGCAAGCCGCTCGCCTTCGCCCGGCGCGATGCATCCCTGGGCTTCAACCCCGGCAGCCCAGCTTGTCAGCCATCCTGCCGGCTGATGGTTCAGCATGTCGCGGGTAACGGTGACAAACACGCGATTGGCTTTAACGCGGATCTCGGGCGGGCAGACGCCGTGACCAGCGGTGAGATTCAACAGGAGAGTCCGTTTCGACAGATCGGGATTGGAGACGCCCGGTGGGACCAGCAGGTTCGTCGTAAGATGCCAGCTTTCCGCGGAGGGTTGATGGGCCGCGCAGCCGGTGCATAAAAGAATCGCCACCATGGGAAGTATGCGCAAAAATTAACAGCCTGCGCATAAATTAGCACCGACAATACGCCGAGTCAAGGCTTTGATGGTTTGCGTGGTTCTTTGCCCGGCAGCGCCGCGGGGTTTTCCTGTACCCGTTCCCGATAGCGCCCACCCATTCCGGAGCCGAGAGCGACGGCCGATTCCCCGAAACGATCGCGCAGCCGGTCGGCGGCTTCCAGCGCCTGCCGCCAGCGTTCGGTACGTCCGCCATCCATCAGATCCAGTTGCCCCTGATCGCGTTCGAAGCCCGCGGTCTGAACACCCAGAAGGCGGATCGCCCGGTGCGTCTGCCAGTTAGCATGCAGCAGAGCACGGGACTGCTCCACCAGATCAATATCGAGCTGGGTGGGCGAACCGAACGTGTGCGCGCGGGTAATGGTAGAGAAATCCGAATAGCGCAGCTTTAAATGCATGGTGCGGGCATGGAGACCGTGCTCGCGTAACCGGCGGCCCACCTTCTCCGCAAGGTGGGCGAGCGTCGCCTCAAGCTGGCCGCTGTCTTTCGTATCGGTATTGAAGGTGTGTTCGTGGCTGATCGATTTCGGATCACCGCGCTCGCCGATGCCGGAGTCGAACCATCCGCCGGCGTCGAGCCCCTGTGCCTTGCCGGCAAGCGCGAGCCCCCATTTGCCGAAGCGGGATTCGAGAACATCTTCTTCCAGAGCGGCGAGATCGCCGATGCGCCGGATCCCCAGCGAGTGGAGGTTCTTCTCCATGACTTTGCCCACGCCTGGCACCTTACGGACTTCAAGGGGCGCCAGAAAACGCGCTTCGACACCCGGCAGAACGTGCAGAATGCCGTTGGGCTTGGCCTGATCGGAAGCAATCTTGGCCACCAGCCGCGAAGAGGCGATGCCAATGGAGCAGTTCAGCAGGGTGGCGGATTTGACGGCCTCGTGCAGCAAGTGGGCAGCCCGTAGCGGAGGACCGTGCAGCCGCGCCGTCCCGCTCATATCGAGGTAAGCCTCATCTACGGAGGCCATCTCTACCAGCGGCGAGAACCCGCGCAGAATCTCGAAAATGCGCCCGGAGTATTCGCGATACCTTTCAGGATGGCCCGGAACAAAGATGGCATGCGGGCAGAGTTTGTACGCAGTGCGGAGCGGCAGCGCCGAGTGGACACCGAATTTTCGGGCCTCATAAGACGCCGCCGAGACGACTCCCCGCTCATCGCTATTGCCGCCGACCACCACCGCTTTTCCTTTAAGCGCAGGGTCGAAGAGTTCTTCCACGGACACGAAGAACGCGTCCATATCGACGTGAAAGACTACGTGAGCGCTCACGGCTTTCGGCAGACCAGGACGCGCGGGATTCCCGCAAGGTCCGGGATAACGCGCAGTTCGTTCCAGCCGCGCGCAAGTTCAGTGACGGCATCCGATTGTCCGAAGCCAATCTCGAGCGCAAGTATTCCGCCCGATTTGAGAACGCGCCTCGCTTCCGGAATCAGGCGCTCGTAAACGCACAATCCCGAGGTGCCCGCAAAGAGCGCCAGCGGCGGTTCCCAGTCGCGGACTTCACGCTGCAGCGTTTCGCGATTCGCCGCCGGAACGTACGGCGGATTCGAGACCACCACTTCAACGGAATCGTCGGCGAAGGATTCCAGGAGATCGGCGTGTACGAACCCAACTTCCGCGTTGAGCTTGAGGGCGTTCTCGCGGGCCACGGCCAGAGCCTTTGGGGAAAGGTCCGTCGCGATTACCAGGCTGTCCGAGTTCGAGTGCGAGTGTCACCGCAATTGCGCCCGACCCTGTACCGACATCGATTAAAACGCCCTTTGCGGGCTTGAGCTCCAGGACCGTTTCGACGAGCAACTCCGTCTCGGGGCGTGGGATCAGAACGTCGCGCGAAACCCTGAATTCACGGCCGTAGAACTCCTGCCGCCGCGTGATGTACTGGGTCGGTTTGCCCCGCATCCGCTCTTCCAGGTAACGCCCGTAATGAATCCACTCGACTTCCCGAAGCTCCCGCTCCGGATGGGCGTAAAAGTAAACCCGCTCGCAATGAACCGCATGACCGAGAAGAACCTCCGCAGTCAGGCGCGGTTCCGCGATCCCTTCGCGCTGAAGGAGCTCCGTTCCTTGCGCGAGGGCCGTCCGGATAGTCATCGGAAAAGTAATCTAACTCGAATGACACTCCCTCCCGTGCCAGCACCCCTGAAGGGGATGCTGGGTCGTGGCTCGGTAAGTTTCTGCAAACATGCGGAGACACTTCCGAGCCGCGCGCGGAAGCAAGCGGGTTTTGGCCCTTTTGAGCACTGCTAAGCGGCGGCGCCTTCTTTTTGCAGTTTTTCCGCCTGGTAATGCGCGGAGAGGGCGTCGAAAATCTGATCAAGCTTGCCCAGCATCACGAGATCGAGCTGGTGGAGCGTAAGGCCGATTCGATGATCGGTCAAACGATTTTGCGGAAAGTTATAAGTGCGGATTTTCTCGCTGCGATCGCCGGTCCCGACCATCGTGCGGCGCTCGGCTCCGATCGCGGCCTGCTGCTTCTCCAGTTCGATTTCGTAAAGGCGAGAGCGCAACACACGCATGGCCTTGGCGCGGTTCTTGATCTGAGATTTTTCGTCCTGACACGATACGATCACACCCGTGGGAAGGTGCGTGATGCGGACGGCGGAGTACGTGGTGTTTACGGACTGCCCGCCGGGGCCGGAGGAACAAAATGTATCGATCCGGATATCTTTTTCCTCGACCTTGACTTCGACTTCATCCGCTTCGGGCAAAACGGCGACGGTGATGGCGGACGTGTGAACGCGGCCCTGCTGTTCGGTCGCGGGGACGCGCTGAACGCGATGCACCCCGCTCTCGTACTTCAGCTTGCTGTAAACCTTGTTGCCGCTGACCAGGGCAAGCACTTCTTTCAAGCCGCCCACGGCCGACTCGCTGCTGGAGGTGACTTCCACCTTCCAGCGCTGCGTCTCCGCATAGCGGCAGTACATGCGAAAAACCTCCGCGGCAAACAGGCTGGCTTCGTCGCCCCCCGTGCCGGCCCGAATTTCCAGCACAACGTCTTTATCATCGAGCGGGTCTTTCGGCAGAAGGAGCACCTTGATGTCTTCCTCCATCTGCGCGATCTCGGGTTCGAGACGTTCTACCTCGAGCAAGGCCAGCTCACGCATATCGGGATCGGACTCGTCGAGCATGGCTTTTGCCTGCTGCAACTGGTCTGAGGCCTCGCGATATGCCCGGTATTTTGCGACCACTTCCGATAAATCGCTGTGCGCCTTCGAAATCTTGCGATACTGCTCCCCATCGCTGATGACCGCCGGATCGGCCATCTGGTCGGTTAACTCCTGAAAGTGTTTTTCCAGCTGATCGAGCTTGTTTGTATATTGCATTTCGAGGCCTGCCTGTCAGGCGATAACGAGTTCGCCGCCCTGCTTCGCCTCGAGCGCCATCGCTCCGTTAAGCGCCTCAATCGCGACAGCCGTCTGCTCGTCTGAAGGAGGTTTGGTGGTGATGCGCTGTGTCCAGAGCCCGGGCGCGGTGAGCAAAGCGAGAAATGAGCCCCGCCGCTTCGCCGCAAAACGGATCAGTTCATAGCTCAACCCGGTAATTACCGGCAGCATAACGATCCGCTCGATCACTTTCGCCGTGAAGGTCGGCGCGGGAATCAGCATGTAAACGGCCGTCGAAAGCAGCATAATCACGAACATGAAGCTCGTGCCGCAGCGGGGATGCCAGGTAACGAACTGCTGCGCATTCTCCACCGTGACGGGTTTTCCCGATTCGAAGTTGAAGACGACTTTGTGCTCCGCGCCGTGAAATTCGAACACCCGCCGGATGTCTTTCGCGCGCGAAATCGCCAGCATGAATCCGATAAAGATGGCGAGGCGGATCACACCGTCGACCGCGTTGAAGGCGATCTGGCCCTTAATCGCGGGTTGCCAGTGGCTGAGAGTTTCCGTGAGCTTGAGGGGAATGAGTTTGTAGACAACGAGGAAAAAAGCAACGGAAAAAATGACCTGAACTGCCATCATCCAGCTGGTAACTTCGGTGGGTTTGCCCTTTTCGGGGGCGCCATCATCGAGCGCCGCATTTGCCGAAAACTTCAGTGCGCGAACGCCGAGCGACATTGCCTGGCCGAGCGTGCCGAGTCCCCTCATCATGGGGTATTTCAGCCACGGATACTTCTCGGAAAGGCGCGCGACCGGCATTTCCTCGCTTACTATTTCCCCGGATGGCTTGCGTACAGCGACGCAATAGCTGTGGGGGGCGCGCATCATAACGCCTTCCATGACCGCCTGGCCGCCCACGAGCGTCTCCTCCCCGCTTTCCAGAATGGGGAGCATTTGAACGTGCGCAAAAAGGCGAAGAAATCTGCGGAGAGACAAGTAGGCTACCTCGGATTCTGCTTTGTGTATTTCTATTATACTTTGATGCGCGGCCTTAAGCTCGTGTTGCAGATGGATGACATCGCAGGTGGGTTTGCTACCCTCGCTGCTTGATCACCTTGATTCGGCACGGACAGGCGGGGTCTCGTCTGGTCTATGACGATCTCTCCGGCTTGGGCCGGGAACAGGCGCGTGCCCTCGGAAACTGGTTCCGCGAGGGCGGCGTCCGTTTCGACGCACTCGTGACCGGCAAACTGAACCGCCAGATCGCCACGGCCCAGCAGATCGTAGCCGCGAGCGGCGGCGAACACCCCGATCTGGTCGTTGACCCGCGCTGGAGCGAATTCGATCTGGACGAGGTTTATGCCGGTGTCGGGCCCCTTCTCGCCGTTGAAGACGAGCAGTTCCGTCTTGAATACGCCGAATTGCAGCGGGAGATGGCGGATCCGGAATCGTCGGCACACCGGGCCTGGCGGCACTGCGATGTGATGCTGGTCAGAGCGTGGATGGAAGGACGATTCGAGTTCGCCGGCGAGTCGTTCGCCGGGTTCGAAACACGCGTCCGCGAAGCTCTGCTCGATTTGCCTTCAGAGAGCCACGTCGCGGTCGTAACTTCCGCAACGCCGATCGCTCTGAGCGCCGGCGTCGCCCTCGATCTCACGCCGGGCAGGGTCATGCAACTGGCGGGGGCGCAGCGGAATACCGCGTTTACCGAGATCGACTTGAGACGGGGCGATCCAGGATTGATATCCTTTAACAACATTCCCCATCTTCGGGAGCAGCGGCTGCTCACAACACGTTAATCTGCCTGATATTTTAGGCATTCCGCTTGAAATAAACTGAAAATGCCTAATATACTAGGCAAGTGCCGGATCTGCCCTCACTCGGTCTCCAAATCGCCGAGCAGCGCAAAAAACTCAAGATGAGTCAGTCCGCGCTCTCGAAACAGGCGGGAATCAGCCGGGCCACGCTCGACGCGCTCGAGAACGGACGCGCCGGAGAAATCGGATTTTCGAAGCTCGCCAGACTTCTTTCCGCGCTCGGGCTCGAACTGACGTTGCAGTCTGCGGCCTCGCGCCGCCCAACGCTCGAGGAACTGTTGAAAGAGGATCGTGATGATCAGGATCTGGACCGACGCGGTTGAGGCGGGCCTGCTCGATCGATACGGCGAGCGCGGCAGCACATTCGCCTATCTCCCGGAGACACCAGCCTCGCGGGCGGTCTCGGTGACAATGCCGGTGCGTCTTCCCTCCTGGAATGCCCCCTTTGGACTGGCGCCAATCTTCGAAATGAACCTGCCCGAGGGGTTTATGCGCGAACGGCTGCGTCTCGCTTTTGCCAAAGCTACCGGCACTTTCGACGACTTCGACCTGCTGTCGGTCGTCGGCCGTTCGCAGCTTGGCCGCACCCGTTATACCGGCGACAAAGAGCAGCTGCACGAGGATGTGCCATTTCAGTCGGTGGACGAGATTCTCGAACGCAGGCGCGGCGGCGACCTGTTCCGCTACCTTCTGGAAAGGTTCGCTGTGCTTCTCCGGCATCAGCGGTGTCCAGCCGAAGATCCTCGTACGCGACGAGAAAGCCTTCGCCGAAACGGAGCATGCCGGCCGGCGGTTTTCACAGAGCTACAAAGGCGCGACTCACATTGTGAAGTTGTGGGAGCCCGACGAATACCCCCAACTCGCCGCCAATGAGTACTTCTGCCTTACGGCCGCACGGCGCTGCGGACTGGACGTGCCGCCCTTTCGTCTTGCTGAGGATGGCATGGCGCTCGTGATCGATCGCTTCGATCTGCGCACGGACGGAACATACCGCGGATTCGAGGACTTCTGCGTCCTGAACGCCCGCAGGACCGACGAGAAATATCGCGGCACTTACGAAACCTCGGTCATGAAGCGCTTTGGCCAGTTCGCGAACTCCGTACACGTAAACGAAGACCTGGAGAAACTCTTCACCCTGATCGCCCTGAACTGCGCTCTTCGCAATGGCGACGCGCACCTCAAGAATTTCGGCATTCTCTACGACGATGTCCTCGGCGAAGCGCGGCTGGCGCCCGTTTACGATCTGGTAACGACCTCTGTGTACCTTCCACAAGATCGTCTGGCGTTAACCCTCAACGGCGCGACCACATGGCCGACCGCGAAGGAACTCAGGAGGCTGGGAGAAACAAGGGCCGGAGCCGCGCCCGCGAAAGTGAGGCAGATCCTCGAACGCATCGACGACGCGTTGGCCGAAACCGCCACGGAATTACGCGCCTGGATAAACGAGCATCCGGAATTCGCCGAAATCGGACATCGCATGCTCAACGAATGGAAGATCGGATCAGCCGCCGATCGCGCTCTATCCTGAAAGCCCAAGACTCAAGATCGGCGAAGCCTCCGTCTCTTCAAACTGAACCACGGGCTCATCGGAAGCCGCCCGATCGCCGACCCACCAGCAGATGGCCGCATATCCGACGGTCAGAGCCGAAAAAACCCTTGCATAAAGCAGCGGCTGTGCAAGGCGCGCAAGTTCAAGCGAGCAGCCGTTGACCAGCACCAGCGGTTGAAGAGCGAAAAATCCCCAGTACAGCCTGTAGATATTCGATTTTCCCGGAAGCCACGAACAGGTGAACGGGATCTTGCGGAATCCGAAAAGAGTCGCTTCGACCAGAATCGATCCCAATAAACCCAGCAACATCAAATGAGCGACCGCGGTCTTCCACGGCCAGATCCAAAGGAAACAGACCGCCGCAATCGACCACGCCGGCACGAGTCCAAGCAGATACAGGGACTGCCGCGCCGCCGAAAGACAGGCGGCCCCGCCCCGTACCGGCGTCAAACGGAAGATCCAGTTCGCGCGCAGATCGAGCGGTATGGCAAAGATCACGCGCGTTCCCACAATCCAGGCAAGCAGCATCACCACACTTGCGATGAGTAGAGGCACATTGACGAGCGAAGCCAGTTGCCTCCGCGCCACCGGATCTTTCGAGAAGAGGATGACCACGGCCAGCCCGATCCCGAGATAGAACGACAAGAAGAGACGATGCCGACGGCTGCGCATCAGCGTGCGGATGGCGAATAGCACGATAGCCGTCCGGGCCGGCTCGCCGCTCGCGATCGCCGAGAGCGAAGAATGAATAAATGAAACCGCCCGGCCGCCGCTCCATTGGCCGGGCAGGATATCGGGTTCTTCGACGACCTTGCGAATCGTGCGGAAGTAGGACACCGCATACGCGACTGCCGTAATACAAACAGCGACCGCAAGGCCAATCACCGCCCTCCACGCCAGCCGCGCCACCCCCGGCTCCATCGAGCCGTTGAGTCGTTGAAATAACCCGAGGAACCACCAGGAAGGCAGCCACGCGAGCATCCTCTGATTGCCCGGCGCGCCGAGCGCTTCCAGGCTGGCGAAAGATGGTTCGAGGAAATAAACCGACAGGAACGTGCAGAACGCGGCCACCTGCATCAAGCTGGAGAGTCGCAGAAAAATCCTGCGCGGCAACAGCGCGGCCACTCCCTGAACGCCCAGGACGCAGCAAAACAGGAATACTGCGGCCGCTGTAACGGAGATCCAATACGCGAAAAAAGCCCGGTGGAGGAAGAAGAAAATCAGGTCGAGGAAACCCGGGCTTCTGCCCATAAATACGAGCGGCCAGGTCATCCCGGGAGCGCCGCTGAATGCGACGCACCGCGAGACCGAGGCCGCTCGCCACGGCCGCAATTTTAGCCAGAAACAGCGTACGCGTCCGGATCGGCAATGACGCGAGCACCAGCACATCCTTGCGATCGGGAAACGTCGAGTCCCAACTCAAAACCGCGAACAGGCCCGTAACCAGCATGGTGGTTGAAATCAGAAAATGCTCAATCGTTAACGTCGCCGCCTGAAATTGCGCGGGCGTCATGCCTCTGGCGTCGAAAAACAGACCGCCCAGGCCGATGAAGACGCTCAGATGAGACCAGCACAGTGGCGAACTGTCCCAGCAGCTTATTCGTGTCTCCCTGCGCGTCAGCGGAAAGAAGTTCCAGATCTACCAGACGCAGCAGGAATTCGCGATAAAGGACACGGAATTGCGGGTTCATCGTCTGCCTCGCTTCATGCCTCGATCAAATCGGCGATCTCGCGCGAAATCGCCTGCGTATCCTGCTCGACCGCGAGTTGCGAGAAGATGCCTTCGAGCGTGGGCGCCTGCATCAGCGTGCGCAGGTGTTCAATCGAATCGTCGGCCACAACCTTGCCGCGATGCAGAATCACGACGTGCGAACAGACCCGCTCGACCGTCTCCAGCTCATGCGAGCTGAAGAGCATCACCTTTCCGCGCGCGGCCAGTTCCTGAATCAGGCTGCGCAGCACCAGCCCGGTCGCTACATCGAGCCCTGAAAACGGCTCATCGAGAAGAATCAGATCGGGATTGTGCAGCAGCGCCGCCGAGAGCAGTACCTTCTGCCGCATTCCTTTCGAATACGAGGAAATGGGCGCGTGGCGGTCGCGCTCCAGTCCGAACAGCCGGAGCAGTCCATTGATCCGCCGCGCTGTCTCCCTCTCCGGCAGGTTCGCGCAATTGACCCACCATCACGAGATACTCGAGTCCGCTCAGATGTGAGTAGAGATAGGGTTCCTCGGGCACATAACCCATACGCTGCTTCCACGCGATCGGATCGCGCTGGATCGGCTGCCCCTGAAACAGAATGTCGCCGGACGATATCTCAATCAGCCCGGTGATCATCTTCATCGTCGTGGATTTGCCCGAGCCGTTCGGCCCGAGATATCCCGTGATCTCGCCCGCGCGGGCGGTGAAGCTCACATCCGAAACCGCCGGAATCTTGAGGAAGCTCTTCGACACGTTGCGAAGTTCCAGCATAGGTCACCTATGTAGAAAACTATATTGCCCCCAAATCTGGTTTGTCAAGTAGCATGCTACATAGATATAATTCCCGCATGGCGGAAGAACTAAAGCTTTCCCACACCTCCGCGATGATTCTGCAGGCGCTCGGCTCCGGCTACGTCTACGGCTTCAGCGTCATGGAAGTGACCGGGCTTCCGAGCGGGACCGTTTACCCGGCGATGCGCCGCCTCGAACGCGACGGCCTGATTCGCTCCCAATGGGAAAAGGAGTCGATTGCGGCCTCCGAACTCCGCCCGGCGCGCAAATACTACAAACTGACAGACAGCGGGAAAGCGACCCTCGAAGCTTCGCGCAAGCGTTACCCGCTGCTGGCCAAACTGGTCCCCGAGACAGAGACCCAAAACGCATGAGCCTTCTGGCGCTTCTTCATACTCCCGGACTCCATCTCACCATTCTTCGGGGCAGTGCCTGGTTTGTACCCGTCGGGCAGCGCGCGGAATGGCTCGCGGAGTGGCAGGCGGAACTCTGGTACGCCTGGCGCGCGCTCGGAGATGAACCGGAACGGCGTTCGGAACTCACCGGATTCTGTCTCGGCGCATGCCGCGACGCCCTGTCGATCCGGCGCACTGCCCCGCTGCCGCGCACCTGGGGTTCGCTGGGGATCGAGGCCGCGCAGGTGTTTCCGGATCTGCCCTCGTTCGGAGAAAGCCGCCTCCTCGATTCGCCGGTACGCTGCCTCGTCCTGCTTGCGATTCTGGCTGCAATGTCCGCTGCGGCCGCTCTGCTGCGGCCCGGCGGTCTGCATCTGATCGGCGTTATGATGCCGGCCGTCACCCTGATGTTTGCTCCCGGATGGCTCGTCGCCCGCGTCACGACAGCAATCTCGCTGAGGGATTCGCCCGGCGCGCGGTACGGGGCCAGGCTCCTGGCCGTTTTTCGCCGCGAAGATGATACTCATGCTGGCAATTTCCGTCTTTACCATCGCGTTCATCGCTGGCGGGGGCGAAAGATTCATCGGTTGGGCGGGGCAATTCCCTTACTGGGCGGCCTTCCTCGCCATCCGCTGGGCGCTCACGGATCAGCGGGATCGCTGTCCGGTCTGCCTCCGCCGTTTGGGAAACACCGTGTCCATCGGCGACCGCTCCAAAGTCTTCCTGGAATGGCACGGCACGGAATCCATGTGCCTCAAGGGACACGGACTGCTCCGCGTGCCCGAGAACCCGGAAATCGGCTATCACGGGCAGCGCTGGCTGCAGTTCGACCCGTTTTGCGCCGGCCTCTTCCGCCAGCTCTGACGTTCGCGCCCGGCAAATCCCTCCAATGAACACACTCTGTTCCGAGCCGCGACCGGCAGGGAGCGCAATCGTCGGGATAAACCGGCGTGCAGTCGGGGATGAAAGAGCCCCACAAGAAAGGAGTAGCGAACCATCTTGACCTCGAGTCTTGCGCTGGGTGCCGCGAGGTGCCGGGTGAAGCGTAGACAGAGGCATCGACGGGCCAGGAATTGAGCTTCGAAAACCGCAATCCGGATGCCGACCGTGTGCTCCCGACGGGAAGGCCACACTGAGGGGAACGATAGCGCGAGTTCTCGTCAGATCCGGCGTAGTCCAAGAGCCATAAGCACGTCGAGAAACTGCACGCGCGAGAACCGAGAGACCTCGTCGGCATCCGGGGCCTACCAGCAGCCGGATCGGCCCGGGAAGCCAAAAGCGCAATCCGTGCACGCACGCCGGCGAGGAGTCGAACGGAGCCGTAGTGTGCGCTGAGCAGCGCGTTGTTCAGGAGGGTTGAAGTCCCTCTGGCGCTCGAATGAGGAGCGTTATATCCAAACGCGGGAGTAATGCCTCGCGGGCCGGAGAAGGAGGAAGGTATGGAGAAGCCTACACGGGCACGAAAGCGAAAGCCGGACACGAGCCAAGGCGGACCTGAAGCCACCAGCCTGCTGTTCTCCGGAGGGCAGGGTGTCCACTGCGAGGTGGAATCCGAAGGGGATGAGGAGAAGTACCGGGCTGTAATCGATGGGGGCTACCCCGAAGAGGAACCGGTCGGCCAAAGGTGGGGCAAGGTCGAGCCTGCACTATGGAGGCGAAGGCGTTCTCATTCACCCACCGCACCAAGGTGTTTGCGGATGGCACGGTACGGAAGAACAACGTGTGACCTCAGGAGGACTGGCAGGGTCTCCGGGTGGCACCGGAGTAAGCAGACCTATAAGCGAGAGCGAAATGGCGAGCAACGCTCTGTCAGTAGACGGACGGCTGTGTAGTACCTTAAGCGCGGTGAAAGCCGCGTGACCGGGAGACCGGCGGCAGAAGTGGGCCGGGGAAGGCAGTCGGCGAAGGCGGTTGGGAAGAGAGAGGAAACCAGATGAGTAAGGGCGGGGAGGTGGATCAGTTCCATGAGTGAAATACCCGTACATTCCCGTCCGAGGAGACTGGTGGACTGGATCAACCCGACAGGTGTGAAGAAGGTCCATTCATTAATTGACAAGGTGTATCAGCGGAAGAATCTGGAGATGGCCTGGGAGATGGTCAAGGCCAACCGGGGCAGTGGAGGAGTGGATGGGCAGAGTCTGGATGGATTCGCCGCGCAACAGGAACAGCAGTTGGACCGGCTGCAGAGCGAACTGAAAGAGGATGTCTATCGGCCTCAGCCGGTGCGGCAGGTGCAGATCCCGAAGGCGGGAAAGCCGGGCGAGTTTCGCACGTTGGGCATCCCGACGATTTACGACCGGGTATGTCAGCAGGCGTTGCTCAATCGGCTGGAACCGATCTTCGAGCCGGTGTTCGATGAAGCCAACTTCGGATATCGGCGAGGGCGATCGACGAAGGACGCCATGCGCAAAGTGTGGAAGGAGATACAGGGCGGGCGGGAGTGGATCGTGGACGCAGACTTGAAAGACTTTTTCGGGTCGGTGGAACACGAGAAACTGCTGGCGCTTGTGGCTCAGAGAATAGCCGACGGCCGGGTGCTGCGCCTGATTGAGGCGATGCTCAAGGCAGGGAGCTATGGCGAAGGGCGGCTGTTTCCAACAGAGCGCGGGACACCGCAAGGCGGGGTGGTTTCGCCCTTGCTCAGCAACGTACTTCTGACGCCGTACGATCAGGAGATGCGGCGCAGGGGATATCAGCTTACGAGGTACGCCGACGACTGGGTAGCGACCTGCGAGTCGGCAGCGGAGGCTCGGGCGGCAGTGGCCGCGGCGCTTCGGATTCTGAACGAACTGGGAGTGCAGCTGCATCCGCAGAAGACGCGGATCGTGCATGTCCGGCAAGGGTTTGAGTTTCTCGGGTACAAGATCAAGCGCGGCAAGCAACTTCGGTTGCCGCCGGGCAAGATCCGCAGTGGTGCTCAATCGGGGGAGTTGTACGCGATCCCTCGTGAGAAATCGATCCGGCGTTTTATGGATCAGGTACGCGCGCTTACCGGTCGGCGCGTGCCACTACGAACCAGTGAGCTGATAGAGGAACTGAACCCCGTGTTGCGGGGATGGGGACATCACTACAAGCGAGCCCACGTCCGAAAGCTCTTCCACCGGCTCGACGGCTGGATTGTGCGGCGCATTCGGTCGCATCGATGCAAGCGTTGGCGGAACGGCGGCTGGCGACAGTTGCCGCAAACCAAGTTGTACGGCGAGTACGGGCTGGTCAACCTGATTCAGTTAATCCCTTCGATTGCGCCTCGGAAGCGTGAGTCTTCGTGAAAGCTGTATGCGGGAAAACCGCCCGTACAGTTTGAGCGGCGGACGGAGGTCAGCGCGCAAGCGCGCCTCCTCCGACCCGACACCTGCGAAACAGCCGAACAAAACTCGTGGAGACGCGAGGGCGGAGGTTGCGGAGGGAAGGGCTCTGACTGAGGAGAACAACATGGAACCTAACAACCAACCAACACAGAGTGGGGAACGGGTGTCACAGGGGTTAAATGGTGTGCGCGAGAGAGCGCGGAAGAACAAACAGGAACGGTTCACGGCACTGCTCCACCATGTGACAGTCGATCTGCTGCGGGACAGCTATTACGGTCTGAAACGTAAAGCTGCGCCCGGAGTAGACGGCGTGACATGGAAAGAGTACGAGACCGGGCTGGAAGATCGACTGAAAGATCTGCACGGCCGGGTCCACCGCGGAGCGTATCGGGCGCTGCCCTCAAAGAGAAGCTACATTACCGAAGGCCAACGGCAAGTTGCGTCCGTTGGGAATCGCGGCGCTGGAAGACAAGATCGTCCAAAGCGCGGTGGTGACGGTCCTCAATCAGATCTACGAGGAAGACTTTCGGGGATTCTCCTACGGGTTTCGGCCCGGACGCAGCCAGCATGGGGCGCTGGATGCGCTCTATGTGGCATCCGGGGGAAGAAAGTGAACTGGATTCTCGACCTGGACCTGAAGGGCTTTTTCGACAACATCGAGAAAGAACACCTGATGGAAATGGTCGGGCGGCGGATCGCCGACACGAGAATCCTGCGATTGATCCGGAAATGGCTCAACGCAGGAGTCATCGAAGACGGTGAATGGTCGAAGACGGAGAAGGGAACTCCGCAAGGATCGGTGATTTCGCCGCTGCTTGCGAATATCTACCTGCACTACGTACTCGATCAGTGGACAGACCAATGGAGGCAGAATGCGCACGGCGACGTCATCATCGTCCGCTACGCGGATGATGCCGTCATTGGGTTCCAGCATCAGTACGAAGCGGAGAAGTTCCTGAAAGAACTTACGGGAGCAACTGCGCCAGTATGGGCTGGAACTGAACGAAGACAAGACCCGGCTGATCCGGTTCGGGCGTTTCGCCCGGCAGAACCGGGACGAACGTGGAGAAGGGAAACCGGAGTCGTTCACCTTTCTGGGCTTCCAGCATATATGCGCGGAAAACAGTCTGGGGCGATTCGAAGTCCGGCGCATTACCGACGGCGAGCGACGGCGGAAGAAACTGCAGGAGATTAAGCAGGAACTCCGTCGGAGGATGCACGAGCCGGTAGCGCAGGTCGGCGGATGGCTGAGGAGCGTACTCAACGGCTACTACCAATACCATGCAGTCCCCGGGAATCTGACGGTGCTGTCACGCTTCCGACGACAGGTCGCCCGCTACTGGTTCCATGCGCTGGGACAGCGCAGCCAAAGGCGGCCCACCTGGGAAAAGCTGGGACACTGTTCGATCAATGGCTACCCGTTCCATACGTTGTTCATGAATTTCCAGACGCGCGATTTCCACGCCAGCCGCCGTGCGGCGGCACATCCGAAGTAAGAACCGTGTGCGGTAGCGCCGCAAGCACGGGTCTGTGCGGGGGGTGGCTGGTAACGGCCATCCCTACCGCGACGACTACCGCCCTTTTTCCGCACCCTGCTAAAGCAGAGTCAAAGGATCCACATCAATCACCAGAGCCGTCGCACTCCACTTCTGCGCCCGCGCAAAATCCCGTGCTTTCCGCAGCAGCGCATTCAAATCCTTCCGGCTGCCGGATTTGATCAGCAACTGATACCGAAACTCCGCCTTCAATCGCTGCACGGGCGCCTCCGCCGGGCCCATAATTCGCATGTTCTCCGGCGGAGGCGTAATGTGATGGCCCAGTTCCGTGCTCATCCGCAGCGCATCCTCCTGCTTCGTGGCCCGAATCAGAATATTCGCCATCGCCGAAAACGGCGGATACTTCATGAACCGCCGAAACTGCAGTTCCTTCTCGAAAAACCCGTTGTAATCCTGCTGCGCGGCGAACTTGATCGCATAATGATCCGGATTAATGGTCTGCATCTGAACGATGCCGGGCAGATGCCCCGCGCCCGGCCCGCCCCGCCACCTGCGTCAGAATCTGAAACGTCCGCTCCGCCGCGCGAAAATCCGGCATCCCGATCCCCACATCCGCCGACACCACGCCGACCAGCGTCACGTTCGGAATATCGTGCCCCTTCGCGATCATCTGCGTACCCACCAGAATGTCGAAATTCCGCTCGCGAAAGTTGTGCAGAATATCTTCGAACTGCCGCTTGCCGGCCACGGTATCGCGATCCAGCCGAGCAATCTTCGCCGCCGGAAACTCGCGATGCAACTCATCTTCGACCTGCTCCGAACCCGAACCCATGAAATGCACATGCTCGCTCTGGCATTTCGGGCAAACTGACGGCACCTTCTCCGCATATCCGCAGTAATGGCAGAGCAGCCGCCGGTCTCGCCGGTGCCAGGTCAGCGTCACCGAACAGTTGATGCACTCAACGCGCGAGCCGCACGACCGGCAGGCCACGAACGTAGCGAATCCGCGGCGGTTGAGCAGAATCATCGCCTGCTCGTTGTTCTCCAGCCGCTCGCGAATCGCCTCGATCAGCGCCCGCGAGAAGATCGCGTGCTTCCGCGTCTCGAGAAATTCCTGACGCATGTCGACCACCTTGACCGTCGGCATCGGCCGGTCGCCGATACGCTCGGGTATTTCCAGCAGCGTATACTTACCCGACGAGGCGTTGTATCGGCTCTCGAGGCTCGGCGTGGCGGACCCCAACACCACGCAAGCATCCGCCGCCTGAGCCCTGCACGATCGCAACGTCGCGTCCGTTATAACGCGGGTTCTCTTCCTGCTTGTAGCTCGCGTCGTGCTCCTCATCCACCACGATGAGGCCCAGATTGCGCACCGGCGCGAAAACTCCGGATCGCGTTCCCACCACCACGCTTGCACCCCCAGCCCGAATGCGCCGCCACTGATCCGCCCGCTCGGAATCGCTGAACGCGCTGTGCAGCATCGCAACCCGATCCCCGAACCGCGCGAAGAACTGTCCCGCCACAGCGGGCGTCAGCGCGATCTCCGGCACCAGCATCAGCGCCCCCCGGCCTGCTGCCAGCGCCGCATCGATCGCATTCAGATACACCTCGGTCTTGCCGGAGCCCGTGACGCCGTACAGCAGGAACGTACAGAACTTCCGCGCAGCGATTCCGGCCTCGATCAGATCGAACGCATTACGCTGCGACGCGTTGAGTTCATGCGGCGCTCGGATCGGCGCAGCTCGAATGAACACCGGCTCGGGGATCAGCGTGACCGCCTGCTTCCGCGCCAGCGCTCGCGCTGCCTGGCTGGCGTTATGCACCATCGGCTCCAGTTCGCCCAGATTATGCGATCCCGGATGCAGCGCCAGATATGCGACCAACTCCCGTTCGGCTTTCGGCAATTTCCCCTGCGGCTCGGCGCCCGTCAACGCGATACGCAGCTTCGAAGCGGCCGCCCGCATCGGGTCGCGATCGCGCTGCACTTCCTCAACCGCAATCCAGCCTTTCCGCTCGAGCGACCTCAGAATCCGATCGGCAAGCGGAATCTTTTTCTTGATATGCGCCGCTGAAAGGGATCGCGCGGCGAGCATCTGCATCACCTGGTTGACAGTGTCTTCCGCCTGCGGCTCTATCGATAACTGCCGCGATGCGTCCCGACCGGAATCAGTAAGCGTATAGATCTTGCCCGCACGAATATCCGATGCCAGCGGCAGCATCGACCGCAGCACCTCGCCGAGCGGAGCGCAATAATATCCCGAAATCCACTTGCCCAACGCGATCAGCTCGCCATCGAGCACCGGCTCGGCATCGATCAGGCGGAGCGCGTCTTTCAGCGGAACATCGGGTGCCTCGTCGTGAACCCGAAGCACCACACCCGCCATCTTTCGCGGCCCGAAAGGAACGAGGATGCGCGCCCCAGCCTTAACCCTGTGCTGCAGCGTCACCGGCAGCGAGTAAGTGAAAGCCTGATCCAGAGGAACGGGCAGGCTCACATCGCAGAAACGTGCCAACGTCGTTCGCCAGCGTCGCTCATCCGTGTGGCGCATCCATGTGGCTCAGTTCCGCGTCACCGGATTCCGCAGCGTTCCGATACCCTCGATCTCCACCTCGACCACATCGCCCGCCGCCATCCGGCGCGTATTGCCCGGCGTACCCGTGTAGACAACGTCGCCCTGACTCAGCGTGACGTAGCGGCTGACAAAACTCAGGACAGTCGGAACATCGAAGATCAGATCGCTCGTGCGCTGTTCCTGAGCGACTTCGCCGTTGACGATCGTGCGCAGCAACAGATCGGAATAATCGAGGCCGGTCACGATCACCGGGCCCAGCGGACCAAAAGTGTCGCATCCCTTCGCGCGCCACCATTGGTTGTCTTTGCCCGCGCCGCGCTGCCAGTTCCGATCGCTGACGTCGTTGCCGCACGTGACCCCAAAGACCGCCGCCGCCGCTTCCTCCCGCGAAGCGCTGCGGATCGTCTTCCCCATCACCACAACCAGTTCACCCTCGAAATGAACGTCTTCGGCGTCTTCCGGAAGCACGATCGGCCCCTCGGGATCCTGCAGAGAGGTGATCGGCTTATAAAAGATCTCCGGTTTCGAAGGCATCTTACGTTCGCCCAGATGGCTTATGTAGTTCTGGCCTACGGCGAAAATCTTGGGAGGCTCGCACGGAACCAGAAGCTTTACCTCATCCAATGCGAACCGCCGTCCCGATGGCTGCGGATCGTCAAACAGCCCCCCTTTCAACTCTTCAACAGTGCCGTTTGCAACTATTCCGTAAGATGTCTCGCCATTATTTTGAAACCGTACCCGGATCGCCATTTGACTTCTGCAGTATAAGCTGTGTACCTGGAGCTTCCGGGAGAGTAAGGATCGTCCGCAAATTCCCGGTTTCCGCTACGGGTGCGTTACAATGCAATCGACCCTGATGGAGTCTCAGAATACCGCAGGGCTGAAGCAAAGTAGGTAATAAAGCAAGATGGACAAGCCGGCGCAAAACATCCAGGACAGTTTTCTAAATAATGCGCGCAAAGAAAAGGGTCTGGTCACGATTTACCTGTTAAGTGGTGTCAAACTTTCGGGCCGAATCAAGAGTTTCGACAAATATTCGCTGGTGCTTGAAACCAATAATCAGGAACAGCTGATTTTCAAGCATGCGATTTCCACCGTTGTGATCACCAGGGCGGTTCAGCAGCACTCTTCGAATCACCCTGGCGTCTCCGCTCCGATGACTCAGGCGGTCGGCGCCGCCCACGCCGAAAACTAGATCCGGCTCTCAGTAAAAGCCGCCCGGTAAGATGAAGTGACTGCCCGTTGTGTGCGGGCTGTCAGGAGTGCGGCCGACGATCTCACTGGAACAGGTTGCCGAGAAGGCTATCCTTGCCGGCTTCGAACGCCGCCGGGGTTCCGTATCGTCCGCCGCCGCCGAATCCTTCCACGAACTCGCCGAACTGGCCCGAAGTGCCGGCGCGGAAATTTCCGCGGAAGTGTTTCAGGTTCGGCCCGTTGCGGACGCGGCGACACTGCTCGGATACGGCAAGGTGCAGGAATTGAAAGAACTGGCGGAAGCGCTCTCCGCCGACGTCCTCATCGTCGACCACGAACTCACGCCCACCCAGCAGCGCAATCTTGAAAAGGCGATCGGGATCAAGGTCATCGACCGCACGCAACTGATCCTCGACATCTTCGCTCGCCGCGCTCGCACGGCCGAAGGGCGTCTGCAGGTCGAGCTCGCGCAATTGAAATACATGCTGCCGCGCCTCTCCGGTCAGGGCCATTCGCTCTCCCGTCTCGGCGGCGGTATCGGCACACGCGGTCCCGGTGAAACGAAGCTGGAAACCGACCGCCGCCGTATCGCCACACGCATCCGGAAGCTGGAAGAGGATCTGGAACGCGTGCGCGTCGGCCGCGCGCTCTACCGCGAAAAGCGCGACTCGGTTCCTGTGCCCACCGTGTCGCTCGCCGGTTACACCAACGCCGGCAAATCCACTCTGTTCAATCGCCTGACCTCGGCCGGAGTCCTCGCCGATGCCCGCATGTTCGCGACGCTCGATCCCACCATTCGCGCCGTCACGCTTCCCTCCCGCCGCCGCATCCTCCTGAGCGACACCGTCGGCTTCGTGCGCAACCTGCCCACCACGCTGATCGAAGCCTTTCGCGCCACCCTCGAAGAAGTCGCGGAGGCGGCTCTGATCCTTCACGTCGTCGACGTATCGTCCGATCAGGCGCCGCAATACATCTCCGAGGTATTCCGCGTCCTGGGCGAAATCGGTGCCGCCGGAACGCCCCAAATCCTGGTGCTGAACAAAGCGGACCAGTTGCCCGGCCTGCCGCGAACGTGATGACGCCGCGATTCTCGGCGCCCGCCTGCTATCTGACGCAGGGCAAAGCGCTCTGACTCCCGCCGTGATGGTGAGCGGTCTTACCGGCGAAGGACTGACCCGCCTCCTCGACCTGATCGACCAGGTCGTTCCCTTCGATATGGTCGAAACTGTACAATTTCGTATACCGCTTCGTGACGGCGCCGCAATCGCTCTATTGCATCGCTGCGGCAGAGTGCGAGCGGAGGATTATGATGGAAACCTATGCGTGATGGAGGTGGACGCGCCCGAATCGCTGCGTCGGCGGTTGCGCCGATACCTCATCCGGAATTCCACTCAAATTGTGGAAAATTCTGTGCACAAGTGAATTCAGAACCTCGTAACCCCCTGCGTTTTCAGGCTTTCGACGATTTTGAACCGGAACGCAGCAATCCCGCTAAACGCTTCTGCGGAAACGATTTAACCTTTGATTCGCTAGAATTGCAAGCGGCGCGAAGAAATCGGGCTGGTCAATTTCCCATTTCTGGTGATTTCCACAGTTGGAGGGGACCGGTGAATCTCCCGAATACCCTGACTATAGCGCGGATTTTCTTCGTACCATTACTTGTCGCGGTACTCGTACAGGAAAAGATCATACTTCATTGGAACGGCGCTGTCATCACCAATGATCTGGTTGCTCTGTTAATTTTTTGGGTAGCGGCCGCCACGGATCTTCTCGACGGCTATCTCGCGCGCCGATGGCAACAGGTCACCACAATCGGAACGTTGCTCGATCCCATCGCCGATAAACTGCTGGTTTCCGCCGCGCTGATCTCGCTCGTGCAGGAACATGTCGTCGCCGGTTGGCTCGTCGTGCTGCTGGTAGGCAGGGAGTTTGCCGTATCCGGCCTGCGCAGCATCGCCGCCGTGGAAGGCTACACAATCAAGGCCAGCGAACTGGGTAAGACCAAGACCGTTTGGCAGGTGCTGGCCATCTCGCTGCTGATGCTCAGCAGGCATCACGCGTGGGTTACGGAATGGGCGCAAATCTCGCTTTACATTGTGGTCTTGTTCTCGCTCTGGTCGGCGGTGTCGTACTTCGACAAGTTCTGGCGCAAGGTCGACATCAGCACCAAGCAGAGGCGGCGTCAGGAATTGCTGATCGCTGAGCGCGCCAGAAGGCGGATCCTGCTTGCGGAACGCCGCGAGGCGCTGCGCAACCGGCGCAGGGCTAGAGCTGATCGGGCTCGGGCGGGAGAGCTTTCGCGGGGAACTGCGGACCTTCCGCCGTCAGCATAACCGTTCGCACCTGGCCACTAGGCCCCAGCGGATCCAGCGTTTTTCCGTTCAATGAAATCGTGACTCCGCCCGCGTTACCGGTCACGATTTTCACGCGTTCGTTCGCCGAAATCTCTTTCGTATCGTTCGGCTGCAGCGTGCCGGTGAACGCGACCTTACCGTCGACGCTCATCTGAACCCAGGATGTTTCCTGCGCCTTGAGAACGACGCGAACAGGTAAAGCTAAAGCCGCTGCGGTCTGCGCTGCGGTGCTTGTCGCAGGCGCCAGGTGTCGCCTGCGAAGGCGTCTGAGCGGCCGTCGGCGCCGGCTGCGCTATTGGCTGCGAAGGCGTTTGAGCTGCCGGCGGCGGAGCCTCAGGAGGCTCACCGTCGGTAGATGGTGTAGCTTGCGGCTGTGCCACAGCATCTGGAGCGCGCTCCGGCGCCGCAGCAGGAGGTGCGGGTCGCACACTCGCTATCGGACTCGGGGAACTGCTTACGCGTGTTCGTACCGAGTGGGAGAGATACCAGGCTCCCAGTATTCCCGCGGCGGCCAGCGCGAACCAGACAAAGGAGCCCATAGCCCGGTCGCGATTGTACGTAACAGGTATGGGCGCCTCCGGCAGTCGCACCGCGGACTCATCCGGCTTCGGCAGCTCCGCCAGCAGCGGGTCCGGATCCAGCCTCAGACTTTGCGCATATTGCCTTACGAAATTACGGGTAAAGAGCAGGCCGGGCAGGCGTTCGAAATCTTCTCGTTCGATCGCGTCCAGAAACTTTTCTGAAATTCGCGTCTCGTGCGCGACGTCTTCAACACTGCGGCCCAGGTTCAGCCTCTCTTGCCGCAATTTAGCGCCGATTCCGAATGAAGCCACCTTCGGCCTCCTGCCGTCTATGGTACAACATTCTGTGGGCAAGTTATTGTGACAGCGAAGGTTAACGAGATTTTCCGCTTCCGCGATAAGTCGTTTTAATTCCAGCGCTTTACCTCCTTTTGAATACGCAAATGTACCGTTCGCCGTTTGTTATCGTTCTCACCCTCGGACTGAGTTTCAGCATCTCGGCCAAAAATTTCAGCGGAGCTGATGCCTTCGCTCTGACGCGTCAGGCGGTCGCCCTGGGGCCGCGGCCCGATGGATCCGCCGCCATCGCCAAACTCCGCGCCATGATCAGGCAACACCTTTCGACCCTGGGTTGCGAGGTGATATCCGACAAGTTCACCGCTCAGACACCCGATGGCCCGCTCGCGATGGAGAACATCATCGCGAAGTTTCCCGGCAAGTCCGGCCGCGCGATCGCGATCACCGGCCATTACGACACAAAAAAGATGGCAAGCTTCGTAGGCGCGAACGACGGCGGCTCCTCTACCGGCATGCTCCTCGAGCTTGCGTCTGCCCTGCAGGGCCGCCCGCGCATTGACGACGTGTATGTAGTCTTCTTCGACGGTGAAGAAGCGATACACGAGTGGAGCGACACGGATAGCCTTTACGGCAGCCGCCATCTCGCTGCGAAATGGAGCGCCGATGGCACCAACCGCCGCCTCAAAGCGCTGATTAACGTCGATATGACCGGGGACAAAAACCTCCGCCTCACGTGGGATCAGAACTCCGCCCCATCGCTGCGCAGCCTTATCTGGGACGTTGCCGATTCGCTCGGTTATTCCGCCGCATTCCCGCGTCAGGGCGGCGCCATCGAGGACGATCACATGCCGTTCCTCAGCGCCGGCGTGCGCTCGGTCGATCTCATCGACTTCGAGTCTCAGAACACCTTCTGGCACACCCCGCGCGACACCATGGATAAACTCGACCCGCACAGCTTTGAAGTGATCGGCGCGGTCGTACTGAAATCCATCGACGAACTGGAACAACAGAAGTGAATGGAAAGTTTTGAAGGAATCATCGTCGTCGACAAGCCCGCCAATTGGACATCCCACGACGTAGTCAACAAGATGCGAGGCATCGCGGGTACGCGGCGCGTCGGTCATTTGGGCACGCTCGATCCCATTGCCACGGGCGTTCTGCCCGTCATGATCGGGCAGGCGACTCGTCTGGCGCAATTTCATGAGAAGGCCGAAAAGCGTTACGACGCGGTAGTCCGGTTGGGATTCGCGACGTCCACATACGATCGGGCCGGCGAGCCTTGCGGTCCGGAAACGGAGCCGTACATAACCGATGCACAAATCGAAGCGTGTCTGGCATCCATGCGCGGAGAGATCGAGCAGACGCCGCCGCCCGTTTCGGCCAAGAAGGTGAACGGCGTTCCCGCATACAAACTGGCGCGGAAGAACATTGCGGTAGATCTCGCGCCGGTGAAGGTATCTGTTTACGAACTGTCGCTGATCGAACTGCAAGGCGTTCGCGCCAGGCTTCAGGTGCGCTGTTCGGCGGGGACGTACATCAGAAGCATCGCGCACCAGCTTGGTCTGCAACTCGGATGCGGCGCGCACATCGATTCCCTGGTACGGACCCAGTCCGGTCCATTTCGCCTCGACCAGGCGCTGACGCTCGAACGTTTGCAGGAATTAAAAGACGAGGGCCGTCTGCGGGAAGCTGTAATCCCCAACAGCGATCTGCTGCCGGAGTTTCCGTCGGTTTATGTGAATGAGATCGAGATCGCCCAGATTCGCCAGGGAAGGGACTTCAATGTCTCCCCATTCCGCCTCAATGCAGGCGCGCCCCTCGTGAAGGTGATCGGCCCGGATGGACGCCTCGTAGCGATTGGCCGGATCGCCATGACGCACATCTATCACCCGGTTCTGGTGCTGGCATAGCGAGGTATCGGCAATCGGCGATCACACCCTATCCCGACCGTTGCTGCGCACCGTGCCAGACGCGAAGGATTTGAACCGCCTCGAACGGCAGCATCCGGTACACGACAATGTACGATGGCAGCGCGGGAACCACCAGTTCTCGCGTTCCCTCTTCCGGGCCTGACCTGCCGACCTCCGGAAACCGCCTGAGGGATTGGATTGCGTCGTAGATGAGGCGGCAAACCCGATTGGCGGTACGAAGGTTGCGTTCCCGCTCGATAAAGCGGGAAACGGCCTTGAGGTCCTCAATGGCGGCTGGAGTCCAGCGGATGCGGTTCAACGATGTTCTTGCTGCTCAAGCCAAAAGCGAATTTCATCATCTTCGATCAGTTCGCCCCGGTCTGCTTGCGCAATGCCCTCGCGCACGGCGGCGCGAAAACGGTTATTTTCCTGAACTGCGCGCAACGCCACCTCTTTGACGAAATGCTCGACATCTGTTCCGGCATGACTCGCAACTTGCGAAAGCTGGGCTTCCTGTTCGGGCGTGAAACGCACTTCCATGTCCCCAGGTTACGGACTTTGCCGCATTGTGTCAACTTGAAGGCGGCCGGCATCTCGAACCGTTCCGGCAGCTTTTATAAAAAAGAAAGAGGCGCGAAATGACGTCTCAGATGTAACGGGGGCTCTCTTTGTTGGATCTGATCTCCGATGCGAAACGTGTGCAGCAGCGCCAGATTTCGGGACCGGACTGGTTGATTCCCGAACGGTTCGATATACAGGCCGTAATACCCGCCGAACAGACGAACGAACAGATACCCGAAGTGCTGGAATCTCTTCTTCAGGAACGCTTCAAAATGCAGGTCTATCGGCTCGTTGTGGCGAAAGGCGGCGCAAAACTGGAGAAAACGGATCTGGCTGACGGCCTCTCGGGAAGATCAACGAAAACGAGCGGACGAGTGACCGCCCAGGCTACTCTTCCAGGCTTCGCGGAGTACCTGTCGCAGAAGCTGGATCGGCCGGTGGTCGCGGACGCGGCGGGTCCTTCCATTTTTACGTCGATCCAGGAACAATTCGGATTACGGCTTGCAGCCGCAAAGACCGGTGTTCGCGTGGTTGTGGTGGACGGCTCGCAAAGACCCCAGCCGACAACTGAATCCCGAAGCCGGACCGCCGTCGGGGAATCGATCGCAGAACCGCCACCACGAAACAGCGAGGCCGCCAAACACCACTTCAAAAGCCCGCCACACGTCCTGAAGCCTCGTAGCAATTGTGGGGCAAGGCTTCGGCCTTGCCGCCGGGCTTCCGCCCGGCGCGGAACTTTACGGGAGCGGTAGCGCCGATCTTTGTCGCCGCTGATTCGCACTCGCCGCGTAAACTGGGCAAAGTATTACCTGCTAAGTAATGCCATATGAGTACTGATCCAATCGTTCATGGATCCGCGCGCGGAAAAGCTCAAACCGCCTCGAAGCGCTCGCGGCCGCAAAGGCCAGTTCAGAGTCCGGATTAACGATCAGTACCGCATTTGCTTCGTATGGAGCGAGAAAGGGCCGTCCGATGTCGAGATTACCGACTACCACTAAGCTTCCTCCCATGCATCCCGGCGAGATTCTGCGCGAAGACCTCGCTGACGAGGGGATTTCGATCAATGGCCTCGCGCAGGCACTCCGCGTTCCCGCCAACCGCATCAGCCTGATCGTTAACGGGAAACGCGGCATTACGGCCGACACCGCCGCGCGACTCGCACGGTTCTTCGGAACCTCCGCCCAATATTGGCTGAATCTCCAAAACCGCCACGATCTCGAAATGATCGACGCGGCCGCAATCGAGCGCGAGGTGCTTCAGAAAAGCGCCTGATTCCCAGGTTCAGCCGGCGCGAAGCCTTATTTTCCAGATCCGGCCGTCGCGGTCTGATGCTTACGACTGCTCCTGCCGTGTCTTCACAACGAACTCGTCGCCGCATCATCTATTGACCTCTGCGCTGAACTTCGTAGCGGCGGAGTCGCCGCCATAGCGATGTGAGGCAATGATCGATTGAAAGGCCTGCCGTCCTTACTTTGCCACAAGGTGCCGCATGTCCTTCTCATTCTCCAGGCATATGTAATCGATCAGCTCCGTATCGGGCTTCAGATTCTGGTGTATCGTGACCGACCACGGCATCGTGTACGCCTTCAGATCAGCCACCGTCATCGCAATCTCCAGCCGCCCGTAATCCACCCGCCGGAAGCGCTCGGTGATAGTTGCAGCCTCCGTCAAAGGACTACCTTTGCGGTCCAGCCATATGCCATCGCGAAATCCGCTTGTAGTCACCACCAGAACGTCACCGTCCCATCGCCCGATCGAATAGCCATTCAGTGAAGGCTGCGGGTCCTGTGGCAGCGACCGACCATCGGTGAAGATCTGCCGGTACATCGCATTTCGCTCGTTCAGGATGAGGACCAGCCCAGGGGTCTGCACGATCTTGCGATACAGCGGGTCTGTGTGCAGTTTGACCGGTCCGCCTGGCAGGCAATGCGAGGTCGGATCTTCCTGCCCACGCGCTTCCCCCCGTTGCTTCACGAGTGCCGCAGCCCAGGGTTGATACGGTAGCCCGCCTTCGAGGCTCCAGCCGATGTCCCAGAATTCCTGGGGAGTGAGCATATCGTCGCAGTTGTATGGTGGGCACGGCCGGTTCTCTTCGTCCAGCCAGATCCCCGACAGATCCGGCTTGCCATCGGCGGCCCGCGGCGCGGACGCCTTCAAATTCGCGGTGCCATCGGGAAGCCGGGGAGCGTCTGCCGCGCGATGCTGCGTCCACTGCGCGCCAGCCGGGCTCCCTGCGAACATCACCCAAATGATGATCCGCACACAAATGATGATTCGCACACGGTTCACATTGATATGGGCCATGCTATTAGTTTCCCCCGCTTGCCTGTCCGTTGCTTCGGTCCCGAATAAACTCAAGAATCGAGTACCCAAAAAATCGTAACCCAAAAATACGATTGCCAGCGTGACGGCAGGGAAGACTTCCGATTAACGTATCGCTTACCCGGGCTTCGAGAAGTCCGTGAGCCCCAAAAGTCGGATCTGGCGGGTACAACTCGGCAAGTGAGTTCGCTCGCGAAGCCCTCCGGCTTCTGAAGGAATGCGACTCGGCCCGCGCCCGGTTGCAGCGCAAATCGATCGAACCCCGGAAGCCGCGCTTGAGCGGCTATTATCAGCGTTCATGCGGGCTTGGATCTGGACGACGTCTGAGTACATCGCGGTGGACAACATCGATGCCGCCGACCGTTGGATAGAAAAGCTGTTCACAGCGTTTGAAGCGCTCGGGCAGACTCCCCGCATGGTACACCGGCGCGAAGCCCTGACTCGCCACTCGGTCTTGTTCTGGCCGGTCAGCGCATGCCTCGCGATTTACCGCGCGGAACGCAGTCCCATTGAAATCGTGGCGGTTCGCCTGAGGTCCCCGCGATATCTCCGCATTACTGCACCATCAACTTAGCTCATACTCGTAGCTTGAAGTGTAGAGGAGTAGATTTCGGGCCTGCTCTGCCGCTTGCTTTCGGTTGCGTCTGAAATCGATCATGGCGCTTACCGATGAACAAAGGCAACAAATTCGCGAAGAGGAGATCAAGAGACTACGGCTGCGCCGCGAGCTTGGCGGTGATCCGCGAAAAACCGGTGATGTGCAAAAACAATTATTTTTTGGGTCGTTCTCATCGCCGTCGCAGTTTTGCTCTGGGGAGGGGTGAAGAGTTCCACAACCACTAATCCCGACTGTCTTACAAAGGGTAGATTTTGACACGCGCTTTGCGCCCGTCGCCCCACGCGTGACGCCGCGGCCGAACCGTGTAAAAGGCTACGATGAAAGGAGGGTACGAACATGGCAACTCTTGATTGGTCACAATGTCCCGCCGTGGAGAGCATCCCCGGTAAAGTCAGCAGCGCATGGGTGTTTCGTGATACACGCTTGCCCGTTGCGACCGTCATTGGAGGACCTTGAGGATTTGAGCGTCGAGGAAGTGACGGAACAATTCGACGTGACGCGGGAGCAGATTACAGCGGTACTTGATTTTGTGGCCCAGAGCCTCAAGGTTTCAGCACCGGAGCAACCCTCCGCCCCGCTCGATGCTCATTCTCTTTGACCACGGAACGCCAAAGGGGCTCGCCCGTGCCACACAATCATCACAGCCCAAGCCAGAGGATGGGACAAGTCAATAACGGCGCGTTGCTGAATGTCGCAGAGGAGCGGCGCTTGATCTATTGCTCACGACCGACAGGCGTATCCACTACCAGCAGAACCTCGCCGACGAAAAATTGCCATCGTTGTTTTGACCGGCTGCACGAATCGTCACGTGTCAGATTGCACCTTGAACGTATAGCCGTCGTGGTGAACGCGGCCACATCTGGCAGCTATTCCGAAATTGATATCCCGTTCAGCTAATCGGCTTTTGTATCGTGCGATCTGATTCTCACAAAGGGTCCTTTGTGAGTAAGCACCCGGTGAACCCCTCTGGCGCATGAGCCCGAGAAAACCGATAGTGGGATGGATGAAAGCTATCGAGGCAGGTGCTGGGCCAGAGAAGAGGTGGGCGGAACTGCTCCGGCTGCAGGGGCAGAGTAAGCCTTCGGTGAGTGCTTTCTGCTGCGAGCACGGTGTCAGCGAGCAGTCTTTCTATAATTGGCGGAAGCGACTGTCCGGGGGTGAGCCGTTGCGGTTCGCTCTTGTGGAGACCAACCCACCGTCACGAAAGGCACCTTGCCGATCGAACGGCAGAAGGAGATAATGTTCCGTTTTCTGAATTACGATGGGGGATTGAATCCTGATATTTTACATGACGACGGATACTATTCTCGCGACCCTGAAATTCTTGGCCGTACTATCGACCGGCATCTGGGGCATCATCGGCCTGATGGTCGATTACAAGAAAGACGGAGCCATTACGAATTGGGGGAGACGCGCTCTAATCGGCACGGTTGTATCGACGCTCATCGCGGTTGTCACCCAGTCTATTGAAACTCACAAACAAAATGAGTCGACCAGGGAAGATAACCAGAAGCGAATCGCACAGGAAACAAAGAACGGCGAGATGTTGCGCGAGATCAGGCGCGGCCTATTCGTAATTCAAGATGCCAGCTTTGGCGCTCAAGTAAAAATCGCTATTCCTCCGGATGATACGCGCAAATATGTTAAGCGAATAGGAATGTATCTTGCCACTCAGAAGGATTTCGCTGAAAAAGAGGCCGACGATAACTACGCGTTGATCGAAGATAAACGAGCCCTGCCAGGCGCAAAGCTTGACCCGGTCGTCTATCGGCTGCTGCAGCCCGAATTTGTTTTACGCATATTTAAGGATAAAACGAAATCCGATTGCTTCTGGAAGTCTCTGCCATATATCAATAAAGCCTGAATTCCCGATCTTGTGATGCAGTCAGATTCTGGAACCGGTCGCTCCCTTTCCATGGGTATCAAATCCGGCGCCTTCTTCATTCATTTATGGGGCATTCACGCGGCACTCGTATCCAAAACCGGCGAATCGCTTGTTTCGCTAAATGATCTCTCAGGTGCAAGGATTTCGTTCGAGACCCGTTACGGGGATAATGACGAGTTGTGGGCTCAGGAGGCTTTGAAGAGCCTCGATCTGGATCTCTGGACGGGCTTCAACATTGGTGCATACTCACTCCCGTTAATTCGAACTCACGGAGCGGCCCCCAAGTACGTTTTGGAGGCTGATTTTCCTTTAGAGAGCGCGCTTTGGGAGCCGCCGAAGGTTCCTAAACCTTAGAAAAACCGCAATGATTAGAGCTTGCGCGAATATCGATTTTCCCACCCATAAAGTCGGGACACTCGCGCTTGCGCTGCGACAAACGCACTCGATTCCAGATGATCTGTCCGGTCCGCATACCACGCAAACGCACTGCCGGTTCCGATATGCAAGCAGCGAACTGCGCCATCAACGGGCTGCCAGGAGTTAGCGCGCACCAGGGGGACCAGCGTGAGCAATCAACCGCCTACGGCTTCTTCGCAGGTTTCAGATTCGGTTTCACAACCGGCTTCTTTACGACCTTGGATGAAAACGTTCCTGTTTGCAGAGGTTTTGGCTTGCCGAGGATTCTCATGTCGCCCTTTCTCTCCTGCGGCCATCATATACCCGCGAGTGCGCTTGAGTTTTATACCTTTCGGCGTCCTGGCTTCTTATGTGATCAGTTGGCTAACTGCGCTATCTTCGCGGCAGTCGCAGTTTTGACTTCAGCCGTCCTGATCTCCCTGAACTTCTCCAAGGCAAAGTTCTCTCGGTCTTCGTCTGTTGGATCGTGTATACGACCCAGTGCCTCCTGGCGCTCGTTATCCCCGGCCGGAAGGTTCTGAACGGGCAAGAAGAGGAAATCACGAAAGACGATTACTATTCCAGGTCCGACGTGTGGCTTTACGGCTTCCCTCCTATCTCCTCATTGTTGTTTCCCTTTCCTCCCCTGGCAAAAGCGCGCTGCCTCTCCGTCAAACGCTTCCGCACCAGGGACCGAGAAGCCGTTTACGCGGCATCGGTTTCCGCTTCGGGGTGCGGGTAAACGTAAGCACTCGGTGAACCCCTCTGGCGAATGAGCCTGAGAAAACCCGATAGTGGGATGGATGAAAGCTATCGAGGCAGGTGCTAGTACTACTGGGTCATAAATAAACAATTTCGTGTAGAATTGTTTTGTGGGTTCACGTCTCTCCTCGCCAGGCCCACAAGAGAGGCGCTTCGCGGCATATATGGAAGGCCTGGCGACCGCTGCGGGGCACGAAGATCGGCAGGCACCCTTGAAGAACTACTGCAAGGGATTGCTGTTACCGGGTGAGCGTAAGAGCATTGAGCCGATGGCAGCTCGTCTGGATCCTGAGAATGTCCAGCCGATGCGCCAGTCTCTTCATCATCTGGTGGCGAAGGCGCCATGGAGCGATGAAGTACTGCTGGAACGGGTGCGAACTTATGTTTTACCCGCGATGCAGAAGCAGGGAGCAGTGAAGGCCTGGATCGTGGATGACACTGGGTTTCCGAAGAAGGGTAAGCATTCGGTGGGGGTGGCGCGCCAATACTGCGGACAAGTGGGTAAGCAGGATAACTGTCGCGTAGCCGTGAGCCTGTCGGTGGCGACGTGGAGTTCCAGCCTGCCCATCGCCTATCGCTTGTACCTGCCTAAGGAATGGGCCGAAGATGCCGAACGGCGGGATAAGACAGAAGTACCCGAAGCGGTTGAGTTTAAGACCAAGCCGGAGATCGCATTGGACCAGATCCGGGCAGCGGTGGCCGCGAAGGTGCCTTGCGGAGTTGTTCTGGCCGATGCGGCCTACGGGGTCAACACCGAGTTTCGCGACGAAATCACCCGAGTTGGGCTGCAATATGCTGTGGGCGTGCAAAGCTCGACGACGGTCTGGGCAGCCCGGCAAACAGCCTTTACCAGCCAGGCCACGAGGAACAATGGGGCGGCCTCCGCGTCTGCTGCAGCGGACCCCGGACCATCAACCCGTCTCCGTAAAGCAGTTGGCTATGAGCCTGCCCGCCGGCGCCTTCCGGGAAATCGCATGGCGTGAAGGTGTGGACCGGAAACTGCAATCCCGCTTTGCGGCTGTTCGAGTTCGCCCGGCTCACCGGGATGAGGAAAGAGCGGAACCTCACGCGGAGGAATGGTTACTGATCGAATGGCCGCGAGGAGAGGCAGAACCGGTTAAGTATTGGATATCGACGCTGCCATCCGGCACTAAGCTCAAAGCTCTGGTCAAAATCGCCAAACACCGCTGGATCGTTGAACGGGATTACCAGGAGCTGAAACAAGAGTTAGGGCTGGGACATTTTGAAGGCCGTAACTGGCGCGGGTTTCACCACCATGCCACGCTGTGCATCGCAGCTTATGGGTTCCTCGTGGCCGAGCGGAACCGTTTTTCCCCCTCTGCCCGCGTCGGTAATACTGGAATCGTTGCCCCCGGGCCAGTGTCGGACTTCCGCCCCCGCGGATCGCCGCGTCCGTCCCGAACGGCATAATCCGAACTCAATCGCAACTTTGAGAATCATCCTTGCCCGGCTATTGCTGGAGCAACTGCCTTACTGTCCGTTCTGTGGATCGCGTTCGGGCTGATCCTCTGCGTCGATATCGGCGTCGATCACGCATGAAGCTGGGCGCGAATGATTCGGCGCTGTACGCCAGCGATCCTGCAGTAACTTCACCCGGCTGAGCTTCTCGATCGCTATACAACGCCAGTTCGCCGGCGAACCCACTGGCTGCAGACCGCTCTGGCTATCGCCGCCGTACTGATAACAGAGCGCGCGCAGCTGTCCTTCACGGTTCCGGCCCAGTCGGTGTGGACAGAACAATCTGGATCGCCCTTGATAACCGGCCTCGATCGGCTGCTTGTTCGCCACAGCCCTCCACACCAGCCGGTAAATCTCTTCCACCGTCTGAATCTGCGCCTGGACGACACTCATCTACGACCGGGTTAAACATGCCGTCGCGCTATCTTCAACGGCTCCAATATTTTATGACCCAGTAGTAATAGAGGGTAGGTCTTCACCGAGGGTAGGTCTTCACCGCAACGGTTTTCCCCATCCCTCTGTTGCAGACATTCACCTTAACTCCGGTTCGAAAGCGAAAACAGTCGAAAATGCCTCCCAGGTGCGAAAGTCGGGTTAGTGATTGTGGGAACTCTTCACCACGCTCCAGAGCAAAACTGCGACGGCGATGAGAACGACCCAAAAAATAACTGTTTTGCGCACGGCGAGTCCGTTCCAGTCGTGCTGAAACGGATTACCGCCAAGCTCGCGGCGCACCCGTAATCTCTCGATCTCTTCTTCGCGAATTCGTTGCCTTTGTTCATCGGTGAGCGCCATGATCGATTTTAGACGCAACCTAAAGCAAGCGGCAGGGCAGGTCGAGATCTACTCCTCTACACTTCAAGCTACGACTGTACGCCACGTCGCGCAAGGACCCTTTCCGAGACTGAACCGTACATGAGGGTAAGCTTTTCAAAGAGAGCATCTTTTCAAAGAGAGCATCTTCTCAAGAGAGCATCAATGACCGAGGACGAATTTGATTTCTCTATGGACCCGCGGCCCTTTGGAACGCCGGAGGCAATGCAGGCAGAAGATCAGTTGCGCCGATGCATAGCGCTCGGTGCCGCATTATGGGGTAGAAACTCCGATGACTTGCAACGCCGACTCCTCGCACCGCATCCCGAAATACCTTCCGGCTTTGAACTGATGGATTTTTTGAAGCTGCAACAGAACCTTCAGATCATTTCGGCAGCTTCGGGCGACCCGCGATTTGACTGGCTTCTTCGTTCGGTCGTCTTTTCGCCCACCGTCCTGGTTGGTACTCAAGTCTTCACCACGTCGGAAGCGCGATGCGAAATAGTCCAACGTGCGATTGAGTATTTGAATGGGCGTTAATCGGTGTCTCACAAAGGACCCTTTTCAACACATGCGAGAGCCGCTTTAATCTGCTTTCTGTTCCTTTGGTGCTCCAAACCTCCAAAGCTTTAGCCTTCCCATCAGGCCAACGAAGCCGATCCCCAACAATATGCCGGAAGCGACAAGTCCCACGACATCGGAGCCATGCAGCGCCTCTACCCGCGGCTTGCCCAGATTATTCAGGAGCACCATCGCTCCCAGCAGCGCCAGCACTAAACCGGTAAACCGGCTGCTTTTCTTCATGCGCTCTCCTCCGGCCCGCAGCCCGGCCCCAATCATTGTGACAGGAAAGCCGGGATCGTTTCACCCACAGCCTGCCAGGTAGAATGTGACCGGCGAGGAAAGCCCGAGAGTGAATGCCAGCGCTGTTCCCCCATCACCAAACATAAAGACCGGCAACTAAATTTGAACTGCCGGCAAGTCTGTTCCGAAAGTTTGTGCGGCGAAAAGGACTCTTTCTGCGACACCCACCTTTATTCAAGCCGATGGCCCACGGATTACGGAAGGAGCATGTATTCATAACTGTCACCGTGTATGTTTCGCACTTCTACCTGGCAGGCGTTTGGGATGGCTCGCCCTCCATGGCTGCCGATCGACAAGAGTTGCCAAAGTCATCCGACCATCTGATTTTCTTTCACGGCGCCGTACCCGTCGCGACTCGGTTGCCGCCGCTATTGGATGAGCTGCCTGGTAATTGTCTCCGGGCGATAAAGAACGCAAATCTCACCGCCACAATCGCGGACCTGGTTGATGGGGTCGAGGTTGCAATGAAGAGAAGCGCGAACCGCATTCCGGCACGAATCTGCAGGGCAAACCAAACCGTCGAAGTGGTACGCCTCTATGTCGGCGATTGCGGGACTCCGGACAATCCCGACACTTCTGCATATCGGTTAAAAAGGAGCCTCGAATCGGGCTCGCTGCTGCAAGCCGTACGAAACAAAAAGCCCCCGGCCTGTGCCGGGGGCTCTTGCTCATGCAGCAGGGTTGCAGCTTACCGGCTGGCCTGGAGGCTGGCTCCGCCACTGGGCCGCTGTCAGGGCCGCTGCCAAGGACGTCACCGGTGGAGACAAGCTTGACCCAAAGCGAACCGTTGCCCTTGTAGTACGAGGTGGCACTGGCCTTGCGCAGTGCATCCAGGCTGTTCTGCGCCGTACCCGAGGCTGCAGTGGTGAATCCCGGCAGCTCGAAGATCACCCACGAGCCGCTATCCAGTTCCTTCACGCTGAGGGACAGGGACGGCCTTTCGGTGGTCACCTTGATCTCGGTGCCCGCGCGTACGTTGGTTTCTCCGGTGACGGGTGAAGTCCTTGCCATTGCGGCTGAGAACGACTGGCGGCTGCGCTGGTGCAGCAGCGCCCAGGCAACCGACCTCGGGCCGACGACAGCACCGGCGCCACCGCCTGCCGGCGCCAGCTGCCGCCGCCAGGAGCGCACCGCGCCCCGCCACCGCAGCCGCACCGGGACCACCGCCGCGCACCGCCGCGACCGCCCGCGCCGCGACCGCCGCCAACAGTCATGCGTCCGACATCGCCCTTGCACACCGCAGCGTTCCAGGTGGGCTTGATCTCGCAGGCTTCGTCGATGGCGATTCCGTCATTTTCGTCGTTGATGAGAATGAAGGAGTCCGGGACACCGCCGACCGAGCCGTCCAGGTCGTGGAACACCGCGGTCTTATAGCTCCCATTGCCGTAATCATCGTTGCTCCACTTATGCTCCATCGGCGGGAAATACACCGGCTTGGCGTTGATGAATTTCGCGCGCTGTACGGTGTTGTTGGAGCTCATTCCGAAGCTGGTATACAGCAGGTAAGAGATCGCTCCCGTCTTGCGGGTGGCGTTGTCCTGGAAATTCACGAAGGTGTCATTGTCCAGTTCATGATGGTAATCGTAGAACTCGTAGCCGCGGATCGGGAAATCCGCGAGTTCGGGCTCCGGCAAGCTGCGGCCGTAAGCCATTTCCGCCGGCGTCCTGGGGTTGCCGATGTTCTCGGTTTCGCCCACGAACAGCGAGTCGACCACCCGTGACGTAAAGGCGGAACGACCGAAGTTGCCGGACGCATGCGTGTAGCCGATGGCGTTGTCGGCCAGCTTCAGGTTCTTGAACAGGTGCATCTCACCGCGGGCCCAGATGCCGCTATTGCGGTTCTTGTAGCTGGTGAAATCCTCGATGACCGACTCCACTTGAGGGCTGTTCGCGTCAGCGGGATTGGCAAGGGAGATATGCCCGCCGACGGCGAAATGGCCATCGGCCCTGGGGCCGCGGTCGAACATGAAACCGTCAAAGTTCGAATGGGCGGTGTTGCCCTTGAACTCCCGCACCTGGGTTCGACGTGGCCAGGTTGTCTTGCTGATCTCCGTGCCTTCGAACGCACCCGTCGGATGCTCCGGCAAGGCGAACCAGAAACCTGTCGCGTCGGACCCCGCGGCCACGTTGTCCCGGTAGATATTGTCCGGATTGGTGATCCAGAAAGTCGACGCCGTGTTGTCGGAAGGGATCAGGATATCCTTGGCGTTCTGGCCGGCCGTATCGAAGTTCTTGCCGCCCGTCCGATCCGAACGGGGCGAGGTTTGTCGGGACGCACGGCGCGTCCGGATGGCACTTGGTCAGGATCCCCAGGTTGTGGACGAACTGGTTGCCGTGCTCCACGGCGTCTTCGAGGAAGAAGCAGTGACCGATGGTGTTGTAGGTCACGTTGTTTTCAACGTCGCACGTCATTGGTGCCATGCACGGTCACGCAGCGGCTGTAGGTGTCGTGAATCGCGGAGTTCTTGATGTACTGCCCCTGCGCATCGCCGATCAGATGCCAGTGGATCGGATACCGGGCCAGATGCATGTTCTGACCCATGCGATTGAGCTCGACGCCCGCGACATACATCTTGCTCCCGCCCATCGCCATGATGTGGCCGCCAAAGAGCGTCTTGTCTGCGTCAGCCGAAGCCTGGATCAGGATATTGCGCGTCAGCATGCCGACTTCGCCGCGCTCATCCACGTCGAAGGTGATCTTGCCGAAGTGCATGTAGTCCAGTTTCTTGTCGAGCGTGATCGTATTGCCACGGATGGCGGCAATGGTTCGCCGCTCTGCCTGATGGGGATCGAAATCCGTCGACGCGAGGACGATCACGTCGCCGTTCCGCCAGCCAGCGGCATTCAGGACTTCGATCGAGTTGCTGCCTGCTTCGGCGGTCTTGGACAGCTTGGTCCAGGAGTTCGTCCGGTCACCGTGCAGGTTCAGGGTTCCGCCCATCATCATGATCCCGCGGTCACTGCGGTCATTCGTTCCACCGATTCCACTCATATCTTCGTCTTTGACGTTGTCGGTGAGGGTGATGGTCGCCTTGCGCGTGTGGGGTTTGGCTTCGGTGCCAATCTCCAGCTCCCCGTGCACCATGATCCACTCGGTGGTCAGCTCCAGATCTTTATTGTCCGAGAAGCTGAGTTTGCCGTTGATCGTCAAACCGCGCAGCGGCGGCGGACTGACGTCGAGGACGACGTCCATGTCCTTTTCAATGGTGACCACGGCGTCTTTGGCCGGCACCTTCTTGTCAGGCCAGGTGGCAGGATCAGACCAGCGCTTCGCGCTGGCCGTCGAAGTCTTTTGCTGCGCTTTGAGGACGGCATATCCGCCGAGGCCTAAAAAGGCTGGAACCAGCAACGAAAGGAACAAGAGAGAACGTTTTCGCATCGTTAAATCTCCGTGATCGATCATGTTACGCTACTTTCTCCCGCGAGGATCGAAGGACGTGTAGCAAGGGACAATTTTACACCTATCGTCGGCCGGACAATATCCTCTGGTTTCAACGTATTCGCTCCCTGGCATGACGGTCTTCGGCCTTCCCCTTGCGCGTGGCGGCCATCAAACGATGAAAAGTTCGATCTCGATCTATCATTGACATTCCAAGCGAACCGGTCTAACAGCTGGTTAACGAAGCACGGAGGCACCAACGACTTGTGTCGAAGAGCTCTCTGCGGGTGAGTCGTCGGCGATCCGGAAGTTAACCGTCAATGTCTGGAGCGCTATTCGCGCTCCAGCTTCACGGTGAGCTGAGGCGGGGCAAGGCCTGCCGCCTTTCCCCGCACCCCTTTGCCGGCTAGCGGCAGCCCCCTCCGCTTCGCTCCGGACCGGTTTCCCTTGATGAAGGCGAACACTTTCCCTCACAATCGAGTTGCCAGCGTCGCGACGCTGCGATGGTGTTCGGGATCATCCCGGAATGCCGTTCGGCTTCCCTTCGGAAAAAGCGTTCAGCTTCGCCGGAATCCCCACACAACAGTGGATATGGACTGGGCCTCGTTTACGCGGTTCTTATGTGCGCCAGGCCGGAAGTTTAATCCGAGGCGCCTCGCTTTCTGGTGGTCCCATCCCAAAGAACCCTGATGTGGGAACCCGCCGGACATCACCAGGTGCTGTTCCTGAGACTGAAGAAAACCGGGCCTGTCCTGATCAGTGGGGATCTCTATCACTATCCCGAGGAACGGACTTTCAATATGGTCCCGATCACGGAATTCAACGCAGATCAGACCGTCGCCCCGCGAGCCGGGATTGAGGCGTTTATGAAAAATACGGACGCACAGCTCTGGATTCAACACGACCACATCGGGAACGCGAAGCTCAAAAAATCGCCGGCGTACTACGAATAAATTACGGCCATCAAGACGGCTTCCCCGGCCGCATCCGCGGACGTTCGAGCGAGGTTGCCGCCGCCTCACCCATGCAAGAATCGATAGGGATGAAAACACTCGAGCTGGTATTCTTCGATGCCGGCGGGGGACATCGCAGTGCGGCGAATGCGTTATGCGAGGTCGTCCGGCGTCAGGAACGGCCCTGGGAGATGCGGATGATGAATCTCCAGGAACTGCTCGACGAGATGGATGTCTTCCGCAAAATCACCGGCATTCGCCTGCAGGATCTCTACAATCTGATGTTGCGGCGCGGCTGGACCCTGGGCTCGCCGATTCTGATGAAGGGAATGCATGGCGTGATTCGCGCGCTGCATTCGAAGCAGGTAAGGCTGTTAGCCGGATACTGGCAGCGGAAGAAGGCCGAGGGGAATCAGCCCGATGTTGTGGTGTCGGTGATACCGAACTTCAACCGCGCCCTTTTCGATTCGATCCGGCAGGCAATGCCGGAGGTTCCGCTGGTGACGATCCTGACCGACATGGCCGATTACCCGCCGCATTTCTGGATCGAGCGTCAGCCGCAATATCTGATCTGCGGCACCGAGCGCGCGCGCAGCCAGGCTCTCGGCGCCGGCCATGCCCCGGACCATGTATTTCGCACTTCGGGCATGATTCTGAATCCGAAGTTTCACGATCCCGTCGTGGTCGACCGCGTTCCGGACCGCACCGCTTTGGGCCTCGATCCGGAACTGCCCACGGCCTTGATCATGTTTGGAGGGGAAGGCTCCCCGGCCATGCTGGACATCGTTCAGCAGCTCGACTCCAGCCGGCTCGAGGTACAGATCATCGCCATCTGCGGCAAAAACGCGAAGCTCGCGGCGGCGATGCGCTCGATGCCGCGATGGATTTCAATGCACGTCGAGGGTTTTACGCGGGAGGTTCCCCGCTTCATGCGGCTGGCCGATTTCTTCATCGGGAAGCCCGGCCCCGGCAGTATCAGCGAGGCGATCGCCATGGGGTTGCCCGTTATTATCGAGCGCAACCACTGGACCCTCCCTCAGGAACGCTACAACGCCGATTGGGTCGAAGAAGAGGGCGTGGGAATGACGCTGCGAAGCTTCAAGAAGGGGATTGTCGGCGCGGTCCGGCAAATGCTCGACCCCGGGCGGAGATGCGAGTTTCTCCGGCGTGTCAACGCCCAGAAAAACCGTGCGGTTTTCGGGATCCCGGAGATCCTGGAAGAGATCCTCGCCAGACGGGAGGCTACCGAAATGACATTCCGGCAAAGCTGACCACGCTTTGCGGATCGATGTTCCACTGCTCGTAGCGCTCGATCGACCCGCGGGCGTTTGGCGCCACCTTCAGAAACGTATAGACCGGAGAAGATCCGCACCACTTCAGGTCGTCGTGATTCTCCTGCACGAGTTCCCAGAACCCCTCCATGCGCTGGCGGTCGCGGCCGCCCACCGCAAGCGTCTCGTTCTCGCTGGCCATAGCCGTGAATGGGTCGCCGTAACGTCTGCCCATGTGCGCCATATCGATCCTGAGCACCCAGATAAGATTGCCGTCCTCCCGCGCGGCAATCTCCCCCAATGCGCCGAGAAAGCGCTTCACTTTGTCGTCCTGCTCCGGCTTACCCACAGGATCGGCAGGATATCGATATCCGGTCCGAAGATCGATTGCAGAAACAGAACCTGGAATTCGATCGAATGCTCCACGGCGTGGCAATAGTCCTCAGTTGCGATGGAATCCGGCGCCTGCCGTGTGAGTTCGTCTACGAGATCCGTATTCGTGCGCGAAGCTCCCCACGGGGTCACGTAGGGTTTGCGAGTGAGACCGAACCGCTCCGGGGCGCCGTAATGCGACGTGCCGAGGACAACGAAAGTCCGATCTCTGTACTGAGGGCCGAGCAGCCGGTAAGCCGCCCGGTAGGATTCGTAGCCACCCTGCGGACTTACGTGAGGCGACACAGTCAAGCGGTCGTTCTCTGACGCATGAACTTGCCGCATGCCCGGCGATTGATCTCTCTGATTCCAACGGCCACCTGTATTGATCGCAAATCATGCCATGCGGTTCGTGCGGTGTTCAGAATTTCGTCTCACTGAGGCCACAATCGCCATTGAATCGCCTCTCTGTCTGATAGGATTCTTTGATTTTCGGCGACTGCATGCTCGTGCTTGCCGTGGCTTATTTTCAGGCGGAAGCAACGCGCAGACAGCCAGTGGGACGATCTCTGGCTCGATCACTGACCCCGATAGCAAGCAACGACTCACGGTTCCCGATCGAGGCAATCAATCGTGCCACCCACGCGGCATTCCCGGTTATGCCGTCGCCAGCGGGACAAAATCAATTGCTTAAATTGCCGACCGGCGCGTACGATGTGGTCGTAGACACTCCACGCACGGAACCATTGGCGAATCGCAGACATGGTCGGCTAAAAAAGTGTTTTGCCTGTTTCGGCATGTCGCACAAAGGACCCGTTAAGCCACATCACGCTGGCTTCAATACGCCGCGTGACCGAGTGTTCTTTTTCGGCGCTGGTGTGGAACGCAACCGGCGCGGCGGCGTGCTCTCCATTGCGGCTCGAAGAATACGATTGATGCGCGTCTGATAACCTCTGCCGTTGGCCCTAAGCCAATTCAGCACGTCCGCGTCAAGGCGGATGGTCAATTGCTGTTTCGCGGGGGGCCAGGCTTCCGTTGCTTTCTTAAAGAAGGACTTGTCAAGCGGCGGAATGTCCGAATAGTCGATCTCGGCGTCCTTCATGCGGTCAACCCTCGCCAAGTCGCTCTTGATAGATTTTTTGCTCACGTCGATTTGCCTTTCTCATGGAGATAATCCGCGTGGTATCGCCGCCGCGCGGCGCGTGGGCCATAATGACTACTCGACCGGCGAGCAGGCCCAGAGTGATTAACCGTTCCTCTCCATAGTCGAAACGGCTATCTACGAAGGTGACGCACGGGCCGGTGAGCACCTGTTCGGCGTCCGCAAAATCCAGCCCATGTTTAGCGAAGTTGCTGCGGTTCTTCGCTTCGTCCCATTCGTATATCATTTTGAATTGTAGCGACTTTTGTAGTTACGTGCAATGTTTGGGCTGCAATCAGATCGCAGCGGCGATGCGCTCGATGCCGCGATGGATTTCAACGCTGCGAAGCTTCAAGAAGGGGATTGTCGGCGCAGTCCGGCAAATGCTCGACCCCGGGCGGAGGTGCGAGTTTCTCCGGCGTGTCAACGCGCAGAAAAGCCGTGCGGTTTTCGAGATCCCGGAGATCCTGGAAGAGATCCTCGCCAGGCGGGAGGCTACCGAAATGACATCCCGGCAAAGCTGACCACGCTTTGCGGATCGATGTTCCACTGCTCGTAGCGCTCGATCGACCCGCGGGCGTTTGGCGCCACCTTCAGAAACGTATAGACCGGAGAAGATCCGCACCACTTCAGGTCGTCGTGATTCTCCTGCACGAGTTCCCAGAACCCCTCCGCGTCGCCGGCCGCGACGCGCTCCATGCGCTGGCGGTCGCGGCCGCCCACCGCAAGCATCTCGTTCTCGCTGGCCAGAGCCGTGAACGGGTCGCCGTAACGTCTGCCCATGTGCGCCATATCGATCCCGAGCACCCAGAGAAGCTTGCCATCCTCCCGCGCCGCAATTTCTCCCAAGACGCCGAGGAAGCGTTTCACTTTGTCGTCCTGCTCCGGCTTACCGCCCTGATAGATGCTGTGGGCATATGATCCACACAGGATCGGCAGGATATCGATATCCGGTCCCAAGATCGATTGCAGAAACAGAACCTGAAATTCGATGGAATGCTCCACGGCGTGGCAATAGTCCTCAGTTGCGATGGAATCCGGCGCCTGCCGCGTGAGTTCGTCTACCAGATCCGTATTCGTGCGCGAAGCTCCCCACGGGGTCACGTAGGGTTTGCGAGTGAGACCGAACCGCTCCGGGGCGCCGTAATGCGACGTGCCCAGTACAACGAAAGTCCGATCTCTGTACTGAGGGCCGAGCAGCCGGTAAGCCGCCCGGTAGGATTCGTAACCACCCTGGGGACTCACGTGAGGCGCCGCGATGCCGACCAGATGATCGGTTGCGGTTTCGGGATGCCCGCCGCCCATCCACCCGTCCATCACACTGCGCAATTCCGTCGGGTCATCCGGGTATGCCGATCCGGCGTGGGATGGTTCCCGCACCGCCGCCTCTGCGAACTCACGCTCGCGGGCCTCCTTTAACGCTTCGAACGTCTCATCTTCGAGAAAACCGCTTTGCGTAAGTACGTCGATGAGCTGGTCTTCGATATCGCCCACCTGGAGTTCGCCCGTAGCTTCAACCAGTGCGGCGCGCAAATCGAGCTGCGTCTGCTGCCCGTCGAAGCACGAGAGGCATTTCACAAGCGGTGGCGGAATAATCAGAACCGCATCGGAGTAGCGGAAAAGGTCGCGAATCAGAAGTCCTGGCCGCTCTTCGACGGGCGACGGCATGAAATCGAGATCGCCGCGCAGCCGCGGCAGGGGGGCAGACACGCGACTATGGTAGCGCGGGCAATCTGCAAGATCGCCCGCAGCTTCTACCAAAAAGTGCCGAGAGAATTTTAATTGTCGGTATCGCGCCGCTTCAGAGTCGGGCGATCATCCTGATCGGCCTTCGGCGCTTGTTCGTCGCCGTTGGCGTCAATCTGGCCGTTCGGATTGCGGCGGAGCGTGGGCCGTCCCGCATCCTTCGAATTGTCGATGGCCCGGCGATTATGCATCGCGAGAACGCGGGTCTTGACGTCGTTGAACTCACTCGTGCTGACCACGTATTCCGGTTTTTCTTTCAGATACGCCTGAATGATCGACTGCGCGGACTTAATCCGGTCGTCGGTCGGCGGATGCGTCGAAAAAACCTTGGCCATCGCCCCGGGCTTGCGTTTCTCGAGCGATTGGATCTTTTCGAAGAAGTCCACAAAGCAGGTTGGGTCGTAGCCCGCCTTGTACATGTATTCCAGACCGAGCTTGTCAGCTTCGGTTTCGTTCGCCCGGGAGAATTGCAGAAATCCCATCGGGATTGCCAGACCGATGCCCTGGCGGATTGCGTATCCGGTCCAGCCGCCGAGGAAGATCAGCGGGATGGAACCGTAATTGACGAGTTCCGCCTTCGTGGCGTTGCGGGTACCGTGCCGCGCCGCGACATGCCCGATTTCGTGCGCCATCACGCCGGCCATCTCGGCTTCGTTCTCGGCATTAAGAAGAACGCCCGTGTTGACGAAGAAAAAACCGCCAGGAAGAGCGAACGCGTTGATCTCCTCGGAATCGATGACTTTAATCGTGAACGGGACTTTTGCGTCGGAATTGCGCACCAGGTTCTGGCCGATGCGATTCACGTATTCAGCGATGATCGGGTCATCCACGATCTTGGCCTGCCGCTCAACTTCCTGAGCCATCTGCTTGCCCAGGGCGATCTCTTTTTCGATCGAATAGAAGTTGATGCCCTTGCCCACGTCGCGATTGCCGATCTGATCGGGATCGTTTTCCGATTTACCGGCGAAAGCCGGTGAAACCAGCGCAGAGGGTACGAAAAGGGCAAACAGCGCCAGCGAGGCGCTACCACGGCGCCAGCCAGCCGATTGCGAGAGGAGTTTCATCTGGACAAGTCTCCTGTTACTGAGTATAAACCCGCCGGAAATGTAAAGGTTGTTAAAAGCGCGGGTAAAAACCGCAACGCACCGGCCCCTCGATATGGTACGTCACAGGGAACGCGGGGGTTTCGTGGCTATTGGCAGTATTCCGCCGTGGTCATTGCGCCGAGTACTTCAATCGGCGCCCCGCGAGGGATGACGAACTCGCTCTCCCCGTAACGCAGGAACTGACCGTCACTCCCCTGCGCCCAGTCGAACGTGTAGCCCAAAGCCGTCCACGGATAGAGATTCGGCCGCGGCAGCCCGTAAGCTGTGTAGTACTGCTTATAGAACCATGCGGCATATTTGGCGGTCTTCTCCCCGGAGGGGGAATCGGAGGGTGGACCCGCTTCGCACAGCGTTTTGTCCGTTGCGGGATTGGAACACGGCCTGAAAATCGTTTTGGGTGTCGCCTCGCGAAGCCGGATGCGTACAAAGGTGTCATAACCCGCCGCAGGGGGCAATCCGAGACGCTGCTCCAGCCGCTGGGTCAGTTCATCCACATTCCCGTCGTGCGACTTCGCAAAAGCCCGGCAAAACTCCTTTAAATATGGCTCGACGGTGACCCAGGTATCGTCCGGCGCTTTGTCTTTATACCTGCTCACCTGATTGGCCCGTTTCCACGTGGCGACGGTCACTTCTTTGCCGGAAGCGAGGTCGACCAGGAGGTGTCCGGTTTCCCACGGCTCCGTGGTCGTCATTCCGGCGACGGCTTTCCGATACGTATCATATGTTGCGCGGGAGCGTTGTGCCTCGCCGGCGTCGGGTATGCAGACAGGTTTGCCTGTCGGTAAGTGATTGGGATCCCCGATAAAGGCAAATCCATCGCCGGTGCGGGAATTCGTGGCAATTAATATTGCTGGCGCGAAATCCCGGCTTCCGAAATGGAATGCGGCAAGATCGGGGAGCGTGTCACCGCTGGCTACCGTGTGCGGAAGAAAACACGGCGACGCACAGCAGTTCGCGGCGAATAGCGCAAGTAGAAGAAATCCACGCGGCATGTACTCCACATTACGAATACCGCCGGGGATTTTCAATCGCGGTTTTTCGATTTAAAGCTTCGAAATCTGCGTCAGCACTTCCGCCAGAATCTCGCGAAACCGCGCCGCCGACGTCGCCTCATACAGTTGTGCCTGGAACGGCTCTACCGCGCGTTGGAGGTCGTCCATCGGCAAGGTGGGCGGCGCCTGCGGAGGGCCGCCGCGGTGTTTGCGGGGGCTCGGGACGGGAAGCACCTTAGCCTGAAAACGGACGTAGAAGAGACGGCCATCCGTATTCCCGGGCGTTTCCGGCGGCCCAGGCGCCTCCTGCTCATGCAGAAATGCCGGGCCGCTGAGCGCGATCACGATGGGAACCGGTGCCTCGCCACCCGGTGTATCGGCAGCAAGCAGGCGGCGGCCGACCTCTTCCCGGAAATAATCCTGCATCTTCGTGCGCGCTTTGAGGTCCCGGATATCGACCAGACCTGGCCTCACGTCAAGGAGAAGTTTGCGCATTCTTCCCCAATCCGGTTCGCGTACATCATGCTGTTCGAAATTGACCCGCCGCTGAGTCAGATCGAGGAATGCGATATCGACTGAGCCGTTCTGAACCTGCATCTGCGACAACACCTTAAGCGCCGGGATCATCAGGCTCATGTTGGTTTGCATGGCAGAGACCGAGCCCGCGTCGGACGCGGTGGTATTCACCAGGAGCTGAATACGCACGTTTCGACGGGTGTTGACACCCAGGTTCAGGCGGTGCTCGATACCCGGCAGATACCAGACGTCGGGCGGTTGGGTGATCGGGGGCAGAAACTCAACAGCCGGCAAACCGGCCCAGGCTTCGGGCAGCGGATCGGGCTTCAGCGGGTCGGCGTGAGCCTCGCGGAAGATGACGCTGTGTTCCAGTGTCGCGGTATCGCAGACGGCAATCGCCAGGGAGTAATCGCCCGGCAAGACAAAGGCGTATTGCGCGATGGCAATTTGATAAGTCTCGATTCCCGGCGACAGCGTTGTGAGATGGAGCGACGTATGGTTCTGCCAGACGGCCTTGTTACCGTCGGTGTACTGCACGAGGGTCATGAACTCGCCCGTGCCGCGGCGTTTCGCAAGAGAGCTGCCGGCGACCCGGATCACGATGCGAAGCATCAACCGCTGATGGCTGGAAATGACGGCCGGCAGGATATCCGCGGACCAGGAGATGTCGGAAGCCCGCTCGCCTTCCGACAACCACTGCGCGAATGGAAGCTTCGAGAACTCCGGATCGAGTCGTCCCGTTTCGCCGAAGGCCCGCGAAACCAGACCTCCGGAGAGCATGGAAACGCAGGTGAAGATCCAGCTGCGCCGGCGCTCGTCGAAGCCTTTCTCAAACAAGCGGGTCATCCGCGGAATTCATAGCGTACACCAGCCGGCGGCGAACACGGCCGCCAAGCCACAAATCGTTCAGACTTTGCGAACTGATCAGGTCAGAATAAGAAGAATGGAAACGAACCGAAAATGTTGATCGGGAGGCAGCCATGAGCACCGACGCAGTTGACATGAAAATGGAAGCGGTCGTCATCCCCGTCTCAGATGTCGATCGGGCGAAGAAGTTTTACGGGAATCTCGGGTGGAGGCTCGATGCCGATTTTCCCTTCGACAACGGTTTCCGGGTGGTCCAGTTCACGCCGCCCGGCTCGGGGTGTTCAGTCCAGTTCGGCGCGAACATTACGTCGGCCGCGCCGGGATCGGCCAGCGGTCTCTACCTGATCGTCTCCGATATCGAAGCAGCGCGTAATGAGCTCGCCGCCCGCGGCGCGGAGGTCAGCGAGGTATTCCACGCGGGGACGCCGGGCGCTCAGTTCCAGCCCAAAGGCAAGAGCGTTCGCATTGCCGGGCCCGCGGCCGATCATGCGACGTACAGTTCTTTCGCGACATTCAGCGATCCCGACGGCAACGGGTGGTTGTTGCAGGAGGTCACGACCCGCCTGCCGGGGCGCATCGATCCGGCCGCCGGAACGACGTTCACGTCGGCGAACGATCTGGCGGGCGCGCTTCGGCGCGCGGCTGCGGCTCACGGTGAGCACGAGAAGCGCATTGGGCAGAATGACCCGAATTGGCCCGACTGGTACGCCTCATACATGGTTGCGGAGCAGGCCGGTTTGGAGCTTCCGAGGTGAGCGATTACGACGTAATCGTGCTCGGCGGCGGCGCTCCGGGCGAGCATTGCGCGGGCGCGCTCGCGGAGGGCGGCCTCCGAGTTGCGGTCGTCGAGCGCGAGCTCGTCGGCGGTGAGTGCTCATACTGGGCGTGTATTCCGTCAAAGACACTGCTGCGTCCCGGCGAGGCCGCCCACGAGGCGCGTGATGCGGCGGCAAAGGCCGAAATCGACGTCGCCGCTGTGCTCGCCTGGCGCGACTCGATGGTTTCGAACTACTCCGACACCAGCCAGCAGCGCTGGCTCGCCGATCGCAAAATCGACCTGATTCGGGGCCGCGGGCGACTCGCGGGCATGGGCGTAGTGGAAGTCGACGGTGTTCGCCACACTGCGGATCACATCGTTCTGGCGAATGGCGCGGACGCGGTCGTGCCGGCGGTTCCCGGCTTACGCGAGCTCGAGGGCATCTGGACCAATCGCGAAATCACCGGGATGAAAGCGATCCCGCGACGGCTGCTCGTGCTGGGCGGGGGGCCGGTGGGAGTCGAGATGGCGCAGGCTGTACGCCGTCTGGGTGGTGAAGTCGTTATCGTGGAGAAGGGCGCGCATCTGCTTCACCGCGAGGCGGCGCCCCTCGGGGAAGCTTTGGGTGACGTGTTGCGCAAGGATGGAATCGATGTGAATCTCGGGGTGAACGTGGCCGCGGCTCGGAGGGCAGGTGACGAATACGTGCTTGCCCTCGAGGGCGGACGCGAGTTGCGCGGCGACCGCCTGCTCGTCGCTGCCGGCCGCCGGCCGCGCGTCGATGGCATCGGGCTGGAGACGGTCGGAGTCGCGGCGAATCAGCGGGGGATTCCGGTCGACTCGCAGATGCGCGTGCGCGACCGGTTGTGGGCGATCGGGGACGTTACGGGATTGTGGCAGCTGACGCATGTCGGCGAGTACCAGGGGGATATCGCGGCGGCGAATATTCTCGGCGAGCGGCGGGAGGCCAACTACGAGGCGGTGCCGCGAGCAGTCTATACCGATCCGCAAGCGGCCGCCGTCGGCGCGACTGAGGCGCAGTTCAGCGCGACCGCCGCGCTGAAGGGCGTGCCTAAGATGGCCACATGGACTCGCGCCTATGCGGAGTCGAACGGGTTCCTTACTTTGTTAAGTGATGGCGAGCGGCTGACGGGCGCTTATGCGCTTGGCCCGGAGGCGGGCGAGTGGCTGCAGCAGGCGACCCTGGCGATCCGCGCCCGCGTGCCCCTGGCGGTGCTGCGCGACACCATCCAGCCCTTCCCCACCTTCTCGGGAATCTTCGGGGACGCCCTCCATGATCTGCATCGTAAGGTGAGCAAGCGGGTTGGGGCGGCCTGAGACGCGCGGCTTGCAGGCATATCCTCGCTCCCGCGGCGCGAGAAAGGTCTTTTTCTATGGCAGCACGGTGCGGAAAGAGACGGCGGTCGCTCCCTGCCGGTCGCGGCTCGGAACGGGAAGATCGCGTCTCACGGTTGGACGGTAACCTTCACCTCGCCGTTTGTCCAGCAGCACTGGAAGCCCGCGCCCCCTTCGCCCGAATAGTCGTTTGCCGTCACGTGCAAAACGTATTCTCCCGGTTCGGCGAACGAGGCGGTTGTGGTCGCCTTGCCGTTGAATGGCGCGGCGCTTTTCGGGCGGTCTGCTTTTTCGACTTTGGGCCTGTCGGGTGCGAATGTCACAGCAGCGGGACCGCGGTACAGAATCCACTTCACCGTCACGGCATCGACAGGGTCCTTCGGGCGTGCGCCCGAGGAAGACGTGAACTTCGCATCGTCAGAAACCCACACCGTCAGCGGCAGCGGAACGCCAACCCTGGCAGTCCGTTGCACCACCAGCCCCTGGGGGCCTTGCACCGACGGGCCCTCCTCGTCGAAGCTGAGTACCGGTGGAGTGTTTCCCACCGCTGCTTCGATGAAAGGCGAGATCTCGTAGTCGGGCTTCAGACTTGCCGGAATCACCGTGGTCTTGTGATTGGCCACCAGCGTCCACGTGATCTTGTTGTCGCCAAAATCGGCCGGAACCTTGACCGCAAAGAGACCCCAGCCTCTGCCAGGAAGAAAATGCGTTGGCTGGCCGCGATCAGGGCCGCCCGGCTCGATCCGGTTATTCGGTCCAACCGGAAGGTCGACTTCCTGATTCCGGTTCCGGTTGTAATAGCCAAGCAGGAGGCTGAACGTCCCGTCGGCATTCTTGAACCAACCCTCGAAGGCCCCCGTAAGGCTCGCGCCCGAATCGCGCGAAGGCTCGAGCGGCAGCGATTGTCCCCAGATGAGGGAGCAGGCCAAAACGCCTGCTCCAAAAAGCCTAATGCGCCGGGGCATTCTTCTTATGCTGTGCAGCCCAGGCGCTGTAGTCCTCATCGCTGATGTACGTCACGTTCATCCATGCGTGCCCCATTTCGTCCACCGTCCGGTCGCCAAACCCGACCCACTGATCCGGATCGGGATTGTTGGGATTCGCCGTGGTGTTGTCGTACCAGGCGGTGACGTGGATCATGGTGCCTTTGGGAAACACCGGCGCCGCGTCGTCCGCATAGATGTAGTTGGTCATCCAGTTGAAGTTGAAATTACCGACGTAGCTGACCATCTGAGTTGTCCCATCCGGCAGAATCGCTTCCACCGTCATGGCCTTGCCGCGCAGATGCATGTGCGGCTGGAAATTCTCCAGTTGCGCCGCCTGCTTCAGCACGGTGTAAGTTGTCAAATTCCGCGATCGAGTTGGGCGGGATATCGATATTCCGGCCGGCTCTCGTCTGCGACGCCTTTGAGTCCTGGAACCCGCGCAACGCCTGGAATCCAGTCAGATAGGTGCGGTACTTCGGCTCCTGGCCCTTGGGGTAAAGCCAGATTCCCAGCTCGACGTTGTCGCGAATCTCCTCGCCGACCGCGTGAATGTGCACGTCCCAGGAAATCTGCGAGCCTGGCAGCAGCAGCTTGCCGGTGTCGGGTCGATACAGGTCGTAGCCCTTTTCCGACCGCCCACTCCATCAACAAGGCGCGCCCGCGGAGATCGGGATCGCCGCCCGGCCCGAAGCCGTCAGGGTCGTCCTGCGCCAGATAGGCGACAGCGTGATGCGTGATCTTGCGCCCGGCCGCGGTTCCCGGCCGCATCTCGACCGCGCGCACCCAGCGAGGCTCGGTGATCGGGATATCGGAGTCGGCCGCCACCACACGTCCTGATGATGGGCCGCCATTGTGTAGGGCTCGGACTTGATCACGATATCCGGCGGGCCCAACTCCTTCGCCGCTTTCCATTCGTTATCCGCCGGCCATTGCCGCGGGGCGGGCATGTCTTTCAGATCGCCCAGCGGCGCGCCCGCATCCACCCATCGGACGATTGTGTCGATCTGCTCGTCGGTCAGCGACATGTCGTTCTTGAACTTCTGTACGCCGACCGTCTTGTCGATATGCCATGGCGGCATCTGACGTGTGATCACGCGCTGCCGTATGGATTTCGCCCACGGGCGCGTCTCTTCATAGGTCACCAGCGACATGGGCGCCATGGAGCCTTTCCGATGGCACTCCTGGCATCGCGCCTGCAAGATCGGCGCAACGTCCCTGTTGAATGTGATAGATTTAGCGGCTTCGTTCGTGCCGGTTTTGTTGGATATTTCCGCCGCTGTCGCAATGCCTGCCAACGCTACGAACGCGCACGTTGCCAACATGGCCTTTCTCGACATTCGAATCATTCGCGATCCTCCTTCGGAGCCCGCCAGAGAGCCAGTGAATCGGTTAAGAGTCTAACCCCACGGGAACCTCGTGTCAAAGGCATGGCCTTGCGGCCCCAGTCCCTGGCTGGACTGCGGAGGCTGCTGGAGCGGAGATCCAGAGGGGATGCGCGAACCATCAGCGGCGCGGATTTTTTGGGCTGTCCACAGGGCATGGCCTGATCACCTGATGCTCCTGCTTCGCGGATAACCACTCACCGACGAGGTTTCATCGCATTCAGCCGGCGCTTCGGCAACCTCGAGTGGGCACCCATCCAGTACAACCTCCTTCACGCAAAGAAAAATCCAAGACAGTTTCGGCCAGCAACACAAACGTTGGAAACTGTTGTCACGGCGATGAACCGAACGGGGGGCGGCAAAACGGTGTTATAGTTGCTGACCGACTCAATTGCCATGAATCGAACGGCTACGCAAGTCCTGACATTGACCTGGACAGCAATCGTGGTTCTAACCGTGGCGGCTTGCGGGCGCGGGCATAGAGACCCGATGCCGGCAGATGTAGACGCATTATTTGCGCAGTGGAATAAAAGGGGCTCACCGGGGTGCAGCGTGGCGGTCAGCCGGAATGGGACGGTGCTGTACGAGCACGGGTATGGGATGGCGAGCGTCGAATTGGGTGTGCCGATTACGACCGAGACCATTCTTAGCGCCGCGTCGATTTCAAAGCAGTTCACGGCGATGAGCATTCTGCTGCTGGCACACCGCGGTCGGTTATCGATCGACGACGAAGTGAGCAGGTATGTCCCAGAATGGATGAATCACGAGAGCCACGTGACTATCCGGCACCTGCTTACGCACACGAGCGGACTCCGCGAAGGTTTCATGCTTCTCGGGTTGGGGCAACAGAACTTCGAAGATAACGTGAACGAAGCGATGGTTCCAGTGCTCGCCCGTCAAAGGGGCGTGAACTTCGCGCCGGGCGTGGAATGGCAATACAATAACGGCGGGTATAACCTGCTCGGCAGCATCGTCAAGCGGGTGAGCGGCCAATCGCTTCGCGATTTCGCGGAGGCCAATATCTTCCGGCCGCTCGGGATGAAGAACTCCCGGTTTCGGGACAGTCGTGGGCTCATCATCCCGCACCTCGCATCCGGCTACTCGATCGATGGAACAGGGGTCCATCCGGATTCCGAGACGCCCGGGGTGGTTGGAAATGACGGTTTATACACGACGCCGAGGGACCTGCTGCTTTGGGAACAGAACTTCGAGGACGTACGAGTCGGCACTCCGGAGATTGTGGCTGCAATGCAGAAGCCTGCAGTGCTCACGAGCGGCAAGACCACCGACTACGGATTCGGACTGTTCATCGGAAAGTACCGCGGCCTGCGAACCGTGGAGCATTCCGGAGGGGATCGCGGAATCTCCTCGAACCTTGTTCGGTATCCAGATCAGAAACTGGCAATCGCGCTCTTGTGCAATTCGGAAGCGATCAACCCGATCATCCTTACGCACAAACTGACAGACCTGTACCTCGGCGACGTTCCGGGAGCACCTTCCAGCGGCAGCGGCATCCCAGCGCCGGCCCGGGTAGCTCTGAAGGAAAGCGAACTGGCGGAAAGGGCCGGATCTTCTCGCGTTACTTCGGATCCGGGACTGGCCGACCTGCAGGTTTCCGTTCGCGCCGGCAAGCTGATCGGGCACAGCTTTTACGATGACGGTCAGGATTTCGATCTGATTCCGACGGACGCAACACACGTCCGCGCACCGGGCCCTACTACGCTGGAGTTCGTACCGGCAGCGTCAGGGCATCCACCGGAGTGGCATCTAACGGGCGAACTCGGGAGTCTTCGCGGAGTGCTGCAACAACAGGTGACGTTCAAGCCGACGGCCGCGGATCTGCGCGCATTTGTGGGGGACTACCGGAGCGCGGAAATTCCAGCCTCCTATGACGTCGTTTTGAGAGATTCGGACCTGGCGATTCAGCGACCTGGAGGGGCCGAAGTACGGTTGCGGCCGCTTGGGCAGGACACGTTCGCGTGCGACGGATTCGGCGTGCTGCGGTTCCTGCGAGGAACACGTGGGGATGTTGTCGGGATTCTCGATGAATCGATATAACCTGCGGGGGCTGCGGTTTGATCGTTTTCGGCAGGTGGAACAGTAACCGCCCGCGTTGTTGTACCTGCTTTGCGCAGCCTCACCGAAAGCACACTGATCTATGCGGTTTCCAACGTGATCGAAAACGGTGTGCCGATCGGCAGCCCCGGTGCGGGCGCGGCGATGGCACACGGATATGTCATATCGGGAAGACTCGCGGAGAGAACACCTGGTTCTGTAATGTACGAGCGTATGAGTCCTTACTGAAGAGCTCAAGCAGCGGATTGAGCGACTCAATGTGAAGCACGATTGAACATATAACAGCGGCGGGTATGAAGGATATGGTGTGACAGCGGTGGATGACCCCATCACCTGCACCGGCGTCTGCCACCCGCTGGTTTGCAGCCATCCGGAGACCGGACGTCGGGGATTGTATCCAGGGAGAAGACGCCACGCCTGCATCTCGGGTGACGCCGGCGGAATCGGAATCTTTGCTCAAGAGATCAGTTGAATTCGCTCCGATAACAGGGCGCATCGTTTGTCGCGCACGACGGACCGCCCGAGTAGTCAACGAGCTTCCATGCCTTTGGCTTTGTACAACGCGGCGGCGGTGGGTGCCTTGAGCTGAGCGATTAATGCGCGGGCGGCGTCGACGTTGGCCGTTTTGGAGTTGACGGCGGCTCCGAAGCTAACATAGCCCTGCAGATCCGCCGGCAGCGGACCGACTACTTCGATGCCGTGAACGGGCATGAGCTCGCTGACCAGTGTAAGAACCACTGCAGTCTGACCCGATGCAACACCTTCCATGGCGGGCGCCGACCCTGTCGTCAAAACGAGCTTCGGTTTCAGGTCGGCGGCGATACCGAGGCGATCGAACATTTTCTCCACCGTGGGGCGGCTTGCTCCGTCCTTCGCGTAGGCGATCGATTTGGCTTTCAGGAGGGCCTGTTTCATTGCTTCGGGTGTGGCGATATCCGGCCTCGGAGCGCCGGTGCGAACCGCGAAGCCGACGCCACAACGCGAAAGCTCGGTGCGGGTCGCGGCGACGAGCTTGTTTTCCTTAACCAGGTTCCCGATCGCGTCGGAAGTCAGGATGGCCACGTCGAAGGGCACACCCGCATTGATCCTGGCGAGAAGGCCGGTCGTGGAGCCGAAATCGATCGTCAGAGGCCGGGCGAGAGCGCGCTCGGCCTGCGGCTGGAGATCGAGAATCACTGCCTTCATGCCGTTGGACGCGAAAACGTGGAGCGGCGCCTGCTGATTTGAGGTGGCCTGGCCGAACAGGGAGATTGCTGCGATGAACGGGATTGCGGCGCGGAAGATGTGCATGGCAGAAAGTCTATCGCGCCTGTCGGTAGCGAATACCCTGGGCTTGACAGCCTGATTCTGAACGGACATACAATGCCGCTCATCAGCACTTTATCCCCTTGAGACGGGTGTATACTCTTACGCACCGGAAGCCGATAACACGCTTCCGAGACTCTATTCAGAGGAGCAACCCATGGACTCGAAGAAGCCGAATCGGCGTGGATTCCTGAAGAGTGGCACGGCATTGGTTAGTCTGGCAGGCGGCGGAGAGATTGCCAAAGCTCAGACCGAGGGGATGCCGGCGAAAAAGATCGACGAGCTGATCGCGTACGGCGAGCGCTCGCGTTTCGTCAACTCGATCCGCGTGCCGGTCGCCGAGCGGATTCGCCCGACATGTTCGGGCTGACGTTCCACGTGTTGACGCCGCTGCAGGACTCGGTCGGCATCATCACGCCGTCCTCGCTCTTCTACGTCGCGACGCACCGCGGATCGTTCGTCCCGGACATCGATCCGGGCGAGCATCGCCTGATGATCCACGGCATGGTGGACCGGCCGCTGATTTTCACGATGGACGAGTTGAAGCGGCTGCCGTCGGTCTCGCGCATCCACTTCATCGAGTGCCTGGGAAACCGCGCCACGGCCGAGGCACAAGACGGTGCAGGAGACGCATGGCCTCACGAGCTGCGCCGAGTGGACCGGCGTCCCGCTGTCGCTGCTGCTGAAGGAAGCCGGCGTGCAGAAGGGCGCGTCGTGGATCGTGGCGGAAGGCGCCGAGGAAGTGAAAGGCTCCTCGAGCATTCCGCTCGCGAAAGCGCATGGACGACTGCATGGTCGCTACGGCATGAACGGCGAGCCGATCCGTCCGCAGCAGGGATTCCCGCTGCGACTGCATCGTTCCCGGCTTCGAAGGCATCTATCAGATCAAGTACCTCCGCCGAATCAAGGTCGTCGACCGCTACTACATGACGTACGACGACTACGGGCACATCAACCCCGACCCGAAGGTGGCCGCGCTGACGCACGAGATCGGACCGAAGTCCGTCATCACGTTTCCGTCCGGCGGACAGCAACTGCCGGGCCCGGGCTTCTACGAGATCACCGGCCTCGCATGGTCCGGCGCCGGCGCGGTGCGCAAGAGTGGAGATATCCACGCGACGGCGGCCAGACCTGGCACAAGGCCGAGCTTCGATCGCCGGCTCTGCCGATGGCGCACACGCGATTTGGCTTGCATGGAAGTGGGACGGCAAGGAGTGCGTGCTGATGTCGCGCTGCACCGACGAACTCGGCACGGTGCAGCCGACGCGCGCCGAGGTCGCGAAGTACTGGAATCAAGCCCTCGACAGCAATTTCCGCGTGCCGGGCGCGGACAACAGCGTCCAACCGTGGAAAGTCGCGGCGACGGGAGCGTGCACAATGGCCTGGCGTAAGGTTCCGTCGCGATTGCAGCCTCGGGATTTGCCAGATGCGCCGGGGGACAGTCGCCGACCTACGGCGTGGGCAGGGCGCCGGGCCGGACGAGATTCGCGCGTGGGACATTTCCATCAGTCCGACAGGCAAGGAGCTGCCGCCGGGGCACGGCACGGCCAAGGAAGGCGCGCCGCTCTTTGCCAGAAAGGGTGCGGAGGGTGCCACGGTCGCAACGGATCGGGGGCCACGCGCCGACGTTGATCAAGAGCGACGGCACGGCGATCGGCGGTCCCTTGTCTCGCGCCGTGCGTGAACGACAACAACGTCATGGCGCTGCACTCGCCGTACGCGACGGTGATGTGGGATTACATCAACCGCGGCATGCCGCTCGGGAAAGAAGGATCGCTCAAGCCCGACGAGGTCTACGCGCTCACGGCGTACCTTCTGTTCAAGAACGGCGTCATCAAAGAAGACGAAGTGATGGACGCGCAGAGCTTGCCGAAGGTAGAGATGCCGAATCGCAAAGGATTCGCGTTGCCTCCGCCGTGGAAACACGGAGCGCCGAGGCTGCAAGGGTACCCATGATACGGCTTGCCGAATGTGAGACATCGAGGCACGCCGCCTGACTCGATATCTGAAATATCGGAAGCTGACAGGAAATCAGCTCCGGGCGGCCAGAGACAGAAACGAGAGCCAGTCCTGCCCTTCCGGGACTTGGTTGGTCCTCAGCACCCCCGTAGCACCCTTACGGATGCG
>CAVQYP010000032.1:0-21744 GCA_963718155.1 Terriglobia bacterium | reverse complement strand
ATAGCTCTCGCCTGTGGCAAGGTAAAACCGTGAGGGAACGGGGCGCGATGGGGCATCCTAAAAGACGAGCAGCGGACGCGAAAAAAGACCGTTACCGCAGTGGTGCATAGAAGCCCGAAAGGGAGCCTGGTTCCGGATCTCGTGCGTAAAACAGTGGTTAACGGCCCGGCTTTGAGCTGGGTTGATTCCCTTCAGAAGAGTACCTCTTTTGCACGATCCGGCCGTCCTCTGCGCAAAACCGGACCGAAGCCATGACGAAGAAAGTGCACAAAGGAAAGCGCAGGAATCGCAAGAAAAAAGGGATGTGTCTGTCGGATCGCCCGCTGGTGGAAGTCAGCGCCGCGGGTGTCGATATCGGCGCACGGGAAATCTACGTCGCCGTACCGCCGGATCGGGATGCCGAACCAGTCCGGATGTTCGCCACCTTCACGGAAGATCTGCAGCGCATGGTGGAGTGGCTGGAGGCCTGCGGCGTGAAAACGGTGGCGATGGAATCCACCGGCGTTTACTGGATCCCGTTGTACGAGATGCTCGACGCCAGGGGATTGAAGCCGTGTCTGGTCAATGCCCGCCACATGAAGAATGTTCCGGGCCGCAGAACCGACTGGCACGACTGCCAGTGGATTCAATATCTCCATTCGGTCGGACTGCTGCGCGGCGCGTTTCGCCCCGCCGATGAGGTGTGCGCCGTGCGCGCCATCATGCGGCACCGCCGGAGTCTGGTGGAGATGGCGGCACAACATACTGGCCAGAAGCGCAGCCCAAGGGTGACCTTATCCTGGACAAGGCTGACCATGGGGCTTCGCATGTGGTCAATATGCAGAACGCGCTCACGCAGATGAACCTGCAGATTCATCACGTGATTAACGACATTACGGGTCTGACCGGACTTGCCATCATCGATGCGATCCTTGCCGGCGAACGCGACCCGGCAACGTTGGCCGGGCTGCGTCATTACCGCATTCAGGCCGATGAGGAGACGGTCCGCAAATCCCTCATCGGCAACTGGCGAAGCGAGCATCTGTTCGCGCTCCGGCAGTCGCGCGAGATGTACGGGGTCTATCAGCGGCAAATCGAGCAATGCGATGCCGAAATCGTCCGGCTGCTGGGGGATATCGAGCCCCGGGTGGATCCGACGCAGAAGCCTCTTCCGCCGGACACCAAAAAACGCCGGACCCGCAACGGCAGAGACACGGAAGCAGGAGGTTTTAACCTGCGCACAGAGGTCTACAAACTGTTCGGGGTCGATGTGCTCCAGATCCCGGGGCTGGAACATACAGCTTTGTCACTGCTGACCGAGGTGGGAGTCGACCTGAAGCGTTTCAGGACAGCTGCCCATTTCGTATCCTGGCTTGGGCTGTGCCCTGACAACGACATGAGCGGTGGGCGCTGGTGGAGAGGAGTGCGCCAGGTACACAACCGCGCCGGTCAGATGTTCCGTCAAGCGGCCTCCTCCCTGCATCGAAGTCAAACACCTTTGGGAGACTTCCTGCGGCGCATGAAATCCAAACTGGGACCGCTGGGCGCTACCATGGCAACGGCGAGGAAAATAGCAGTTATTTTCTACACCATGATCTGCACCCAGACCGAGTACGACAAAAGCGTCTGGACGGAACAAGAGGCCGCCCGTGTGCGCCGATTCGAAGCCCGGCTCAAGCGCCAGGCAGCCAAACTCGGCTACGTACTCGTCCCGGCCAGCACCGCTTCCCCGCTCGCACAGGTGTGAAGTTCCTCAGAAGCGCAATCGTCGGGATAAACCGGCGTGCAGTCGGGGATGAAAGAGCCCCACAAGAAAGGAGTAGCGAACCATCTTGACCTCGAGTCTTGCGCTGGGTGCCGCGAGGTGCCGGGTGAAGCGTAGACAGAGGCATCGACGGGCCGGGAATTGAGCTTCGAAAACCGCAATCCGGATGCCGACCGTGTGCTCCTGACGGGAAGGCCACACTGAGGGGAACGATAGCGCGAGTTCTCGACAGATCCGGCGTAGTCCGAGAGCCATGAGCACGTCGAGAAACTGCACGCGCGAGAACCGAGAGACCTCGTCGGCATCCGGGGCTTACCAGCAGCCGGATCGGCATGGGAAGCCAAAAGCGCAATCCGTGCACGCACGCCGGGGAGGAGTCGAACGGAGCCGTAGTGTGCGCTGAGCAGCGCGTTGTTCAGGAGGGTTGAAGTCCCTCTGGCGCTCGAATGAGGAGCGTTATATCCAAACGCGGGAGTAATGCCTCGCGGGCCGGAGAAGGAGGAAGGTATGGAGAAGCCTACACGGGCACGAAAGCGAAAGCCGGACACGAGCCAAGGCGGACCTGAAGCCACCAGCCTGCTGTTCTCCGGAGGGCAGGGTGTCCACTGCGAGGTGGAATCCGAAGGGGATGAGGAGAAGTACCGGGCTGTAATCGATGGGGGCTACCCCGAAGAGGAACCGGTCGGCCAAAGGTGGGGCAAGGTCGAGCCTGCACTATGGAGGCGAAGGCGTTCTCATTCACCCACCGCACCAAGGTGTTTGCGGATGGCACGGTACGGAAGAACAACGTGTGACCTCAGGAGGACTGGCAGGGTCTCCGGGTGGCACCGGAGTAAGCAGACCTATAAGCGAGAGCGAAATGGCGAGCAACGCTCTGTCAGTAGACGGACGGCTGTGTAGTACCTTAAGCGCGGTGAAAGCCGCGTGACCGGGAGACCGGCGGCAGAAGTGGGCCGGGGAAGGCAGTCGGCGAGGCGGTTGGGAAGAGAGAGGAAACCAGATGAGTAAGGGCGGGGAGGTGGATCAGTTCCATGAGTGAAATACCCGTACATTCCCGTCCGAGGAGACTGGTGGACTGGATCAACCCGACAGGTGTGAAGAAGGTCCATTCATTAATTGACAAGGTGTATCAGCGGAAGAATCTGGAGATGGCCTGGGAGATGGTCAAGGCCAACCGGGGCAGTGGAGGAGTGGATGGGCAGAGTCTGGATGGATTCGCCGCGCAACAGGAACAGCAGTTGGACCGGCTGCAGAGCGAACTGAAAGAGGATGTCTATCGGCCTCAGCCGGTGCGGCAGGTGCAGATCCCGAAGGCGGGAAAGCCGGGCGAGTTTCGCACGTTGGGCATCCCGACGATTTACGACCGGGTATGTCAGCAGGCGTTGCTCAATCGGCTGGAACCGATCTTCGAGCCGGTGTTCGATGAAGCCAACTTCGGATATCGGCGAGGGCGATCGACGAAGGACGCCATGCGCAAAGTGTGGAAGGAGATACAGGGCGGGCGGGAGTGGATCGTGGACGCAGACTTGAAAGACTTTTTCGGGTCGGTGGAACACGAGAAACTGCTGGCGCTTGTGGCTCAGAGAATAGCCGACGGCCGGGTGCTGCGCCTGATTGAGGCGATGCTCAAGGCAGGGAGCTATGGCGAAGGGCGGCTGTTTCCAACAGAGCGCGGGACACCGCAAGGCGGGGTGGTTTCGCCCTTGCTCAGCAACGTACTTCTGACGCCGTACGATCAGGAGATGCGGCGCAGGGGATATCAGCTTACGAGGTACGCCGACGACTGGGTAGCGACCTGCGAGTCGGCAGCGGAGGCTCGGGCGGCAGTGGCCGCGGCGCTTCGGATTCTGAACGAACTGGGAGTGCAGCTGCATCCGCAGAAGACGCGGATCGTGCATGTCCGGCAAGGGTTTGAGTTTCTCGGGTACAAGATCAAGCGCGGCAAGCAACTTCGGTTGCCGCCGGGCAAGATCCGCAGTGGTGCTCAATCGGGGGAGTTGTACGCGATCCCTCGTGAGAAATCGATCCGGCGTTTTATGGATCAGGTACGCGCGCTTACCGGTCGGCGCGTGCCACTACGAACCAGTGAGCTGATAGAGGAACTGAACCCCGTGTTGCGGGGATGGGGACATCACTACAAGCGAGCCCACGTCCGAAAGCTCTTCCACCGGCTCGACGGCTGGATTGTGCGGCGCATTCGGTCGCATCGATGCAAGCGTTGGCGGAACGGCGGCTGGCGACAGTTGCCGCAAACCAAGTTGTACGGCGAGTACGGGCTGGTCAACCTGATTCAGTTAATCCCTTCGATTGCGCCTCGGAAGCGTGAGTCTTCGTGAAAGCTGTATGCGGGAAAACCGCCCGTACAGTTTGAGCGGCGGACGGAGGTCAGCGCGCAAGCGCGCCTCCTCCGACCCGACACCTGCGAAACAGCCGAACAAAACTCGTGGAGACGCGAGGGCGGAGGTTGCGGAGGGAAGGGCTCTGACTGAGGAGAACAACATGGAACCCAACAACCAGCCAACACAGAGTGGGGTACGGGTGTCACAAGGGTTAGATGGTGTGCGCGAGAGAGCGCGGAAGAACAAACAGGAACGGTTCACGGCACTGCTCACCATGTGACAGTGGATTCTGCTGCGGGACAGCTATTACGGTCTGAAACGTAAAGCTGCGCCCGGAATAGACGGCGTGACATGGAAAGAGTACGAGACCGGGCTGGAAGATCGACTCAAAGATCTGCACGGCCGGGTCCACCGCGGAGCGTACCGGGCACTGCCCTCAAAGAGAGTCTACATTCCGAAGGCCAACGGCAAGATGCGACCGTTGGGAATCGCGGCGCTGGAAGACAAGATAGTCCAAAGCGCTGTGGTGACCGTCCTCAATCAGATTTACGAGGAAGACTTTCGGGGATTTTCTTACGGGTTTCGTCCGGGGCGCAGCCAACATAGGGCGCTTGATGCGCTGTATGTTGGCATCCGGGGGAAGAAAGTGAACTGGATTCTCGATCTGGACCTGAAGGGCTTTTTCGACAACATCGAGAAAGAACATCTGATGGAAATGATCGGGCAGCGGATCGCGGATACGAGAATCCTGCGATTGATCCGGAAATGGCTCAATGCAGGAGTAATCGAAGAGGGTGAATGGTCGAAGACAGAGAAGGGAACTCCGCAAGGATCGGTGATTTCGCCGCTGCTTGCGAATATCTACCTGCACTATGTACTCGATCAGTGGACCGACCAATGGAGGCAGAATGCGCAGGGCGACGTCATCATCGTCCGCTACGCGGATGACGCCGTCATTGGGTTCCAGCATGAGTACGAAGCGGAGAAGTTCCTGAAAGAACTACGGGAACAACTGCGCCAGTACGGGCTGGAACTGAACGAAGACAAGACCCGGCTGATCCGGTTCGGGCGTTTCGCCCGGCAGAACCGGGACGAGCGTGGGGAAAGGAAACCGGAGTCGTTCACCTTTCTGGGGTTTAAGCACATCTGTGCCGAGAACAGTCTGGGGCGATTCGAAGTCCGGCGCATTACCGACGGCGGCCGAAGGCGGAAGAAACTGCAGGAGATCAAGCAGGAACTTCGACGGAAGATGCACGACCCGGTGGCGCAGGTCGGCGGATGGCTGAAGAGCGTACTCAATGGTTATTACCAATACCATCCAGTTCCCGGGAATCTGACGGTGCTGTCACGATTCCGACGACAGGTCGCCCGCTACTGGTTCCATGCGCTGGGACAGCGCAGCCAAAGGCGGCCCACCTGGGAAAAGCTGGAGAAAATATTCGATCAATGGCTACCCGTTCCAAAAGTTGTTCATGAATTTCCAGACGCGCGATTTCACGCCAGCCGCCGCACGGCGGCACATCCGAAGTAAGAACCGTGTGCGGTAGCTCCGCAAGCACGGGTCTGTGCGGGGGGGCTGGTAACGGCCATCCCTACCGCGACGACGCTTTCACTTGTGGCAAGGTAAGACCTTGAGGGCGTCGCGTAGGTTCTTTGTTTTTGGCGCGACCCCTCAGAAGCGTCACCCTTTCATTGACAGCCTGAGAGAACCGCGCTATCCTTCCCTCAGTTACTTAGGAGAGATAGCGCGAATTGTCGGCTGCTGAACCATCCTCAATCCTGCCCGGAACGCTCGATCTCCTGATTCTTAAGGCAGTGTCGCTCGGTATGTTGCACGGCTACGGCATCCTGCTGCGTATCGAACAGATTTCCGGGGGCACAATTCACATTGAACAGGGTGCGCTTTATCCCGCCCTGCACCGTCTCGAAAAACAGAGCCTGTTGGACGCCACCTGGGGCGTTTCCGATAACAACCGCAAGGCTCGATACTACAAGCTCACGCCTGAGGGCCGTAAGCGCCTGCGGGATGAGGAAAGAAGCTGGAACAGGCTGACGGCAGCGATGGCGCTCGCATTGAACGCAAGACCGGGAGAGTCCTGAGATGCGCCGCCGCCTCTCCTTTATCTGGTCCGCGCTCTTCCGGCGTTCGAATACGGATCAGGAAATCGCCGATGAGCTTCTGTTTCACATCGACAGCCGCGAGGTTGACCTGATGCGGTCGGGCCTGCCCGGCCACGAAGCGGCGCGACGAGCAAGGCTCGAATTCGGCGGCATCGAGAACCACAGAGAAACATGCCGCGATGCCAGAGGACTTCCTTTTCTCGACTCGTTGCTGCGTGATGTGCGCTACGCATTACAGATATTCCTGCGAAATCCCGGCTTCACCGCGGCGGCGATTGCGATGCTCGCTGCGGGGATCGGAATTAACGCCGTCGTCTTCACTGTGACAAACGCGGTCCTCTTCAAAGGTTTCCCGGGCGTCGCCCGAAACGGCCGCATCCTGTACATGACAACGGGCCGCGGCTGCTGTGTTTCCTGGCCGGATTTCAAGGATTGGCAGTCTCAGGCCAAATCGTTTGAAGGCATGGCCCTCGTCCACGGTATCGGCGCAACGTTCAGTGTTCGGAACGGCTTTCCCGAGCGTTACGACGCTACCGAAGTGACCTCCGGAACCTTTGCTCTGGTCGGTCAAAGGCCGATCCTCGGACGCGATTTTATCCCTTCCGATGAGAGTCCGGGCGCGGCGCCCGTTGTCATTCTGCGGTATGCCTTCTGGGAACGCCGATATGCGAAAGACCCTGCCGTCATCGGTTCCACCGTACGCCTGAATGGTGTTCCAGCGACTGTAATCGGCGTGATGCCTCAGGGTTTTTCCTTTCCTCAAAATCAGGATCTGTGGGTGCCGCTGGTTCACGGATCGGAATTGATGAAGCGCGACAAACGCGACACCTGGTTCGTCTTCGGCCGCATGGCAGAGGGCGTCACGCTCAAAAGTGCCCGCACGGAGATGGAGACTATCGGACGCAGGCTGGCCATCGCGTACCCGCTGACAAACAGCGGCCAAAACATGATTCCGCGGGTGTTGAACTTCCGTGGATTTTTTATCGGCCCGAATGCAACGCTGACTTACGCCGCGATGTTGGGCGCGGTTGGATTCGTCCTGCTGATCGCCTGCGCCAATCTCGCGAATCTCCTGCTTGCCCGCGCCATGAGCCGATCCCGCGAGATCTCTGTACGCATCGCGCTCGGCGCGGGACGCTGGCGAATTATTCGACAACTTCTCATCGAAAGTGCCATGTTGTCGGGTCTGGGCGGTTTCTTCGGCTGGTTGATTGCCACGTGGGGCGTGCATGTTTACGCTCTGGCTCCCAATGGCTCGGGCATCTCAGATCAGATTTTCGGGGGTGTCTGGTTCGATAACATACTCGATTATTCGATGGACTATCGTGTCTTCTCTTATCTGATCGCGGTCTCAATTGGGACGGGGCTCATCTTCGGTTTGGCGCCCGCGCTGCGGCTCTCGAAGCTTGACCTCAATGCGACCTTGAAGGATGGCGGCCGTGGTTCGACCGGCGGATGGTATGGACGGCGCCTGTCGTCTGTCCTCGTGATCGTGGAAATGGCGCTCGCAGTGGTTTTGCTGGTCGGCGCGGGTGTCATGATCCGGAGCTTTCTCAATGTCTATTCCGCGCCTCTTGGTTTCAGACCGGAGAACATCCTCACCGCGCTTATCAGCCTCCCCAGGGCGAGATACAGCCAAACGGAAGCGCAGACCTCGTTCTACGACCGGCTCCAGACGCGTCTCGAAACAACGCCAGGGGTGAAATCAATTGCAATAGGTTCCGTACTCCCGGGGCGAAGCGCATCGCTGGTCCCCTATGAAGCTGCGGGCGCGCAGACCGCTGCTCAGCCCCCAGCCGGTGAGGGTAACCGACCGACAGTGACGGAACTGATCGTTAGTCCCGCTTATTTCGAGACGCTGGGTGTTGCACTCTCGTCTGGGCGGGAGTTTGGTCCTCTGGATCAACCTTCCAGTACTTCGACGGTGATCGTAAATCGGCGGTTTGCAAGCCTGAACTGGCCGGGTGAGAACCCCGTGGGAAAGCGTCTTAGGATTTTCAAGGCCCGGCAACCAGAGGCGTGGCTTACGGTTGTCGGTGTTGTGCCCAATATTGCTCAGAATGGCGCCAACTGGCAGGAGTTTGATCCCGTGATCTATCTGCCTTACCTGCAAAGCCCGGCACCTGAGATGTGGGTCATCGGGCGAACCTTCGTTTCTCCCGGCAGTCTCACTGCTGCGGTCAGGCGCGAGATTCAGGCGCTGGATCCCGACCTGCCCATCACGCTCGGCCCGACTCCTCTGGCCGAGCGTCTGGCGCCGGCATGGCAATACCGAGGTCTTACCGCGGCTTTGTTCCTGATTTTTGCTTTGATTGCGCTCCTGCTCGCTTCGATCGGCTTGTATGCGGTCACCGCCCATTCGTTGAGCCGGCGGACTCAGGAGATCGGAATTCGGATGGCGCTCGGTGCAACGGCGAGCGATACGCTCAAACTCGTTCTCGGGCAGGGCATGCTTCCTGTGGCGAGCGGCCTGGTAATCGGATTGGGCGTTTCCTTTGCAGTCAATCGCGTTCTGAAATCCGCGCTGGTCCTGGTTTCACCGTCCGACCCGATCGCGATCGCTTGCGGGTCTGCCGTGCTGATCCTCGCGGCCACGCTCGGCTGTCTGATTCCGGCTCGCCGCGCGACGCGCATCGAGCCTGTCGAGGCCTTGCGGCACGAATAGCCTCGCACAGGTTCAATCTGCCTTGTTCTCGTCGAGAATCTTAACCCTGCGGCCTTCAACGATAACCCGCCCCTCGACAATCCACTGAATAGCCTTCGGATAAATAAGATGCTCCTGCGAGAGGATTCGCGCCGAAAGCGATTCGACCGTATCCTGATCCAGGACCGGCACCGCCGATTGAACGACAATCGGCCCGGAGTCCAGAAATTCATCGACAAAATGCACGGTACAGCCCGTGATCTTCGCTCCATATTCCAGGGCCTGCCGTTGGGCGTCCAGCCCGGCGAACGCCGGCAACAGTGACGGGTGAATATTCAGGACGCGGTTAGGAAATGCCCTCACAAAGCCGGTGCTCAGCAGACGCATGAAGCCCGCAAGGCAAACCAGATCTACCTGGTGGGTTCGCAGTTCGTCGATCAACAACTTGTCGTAGGTCTCGCGCTCCACTCCGGCCGACGGAATGACTCGCAGTGGAATTCCGTGCTCACGGGCGATATCGATGCCTGGGGCGCTCGCCCGGTTACTGATAAGGACCGCAATTTCGGCGTCCAGCTTCCCGCGACCGATACTATGCGCGATAGCTTCGAAGTTTGAGCCGCGGCCGGAGATCAGAATACCCAGCCGCACTCACCGATACTCCACGCGGCCCTTGCCGCGCCGCTGCTCAATAACTTCGCCGATAGTCCAGGGTTTCTCGCCGGAACGTTTCAGTGCGCGGAGCGCTGCATTCTCTCGTTCCGCCGGAATTATCAGAATTATCCCGGCTCCCAGATTGAACGTACGCCGCCAGTCTGCCTCGGGTATCTCTCCGATCGCACGCAGCATGTCGAATAGAGGAGGCGGCTGCCAGGAATCAGTGTGTATCATCGCGGCGAGGCCTTTAGGCAGAGCACGCGGCAGATTGTCGGTAATTCCGCCGCCGGTAATATGCGCTGCGGCCGAAAGCGAACCTGCCTTGAGGAGCGCCGTTATCGGTTTCAGATAACTCAGATGGACTCTTAGTAACTCGTCCGCGAGCACCGTCCCTGTCTCCGGGAGTACCGAATCGAGTTTCAGATGTGCGACATCGAAAAGAAGCTTTCTTGCGAGCGAATACCCGTTGGTATGTAATCCGGAAGAGGGCAAAGCGATCAGCGCGTCGCCGCAGCGAACCTTTGCGCCATTCATCATCTGCGATTTTTCTACTATGCCCGTAATACTGCCGGCAAGGTCATATTCGCCGTCCAGGTACATGCCGGGCATTTCGGCCGTTTCTCCGCCGATCAAAGCGCACCCGTTCGCCTCGCACCCTCGGGCAATTCCGCTGATTACCTGCACCGCGACCTGCGCCTCGAGTTTACCGGCGGCCAGATAGTCGAGGAAAAAGAGGGGCTTCGCGCCCTGTACGGCTATATCGTTTACGCAGTGGTTTACCAGGTCTTCGCCGATCGTGTCGTGGCGCCCCGTGGCGAAGGCGATCTTGAGCTTGGTTCCCACGCCGTCCACGGAGCTTACAAGCACGGGTTGGCGCATTTTCGGCAGCGCGAAACAGCCGCCAAAAGAACCTATGTCTGTAAGGACGCCCTTTGTAAAAGTCGCCCGAGCCATTCTCCGAATTGCGCTGACGGCGCGCTCGGCCTCGTCGATATCGACGCCGGCATCCTTATATGAAATGGCCTTGACCAACGAACAGTATACTAACTCTCCAGCAGCAGAGTGACGGGACCATCATTCACAAGTTCCACCTGCATATCCGCCTGGAAAACGCCGGTTTTCGTCACTAACCCCTTCTCGCGAATTTTCTGAACCGCATACTCATATAACTCGCGCGCGCGTTCGGCGGGAGCGGCGGCGTCAAAGCTCGGCCTGCGTCCCTTGCGGCAATCTCCGTAAAGAGTAAATTGTGAAACCAGCAGAAGCTGACACTTGATGTCCATAGCGCTCAGGTTCATCCGCCCCTCATCGTCGGGAAACACCCTCAGGTTGACCAGTTTGTCCGCGAGATAGTCGGCGTCGGGGACGCCGTCGGTGGCGGATATGCCTATGAATACCAGTAAACCGGCGGCGGTCTCACTTTCTAAGTTGCCATCAACGCTCACACTGGCTCTTGTGACTCGCTGGACGAGAAACCGCATTCTTATGGTTATTTTCCCCTATCTTTTCGCTTAAGACCAGTAGAGTAAGCCGAGTAACTTTATGATATATTGTGCTAGGAGCATCAATGGCACGAGCAAAAGCAGATCAAAATGCGGCGATTCTTGAATATGCGCTGCATCATCTTGAACGGGAGCGTGATGAAATCCAGGCAAAGATCGATCACGTGCTTGGCCAACTTGGTGGACGTACAAATGCCGCTCCCACAGATACCCCGAAACCTGCTGTTGCCGCGCCGGTAGCACGGAAAAAGCGCGTGCTAAGCGAGGCGGCCCGCAAGCGCATAGCGGCGGCTCAAAAACGGCGATGGGCCGAGCATCGCAAGGCAAAAGCCAAAGGCGAGTAAATCAGGCAGAACTACAGGCGAAGTTCTCTCGCTTCGGGCACGGCGCGAAGTTGCGCGTCCTCGAGGCGTTTGGTTTCCTGCCACGTGTAAATCATACGGTGAATCACCGTCACGTTTGACAGGATCGCGATTACCCACAGGACCTGGGCCATGCGATTGAACAGGGCGCCGATGATAATTAACACTACGCGCTCGGGCCGCTCGAGAAACCCTACCTTACATTTTGGGATCGTATTCTCCGCGCGAGCCCTCGTGTAACTCACCATCACCGTACCCGTCATCACGACTGCGGTCAGAACGACATAGAAAAACCGATTGATGGACGCATAATAGACCAAAAGTCCTACGAGGACGCCGAGGTCGGAATAGCGATCCAACACGGAATCGAAAAAGCCTCCGAAGCGGGTTACGCGATTCGTCTCGCGGGCGACTCGGCCATCGACCATGTCGAACAGTCCCGCGCCGAGCACCACATACCCGGCAGTCCTCAACTTACCTTGGGCGAACAGGAAGGCCGCCACGACATTGATCAACAACCCGATAAACGTCAAAACGTTCGGGTGAACACGCGACAACGCCAGCGCGCCGACGATGGCGTTGATAATCCGGCCGAAGAACCAGCCGATGCTGCGCGTGACTGTCATGCTTTTTACTTTTCGAGTTCGTGAATTGTCTGCAGTTCCAGAATTTCCAGCTCTTTGGTGCCTCCGGGCGCCTGCATTTTTACTACATCGCCGACCTCTTTGCCAAGCAACGAACGGCCGATGGGCGAACTGGTGGAGATTTTCCCGTTCGGGGCGTCCGCTTCTTCGCTGGTGACGAGATAGTAAGTAATTTTCTCGTCCTTCTTAGTATCGAGAACCAGCACCTGAGAGCCCAATCCGACCCGATCGTGGGGGATTTTCGACATGTCGATCATGGCGAAATCGGACAGACGCTTCTGCAACTGGCCCAGCCGGGCATTAACGAATCCCTGACGTTCTTTGGCGGCGTGGTACTCGGCATTTTCGCTCAAGTCCCCGTGCGCGCGGGCCTTCAGAATCTCTCTTGGCAACTCGTTGCGCAGCTCGTACTCCAGCGCGGCGATCTCTTCCTGTAGTTTCTTTTTGATATCGAGCATGGATCGTCAGCTTGTAAACCGGGAGATGCCTCTTCGTCATTATACCGACATCAAAACCCGGGGCTGTTCTCAACTCCGCATGCGCAACATCAGGTAAAGCCCGGCGATCGAGAACAAAGTATCCGGCGCCCAGGCCGCCACCACCGGTGGCAGGAGATTCACATTACCGAACTGGTCGAACAGCAGGCCTACAGCGAGATAAACCATGGCGACACCGATGCCAACCCCCACTCCCGTCATCGCTCCCCTGTTGCCGACCAGGAATCCGAACGGCACGGAGATCAAGGCCATAATCAGGGCGAAGACCGGAACGGCAAACTTCTTGTAGTACTGTACATGTAGTTTGACGGTATCGAAGCCGCTTTCCTGGAGCTCTTTCATGTATTGAGATAGCTCGGAGTAATTCATCTGCTTATCGAGCTTGACTGCCTTCAGGAAGTCATCCGGAGTTTCCTGTACCTCGGGGAAGGTGGCGGCTGTGAAGTTTCGGACATTATGTTCGTCAATTCCGCTGATATCTCGCGAGACGCCCTGCTCCCAGACCCACGTGCCCATATTCGGCTGCCATCGCGCGCGGCTGGCGCTGATTTCCCGAACCAGCTGGAAAGTCCTGGGATCGAGTTCAAACACGTAAGGATCGAGCATGACTTTCTCGGACGGGTCGAAGTACTTCACATAGAAGATTCGGTGTTCGTGGATGATCCAGCGACGCTCGGGATGGAGATAAGTCTGGCCGGGCCGGCCTTTGATCTCATTCAGGATGGCGTCCTGGATCTGGTTGGTCTGCGGAATGTAAGAGTAGTCGAAGGCGAATAAGAGGGCGCTCAATGCTCCGCTCATCAGCAGGACGGGCAGCCCGAGCCGGCGAACACTGATACCGCACGCTTTAAACGCGGTCACTTCGTTGTTCTTGGTCATGACGCCGAAAGTGACGAGGACCGATAAGAGGACGGAAATCGGCAGCGTATCGTAGATCAGCTCGGGCGTCAAAAAGAGGTGATACCTGAGCACATGCGACATCGGCACGTTGTTTTTGACTATGTCGCCGAGCAGATCGAAGAAGGTGAAAATCTGCGTCATCGTGATGAAGCAGGCCAGCCAGACTATGAAATAGAAGAGGAAGCTCGACAGGACGTAAACGTCGAGTATCTGAAACAGCACAAATTTCATTCCGCCGGCGCCGAGAGCTTCGCGACGAGAGCTGGCGCGGCGCGAGCGAATTCGGTCCGACATCGATTCGAACCAGCTGGTGATTGCCAGGATTACCTCACCGAGTCGGTCGCGATCTCCCGGCGCTTCCATGCGGATGATCATGAAGAGGCCGGCAATGCCGAAGACGGCGTTCGGCAACCACGAGGCCAGCTCGACTGACAGGGAGTGAGTGCGGGCGAGCCCGGTGAGGGTGATGTAGCCGGTGTAGTAGCAGAAGAACGCGAGGAAGATTGCCCATACATAACCCGCGGAACGGCCGCCTTTGCGCGACGAGACTCCGAGGGGAATTCCGACCAGCGCCAGCATCAGGCAGGCGACGGGCAGTGCGAAGCGGCGGTGCAACTCGATACGAGCATCGGTGTAATCCTGACTCGATTTCGGCGTGATGTGGATGAAGTGCTTCAACTCCTGGGTGGTCATCTGGTCCGTTTTCCGGGCCTGCTGCTCCTGCTGCGGTGCGGGTTGCAGGGCAGTCGCGTAGGTCGGGGCGCTCTGGTGATAAGGCGCTTCGTGAAGGGCCTCGTCGCGGAGCAGGAGTTGAATGCGGTTGTGTTTGACGTCGGGAACCGCGATGGCCTGCCGCGCGACCGTGACGCGGGGACCGGGTTGGGACGCTTTCACTCCCGTTTTGCGGTCGGCGGGAGGGGTGAGGTCGGCGATAAATACACCGTCCCATTGGGCGACGGATCCGCTTTGGGATTTTACGTCCTGGACGTAGAGGACGGTGTTTTCGCTGGTGAACTGCTCGACGAAGACGCGCGGCTCGACATCCGCCGTGAGCTGGGCGGCGGCTACGGCGTTCACGATTTTATATTCGGCCCGGACGGCGAGCGGGTTCAGCCAGATGGCGCAGGCTCCGGAGAAGATCGTGGCCAGAATTGCGAAGGTCACGACTGGGGCGACTACGATGCGCGCCGAGACGCCGCCGGAGCGCAGGGCTACGATTTCGTTATCGCTTGAGAGGCGGCCGAGGCCTACCAGAATGCCCACGAGCACTCCGAACGGAATGGCCAGAAGCAGGATCGGCGGCAGGGCAAGGGCGAAGAGTTCGATTACGGCCGGGCCTCTTGCCGAGCGGACGAGAAGTTCGAAGAGGCGGCCTATGCCCTTTAGAAAGATTACGAATGTCGCTAGCGCCGTGGCGAGGACTGAGCTTGTCAGGATCTCGCGAAAGACGTAGCGGGAGAGGAGCTTCATGCGACTGGGGAGGTGTCGCTCCCTACCGGTCGCGGCTCGGAAAAGGCAGTCGCGGGGCGGAATCGGCTGGTCGCGGGGCGGAATTGGCTGGTCGCGGGGCGGAATCGGCCGATCGCGGAGCGGGATTGGGTGGTCGCGGAGCGGAAGCGGTTGGTCGCGCGGCGGTGAACGCGATGGGTCGCGAGGACCGGCGCCATCCTCGCCGGTGCTATCGGATTTCGCTCCCTCACGGTCGCGGCTCAGAAGCTTTTGCGGTTTGGGTGGGTAAGGACGGCGACGCTACGATCGGGAGCTTTGGCATTTCGTCGTCGGCCTTTGCGAGTTCGAGGTCGTCCATCAGGATCGACGGCGCAACAACCGTCACTTCGGCGGCTCCGGAGCCGTAGCCCAGCAGGGCGAAGGGTGCTGCGTTGTCGAGATAGTTCAGGGTCGCGGTGTCGTCTCCGGCCGCGAGAATGTCCTTCAGGGAGCGGGCGTTGATCGACTTGAAGCGCTCGCCTCGCACCATTTCCTCATGACCGTCGGGATAGAGGCGGTAAACGTAAAGCGGAATGCTCACAGGGCGGTCCGAGCCTCCACCCGCTCCGGCGGAGAGGATCTTGCGGGCTTCATCGAGCGAAGCGGAAGATGGGAAATCGAGCTTGCGGACGATGATGCCGTAGGGCAGGCCGCGCTGCTGGATCAGGTCGATCAGCTTCTTCTTCATATCCGCGATCGAGCTGGTCTCTTTCGCGGTGATCAGCAGGTTTGTGGGGAGGGGTGTTTCCGCCCCGTAGCTTCCGGGAATGCGGGCCCGTCCGTTCGAATCGTTATAGCCGCGCACGGGCTGGCGGGTGCGCAGGAAGTCTTTCAGCACTCCCTTTTCTACCAGCGAGAGAGGTTTTTCGGGGACTCCTTCTTCGTCTACTTCTTCCTGGCCGAAAAGAGGCTTGGTGGGGTCGTCGACGACATCGAAGAACTCGGGCATGATGCGAACGCCGCGGCGGCCCTGGAGTTCCGTCGTCCCTACCGGCGCGGCTCCCCCGGGAGCGGCGAGCGGTTTGCGCGCAATATAAAGGTTGCGTCCCAGGATCTGGGCCAGGATCTGGGGAGACGCAACGCCTTCGAAGAGAACCGGTCCCGCGTAGTCGTCGCCGAGGGGCGCGGCGGCCATTTTCATTACTTCTCCCCCGAGATCGCGCGCGGCCTTCGCCAGATCGGCTTCGGGGAACATGCGGGTGAGGTCGTGGGTGTAGAACGTGGCAAGATCACGCACGATCATGCCGTCCGGCGCCTGAGCGGAGGCGCGGATCTCGACCGATCCCAGTGTCTCGGGCTGGCGAATCTCAGTTCCCTCGTTGTTGATGAAGCGGTGGAGGGCATCTATTGCGCTGAAGTCCACCGATGATGCCCGGAGCGCCGGGAAGTTATCGAAGGTGCCCGAAAGACGGCGGGTTCGCTCGGTCCATTCCTTTTGATCGAACTTCGCGGGCGTGTAGTCCTGGATCAAGACATACGGTTTGGCGGGCGCGAAATCGGGAAGCTCTTCGTTGAGGGTTACGTTTCGCAGGGCGGCACGCTTGCGAGCGATCGACTGAAGCGCGCCTTTAAAGGCGGAGTCCGTGGCCAGCCAGAGGAACTGGCGGAAGACGAGGGGGTTCTCGTCTTCGATGGGGAAGTTGCGGAGTTCGTAGCGGGGCCCGGCGGCACCGGCTCCGGTCCAGTTGGTGTTGTCGAACTTGTAGTCTCCGACGCGAATGCGCACTCTGGGCACGCGGTAGTTGTTCGCGGAGGAACTGAGTAAGCCGCCGAGAGTGGCGGCGGCGGACCAGGTGTGGGTGTCGTCTACTGAGTAGCTGAGATAGTAGGGTTTGTCGAGCTGATTCAGGGTCAGCGTCATGGAGCGCTTCAGCTCTTCTCGCATGGCGTCCATGACCGGGTCGTTCTGGGCGGCCAGAAGTACTCCGCCGAGGGCTACAGGAAGGATGAGAAGCGCACCCGCTCTGGCGGGATGTCGAAAAAAGCCAGCAGTCGCTCCCTTCCGGTCGCGGCTCGGAAAAGTACGCGATGAACCCGAGGGTGTTACGACGCGTTTTGCGCTTCTCATCGGACACCTGCTATCAGCGGGGAGGGTAGCAGGGGAAGGAGGTCCTGTGAGGCGTCTTTCTTTTCGATTTCGATCTCGGAAATCAGGATGGCGGGGGAGACGGCCGAGACGGGAACGCTGCCGGATTCGGCGCCGCAGTAGCCGTTAAAAACGTCCGGTTTGTCCGACGTGGCGAGGATGCGCGAGAAGCTGGCCAGCGGAGTGCCGACGATATCGGCGCCGCGAATCAGTTCGTCCGGACGGCCGTCGGCATAAACGCGGTATACGATGACCGGGACCACTTTGAAGGCCTGCACGCCCGCGCGCTGGGTGGTGGTGACGCCGCTGGTGATGTCCTCAAAGTAGAGACCGTAGGGCTTGTTCTGGCGCTTGATTTCGTCGATGAGCATCTGGCGCAGTTTTTCGTCGCTTACGGCGCGCGTGCTGCTGACCACGAGGTTGGACTGGCGCGAAACCACTTCGAGGCCGGGCTGGCGGCGACCGTGTCCGTTCGAGTGATCGAAGCCGTCGATCGGCGAGCGCGACATCAGGAAGTTGCGCAGGATTCCGTTCTCGACCGCGACGACTTTGCGGCCCTTCACGCCCTCATCGTCATATTCATACGTGCCGTTCAGATCGACGCCGGCGATCCTTTTAATGGTGGGATCGAAGGTGACGGAGAGGAAATCGGGCAGGATCTTTTCGCCCACGCTCTTGGTGAAGGTCTGGCCCTCCGACTCGTCCTTCTGGCGATGGCCTTCGATGCGGTGCCCGAAGATTTCGTGGAAGAAGACGCCCGAGGCGCGTCCGGAGAGGATGGCGGGGCCGACGAAGGGCTCGGCGGTCTTCGCGGTCATGAGCGCTTCGACGTTGCTGCCGACCTTTTTCACGGCGGCCTGAATGACGTCTGCGGCGGGAAGATCCTTCACGTCAGCGGCTTCAAAGGAGGCGAAATCCGAGACGTCCATGCCGTCTTTGGCCTTGGCGCTGGCGGTTATGATGACGCGGGCGAAATCGCGGCCCTGCTGTACGTTGGTTCCTTCCGTATTCGCGAAGTAGCGATTGTCGGACTGAACGGAAACCTGAACGTCCGACGAGAGCAGATCGTGGTACTGGAGGAAGTTTTTCGAGAGCTCGCGAACGTCTTTCTTCCAGCGCTCGGAATCGAACGAGACTTTGGCGGGCTGCTCCCAGTGAGCGTAGCTTTCCTCGGCGGAGAAGTCGCTGGACATGTCGCGATCGGCCGCTTTGACCTGCTGGTTGGTCTTTATCTTAATGAGGCGCTCGGCGGAGGCGCGATAGACGCGGTCGGTTTCGAGCCACATGCGCTGTTTGAGCGCGGCCGGATTGTCGTCAAGGACGACGGAGGTTCCGGAGGTGAACTGGACGCGGTCGCCGCGGACGCGACGGAAGTTGTCGAGTTTCGGGTCGCCGACGCGGACGGTGACGTCAAGATACCGATTGTGTGAATCACCCATTTCGTTCAACACTCCGAGACTGGCGCTGACCGAGTGAGTAGCGAGGTCGGTGATCTCGTAGGACATGAAATAGGGCGGGGGATCGGCCTTCTGTTTCAACGTCTGGAAGTTGCGCTGGAGCTCTTCGGTCATTGTGTTGAGAACCACATGGTCCTCGGCTCCGAAGGCGACTGCGGAGACGGTCAGCAGTGCAGCGAATGAAGGGTTTTCACAATGCTTGACGATAACATGAATCGGCTGAGGCCCTGGGCTGGATGGGACTGGAGCGATAGATGCGTCACGGGGCCGGGCGGTTCCAGTGTGTTGCGCCATATCCACTTCACGGCAAGGGGACGTTGCTGGTGAAAACGCCGCCGCCGGGGTCGCTCAGAAACAGCGCGGCGGAGGAGGGCGAAGCGAGAATGGCGGTTACTTTCCCGCCGGGAGTTGTCTTGCCCTCCGATACGGCCGCCCACGGCTGCCAGACCTTGCCAGCCAGGCCCAAAGTGCTGATTACAGTACCTGCCGCATCCGCCACGAACAAGCGGATGCGGCCGTCTTGATTCAGTACGGCGCTGACCGGCGCTCCGGGGGTGCTACGGCCTTCGGAGACACTGCTCCATGGCTGCCATGAGTTCCCGATGCCCGCGGTCGTGTAGATTCCGCCTCCGGGATCGCTGAGGAACACGGTGATTTGACCGGGCGCGCTGAGGATCGCGGTAACGGGCGCGCCCGGAGTACTCGTGCCATCCGACACGCTGGCCCACAGCCCCCATTGATCGCCGAAGCCGGATACTGTATAGATGCCGCCGCCAGGATCGCTCAGGAACAGCGTGATCTGGCTGGCAGCGCTCAAGACCGCGGTAACGGGCGCGCCCGGAGTGGTGCTGCCCTGCGACACGCTGCTCCACAGCCCCCATTGATTGCCGAAGCCGGATATTGTGTAGACACCACCGCCGGGATCGCTCAGGAACAGCGTGATCTGGCTGGCAGCGCTCAAGATCGCCGTAATTGGCGCGCCTGGAGTGCGTGCTGCCCTCCGACACGCTGCTCCACAGCCCCCATTGATCGCCGAAGCCGGATATTATGTAAACACCACCGCCGGGATCGCTCAGGAACAGCGCGATCTGGTTCGGCGCGCTCAGGATGGCCGTGACCGGGGCGCCGGGAGTGGTGCTGCCTTGCGAAACACTACTCCATAACCCCCAACCCTGGCTTGGATTGCCGGATATCGTGTAGACGCCTCCTGCTGGATCGCTCAGAAACAACGCAACGTGATCCGGAGAAGTGAGAACGGCGCTGATGGGTGCTCCGGGCAAGGTACTTCCCTGCGAGACACTCGTCCACGGCCCCGGACGGGGCGGTCCGAGTTTTGCGAGGACATTCAGTGTGATCTGATCGATTCCATTCCAACTGGCGGCATTGCGACTGAGGCCCAGTGACCAGTTGATGGTGGCGGCGTTGAAAACGACGCCGCCCGGGCTAAACATTCCCATGGTGCCCACTTCGAGGTCTGGATACACCAGGTCATAAATGCTCGCGAGGGTGTAGCCGGCGGGGGAGTTCATTCCATTCGGCCCATTTGACTGCACCCTGTCCGTCTCCCCTCCGCAGACTGAGCTGTCGATGTTTCCGTCGTTCATGCTGCTGTAACCGCCGAATGTATCGGAATTGGCGAGTCCCGTCCCGGCAAAGACCCAGCTATCCGCATTCTTGACCGTGAAACGATGGCTCTGATCGGAGTAGAAAGCGTCGTCACCGAGCCAACTCACTCCAGTCAAGGCCGTTTCGGGGCGTTTGACGAGATCGTCAAACCAGTGAACGGTGGTTTGATCGTGATTCGAAGTGGTCGACACCGGATCAAATGCCGGCGACCTTGTAGCAGATCAATTGTCTGCCATCGGGGGTAATGCGAATCTGCCACCACGCGACATTGCCGCTGAAAAATGCGACGTTGCCTCCCGCTTTGGCAAACGCCTTCGACGCTGTCCCGCATTTGCGCGGTCCAGTATTCCTGATGACCGACGAACAGGAGCAGACGATACTTCTGGCGATCCGGCTGCGCAAAATGCAGGTCACGGCAGGTGCAAACATCCACGGCAACGCCCCGGCGCGCCAGCCACTGGATGAAAGGGATCTCCCAGGACTGAAAAACATTGCCGAATCCGCCATGGAGAGGGCGTTCGAAAGACAGCTGAAATCCGAAGGGCACGCGCAACGCGGAAGTGCTCGGGTAGGCACCCCCGAAGTCGTTGTTCGACACGTATCCATAAGCATTCCTGCCTCCCCAGTCGTTGTAAGCGTTCTGCGTGGTGTCGGACAGGACGAGCAGAATACCGGTTTCGGAGCCCGAGGGCGCACGCACGACGAATGGAAGATCGACGGTTAAAGGAGAGTCCCCTGTGGTCTGAACGCGAGCCAGATACAAGCCGCTGGGCCACGCGGGAACGATGAATGTTGCCGCGACTGGCCACTGAGCGCCGTCTCTCCAGGCATTCGGCGGAAGGGAATTTGCTACAGGATCCGCCGGCAGTCCTTCGACTTCGGCCATGAACTGCTCCGGTTGGCCGGCGAAAAGCCCTTCCTGATAGATGCCGATGGAGTACGGGCCGACCTGGCTATTGATGTGGAAAGAAATCGATTCGCCGGGAAGCACGCTTCCGTGGCTACGGGCGCACCGCCCTGGGTGGTCTGGGATGTAATGTAGCCCTCAAGCGGCGAGAGCGGGAACAGGGGGCCGTGCCAGTAAAATTCGCCCAAACCGGCAGCTCGATCGTAAAAGAGGAAATCGGAGAACGCGCCTGTGCCGAAGCGCCAGTCCGGATCGAAAAAAGGGGATGAAGAGACCGGAGGGCCGTCGTTAAACCAATGGTCCTCGGGGTTTGCCAGCGAGTAATGTCCCGGAACGACGAGATCAATAGTCTGGCTGCAGTCCGGATCGAGTTTCGCGGAGGACCAGAACAGCGGCGGTATCGCTGGTGTCCTGAAAAGAATAGATAGTCAGAGATCCCGATTGCCGGTCGTAAAAGGCCAGGTCCGTGTTCCCCAGACCGCCGAAGTTGCCGGCAACCACTGCCGTTGGCTGGACCGGAAGGTCGCTGGCGCTTGCCGCGAGGATCAGGACACCGGGATTCGGAGTGTCACTGCAGCGGTACATTTGGGCGGTTCCCGTGTTTGCGTTATAGAAGACGAGGTCAGTCAGGGTGGGAACCGCGCTGATGAAGCCGGGCGTCCAGTGAAAATCTCCTCCGAGGACATGGGTGAAGGGCGAGGGGCCGGCGACCGAGCTCGTGAATGTTTCGAAGGGCGCTGTGCCGACCAGGCCGACGCCGTCGGTGGCCCAGT
>CAVQYP010000031.1:0-11160 GCA_963718155.1 Terriglobia bacterium | reverse complement strand
CGGGGTGGAGCAGTCTGGTAGCTCGTTGGGCTCATAACCCAAAGGTCGAAGGTTCAAATCCTTCCCCCGCAACCAAAACTTCTTCGCCCCTCGTCCCACGAAACCAAAGAGATAGAGATCACCCTTCGTCTTCCCGGCGGCTCTGTCTTTCTCCCTGCGTTTTCCGGGTTTTGCTACCAAACTGCTACCAAACCCGTTTTTCCTTCCTGTGAACATCGCCTGTTGCAGCTTCTTTGCTGCTGTTGCGCGTGAGTTCGGGAAGAGGTGCCCGTAGGTGTCGAAGGTGACCTGGATACTGGAGTGGCCCATCTGGTCGCAGACGTATTTCGCGCTCTCCCCCTGGGCGATGAGCATCGATGCGAAGAAGTGCCTGAGTCATGAAACCGGACACCTTTCTTCCCAACGAGCATTACTCGGAGCAGCGTGAGGCAGTTCTTGAGCGTCTTCGCCGAGACCTTGTCGCTCAGGTCCATTACCAGGCGTTGCACGTCGCTGAGCTGAATCTCTGAGACGACTCGGTGGCCGAATGCCGGCGTCAACCACAGCTTGATGATCGATTGGTATGCCGCCAGGGTGGACCCGCGAATGCTCACCCGGCTTCCCGATCCATTCCTCAGCGAATGAAGCGAACGTCGCCTGTTTCGGCTTCTGGTCTACATAATGACCCGTCCCGAGTTCGCGCAGCACCTCATTCAGGCGCGCTTGAGCCGCGGCCTTGGTGTGGAATCCGCTTTCCCACTTCTGCTTCCCGAGTCGGCGTTCGATACTTGATCGAGTAATTTTCGCCGCGCCGGATAATTGCGCCTCGCTGTCGCTGCACTGCGGTCTCCTGCAGCACCAGATCGCCCCATCCGGCGGTATCGCGTGGATCGTATGTGCACCGATGATCTCGGTGATGTCCTCTGCTGTGAAACGAACGTACTTCCCGATTCGGCGAAAGGGGATGGCGTTCTTGCGGGTGCGTTCGTAAAGCCAGCTCTTTGGCAGTTTCAAAGTATCGGCGGCCTCCTCTACGGTGAAAAGGCGCAAGGTGATCGGGCCCATGGTGCTCATTGGTTCTCCTTACAGGTTTCCTAACCCATCTTTCCTTCTTTCATCTTGGCACGTGTCGTTATTGTTTGTAAACAAAAAATGTACTCGTTCGTTTGCATTATTGTGCTGGATGTGCCAGAATGTGGCCGTCGGAGCGGAAGCCACAGCAGCAAACCCTGTCGATTCGAATCTCGGATGCACTCCGGGAGTTTCTGGAAAGGTCCAAACACGTCATGTCCAATGGACGTGGCGAATCCGTCTCCACCTCAGATGTGGCCAAGATCCTGCTGGAGTCGGCCAAGGATGACCGTCTGGACTTCCGGTTGGAGGTTGCGGAACTCCAGCAATCGCCGACTCAAGCCCTCTGGACTGTGCGCCGCAAGTGGGAACAGAAGCGCGACCTGTCGCGCGCCGAATGGATATTTCTGGCGCAATACATTCAAGTCGCCTGCGAGGAGATCTCGGGCACGTGCGCCCTGCCCGGCGCGGAGTCATTTGCCACTCTCATTGAAGCTTGGCTCGCGTTGCGCGGTCTCCGAACGGAGCTGGGCACCGGGCTAGACAGATATTACCTCGGAAATCTTGGCTCTGATGACGGAACCGTCTTCAATGAGCGGCAGCTCGATAATGAAGTGGCCTCAGGTGTCGGCGCGAAGCTGATTCGGGAGTTACGTGAATCTCCAGAGGCCAAGAAGCCCGAGTTCGCGGGCCGCAATTTCTATGTTGCGGTGCGCGACGAGGTTCTTCCCGACGTCGTTGTCATGAACCGGGTGCTCTTGCCGTTCATGCCCGTTCTGTACAGGCTGGCCGTGCGCGGTCACTGGAACCGCGAGCGCCGCCCGGTTCGATTCGCGCGAGAGCGGGAACTGGTCACGAGCCAGACGCATCGCGTGACCGCTCCAGGTTTCGATATCTCGTTTCAGCTTGGCAGCGACGGAGAACTGGCCGTGAACCTTTCGGCCACGGAAAAGGATGTGGCTTACGTGATCGCTCCCTATCCGCAGATCTGCGAGTTTTTCGCCTTGACGGAGAACCTGAATTTCGGTGCCGCATGGGAAGGTATCCACTTCCGAGCACGGGTGGTGGGAACCATGCCAGGCGAGCCGCAGCGGTTCTATTTCCGTCGCCCCAGCGATGGAGTCGAGCTGGGATTCTCGGAACAGGAATGGAGCACGATCAAACAGCTGATTGCGGAAGCCCTGGCTACACCATGGCTGAAGCAGACATTTTCGGAGCTTTCGCTCGCATACGGCGAGCTTTGAGGAGTAAGAAGCATGAACAAATCTGCGAAAGGAAGAAAGGACAGGTACAGCCGTTGCCGCCGCCGACAAGAGGGTCATCCTCTCGATGGGCGGCAAGGGCGGAGTTGGTAAGACGAGCGTCATGACGGGGCTCGCCGAGTGGTTCGTCGAGAACGAGATTCCGGTGACGCTGCTGGACCTCGACACGGAGAACAAAGCCCGCGGCTCGCTGGCACACTTCTTCGGGGAGCAGTCACCGAAGGTGAACATCCACACCCCGGCCGGGCTGGACGCATTCGTCGATCGTCTTGCGGATGGCGCGCCGGTGATCCTCGCGGACATGGGCGCCGGTGCGGGACAGGTCACCTATGACTGGTTCGAACGAATGTACCCGGACGTTATGGAGGCCGGCATTGGTTTCACCGCGATCGGCGTTGTAACCGCGGACCCCGCGAGCGTCGAAAGCGTGCTCGCGTGGGCGGCGCGTCTGCAAAACCGGGTGGAGTACCTGATCGTCGAGAACAGCGTCGCCGAGCAGGCCGATTTCACATACTGGCACGAGAGCGAGCAGGCGCAGCAGTTCCAGAAAATGTTCGAACCGGCGGTGATTCACATGGACTATCGCCTGCCGGATCTGGAAAACGCTTCGCGGAATCACGGCGTCACACTCGGCCAGATTGCGGGCAGAACGACGAATGCGCCCGAATTGCAGAAAGCGTCGTTCGTGATGCGCGCGCAGAGCTACCGGCGGCGAATGTTCGCGGAATTCGACAGGGTGAAGGAGTTGCTCCTGCCATGAAAGCCGTTGAGCCCGATCTCACCGACCGGATCGCCGATGCGTTGCCCGCCGACATCCGGGCCGACTTCTACCGTGAGATGCGGCACTGCCGTTCGCTGCCGGAGAACGACGAGATGCTTCGCATTCTGCGGATCATGCAGTTTCTCACGCTGTTGATGGAGCAGGTTCCCGCCCGCATTGGCGTCGAGCGCGAACGCTTCGAGCCACTTCTTGCGATGGCTGCGGAGAGCGTACAGAAGTCCCTCGAATCAACGGAAGCTTACCGAAATGATATCGACCAGCGACTCACCGCACTGCCGGACAAGATCGCGCAGGGAATCCGTCCGGAAATTATCGCCGGGAAAATTAACGAGAGCCTCCGGCAACAGTTCGTTCAATCCACGATTCCGCAGACGGCCGAGGCACTGGCGGTCATCTCTACAGAGCTGCGCAAGAGCGCGTCCGAATTCAGTGCGACGGCGGCTTCACTCGGCAGTGCCTACCGTGGGGCGGCGCATGAGGCGGAGCAGGCCATCAATGGAATACGGGAATCGGCGAACAGGGCACGGGAGGCCGCGAGTAACCTTCTGACGACGTATCAGGGAGAGTATCGGTGGTCGGTCCTTTTGCTCACTGGCTGCTCGCTTGTCGTTGGCACAGTGCTCGGAGCGATTCTCGATCACTGGGCCTTTCGATAGGCCGGAGATGTTGCATGCTCACGATTCGGGCCATGGCGGATGGAAAAGGTTACTCGGCCCGGCACCTGGAACATAGCGACTACTATGCAGAAGGTGAGCGAGTAACAGGCCGTTGGTGCGGGCGTGGGGCAGAACTGCTGGGACTGCAAGGCGACGTTCGGCAGGAAGACTTCGAGGCGCTCAGACAAGGCCTCGATCCTGGAACCGGCGTGTTCCTGCGCCAACGGCAAAGCGCCGACCGAACAGGAGCCGACGGCGAAGTTCAGTCGCACGGGCGCCATCTCTACGACTTCACTATTTCAGCACCGAAATCAATTTCGATCATGGCGATTGCGGGCGGCGACAAGAGGCTCATCGAGGCGCACGAGCGAGCCGTTGCCGAAGCTCTTCAGGAGCTTGAGAATCACGCTGCCACGCGTGTCCGAATGGATGGCGCGAACGCTGATCGGACCACCGGCAATCTCGCGATCTCCGTGTATCATCACGACACCAGCCGGGAACTCGATCCGCAGCTTCATACTCACGCCGTCGCCGCGAACCTGACTTACGACGGTGCCGAGGGCCGATGGAAGGCGCTCCAGGCATCCGGCATCTACGAACGCCGCGCCTACGTCACAGAAGTCTACAGGAATTCCCTGGCGCTTCAGGTTCGTTCTCTGGGTTATGAAATTGAGAATCGGCGGGACTCAAAGGGCCGGGATTGCGGCTTTGAGATTCGCGGGGTCTCACAGCAACTGCTCGACAAATTCAGCCAGCGGAGCAGACAGCGGGATGCCGCGATTCAGGTGTTCGTTGCAGACAACGGGCGTCAGCCGACAGACAACGAGGTCGCCGTTCTGGTTCGGGAAACACGCGCCGATAAGCTGACCGAGATCTCGACGGAAGAAGTGCGAAGCCGACAGCGGGATCGTCTCTCGCCAGACGAGATAGCTATGCTCGCGAGCCTTCAGTGTTCGCCTTGCGATGTGCCTGTGGAACCCGCCGCGGACTCGCTGCAATACGGCAAGGATCACATCTTCGAGCGGCTGTCGGTTGCGCGCGATCACGAGGTTCTGACGGAAGCCCTCCGGCATGGACGTGGAAAGATCCACCATTCGGAGTTGAAGGGCACGCTCGCCCTGGAGGAGTCGGCTGGCCTCGTGCTTCGCGACGGCCAGGAGATAGCAACCGCCGAGAGTCTGCGGCGCGAACGCGACATGATCGACCGCGTCAACCGTGGCGTCGGCAGATGTTCACGGCTCGGAGGAGGCGAGAGATTCATTGCGTCCGATCGGCTGCGGCCGGAACAGAAGCGTGTCGTCGAATTCGTGCTCGATTCACGTGACCACGTGGTCGCGATCTCGGGGGCGGCAGGCACCGGCAAGACGGCGACGTTGCAGGAACTACGGCGTGGTCTGCTGGAAGCACGGCGCGAAGTTCTCGCTGTCGCCCCGACCATGAGCGCAGTCGAGGAGTTACAGAAAGTCGGGTTCGCTGATGCGATGACATTGGAGCGACTGTTGCAGGATAGAACGGCGCAACAGGCACTCCGTCAGAAGGTGTTGATACTTGACGAAGCCGGCATGGTTTCCGGGCGGCAGATGACCGAGTTTCTCCGGCTCGCCGACGAGCGGGACGCGCGGGTAGTGTTCAGCGGCGACACGCGGCAGATCCAAAGCGTCGAGGCGTGCGATGCCTTGCGGATTCTCGAAAAGGAGTCGCGGCTGAAGAGCATCGCATTAACCCAGGTGCAGAGACAAACACAACTGGATTACCGGGATGCCATTCAGGAATTGCGTCGCGACCCGGAACGTGGCTTCGAGAAGCTGGATGCCATGGGTGCGGTGCGCGAGGTTGCGCACGCCGACCGCGCTCAGGAAGTAGCGCGACAATATTCGGCGGCGCTGGAGACTCAGGCGTCGGTTCTTGTGGTCTGTGCAACACACAACGAAATCGAGCGGGTCACATCGGCTATCCGTGCCGACCGAATGCGAGGGGGAGGCCTTGCGGAGGGTGCGCAACTGACTCGCGACGTGCCGCTCAACTGGACCACGGCACAAAAGAGCGATCCCCGGAATTTCTCCGCTGGGCAGGTGCTGGGATTCAATCGCGCCGTCAAAGGCATTGCGAAGAACGAGACGCTGGAAGTGGTTCGGGTTGCCGACAAAAGCGTGGTGGTTCGCAATGCCGTCGGTGAGGAACGCACCCTCACAGCGAAACAGGCGAAGTCCTTCGACGTATACGAACGACGTTCCATCGAAGTCGCCACCGGCGACCGGCTGCTGCTCACCGCAAACCGGCGTGAGAACGGATTCCGGGCCACAAACGGTGAAATCGTGACTGTCGCCGAAGTTGACCGGGCAGGTCGCATTTGCCTGGAGGATGGGCGGACGCTGCCTGCTGGTTTCAGGCACTTCACGCACGGATATGCGGTAACCGCGCACCGAAGTCAGGGAAAGTCCGTGGATGCAGTCATCATCTCCGGCGACGGGATGCGGAAGGAACTGTTTTACGTCGCGGCTTCGAGAGGGCGGCAGAGCGTTCAGGTCGTCACGAGCGACAAAGAATCGCTCCGCGAATCCGTGGCTCGATCGTCGATGCGGAAATCGGCCTCCGAGCTGGCGCGCAAAGCGGGAACCGTTTTCGTGCGCGGTGCGTGCCGCGGAATCATGGCGGCGCGGCACCTGGCGATGCGGTTGAGTGTGCGTGAAACCGAACCGGTGCCGGCCGAGATCAACTACCAAAACGAGCCCAGACAAAACGAACCCAGAATGGAGCGACATCGTGAACGCGGTATCGGTCGATAGACAGCGCAACTGGAAAGCAATCGGGACCGAGCGCCAGACCGGGCTGGAGATTGTTCTCCTGAAACGGACGTATGTGTTTCCCTGGAGCCAGTTTCTTTACGCCGAGGGTGGCGACGACGAAATACGGGCGGTGTTCACCACACATGACTTGATCGTCAGAGGCACGGCATTGACCGGATTGCTCGCTGACCTTGCGGGTCAGCGGATCGCCCGGCTGCAGGAACCGGCACGCACAGATCGGTTCGACGAATCGTCGGGGCCGGTTGTCCGGCAACTCATCGTCGAACGGGTTCAGGAGGCGCGAGTCTGAACCGCAAAAACGGGGAGCGAGCTATGCGAGACGCCGCCACCGGCGACAATCACACCCGGTACGATAGAGGTGCCATGGCGATACACTTTGAGGCCGTTTACGAGCAGGGCGTATTGCGCCCTCTGGAACCGCTTGCCCTGGCAGAGCATCAGCGAGTCCACGTAACCGTGGATGAGCGGAAGCGCCCGCTTAGTTGGGAATCCGCACAACAACCTGATGACAGTCGGGCCGAACTCGACTGGCTTGCCAACGAATCGCGTCACTACACAGGCGAATGGGTTGCGCTCGACGGCAACCGGCTGGTCGCGCATGGGCCGAAGCTGGCGGCAGTGAAAGCGGCGGCGCAAGCCGCGGGAGTTTCGCGGCCCTTTTTCGCCAGTGTGCCCGACGACGATCTGCCATTTGGCGGCTGGTAGTTGTGTACCAGATCGAGTTCACTACCATTCATTCCTACGGCAGTGAGCGGGAAGGCATCTCCGTTCCGCGTCGTATTGAAGGCTCGGCGAAAACAGCGTGCGTCTGGCAGCAAGCATCGACACTGGCGCAACGTTCTGTATCTTTAGAAACGAGTTGGCAGACGCCCTCGGTCTGGACTCGGCGAACGCGACCTTGAAGCGCTTCCGGACTGCGAACAGCAGCTTTGAAGCGTTCGGGCACGACAGTCGAGATTTCGGTTCTCGGCGTGACGACGGTTTCAACCGTGTACTTCTTCGCAGATGCGTCGATCAACAAGAATGTCCTCGGGCGAGTCGGGTGGCTGGATCGCGTACGGCTGGGGCTGGTGGACCACGATACGACGATGTACCTCGCGCCGTACGACACGAGTGAAGCGGTTCCCCTTCGTAGCCGATTATCGATCTGTTCTTACCGAGCCGGAGCCGGTCCACAGGAAACCGTGGTTGCGGAGGTGGTCGTCCGTGTTCGATATGAGGGAACACGATGCGCCCCCATAATAATCAGCACCCGCATGTCCTCCGGGGCGCTGCGCCGTATTAATGGCGCTGACAAACGAGATGCTTGAGCTTCGTTTTATCACGCGCAATCGAGCATGCGTTCATGGCCGAGCCAATGGAAAATGTGCTCGCGTGCAGATAAGCCAGCTTCGCCGGATCAAAACGGCGCAAAGCACGGGCTTTTCCGAAACCTCGATTCCAGCCGCGCCAGCTCCGGCCACGTCGATACCGCGCATTTTCCCTTCGAGTGTAAGCGGGCCACGCCTCCCACACCACTGGTCTGTTCACTTCATCGCCCTTGTTCGGAAACTTGGCGATTAAGAGGTGTCCGTCGCGATCGCGAACCGAGGCTTTCGGACGCGCACCGCCAAGTGAAGATCCCGGCGCTAACAGCAGCCGCAAGTCTTCGTCACTGTCGCTATCATCGACGACGTGTTCGGCGGCAGAAGCAATCTCGGCAGATCGATCAACTGTGGGATTTTCACCGCCCCTTGATCGGCGCAGAAAACGGACCGCCCTCCTTCGCGGAGAACCGCAGTGCGCCCTGTCGCGCCTCGTCATCACGAGCAGCAGGTAATCGATCTCCAGTACGGTCCGCGGAGTCTGCCCGGCGCGCTCCGCACGAGTTCGCTTTCGATCTGCCAAGCCGCGCATCGAGGACCGCGGCCCCATCGGTCGGGAGTCTGAGTCGCCGATAGCACCGGCGGAAGAGAGGCTTCCGCTCGGAAGGTCCAGTACGCTGAAAAGGATCGGGTCATCCAGCAAGTTTCAAATGCCGGTTCCAGCGAAAACCGCTCCGTCGTGCCGCGACCCCGCCCATCGCCAGCTTTCGTGTTCGAACGTCGCATTTTCCCGCCCCTGCGCGGCGCGTAAACGGACCCCCCGAGAACTGCGATACTGCTTGGAGTCCAGCAAACGAGAACTTCGCGGTCCTACTGATCGTCTCGATCGCCGTTCTGGTCTTTGCAGGCTTCGAACCGAGCTCGTAATTCCGCCCCCGGAACTCGCGAAGCGCTGACATCCTTCGCACAACGTCGCTCCTTCTTCGAGTATCGCGCACGTACGGTGTTTCCTTCGCATCTATCCAGACGCTTTCAGCTATACCGATCAGGCTCTGGAAGTCACCGGCTAGCAGCTTTTCCAGCACTTCCTTCGGTGAATTCATAGGCTTCGTTCCCGACTACCTATGATAGGTCCCGCGTGTTTCCCGCTATAACGCTATTCCGAGATTGTTCAGAGCCTTCTTGTCCACCTGCAACTCCCGGCGCAGATCACCAATGAATATCGGCAATTGGCGCCAGTCCTCCGTCACTTCCCACCATGCATCCATCTGTCCCCGGAAGATATCTTTCGGCAGTTTGCGTGTGCAACGGCGTTTTCCCAGACAGTCACACCGGGCAACGTTGCGTCTTCCTCCGGCATGTCGATTTCACCATTCCAGAGGTCGTTATATCGCTCTTGCTTCGTCCTTCCGTCCTCAGTGTTCAGGTGTTTACGCATCGCGTGATGCCAGATCTTGTGCTCGACTACGCAGACGATTGCGGCAATCCGGGTATTCTGGACTTCCGACTTGCGAATCATTTTCCCCTTGCCGGGTATGTAAATCGCCTGAAGCATGCCTGTATCCGCGGTGCCGGTTTCAGTGTTCACGGGAAGCTGGAAACCCAGGTCGCCGTACATGGCCCCCATCATTATTAAGGGATCATCGAGCAATGCAAAGCTGGTTGGCGGCGCAGCCAGCACGAGGGCGCAGAGATAATCTCCGGTGTTCTTGAATTTTTTCTTGCCGGCCTCGATATGCGTGCGGATCGGGCGGTAGCCGTCAAATACGCCGAGGCCCAGTGGCGGTGGACCGCTTTCGATGTCCTTCACTTCGAGCAGAATCTTGCCGCAATCCGGGTGATCGACGACGAAATCGACGCGTTGCGAGATGCCGGGGAGTTCCGGTTCGCGCTCGAACTGGATTTCCTGCGACTGGAGATATTGCTCGAACAGTAATTCGCCGTATGTGGGGACGCTGATAGTGGCCTCCGGGTCGTGTCACGGCCTCTCTCTATCGTAGCGACTATTGCCGAACCGGGCCGGGCTTATCCTTTGATCGTTAGCTGCGGTGGACGAATGCGTGAAAAATGAAGCCGATGATCTTCAGCCGAATAATGTCGCGGCATTCCCGCAGATTCAAAGCCCTCGCCGGTCGATGACGAGTAGCCCCATAATCAAGGGAAGGTACACTACCGATGCGAGGAGAACCTGTCGTGCCCGGATGTTTGTACGTTCCATCGCGACACGAATTCCGTAATAGAGGAAGCATCCACCGAGAACCAAGGCACCGACAAAATAGATTTGTCCGGTCATCCCCAGCAGTACGGGGAAGAGGCTGACCGGAATCAACGTTGACGCAAATGCAACGATGTGCCGGGTGGTCGATTTCCCATCGGGCTCTATAACCGGCAACATCCTTATCCCAGCGCGCGCATAATCGTCACGATACATCCACGCGATTGCGAGCGAGTGCGGAATCTGCCACACGAAAAGAATCGCGGCGAGAGCCCATGCTTCCGCGCTCAAGTTTCCGTTTGCCGCCGCGTACCCGATCAGCGGAGGCATAGCGCCCGCAAATGCCGCTGCAATCGTGGAGAGCGGGGAGTACCGTTTCAGCGGCGTATATACGAAGAGATAGGCGGCTATGGTCGTAGAACCAATGATCGTTGTTCGCAGATTGACGGCCCAGAGCAACTCTGCCGCACCAAGCACTGCCAATACAATGCCGAAAATGAGAGCGCAGGTCGGCTCAATCCTTCCGGCCGGAAGGGGCCGGCGGGAGGTACGGCGCATTTTGGCGTCGGATTCCCGTTCATACCACTCGTTCAGCACAGCGGTCGCCGACGCCAGCAATGCCGTCCCAGTCAATGTATGCGCCAGGCGCAAAATCGTCGCCCCATGCCACGGCCCATGCTTTGCACCAAAGAAATAACCTACCGCCGTTGTAACCAGGATGAGCCACGTGACGCGCGGCTTGGTCAAGGCAAGATAGTCCTTCGCTATCGCGATTTTCGTGGTGTTCGTCGTCATTTTATCTCCTCTCAAAACTCAGAAGAACCGCGAAAAGCGAACGCGGATCGCCGACAAGACGAATGTAGCGCAAAATAACCGACAGTTGGAAAGGGTGCGGCATCTTGCGCCGTCCCGGCACGTCAAGGCAGCCATCCTCGCGGTAACTGGTCACCAGAGCGCTCCAAAAAGACTATTTTCCCCTGCCCTTCGGCGCGGTTCGTCAGGGATCGAGGTGCTGAGAATGGACTGCGGACTGAGCGCAAGACTCGCATGACGGCGCGTGTTCCGCGCCGATCTACAGATAGAGA
>CAVQYP010000030.1:0-17504 GCA_963718155.1 Terriglobia bacterium | reverse complement strand
CGAGCTTCGATCCGGCCGGGGTTGTGGCCCACGCGACCTTCGGCGTCCGGTATTCCGGATTCGCGCAGGAACCAGTTCGACACCGCGTCACGCCAGACGGCGGCTTGTCCGGCCTGATACTCCAGTTGCGCTAAAACCTCCTGGTAACGCCGGTCGTCCACTCGGCCCTTCAGCGATTTCCATTCGCGAACATATCGCTCCACCGCCTCGGCGCCCTCGTAGTGAGAGTCGTATATAGATTGAATGACCGTCTTGCCCGAATGCAGTTTGTAAGTGTACGGCACGTGATGCATGAAGAGCAGCAGATCGTCCGGACACGTCGCCAGAGATTCGTATTGCGCCGCAACTTCTGGGCTGTACTGGCCGATGTACCCGGTTCCGGTGGCCACGGTGCGGTCCATGCCGACGCCCTGAGCATCGGCCCGATGCCACTGCCCCCACCCGTTGCCCTCGGAGGCTTCCACATTGACGCCGTAGTGATTGCCGGTGATATCGGTCAATGTCTGAAGGCCCAGCGGACCGGTGTAGTTTTCATACGTGCGCCATGATCCCGAGCTGCATGGACGTAATTTCGGGGATGCTGCCGAAGGTCAGGCGCGTCCACTCGTCCGCGATCTGGTTCGCACTGAGATCCGGATTCCAGGCAAGGCGGCCGAAGCCGTATAGATTCGCCTGCGAAAGATGGTTGCCGAACCAGTTATCATCGAGCCCCACGTTGGCAACGCCGGCGAAGGCGCTGACCAGATGTTTGACCGGAGTAACGGCGCCATGCACACGCATATCGAAATCAAGCGTTTCTTTCCACATCGGCACGAGATAGACCATGTGCCGTGCCTGTCCCATATACTCCTGGGTGATCTGCAGCTCGATGGCTTCGTTCGTTTTTTCGAGCGCTCCGAATAGTGGGGAAGCCGGCTCGCGCACCTGAAAATCGATCGGCCCGTTCTTGATCTGGATCACCACGTTGTCGTCGAACTGGCCGTCGAGCGATTTGAAGTTGTCGTAAGCGGCGCGAGCGCGATCGTTTTTGAGGTTGCGCCAGTCCATGTGGTGGTCGTAGACGAAGCCCCGATAGAAGATACGGCCGCCATGCGGTTTCAGCGCGCGCGCTACGACATTGGCGGCATCGGCATGAGTTCTGCCGTAGGTCGAGGGACCGACCCTTCCCTCGGAATCGGCCTTCATTACGAAGCCGCCGAGATCGGGAATGGCGCGATACACTTCGTCCACTTTGGACTTCCACCAGGCGGCCACGCGAGGATCGAGCGGGTCAAAGGTATCAAGCCCACCAATCGACTTCGGACTGCCGAAATCGACCGACAAGACAACCTGCACGCCCCACGGCCGGAAGGCGTTCGCTATGCGAGACGCGTCCGCGATGACCTCCGGCGAAAGTATGCGCAGGTCGGAGTTGACGTTGTTGATTGCGCATCCGTTGATGCCGACCGAAGCCAGTAACCGGCCGTAATCGGCGACGCGTGTAAGATCCGCTCGGGCATGGCCGTCTTCCCAGAAAATCGAACGGCCGCCGTAACCGCGTTCGATCGAGCCGTCGAGCCGGTCCCATTGATTTACCCAGCGCACGGGTGCGGCCGGCGATTGCTTTTCATCGAGCGTGGCAACCGATTCTCCCAAAGAAATTTTTCGGAGGAGCGCGAAAGCGCCATAGAGAACGCCGCGGTCGTCAGGTCCGGTGACGATCAGATAACGCACGCCGTTGTTGTCGACAGTTTTCAGCCAGTAACTGTCGGGAACGAGAAGAGCGCTGAGATTCCATGCGCGTGGGAGTTTGTCGAGAGTGGCAAGAACAATCGCGCTTTCTTTCGGGATGCCGGATTCGCTTCGCGGTGGCTTGCCGGAAATGTCGCGCAGAGCGCGGCTCAGTTCGTTGCGCGCGCTGGTCGTCACCGGCGAACTGCCGATGGTTGAGACCACACCGGGAAGGATCTGGGGGTAGGGTTTATATCGGAGCCACGCGTCGTGCCCCGATTCCCTGCGGCCCGATTCGGCAGGCAGCCCCGCGGCAACCGCCAGCACGCAGATCGCGCTTGGAAAACGACGTTTCATGCTACAACCATTACGATGAATCCTGTCCCCGAAAATCAGCAACGCTCGCTGGTATCGCGCCTGATGGATGCCTGCGGCGGGGCGTACAGCCCCGCGACTCGCCGCAAGTATTTTATCTCCGGACCGCAGTGGGCCGCCGCGTATACGGGACACGCCTTATTCCACGCGCCGACCCGGCCGGAGATCGGGTTCGAAGAAGTTATCCGAAAATACGCGGAAATCGGCATCGGTTTCTGGTCCACTCACGACACGGACGTGATTCCGACCGACGCGCTGGGCACCGACGAGCAATGGGAAATCGTCGGCCGCATCCGCCAGGCGCTGGCGAAGAGCGGCCTCGAGTGCTCAATGGTAACCGCCGAAACGTTTCATCACGCGGTCTGGGCCGCGGGTCCGGCGGCCGAGTCGCCAGGCGTCCGCGACTACGCGAAATTCCGCGTGCTGCAATACCGTGGACATCGGGCACGAACTGGGCGCGCGGTTCGCGGTTTACTGGCCAGGCTCGCTGGGCTACGAGGTGCAGGGCGCCGTGGAGGAAACCGAGACCCTGCGCTGGTATGCCGAGGCCATCAACGACGCCTGCGAGCACGATATCGAGGTCACCCTGACCAAAGGACACGCCACGCTGAAGCATTGTCTGGAAGCCAAGCCGTTCGAGCCGCAGGCCGAGATCCTGCTGCCGACAAGCGACGCGATGCTGGCATTCATCGCGTCGGGCCTGCTGACCCATCCGGAAATGGTGGGGCTGAATCCCGAGTATCTGCACGAACTGATGTGGGGCGTCGCGCCGCGCGCCGCGCTGGCCCGCGCGCTGCTGGCCGGCAAGTTGTTCCACTTCGATATCAACGACGGCTACCGGCTCAAGCACGACGTGGATATCGGGGTCGGTCTGGTGAATCCGCTCGACTGGCTGAACGTGCTGGTTCTGCTGCGCAGCCACGGTTATAACGGACCGTTCAATCTCGACTACAAACCGCCGCGCACCACCAGCCAGTTCGGCGTCTTCGAAGTCAGCTTCCCCACCGCGGTCGATCGCTTCATTACGCTCTGGGAGATGGCGGGCGAAGTGATCGCGGACCCGGTGATTCAGGAAGCGACCGACGCCCTGAAGGCGGGTGGCCCGCCGGTCGACTTCAGAGACGCCGAAGCACTGACCCGCGCGAATCGCGAATTGCTGACGCTGCACGAACTGATCGCGCATCGGCTGGTACAGATTCTGATCGGCCAGCACCGCGGAAGGGTATTCGTAACCCGATGAAACGCACTTTTGCCATAGGTTCCCTGGCGGCGCTTGCGCTGTATGGACAGAGCGGCGATCGCGAGAGTTTCGAGAAGCGCGCAGCCGATCTGGTTTCGCGCATGACGCTCGAGGAGAAGGTTCTGCAAATGCAGAACTCCGCGCCCGCAATTCCTCGCCTTGGAATTCCCGCATACGACTGGTGGAACGAAGCGCTCCACGGCGTTGCGCGAGCGGGACAGGCGACGGTTTTCCCTCAGGCGATTGGTCTCGCCGCAACCTGGGATACGGATCTGATGCATCGCGTGGCTGACGTGATTTCGACGGAAGCGCGAGCGAAATACAACGAAGCGATCCGCACCAACGATCACAGCCGCTATCACGGTCTGACATTCTGGTCCCCCAACATCAATATCTTTCGCGATCCGCGCTGGGGGCGCGGGCAGGAGACCTATGGAGAAGACCCCTATCTCACCTCGCGCATGGCTGTGGCGTTCATCAAAGGCATGCAGGGAAACGATCCCACTTACTTCAAGGTGGTCGCGACGGCCAAGCATTATGCCGTTCACAGCGGGCCGGAACCTCTGCGCCACGAGTTCGATGTAAAGCCCAGCGAGCGGGATCTCGACCGAGACCTACCTGCCGGCTTTCCGCGCCAGTATTGTCGAGGGTAAGGCCGATTCGATTATGTGCGCGTACAACAGCGTAGACGGATCGCCTGCCTGCACAAACACCGATCTGCTGCAGAAACGGCTCCGCGGCGACTGGGGCTTTCAGGGTTATGTGGTCAGCGATTGCGCGGCCATCACCGACATTTTCGGGGGCCACAAGTTTAAAGACAACGCCGCGGAGGCTTCCGCAACCGCGGTGAAGGCCGGGACCGACCTCACTTGCGGGAACGAATATCGCGCACTGGTGGACGCGGTGAAGTCGGGGTTGATTACCGAGGCCGAAATCGACCGTTCGCTCGATCGGCTTTTCACGGCCCGATTCAAGCTGGGTATGTTCGATCCTGCGGCGCGCGTATCGTTTTCGAAGATCCCCTGCTCCGAGGTCGATTCGCCAGCGCATCGCAAAATCGCTCTAGAAGCTGCACGCAAGTCGATAGTGCTGCTCAGGAACGAGAACGGGACGCTTCCTCTAAGCGCTTCCGTGCGCCGGATCGCCGTGATTGGGCCCTCGGCGGACGATCCGGAAGCCCTGCTCGGCAATTACAACGGGTTTTCTTCGAAACAAGTCTCGCCGCTGGAGGGGATCGAGCACCAGTTCGGTAGCCACGCGCAGGTCCGCTTCGCGCAGGGGAACAGCTACGTACCGAAGTTCCCATCGCTGATCGCGGTTAACGCGCTGACACCGCCCGCCGAATCGGGAAAAGCCAACGGGGAAGGATTGCTCGCCCAATACTTCGCCAATCCCGATCTCAAGGGCAAGGCGGTCATGGAGCGGGTCGAGCCACGCCCGTTCCTTCAGCCCGGGATCATGGATCCTGGCCTGCCCCAGCGCTCGCTCTCAATTCGCTGGACGGGTACTCTGGAAGCGCCGTTCTCGGGCGATTACATCATCGGAGTCAAGGGCGCCGTTGCCCCGGATCGCGTTCTGATGCATGTGTTTCTGGACGACAAAGAGATCGTGGGAAACAGCGCGGAGCAGGGCATGGCGCGCACCAGGCAGACGCATATCGATTTAAAGGCCGGACGGAAATATGCGTTGCGTGTGGAATACCGGCAGCCAGGACCCGCGGGCGCCGCGCAACTGGTGTGGGTTCCGCCTGCTGAGCCATTGCTGGCGGCAGCGGTCCAGGCGGCCCGCGATTCCGACGTAGTGGTCGCATGTGTCGGGTTGAACTCGAATCTCGAAGGCGAGGAGATGGCAGTTGATGTCCCGGGCTTCCATGGCGGCGACCGGACGGATCTGAAACTGCCGGCTCCGCAGGACCGTCTGATCGAAGCGGCGATCGCCACCGGAAAACCAGTGATCGTTGTGCTGACAACAGGGAGTGCCGTGGCTCCAAGTTATGCGGCGGAGCATGCCTCTGCGATGCTGGAAGCCTGGTACGGCGGCGAAGCGGCGGGCACTGCAATCGCGGAAACGCTGGCTGGCTTGAATAATCCGGCAGGGCGCCTTCCTGTGACGTTCTATGCCGGAGTCGACCAGCTACCTGCGTTCGAAGATTACTCGATGAAAGGCCGTACTTACCGGTACTTCACAGGCAATCCCCTGTACGGTTTCGGGTTCGGTCTGAGCTACTCCCGCTTCGAATACTCGCGACTGCAGGCGCAACGAAACGGCACTGGCGCTCGAATCCACGTGCGCGTAAAAAATGCCTCGTCGCGCGACGGGGATGAGGTTGCGCAGCTTTACCTCAGCGGCGGAGAGGGGCCCGACGAACCGATCCGCCGGTTGCGCGGTTTTGAACGGATCCACTTGCGCCCGGGGGAGACGCGCGAACTCGAATTTAACCTTGACGCGAAAGACCTTCCTCCGGCCGGCGCAAAAATCAGCGTAGGAAGCGGACAGCCCGTGGGGCAAGTCCCTCACGCAGACGGAACGATTTAGACGGGCTGCCCAGTCTTCCGAGCCGCGACAACCCTTCCGAACCGCGACAATTATTCAAGCCGCGACAATCCTCATTCCGAGCCGCGACAATCATTCCGAGCCGCGACCGGAAGGGAGCGACGCTTCACTGCCTTGTCTCATGTATCTCTGCGCAGATTTCCCGCTCCATTTGTTTTTCTGGAACCCGCGTTTGCGCGGTCATCGGTGATGCGGGGTAGCGCTGCGACGGGTGGACATGGGAACACGGCCGTTCGGCACGTCGACGGTGTTTGCCTTCTCGCTCGGAATGTCAAACGGGTTCCCTTCTTCACGCCTTCAACATTCAACCTCAACCGGAATGCAGTGGCCGCATGCGAGCTGGCGTCCCGATACGGCAAGATGCCCGGGACGCCTTGCACCCCAGGCAACAACGCTGAAATCATTCCGTTCAACACTGACGGCAGGCGTGTGGCTGCACTGAACCGCCTTCATCGAGGCAAGGGTCATATGATTTGACGAACGCCGTGCATTTTAAAGCCTGGTGCGCGGGCCGAACTCGTGATTGCGAACCTATCCGCAACGGATTTAATCCGGCAACAACGCGAATGTCCAGACCGAACCGCCCGTCGGGATTTTGCCTTGCGTGTAACGCGTCGCCAGAACGCCGCCGACGCCCGATGCCACCGTTACGTACTGGCGGCCCTTATGCGTATAAGTGATGGCTGTCGCATTGATGCTCGATCCGGTTTTGAACTGCCATAAGGTTTTGCCGGTGCTCTCGTCGAGCGCTATGAACTCGCCGGTCAACTTTCCTGTGAAAAGCAGGCCGCCGCCCGTGGCCAGCATGCCGGCTGAACCGGGGAAATCCGTTAGCGGGATCTCCCATTTCTTCTCGCCGGTGATGGGATTGATTGCCAGCAGATGACCCATCAAGTCACCCGGGTTTACAGGTTGTATCCTGGCGATCACACCGGTGGAGTCATGCCCGGGGATTTGTGGTTTAGGCGGCGCGAGCTTTTGAAAACGCGGAACATTCCAGGTGCTCGCGTAGATGAGCCCGGTGTTCGGATTGAAGGCGATGGGCGTTGCATTGGTGCCGCGTGACGGCCAGATTTCGACCTCTTCGCCCGCCAGGAAGTGTTTAACGACGTCCGTAAGCACCGGCCTGCCCGTGGCCAGGTCGATGCGCGAGGCCCAGTTTACCTTGACGTAAGGGTTGGCGGCGATGAGTTTGCAGTTGGTCCGGTCGAGTACGTAGAGGAAGCCGTTTTTGTTGGCCTGAATCATTACTTTGCGAAGCTGGCCGCCCACCTGAATATCCGCCAGCACTTGTTCGTCTGTGGCGTCCACGTCATAGACGTCGTTGGGCGTGTACTGGAAGTAGCAAGCGACTTCGCCCGTTTTCGGCCGGAGAGCCAGCACGCTGTTGGTGAACAAGCTATCCAAACCTTCGCGAGGTCTCGGATCGTAGGGCTCGGCATTCCCGGTTCCCCAGTAGACCAGATCCAGTTGGGGATCGTAGGACCCGGAACGCCAGGTGGGACCTCCGCCATGCATCCAGGCATCGGTATTTTTGGGCCAGGTCTCGGAGCCGGGCTCGCCGGGTGCTGGAATGGTATACCTGCGCCACAATTTCTCGCCGGTGTCGGGGTCCCAGCCGTCGAGGAAGCCACGTGTGGTGGATTCTCCGCCGGCTACCGGAGAAATGAGAACACCGTTGGCAATAATGGGCGCGGCTGTCGAGTAGTAGCCGTCGTTTGATTCTGCGAATTTCCGGTTCCACAGCTCTTTGCCGGTCTTCATGTCCAGCGCCACGATATGGTTGTCAACCGTTACGCGGAAGAGTTTGCCATTGTATAGGGCAGGTGCACCCCGATTGATCGGGACTCTCGATGTCCCCGCTTCGAGTTCGGCTCGGGTGCGCCAGATCTGCTGGCCGGTTTCCACGTCGATCGCGAATGTCCATTTTCCGTTGACCAGGTACATGACGCCGTCATAAATCGCGGGCGCGGCCAGTTCGCCGAGATCATTCATGAGGCTCGTGCTCCAGACAGGGACCAAATGTTTGATATTGGATCTATTGATCTGACTCAGCGGGCTGTAGCTCTTGCGGTCATAGCCCATGCTCTGGGTGAGGACGTTCTCGGTGTTCTTTCCATCGTTGACCAGATCCTGTGTGGTTTGGGCCAATACCAGCGCGGCGTATAGCACCGGTAGCGCCGCCCACCAAAGTCTTTTCATGACTGCCTCCAACTGATTAGCTCTTCGTCACTGCGGGGCGATTTGTTCGATGAGCATGCGCAGCGACCAATGCATCCTGACGCTTGCGGTTCACCTGCCACGCGGGACGGGTCTCATTCCAATGGACCGGCACCTGGCTGAAGTCGTGAGCGAAGCCTCTGCCGAAGGGCGCATCCGACATTCGCAGCACGTGCCAGGCGTTGAAACACTCATCGTATTCAGAAGCCTCGGATTTCGCGCCCCATGCGCATTTCCGTTGGATCAGATTGCTTGCGGTCGTGGAAAGGGCGGCCAAACGTATCTGCACGGCACCCTTCAAGGCGAGACCTCCTGGCGGGAGACAATTGTGAGGCGCGTATGCCGAAATCAGCCTTCCCGCTTCCGGCACCAAGTTTAAGCTCACGGAAGACCGGAATCAATGCGCAATCAGGCACGCGAATGGTGGGGAGCGTGGTGTCGAGGTGGATCACTTGACGGAAATCTGCAGTTCTCTCCTGAGTGGCAAATGGGTGGCACAGGAATCGAATGAACCGGCCGCGACGAGATCTATGTTGTCCCTTGTCCCGGTCTTGGCGGCAAGTCGCAGGTGTGGCCCGAAGATGATGACTGTAGACCTGGAAACCGGAACCGCTTTCCGCGCGGGAACGCCGCGCGTGTTGTTTGAGAAAGTCTCCCGACTACGACGTGGCTTCCGGTGGCCGGCGATTTCTCATGCTGAAGCCAGTGGTCGCTGCGGACTCAAGCGAGTTGCACGTCATTCTGAATGGGTTCGACCATGTTTGAACCGCCGGAACGGTCTCGCGTGAGCAGGGGGAAGAAGATCTGCCTGCTGATTTTCGGCACCGCGCTGTTCGCGATCGCCGCGCGCTTTTTCTTCTTCCGCGCCCAGGTTTCCCGCTCAGCCGCGAGGCCTCGGCCGAGGATCAGCGAGCTTTCTTCGTGAAGCCGCTGAAGATTGGGAGCTCGTCGCTGTTCGGAAGATCCAGCGCGCCAGTTGCTTCTGGGTGTACCGCTGATCGGCGGCAGTTGGCGCACATTCTTCCGTGCAGGCCGAAAAGCGAGTCCACGTTCGGAGCAGCGTCCAGATCACACTCTAATTAAGCTCCTTTCTGATTCGAACCGGTCACAACAGAGCCGAACTGCCGAACTCGCGTCTCGCTTTCGTCGCGCAATCGCTGGTCATCGCCTGTGTAGAGATAGCCCGCTCCCAGATAGCGCATGTCGAAATACTCACAGGTTCTGGCGAAAGGGACTTCGAAACCGTCTGGCAGAGATTCCTCAACGCCCGTCGCGATTAGCGATGCGCTTTTGCCGGCCATGGCGCGGCCTTTAGGTTTTTCGATAGTAATCAGGTCTGAGAGGCGATCGAAGAATATTTTCAGCTGCGCGCTCATTGAATACCAGTACACTGGCGTAGCGAATATGAGCGTGTCGGCTGCAAGAACCGCATCCATGATTGCGGCAAAGCCGTCGTTCTGGTTAGCGTGGTTGTAGTCGTAGACACTTACAGCGTAATCGTTCAGGTCAAGGCAGTCCGCAAGCCTTCCGAAGGCGGTGTCAACGGCGCGGCGCGTGTCCCCGTCGCTTCTCGACGTGCCGAGAATGACCAATGGTCTTGTCATGTAACAGAGCGCAGGAGCGCCCTTTAAGCAATCTTCTCATAAAGGTAATATGTCGGCACCTCGATCATCACCTCAAGTAGTTTGGCGGGTGAATGAACGTTGCGTCGGGCTTTAGACTATCTGATAGAAAACGATGACGCCGTTTCCAGCACACCGGCTTGTAGCGTTCGCCGCCCCGTTCTTCGCTCTTTCGAGACTGACTTATGCCGCACTCCAAGGCCCGGATTACGACGGCAAAAAAGAGACCTCGCGGAAGACTGTCGCAGGATCGCCGGGCGGCTTGGGGAAGGGCACTTCGGCCCCCGCTCAGCGAGCTCTGAACAAACCGCCACGTAACAGTCGCGGGCCGTTATTGATAGCAAAGAATACGACCGCCTATTCCACGTGTGACTATGCTTCCACTCCCAAACGGCGCGATCAGTTGCGATACGCTCTGCCTCGATTCGCATCCACGTGCAGACCAATCGCGTAGATGGCAAGCCCTGGCAGCCCGTGGTTAAAGTCACGGAGCCGTAGTCGGCGAGCAAGGCTTCACGGGCGGCGTCAGTGTGACTCCAGGAAAAGGCGGATCTCTTCTTCCACCAGGTCAGGATGGGTGAGAAACGTATTGTAGTCAGCGCCAGGAATGATGACGATTGAGCCATCGGCCATGTTGTCTTGGAATAGTGCCAGATCGTGTACTTGCTTCTCGAAGAATGGGATGGATGCTTTGGTAAAGCGAGCGAGCAGCCGTTCTACATCAGCGTTGAGCCTGCCAGCAGTTGCGCAAGCGAGCCGGTACTGAAGGACTTCCGTCGTGATGGGTGCCCAGAACGCGAGAGCAGGGGCTTTAACGGAGGAATATGGCGGGGCTGGATCCGTATTTCTCCACTCTTTCCCTAGTTGGTTCGCGGCGTCGTCGTCAGTACCAGGGGGGAACGCCCGCTTGTCGTTGATGCCGCATGCCTCCAGGATCGCATCATCGGTCCTGCTCCGCTCGATGCGCACGGGTCGAAGGCTGGGTCGCGCCGAAAAGGCTCTGTCGTACTCGCGGTCGATTGGGCCACTAAGGTAAATGAGCCGTTTGACGCGATTGGGATACATTGCGGCAAACTGCGTGACCAGAGACGCTGATCGAGACAAACCAACGAGGGTCACTTGTGGGATGTCGAGCTTGTCAAGGATGACCTGTACATCTTTCGTCAACCTCTCGATGGTGTATCCGCGTTCAGGTCTTGACGAAGGGCCATGCCCACGCATGTTCATCACAAGAACGTGATGTGCATCTGCGAATCTCGGCGCGAACTCATCGAATATGTGAGAAGTTGAGGCCCAGCTTGGCAAGAACAGTAGAGGGTCGCCCTTACCGCCCCAATCCACGACGTGCAAAGTAACTCCGGTCTCTACCTCGATCATGTGAGTAGAAACAGGCTTGAAACCCTGGTCTTGCGCGAACATACCCTGGCCTTGTGCCAACATTAGGAGCAGCGGTATCAGCGGTGCTCCGGTTCTCATGCAGTAGCTCCCATATCGATATCGATCCTCGCTTGAATCAGGTCAGGGACTCTCTCGCCGTCAAGGTAAGTCTGCGATTTTACACGAGCGTTCCCTGTTGACGGAGGCACCAGGTCAACCGTTGCCAGGCGACCTCCACCCGTACTCGTCGCAAGCGCAATGGGCGCCGTCGTCATACTAACATTAAGCCGCGCTGCCGGCGGCCTCGGGGACGGCCGGTTTGATGGAGGCGACTTCGAAGGACGCTTCTTGCCGGAGCAGGGCGGCGAGCGGGAGTCCGATGAGAGGCATCCGCAGTTGCATTCTCTGTGTAGTACTTGACGTTAGCGGAAAGGTTACGGGGACGTGTGCATTAATCCGAATATTCTTCCAGTGACAGTTCGTTCCACAGCAGAAGGTAGCCAATCTGCTTTTCATTTCGTGAAGATGGGTGAAGCGTAGAGTAGCGCCTCTCGCCTTTTCTTCGTGTAGCGGGCCCGGTGGCTGTGTCCGCGAAAATCGCAGTTGGGAGACTCAGCCCTGCTTTTTTACAAAACGCCCGTTATCAGGGGCGCTTCGGGGCAGAGAAGCGGCGGCAGGACCACCCGGCGGTCATTCCGAAACAGACCCTTTATGGAAGGAAACCAGCGAAGGCGGCTCTACTCATCGGCCCGGGGGTAACCTGTGTGTAAGCTTGTGGCCCTCAAGCAGCGCGGATACCACACTCCAATCAGCCTGAACATCGTCAGCTTCGATTCGGAGTGCGATGTGTTCATCACGTGTCGCTGTAGCACACCGGTCCGCGAGAGCCTTAACTAAGCCCCACGCAAGCGTTGGTTATTTCGATGAAGGCGGGAAGTCTGAGGCTCGCGCCGGCAAGAAGACTCTCTCAAAAGCGCCCGTGATCGCAAAACCGACGATGTTGCACAGGACGCGTTCGAAGGAATTGCGGGATCTGGCGCCCGTAGGCCTATCACCTTAATCCACCGGCACGACGAGCGTCATCTCCGGTTTTTCCTTTGAATTGAACTTACTCAATGTTCGCGATCGGGACCAGTTCCGCCGGTAATGAGCGCGCACCGTATAGTCGACATCATCCAGGAGCTCGTTAAAGCAATACCGGCCCATTTTGTCGGTAATCCAGGATCGGACTTCCAACGTCCTCGTGTTCTCGATCTGAACGACTGCGCCAGGAAGCGCATTGCCGGCTTTATCGACGACCATCCCTGTGAGAGAGCGAACATCGGAAGCTGCAAGAGCGGGAACCAGAATCGAGCCGACGGCCAGCGCAGCATACATGGCGGCCTTCGCCCAAAAAGTTCTCACGGAACTGCCCACTGCATTAGATGTCTCCCGGTCCACCCACGTTGCGAGTTCGGTCAGCCGATGGGAACTTGCTCGACGATCTCGATTCCGAATCCTTCGAGCGCCACGATACGGCGGGGGTGATTGGTCAGCAGGCGAATCGTGTGGAGACCAAGGTCGGAGAGAATCTGAGCGCCGATGCCAACTTCATGCTGCGATGGGGCTTGCGCCAGATTACGGTCGTGGCCGATTAGCTTGCCATTTTCGACGCGCAGTCCGAGGGACGTCTGATGCAGGTAAACGAGCACCCCCTCACCTTCCTCCACAATTCTGCGGAGCGAATCGTGAACCATTGCCGCACAGTCGCACCGGGTGGAACCAAGCAGGTTTCCATAGGCGCAATGCGAGTGCATGCGAACCAGCACGTTCTCTTTACCCGCTACGTCGCCATGAATCAGTGCGAGATGCGATTCCGGAGTGATCTCGCTCGAATAGAGCACGGTTCGAAAGTCTCCCGCCGCCGTCGTGATGCACCCCTCACCCCGCCGGTGAACGTATTGTTCGTTCTCGCAAACGGTAGCGAATGAGGTCGGCCACCGAGATCATCTTGAGATTGTGTTTCGCGCAGAATTCGCGCAGTTGCGGCACGCGCGCCATGGTGCCGTCTTCGTTCATGATTTCGCAGATCACGCCGGAGGGGTGCAGTCCCGCCAGCCGCGAAAGGTCCACAGAGGCCTCGGTTTGTCCGGCGCGAACGAGCACACCGCCATCGCGGGCGCGCAACGGAAAAATATGGCCGGGGCGGGCGAGATCGCCGGGCGTCGTGGAGGGATCGATGGCGGTCAGGATGGTCCGGGTGCGGTCCGCCGCCGAGATGCCGGTGGTAACGCCGTCGCGGGCATCCACGGATTCGCAGAACGCGGTTCCGAAGTTTGACGTGTTATGCGGAGACATCAACGGCAGCCGCAAAGCATCGCAGCGTTCGCCGGTCAGAGTAAGACAGATCAGGCCACGGCCAAAGGTGGCCATGAAGTTAATGATCTCGGTAGTTACCTTTTCGGCGGCGATGGTGAGATCGCCTTCGTTTTCGCGATCTTCATCGTCGACGACGACAAGCATGTGCCCGGCGCGCGTTTCTTCAATCGCCTCGGGAATAGACGCAAATGACATAGTGCAGCGGAAATCCTACTATACCGTTGTAATGGTGTTTGAAAATCGCGGGAATAAACCCGCCCTTCGGGTGATTATTCCAGCATGAATCGCACAATCGCCGCCGGGCTGTTTGCGGGAGCGGTATTCGGACTGATTGCTTTCGTCGCGCCTCTTTTTTCAGGCGCTCGGCCCGCGGATCGCACCGCATCCTCTGAGCGGACGCCCGTGCTGCTCGAGTTGTTCACGTCGGAAGGGTGTTCGGATTGTCCGCCCGCCGACAGACTCCTCGAATCCTTCGATAAAAGCCAGCCTGTCAAGGGCGCTCAGTTGATCGTGCTGAGCGAACACGTAGACTACTGGAATCACCTTGGGTGGAAGGACCCGTACTCGCTGCATCTGTTCAGCGAGCGGCAGGAAACCTACGCGGCCAGGTTGCATGTCAGCGATGTCTACACGCCCCAGCTGGTTGTGGATGGCGGGGCGCAATTGGTAGGAAGCGATGAAAGCGGGGCGCGCGCCGCGATCCGGAAGGCGATTGAGCGGACAAAAGTACCGGTGACTCTCTCGGGCGTTGGAAAGGAAGGTTCGAACATCAGGCTGCATGTGGACGTCGGTGCTTTGCGGGTGAGTTCGGAGCCGGTGACTCCCGGCACGATTTACATCGCGCTGGCCGATAATGAGGACCTTTCGCAGGTTTCCCGGGGCGAGAACGCGGGTCATGCTCTTACTCACGTTGCTGTGGTCCGAAGTCTGACCGCGGTCGGCGAAACCAGCCGGGACCACCCCTCCAGCAGAGACGTCACCCTTCCTTTGGGTGCAGCGAACCCCAGAGGCCTGCGCATGATTGCCTTCGTTCAGGATAAAAAATCAGGTGCGGTACTGGGTGTGACGCAGGCGTTTCTTAAGTGAGCCTTCTGAACGGAATCATGGTACTGGAAACAATCGGCACTCCCCCGCCGTAACTTACAATAACGGCAGCGTGATCGAGATTCCGAGACTGACCATTACCGCGGCCATCGACATTCTGGCGGTCGCAGTCGTCGTCTATCAGCTTCTTCTGATTGTACGCGGCACTCGGGCCGCGCCAATTGTTACCGGAATTCTCACTGTTTTCATAGCTTACGAAATCGCGCTTCGCACCGGGCTGGACGCGCTTCGCTCGCTGCTCGCTTCACTTGCGCCCTACACGGCCGTAGCGATCATAGTCTTATTTCAGTCGGAGATTCGCAGAACTCTCGCGCGTTTGGGAAGAAAGCGCATCTTCGGCGGTTACCGGCGCCCGGAATCGACCGACGAGATCCTTCTGGCGTTGAGTTCTCTGGCGCGGGATCACACCGGCGCCCTGATAATTCTGGAGCGCGATATCGGCCTTCGCACCTTCATCGAGAGCGGCGTTCGCCTCGATTCCGAGATCTCCCGCGACCTGCTGCTCTCGATCTTCTTCCAGGGAACCGCCCTGCACGACGGTTCGGTAATTATCCAGAAAGACCGCATCGCGGCCGCGGCCTGTTTCCTTCCCCTGAGCGTGAGTCCCGCCGTATCTCCCAAAATGGGGACGCGGCATCGGGCGGGAATCGGCATCACGGAAGAGACGGATTGTCTGTCTCTGATTGTGAGCGAGGAAACCGGATTGATTTCGGTTGCGGCATTCGGCGAGATCGAGATGGGCGTGACGATCGAACGAGTCGATGAGAGGATCAACGCGCACTTCGGAGTATCGGGGAAGAAAACGCTTCCGGGGCGGCCGGGCCAGGGCTCGGGTGCGACGCGTGTTGATACCGCGGAAACTGCAAGGACGCGGCATTGATGCAATTCCTCACGCGCAATCTCGGCTGGAAGCTCTTATCTCTGCTGGTGGCCTTCTTCTTCTGGCTGAACATCGCCCGCGAGCCCGATCTGGCCACGATCATATCCGTCCCGGTCGAATATAATAACTTTCCCGGCGGCCTTGAGATCAGTTCCAAAATCGTAGAGTCGATCTACGTAGAGGCACGCGGGGCCGCCGGCCAGTTGCGCAACCTGAAAGACTCGCGGATTGCCGCGGTTGTCGATTTCTCAACCGTCGACGCGCCCGGGGAAAGGACTTTCACGCTAACCGCCAAACAACTGAATCTGCCGCGGGGCATCAATCTCATCCGCACCATACCGGCGCAACTCCGGTTCACGTTCGAGAAGCAACTGACCAGGGAGATTGCGGTGAACGTGAAATTCTCCGGCACGCTTCCGCAAGGGCTGTCGGTTGCGCAAGTGGATGTCGAACCGCGAGAATTAAGTATCACGGGTCCGGAGAGCCGGGTCCGCGAATCGAAGGACCTGGTTTCGGATCCGTTCGATCTCACCGCCGTCACCGCGGACACGCAACAGATCCTTGGCGTTTACGAAGCTGAGCCGGAGGTTCGGATCCTCGACGCGCCGCAGGTTACAGTTAAGATTCACATTCAGCGCAAACCCTGAAACACAACTGAGAATGGCAAAAAGGTTATTTGGTACAGACGGAATCCGCGGTGTAGCGGGGAATCCGCCGCTGGATGCGCGGACCGTCACGGCGCTTGGCATAGCGCTGGGAGACGATTTACATCGGCAGTCGCTGGCGTCCATGCCGGTTCTGATCGGCATGGATACTCGTGAATCCGGTCCCTCGATTGCCGCGTGGCTGGCGGATGGGCTGCGCCGCACCGGAGTCGCCATCGAGTTCGCGGGTGTTGTGACTACGCCCGGGGTTGCTTATCTGACCCGCACCGGGGAGTTCAGCGCCGGCGTGATGATTTCCGCCTCGCATAATCCCTTCGAAGACAACGGCATCAAGGTTTTCGCCCGCACAGGTTACAAGCTGCCGGACGTGGAGGAGCACGAAATCGAGGAAGAGATATTCCGCATCGCCTCCGAAATCACGCCCGCGGTTTCCGCCGGCGAGCTGGACCTGACATACAATGTTCGGCCTTATCTGGATTTCCTCCTCTCGGCCATCGCAACTAAAGCAAGCGCGACGGAAGCAACACCCCGGATTCTTAAGGGATTGAAGCTCGCGCTGGATTGCGGAAACGGCGCCGCATCGGCATTGGCGCCGGCTCTATTCCGGGAAGCGGGCGCCGAGGTGACGGCCATCTGCGACCAGCCGAATGGGCGCAACATCAACCTGAACTGCGGCGCGCTGCATCTGGACCGTCTGCGGGAAACGGTCCTCGCGAGCGGCGCGGACGCCGGCGTCGCGTTCGATGGCGATGCGGACCGGGCCATGCTGATTTCCGGCGAGGGGCGGCTGGTCGATGGCGACGCGATGATGCTTATCGCGGCGCGGCGGCTTCAGTCCGAAGGGCGCCTAACGGGCAACATCGTTGTGTCCACCGTGATGTCGAACCTCGGCCTCGAAAAAGCGCTGGGGCGGCTTGGAATCACCATGCTTCGGACGCCGGTGGGCGATAAATACGTCCTCGAAGAAATGCTGCGTCAGAAGGCTGTGCTGGGCGGAGAACAGTCGGGCCATGTCATTTTTGGAGAGTTTGCCACGACCGGTGACGGCATGCTCACGGCGCTCAAGATTCTTGAGACCTGTGTCCGGGAAGCTTCCACCCTCGATAAACTTGCTGCGGATCTCACCGTATTTCCGCAATTGCTGGTCAATATTCGAGTAAAGGAACGCAAACCATTGGAGGAGTTGCCCGCTCTCGCGAATGAAATTCAGGCTTGCGAATCGGCGCTTAACGGTAACGGCCGCATTCTGGTCCGGTTCTCCGGAACCGAACCGCTGGCCCGAGTCATGGTCGAGGGGGCCGACCAGACCCAGGTAAACGAGTGGGCCGAACGGATTGCTTCCGTAATTCGCAGCGAATTGGGGTGAATTGCGCGTCTATTATTGTAGCAATACGTGGCAT
>CAVQYP010000029.1:0-263599 GCA_963718155.1 Terriglobia bacterium | reverse complement strand
CAATATCCCCACGACCTTTACCACCACGTATGACTCGATGGGCCGGGCATGAGCGCCCCGGCGCCGAGCGCGACGAAGCCGGCCATGAGCTTGTATCGATCAGGTCCTGCCCGCGCTCGCTCGCCGAGAACGTGCGGAAAAATCAGATGAATTCCATGTTGCGCCTCACGATTCAGTTCGGTCTAGGTGCCCGCGGCACCGGTCATCACCGAGCCGACTTTGCTGAAAACCGTGCTGATGCTGGTCGAAATCCCCGGCATCAGCGCGCCGGCGCCGAGTGCGACGAATCCTGCCATCAGCGCGTATTCAATAAGATCCTGGCCACGTTGGTCTTGCAGCAGAAGCTGCATCCGCACGATAAAACGAGTCATGTCTGGGTATCCTTTTCTGTCTCTGTCCGGATTTGGGAAGGACAACAATAATATCGGCATGAGTGCCGGTGAACTTTAGAGGGGCCGTTAATTTTTCTTCCGCAGAATTTGCTGAATCCAGCTCTTCTTCGGCGCCTGAGTGAATCCGGTGAGCCGTTCGCACAATTCGTCGAGAGCGCGTGAGAGCCGGGAAGCGGACGAAACGGTTCGAGCTCCCAGTATGGCCTCCTGTACGCTTTCGTAGTCATTCGGCAGAATATGGAACACGGGAATCTTCAGGCCCGTCTCGATGGCTTCCACGCTCAGGCCTTTTTCGGGCATGTAGCGATTGACGATCAGCCGGATCTTCGGGCGCGCAATGCCTGCATTTTCGATGCGCTGGAGGGCGCGCTGAGTGGCATGAATGGCGGCCAGCTCGTTCGTGGTCACGAGAATCAATTGGTCGGATTCCGCGGCGAGCTGGAGCTGCCACGGCGAGACGGGCCCGGGGCTGTCAATCAGCGTGATCCCGTACGTCTCGCGGCAGAAGTGAAGCAAGGGGGCGACGGCACCGCATTCGAACTCATCCGGCTGCGGTTTTTCCGGCGCTGTAAGGATGTCGACGCCTCCGTGCTCAACGGTCAGCTTCTTCCACATGTCGCAATCCATATGCGGGGCGCCGGTGATCGCGTCCACCACACTGAATGGGGTACGCAGACGCAGAAGAAAAGCGACGCTGCCGAGGAGCGGGTCCATATCCATCAGCAGGACCCGGCGCGGCTCGATCTTCGGGCCCGCGCGGAGAGATTGCATGCCACCGTGGTCCCTCCGTAGTTCGGCTTCGCGGGCATGAGGGTCCACACTTTCCCTGGCCGCGCTTTTGAGTCCTGCCGGTCTCCCTTGCGGGATATGCGATCCAGTGCCTCAAAAAGCCCTCCGGAGTCGATGGGAAGCGAAAAGAATTCCACCGCGCCGCACCTGAGGGAGCGGAGGATCAGATCGGACTCGGCGGTTGCACTGAGCGCGATCACTGGCATGGGCGCCTCACTGGCATCGCGGATAAGAGAAAGCGCCCGATCGGCATTCGTGCCCACTTCCACCAGACAAAGATCCGGCCGTTGCGCCAGCACTGCTTCCGATTCCGGATAGGTGTCAGGTTCGCGGCATTCAAAGATGTCAAGCCGGTTGCCCGCCGCCTGAATCACCGCACGCCGAACCTCGGGGTGGGGACTGATCAGCACCGCACGCTGAAACTGAGCAACGCCCTGAGCCGCTTTCATACGCACTGTATCGGCGGAAACTCCCAGGAATGTTAGATCGCGACCAATGTATGCGGACCTGTAAAGTCTCGCGCCTGTTCCGCCGATAGGCGTATACGATCATGCTCGCGAGACGCGAATACCGGGTCAGGAATGCACGGGAACCGAATTCCGGAAGGCAAGGTTTCGTCCTGCTAACCTCGGCGATCGCGATGATCGCCGTCGTCGAGATGCTCGGTCTCGCCATAGACGTTGGCCGCATGTACGTGGTCAAGGCCGAACTCCAGGCGTGGTCGGACAGTGCCGCAACGGCCGCGGCGTATGCGCTTAGCGGTACCCCACAGGGCATTGCGAACGCGGCTACGGCGATAGCGAACGTAAGCGGCAGTCCTTCGGCATCGAACCGATGGAACTTCGGCACGCAGCTGGTCACCACCGCCCGGATCGGATTTTCCGCGTCGGCCGGAGGACCGTTTGTCCCGAACCCGGCATCCGCGTCCGGGGTCGTCTTCGCTCAGGTGACTGTATCAGAGAACGTGCCCCTGTATTTTCTGCCGGTTCTGCCGTCCGCAGGACCCACAAAAACGGTAAGCGCCACATCGATCGCCGGCCAGCTTTCGCGCAACAGCATAGGCGACGGTATCTCGCCTTTCAGTCCCGATGCGCACAGCCTCACCGATCCGAATTTCGGCTTCACCATCGGCCAGCAGTACACGCTCCGATGGCCGCCTCCTGGAAAGCAAGGAAAAACAGGGTGCGCGGGTGACGCCGGCTATAGTCCTGCCACTTCGAGCGATCGCGGTTACGTGGATATCGGCCAGGGTGGCGGCAATTCAGGCCTGATTTCCGCGATCGTGGATAACGACTACGCGCTCTCATCCCCGATGACGCTCGGCAGCACCATTTCCATGCTGACGGGTCAGGGAAGTGTTTCAAACGCCATGCAAACTCGCTTCAATGAGGACACGGACACGACATCCACCTCATTTTCGTCTTATACCGGCAACGGCCGCCGAGTTCTGGTTGTTCCCGTGAATGACGGCTCCGATCCGGCTCACCTTGTTGGCTTCGCGGGCTTCTTCGTTCCTCCGAATGCCTGCGGCTCGGGCAATACAAGCGCGTGCTGCGCCGAATACATCGGCCCGGCGCTCGAATTTGCGAACCACGCGGGAGGCGCCAGCAGCGGTGGAATCTATCAGGTGCAACTCATCCGATAATCCGCGCCGTTCGCAACAGCGAGGGAGCGCCGTGCTGGAAATGGCGATCGGAATCACCCTGCTGTGGATGTGTTTCGCCGGCATCTTCCAGTTTGGGCATTCGATGTACTGCTATAACGCGCTCGAGGTCGCGGTCGATTCCGCCGCCGTGTTCGCCCGCACGGTCGATTTTGACGCTACTACGAAGACATTCGTTCCGAAGATCCAGAATATGACCGTATACGGCAATTCGGCTGGTGGAACAAGCCCCGTGGCACCGGGTCTCTCCACCGGCAATGTCTCCGTCAAGTGGACGGCAGATTCTTCCGGCGTGCCGCAAACGATAACCGTTGCGATAACCGGCTATACCTGCAACGTGGTTTTCCAAGCCCTGACCTGGAACGGCAAGCCTTCCGCCACCGTTCGGTTCATGGGTGTCTACAAGCCCTGATATGGCTGCCACCGATAAAAGACGCGGATCCACGCTTGTCGAAAGCTCGCTCGTCTTGCTTGTTTTCATAGTGACTATGGCGGAAATCCTGGATGCCGGCCAGTTCATGTTCTTCCAGGCAATGCTGATGGACCGCGCCCGCGCCGGAGCGCGCTACGCGCAGGTGAGCACGTTCAATGCGACCACCATCACCAACATGATCGTCTACAATGATCCGAACGGCGGATCGGGCGCGGGACTGTTCGGTCTTCAAACATCGATGGTTACGGTTCATCACTATGACACAGGGCTCGCCACCGACCGCATCGAAATCATCATTACGAACTTTCCGCTTCGCTTTTATGGGCCAATGCTGCTGTCTGATTTTTCATCGCGCGTGTTTCGCGTGGTGATGCCATCCCAGGGCTTGGGCGCCACAAGTTAAGAGCCCGCGCTCAAGTTGTCCGCATTCCGGCCGAAAAGCATACTACACGGATAATCCAAATGCGCCACTGGCTGGTTCCTTCGATAGCTGACGTGCTCCTGGTGGCTGTCTTCGTGTGGCTTTTCGCCGGAACGAACGGATGGTCCGGGCTGCTGGCCGATGGCGATACGGGCTGGCATATTCGCAACGGCCAGTTGATTCTGGAGCGGCATTCCGTGCCGCATCAGGACTGGTTCGGCTTTGGCGCGGACGGCCACGCATGGTTCGCATGGGAGTGGCTGGCGGATGTGGTCTTTGCTCTTCTTCATCGCGCCGCCGGACTGAAAGGGGTGGTGTACTTCTCAGGCCTCTTGATCGCGGCCACGCAATGGGTCGCCTTCCGCCATTGCATGTGGCGCGGTGTCAATCCTCTGACAGCGCTTGCGGTGGTACTGGCGGCCACGAACGCGGCCAGCATTCATTTTCTGGCTCGCCCGCACGTGTTTACGTTGCTTTTCGTCGCTTGTGCGGCTTGGCTGCTCGATCGCGACCGATCGTGCGAGAGCCGCTCCGTATGGCTGCTGCCCGGCGTTGTCGCCATCTGGACCAACCTGCACGGCGGATTTCTCGCCGTATTCACGATTCTCGGCGCGCACCTGATCGAATCCGGCTTCGAGAAGGCACGCCGCGGGGAGTTGCAGAGAATGGCAACCCTGACCGGCGCCTGCGCGGCCGCAACTCTGCTGAACCCGTACGGCTGGCATCTGTACCAGCATCTTTTCACGTATCTGAGCTCGAACTGGATCCGGGAGTGGATCGAAGAGTTCCAGAGTCCCCGTTTCCGCTCGGAGAGCATGTTCTGGTTCGAAGTTCTGCTGGCGCTCGGAATCGCAGCTTTGCCGTGCCTTCTGAGGCGGATGCGCATTCGCGATGCTGTCCTGATTGCGGTCTGGGCTCACGCGGCGCTCGGTTCCGTGCGCCACGTCCCTTTGTATGCGATACTCGCCGCCCCGCCTGTGGCGGCGGAACTCGATGCGCTTTGGCTCCGAGCCGCAAGCGGAAAGAGCCGAAGCTCCGTGTTCGCGATCTTGCGGGATTTCGGGCAGGAATGGCGGCCCAGGGCAGCGGGATTCAGTCTTACAGCTGTCGCCGTCCTGATCGCTCTGTTCATGCTGCCGCAGAATTCTTCGTGGCCCTCCGATTTCCCGGCCTCCAGATTTCCATCCGCTATCGTGACCCGCAACGAGCGCGCGCTCTCAACCGCGCAGCCCGGGCCCGTTCGCGTTTTCAGCACGGATCAGTGGAGCGACTACCTCATTTACCGCCTGCATCCGAGCGTTCGCACTTATTTCGACGGCCGCAGCGATTTCTTTGCGTCATGGCGCGGCGAGAATTATCGCGCGCTGATGGAAGGCCGCCCGGGCTGTGTGGGCATTCTGGACCGCGAGGGAGCCCGCTTTGCGCTCGTCCCGGCGAATTGGCCCTTATCCGAACTACTCCGGAAAGATTCGGAGTGGCGTCAGGTGGATCGCGATTCCATGGCGCTGCTTTTCGAGCGGCGATAATCCGCCCCAGCCTTAAAGTTTTCCGCGATTCCGCCGATGAGTGATATGCGATCGGAGACATGCCAATGAGAATTCCCGCCGCTTCGCAGTTACGCCTGTGGTCGATGCTTGTCATTTCGGTTCCGATCGTGATCAAGGACTTTCGCGAGCGCCGTATCCCGAACTGGACTTGCGGCCTTCTCTTAGGCGCAGGTCTCGCGGCGGGCGCGTTTGAAAGCGGAATGTCCGGGCTTCTGATGTCCCTCGCGGGCGCAGCGGCCGGATTCGCCATATTCCTGATCTTCTACATGCTGGGCGGGATGGGCGCGGGCGATCTCAAACTGATGGCGGCGTGCGGATCGCTCGTCGGCGTAAGCGGTGTGCCGATAGCCGCCGTGCTGGCCAGCATGGCGGGTACGGCGTTGGCCATAGCCGCCGTGGTGCTGGGAATCGTGCGGCGCCAGCGGCCAGAGGCGATCCCTTACGGCCCGGCGATTGTGGCGGGCGCGGTGCTCACGCTCATCAGCAAAGCAGGTTGATGGCATGGATCGCAAATTTGTTTCAGCGCTGATGTTGAGCGCAGCCCTGGCTGCAGGCGTTGCCGCGGTTTTTTACCGCATCGCCGGTTCCGGAAAGCGCACCGCGCCTGAGGTCACGAACATTGTCTACGCGTCAGACAATCTGGGGGTCGGCGCAAAAATCCGGCCCGCGGATCTGAAGCTCGTGGCCGTGCCCGTTTCGATGAAGCCGCAGGATGCGTTTACGCGGATTGAGGAGGTCACGGACCGGCCGGTGATTGCGGCCATCATGAAGGACGAACCCATCCTCAGGCAACGTCTGGCTGAGCGCGGCAGCGGAGCAGGGCTGGCGCCGATCATTCCGCGGGGCTTTCGCGCTGTCTCTGTGCGCGTCAATGACGTTATCGGGGTAGCGGGCTATGTTGAGCCCGGCATGAAAGTGGATGTGCTGGTTACAGGGCGTCCGCCGCAATCCGACGAGACGATCACGCGCACGGTGCTGCAGAACGTTCCCGTTCTGTCGGCTGGACAAGTGCTGCAGGCCGAGCCGAAAGGGCAGGCCATCAATGCGACTGTGGTGACTCTGCAGGTAACCCCGCGCGAAGCCGAAATCCTCAGTCTGGCAACCGACAGTGGACATATTCAGCTGGTACTGCGCAATTCCACGGACGTCGCGTTGCAGGCCACCACAGGAGCGCAAATAAGCGCCATGTACGGGATTGCGAAACCGCCTCCGGCGCCTGCCGCCAAACCTGATAGCAGACCGCGCGCCGAGCCGAAACCGGCGCTGGCGGCGGCCACGCCGGTGGCCGAGTCCGTAGAAGTTATCCGAGGGGCTCACCGGACCATTGAGCCTGTGGCGATACAGAGATGAGACTCGGCCTGCTTATCGCGTCAGGGCTGCTGGCCGCCATCTCGCCGCTGGGCGCGCAGGAGCCGCAGGAGCGGCCCTCTGTAATCAATCTGCTTAGTGGCGAAGGAACGGTGCTCGACGTGGATGGCAAGATCAGCCGCACCTTCACAAGCAATCCCGATACCGCCGACGTAACTGTAGTGGACCGATCGGAAATCCTGGTCAATGCCAAAGCGCCCGGCATCGCGACGCTCATGATCTGGACCGAGCAAGGCTCGCGCCGCGCGATCGCGGTCCGGGTAGCAGGCGATCTGGCACCCGCGCGGGACCTGCTGGCGCACGCCCTGCCGGCAGAAGACCTGCAAATCGGCGGCTCGAAAGACGCGATTGTGATTACCGGAACTGCCAGCTCGCAGGACGTGATCGATCGCGCGTCCGCGCTGCTGAAGCCGTTTGCGCAAAGCGTCGTCAGCACCGCTCAGATTGCGCCTCCGCGCGGCTTGCGGCAGATCGCGCTGAAGATCGTCTTCGCCGAACTCGATCGCACGCGCGCCGATTCGTTCGCCTTTAACCTGCTCTCCACGGGGGCCGCAAATACGCCAGGACGAATTACCACGGGACAGTTCTCCGGGGTGAATCCAACACAGGTGCAGGGCACGATCGGCGGCAGCGTGAAAGGCTCGAGCAGCACGTTCAACCTTACGGACGCACTGAACATCTTCGCCTTTCGTCCCGACCTGAATCTGGGCGCCACGATCAAAGCACTCGCAAATAACGGCCTTCTTCAGATTCTCGCGCAGCCGGATCTGGTGGCATCGGACGGCAAGGAAGCGAAGTTTGTGGTGGGCGGCGAGTTCCCGGTTCCGGTGGTTCAGGCGGGAGCAACGCCCGGCGCGATCACAGTTCAATATCGCGAGTTCGGAATACGCCTGACGTTTCTGCCACACGTGACGCCCAACGGAACAGTGCAGATCCACCTGACGCCGGAAGTCTCCACGCTCGATCAGGCGAACGGCGTGGTGATCTCCGGATTCAACATCCCGGCGCTCTCCACACGCCGGGTCGAAACCGACATTGAACTTCTTCCGGGCCAAAGCTTCGTGATTGCGGGTCTGCTCGACGATCGTGTCACGGAGGATCTGTCGCGCATCCCGGGTCTCGCGAGCATTCCGTTTTTTGGCGAGCTTTTCCGCAGCCACGATCGCACGAAGACGAAGACAGAGCTGGTTATCGTGGTTACTCCGGAGCTGCGGTATCCGCTGCCTGAAAACACTGCGCTGCCGCTGCCGATTATGCCTCAGAAATTTCTGCCGCCTTTGGCGGTGGAACCCAAATGAGCACCGCAACCGATTCCGCATTCGTGCGCGCGGGCGGCCCGGCTCCGCGCGCCGCCGATCTCGAAAGGCGTCAAAGCCGAAACGCAGGAGCTGAAGTTCCGGCTACACCGGAAGCTGCTCGACAAGATTAATCTCGACGCTCTGGCCTCAATCGAAACGCAGCGCGTCCGCCAGGAAGTTCTGGAAGCGCTGTTCTCCCTGATGGACGAAGAACCGAGCCTGCTCACTGCCCCGGAGCGCGAACAGATCGCGGGCGAGGTGCTCGATGAGGTGTTCGGCCTGGGCCCTCTCGAGTCGCTGCTCGAAGACCCCACCGTTTCGGACATTCTCGTGAACGGCGCAAACAGCGTGTATGTGGAACGCCGCGGGCTCCTCGAACGGACGCAGATCCATTTTCGTGACGATCAGCATGTGATGCGGATCATCGACCGGATCGTTTCGCGAGTGGGCCGGCGGGTGGACGAATCCACGCCGATGGTGGATGCGAGACTCGCCGACGGATCGCGCGTGAATGCAATCATCCCCCCGCTCGCCATCGATGGCCCCGTTCTCTCCATTCGCCGCTTCGGTACGGACAAACTGCTGCCGGCCGACCTGGTGCGCAAGAACTCGCTCACGCAGGGAATGATGACTCTGCTCGAGTCCGCTGTAAAAGCGCGTTTGAACATTGTTGTCGCCGGCGGCACAGGCGCCGGCAAAACCACCCTGCTGAACGCTCTCTCGGCGTTTATTCCAGCCAATGAACGCATTGTCACGATTGAAGACGCGGCCGAGCTCCAACTCAAACAGCCGCACGTGGTCCGGCTCGAAACCCGGCCCGCGAACATCGAGGGCCAGGGCGCGGTGAAGCAGCGGCAACTCCTGATCAACAGCCTCCGTATGCGACCGGATCGCATCGTGGTGGGCGAAGTTCGCGGCGAAGAGGCGCTCGACATGCTGCAGGCGATGAACACCGGGCACGATGGATCCCTCACCACGATTCACGCCAACAGCTCGCGCGATGCCGTAGCGCGGCTTGAAGTCATGGTGTCGATGGCCAACTCCGGCATGCAGCTATCCTCGATTCGCCAGCAGATCACGTCTTCGGTAAACCTGTTCATTCAGGCGGCAAGGCTGAGTGACGGCTCGCGCCGCGTTACCTCGATCACTGAAGTAACTGGCATGGAAGGTTCAGTCGTGAGTCTTCAGGAGATCTTTGCCTTTGAAAAACAGGGGCTTGATGGGGACGGCCGCGTCATGGGCCGGTTCATCGCGAGCGGCGTTCGGCCGAAATTCTGCGACAAGCTGCAGGCGCAGGGCATCCACCTTCGGCCGGAGCTGTTCAGCGAAGAGCTGAGGGTCTGAGGGGAGGCGACGGCGTGTCTTCAGTCGGGCCGGCGATCATCGCATTCGTTCTCGTTTTCATCAGCACGGCGGGGGCGGCGCTGCTGATTCACACGCGCGCTCGCGGGCGGGAATCGCGAATCATCGAGCGCGCCGGAATCCGCGATGCCACTGAAACGGGAAACCGAAAAGCGGCGCTCATCCGTCCCTCCAGGGCGAACGATTCGAACCCCGTACAGCGCGTACTCGACCGTATTCACGCCGACGACAGACTGGGAAAACTCTGCGAGCAGGCTGGTCTGCGTCCCGACCCCTCGGGCGTGCTTCGATCATGCGGAATTGCGGCAGTGGCCGGCGCGGTGGGGGCGGTGTTGCTCCTTCCGCGATCCCTGGTGCTGCTCGCGCTGCCGGTCGTGCTGGGTGGCGGGGCCGGCATTCCCCTTTGGCGTCTGCGGCGGAAAATCCAGAGCCGTCTGGATCGCTTCGAATCGCAATTTCCGGATGGACTCGAGTTCATCGCGCGGTCCATGCGGGCGGGACACGCGTTTTCGGTATCCCTCGAGATGCTCTTTCGTGAATTTGAAGATCCGATGGCGGGCGAGTTTCGCCGTACTTTTGAAGAGCAGAATCTCGGACTGCCGCTCGAGATTGCGCTCGCGAAATTCGCCGAAAGGGTGCCGCTGGTAGACGTCCGCTTCTTCACTTCAGCCGTTCTTCTGCAGCGGAAGACCGGCGGCAATCTGACCGAGATTCTTGATAACCTCGCGCACCTGATCCGCGAACGATATAAGCTGCGAGGCAAAGTCCGCGCGATATCGGCTCACGGCCGCATGACCGGGAACGCGCTCACCGCGATTCCCGTGTTCGTGGGCGGGCTGATGCTCTGGATGAACCACGATTACGCTTCCTTCTTTTTTGGAACAACGCTCGGCCGGGAGATGCTGGGAGGCTCGGCTGCGCTTCAGGTGATCGGCTATCTCGTGATCAGCAGGATTGTGAAGATTGAGGTGTGAGCCGTGACGATGCTGACCTTTCTTGTCTTCGCCATCACCTTCCTCGGAAGTTGGTGGCTGATCAGCCGGGCCATGAACAGCACGGACGCCGTACTCGAGCGTATTCTCGAAAAGCGGAATGCGGAACCTGTCCGGAACAATCGCCAATCGCCGTGGCAGACGCTCGCCGCGAAAATCGGAAGAACCGAGCGCGGCAAGTCGCAGGATCGACTGCGCAAGCTGTTTGCTCGCGCGGGCATCCGATCGCCCCGGGCGGAGAGCATCTTCGCCGGCCTGAAGACGCTCGGCGGGCTGGTGGGAGCGGTTACCGCTTCGCTCGCCCTGGCTGTCCGGCATAGCGAGGGATCCCGGGTGATCATGGGCGCGATCGCCGGGTTAGCCATGGGTTACCTGCTTCCGGATCGCATTCTGGAGTTCAGGATCCGGTCGCGCAAAACGCGCATCGAAAGGGCGCTCCCGAATACTCTGGATCTGCTCACGATCTGCGTGGAAGCGGGGCTCGGACTCGATCAGGCCATCATGCAGGTTTCACGCGAGCTCGGCGATACCTATCCGGATATCAGCGAGGAGTTGAGCATGATCAGCCTCGAGATGCGCGCCGGAAAACGCCGCGCCGACTGTCTGCGGGCGTTCGGCGAGAGAACCGGCATTCCCGAAGTAAAGAAGCTGGCAGCGGTTCTGATTCAGGCGGATCGCTTCGGCACCAGCATCGCGCAGAGTCTGCGGGTCCATTCGGATCATCTGCGGACGGAGCGCCGGCAGAAGGCGGAAGAGAAGGCGGCGAAGCTCGGCGTCAAGCTGGTATTCCCGATTTTCTTTTTCATCATGCCGTCGCTATTTGTTATTACAGTGGGCCCGGTGATCGTTCGGATCTTTACCGACCTGCTGCCGATGATGAACAGCCTGTGACCAATACGGCGCGTTCGGGTATGAAGTTTTCGCGGGAACTGCCGATAAGAGGTGTTGTAACGCTGATCCTGCCAGACCGGTCAGTTCGAGAAAGGAGAGAAATCAATGGACGCAAATACCATTCGCCTGGTTTGCGCTGCTATAGCAGCCTTAATTCTGGGTGTCATCATCGTTCGCCGCAAGCACGCGGCGAAGTAGCTGGAAGGGAAGACAAGCGCACAGGCGCCCACGAAGTCCATCAGGAGCCGGGCGGCGCGTTGTGCGCGGAGAGCCAACGATGTTCGCCCGCCGCACGGATAACATTCAAGTCTCCGCTCGCCCCTGCGGCGCCGCGGCGGGCGAATCCTGTCAAGCTCAGCTATTCGCGATTCGCAACGAAACGCGCCGGACCGTCATTGGAGATTCCATTCGCCGCGCTGCAACCAGCCAGGATCGCAGACGGGGTCTGCTCGGTTGCGATGCGCTGCAACCAGGCGAAGGGCTGTGGATTGTGCCCTGTGAAGGCATCCACACGTTCGGAATGCGATTCGCGATCGATGTCGTGTTTCTTGATCGCAAGTTGCGCGTACGCAAAATCATTCCGGGCTTGCGCCCGAGGCGTATCTCGATCAGCCTGACCTCGCATTCGGTGGTTGAGCTCCCAGTGGGCGTGATCGCTCGCAGCGGCACTCGCGCGGGCGACAGCCTCAGGGTGGATGTGGGGGCCGCGCGTTCAGCTGTGAGATTTTACTGAACGCTTCTTCGACCTGACCTGCCGCCGCGGTTTCGCCTCGGAGGCTGTCGCCGGATCACGAGAACATATTGGCGTAATTTTCTTCACGCGCTCACCTGCCGCAGAGCTTATCGAGTCCCTCGCCGGTCAGGATGCGGTGACTTCGAGCATTCTCCACTCGTTTTCGCCGAACTCGCTGCTAATCCTGGCTCCTGCGGCTTCGAGGGCTAGTGAAACACGCTCGATATCCGCCGCTTCGAAGCCACTGAGGATGGCAACGCCGCTCGGCTTCAGTATCCGTACCCACTCGGGCGCAAGATCCGAGATCCAGGCAGGGCTGATGTTTGCGACTACGATATCGGCCACGCGGTCGGGGAATGCGTCGGTGGACCCGAGCGAAACGGGGATGTCGACTTCGGCGCGTTCGAAATTCTCGCGCGCTACGGCGACTGCTTCGGGGTCGTTATCGCTCGCAAGCACCTTGCCGGCTCCGAGTTTGAAGGCGGCCTCGGAGAGGATCCCGGAGCCTGTGCCGACATCGATAATCGTCATTCCCGGTTTCAAATGCCTCTCCAGAGCCTGCAGGCAGAGCCGGGTTGTCTCGTGCGCCCCCGTTCCGAATGCGAGACCGGCGTTCACTACGATGCGAATGCGGCGGGGGGGCGTCGGATCGTTGCGCCATTCGGGGCAGACGAAGATTCGCTCTCCGATTTCCATCGGTTTCAGGTGCTCGTGCGCGAATGCAACCCAGTCGCGCGTATCCGCGGGCTTCACTTCGCCTCCGAACCGGGACTGCAACTCCGACTGGCGTGTATCGTCGTCAAAGAACGCGCGGAGGCGCGCGGAATCGGAGGATTCCTCCAGTTCGATGATTCCCGTACACCCGGCGTCTGAGAGCTCGGCGATCGTGAGATCTTTGTCTTCTTGCGTGCAGTCGAGATCGATTGAGAACATGTAGCTTAAATGAAAATTCAGGGAATATACGCGTCGGTAGCGACGCCGTTTGATCATACAGGCGCGATCTATCGCGTCAAGGTCCAGCATAACTTCGAGAAATGGTCGCGTACGTCGCTTGCCGGTTTCATCGTGGGATCGCTTGCCGGGGAAGGACCGCTGCTGGATGGCTGCGAGAAGCTTGAGCTGGTCCGGCTGGCGGTGGCGCATGTGCCGGCCGATCGCACCGTGATTGCCGATGTCAGCCGTGAAGGAGTACAGGGGGCGGCGAAACTGGCTCGCGGGGCGGCGGAGGCCGGGGCGCGAGCTGTGGTGAGTTCCGTTCCCCACGAGTATCGGAACCTGATGTACGGACCGGAGACGCAGATGCTTTACTTTCGCGCGCTGGCCGATCAATCGCCTGTGCCGGTGCTGATTCACAATTCGCCGCAGTTGACTGGAGTGGATCTGCTGCCGGAGACTACGGCGAAGCTGGCAGAACACCCGAATATCGGGGGCGTGATCGAGACCGGCACGCCGGCTTCTCGTGTTGCTCATATTCGTTCAGTGACGTCGAAAGAATTCGGCATTCTGGCAGGGACCGAGGCGCAGATGTGGGAATCGCTCAAGGCGGGGGCAAATGGTGCGGCTCTGGCGTTTGCGAGCGCCGCTCCTTATACGGCGATCGCCGTGTGGGAAGCTTATCGGACGCGCGAGGAAGAGGCGGGAATCGACTGGCAGGGCCGCGTCGCCCATCCTTCGATTCTTGTGACGGACATGTATGGAGTGCCTGGGCTTAAACATGCGATGGATTTGAATGGGTATTACGGGGGGCCGCCGCGACTGCCGTTTGTGCCGGTGTCGGCGGATGCGCGGCGGGAGATTGAGGATGCGTTCCGGGATTTAAAGGGGTAACGCTCCCTGCCGGTCGCGGCTCGGAAGTTCGGTCGCGGGCCGGACGTGAGTCGAGCGGAGTTATGCCAGGTTTTTCAGGGCTTCCTGCGCTTCCGTTACGTGCTGTGTTGCCTTCATTTGCGACGAGAACACATGGCGCACGACGCCTTCCCTGTCGATCACGAATGTTACGCGTCCCGGGATGATGCCCAATGTTTTTTTTACTCCATATAGTTTCCGCACGCGGCCGCCCTTATCGCTGAGAAGGGTGAACGGGAGCTTGTATTTCGCCGCAAAACGGCCGTGGGATTCGACTGAGTCGTCGCTGACGCCGATAACTTCCGCTCCAGCCGTTTCGAATTCCGGTGAATCGTCGCGAAATTTGCAGGCTTCGGCGGTGCAGCCGCTGGTGTCGTCTTTCGGATAGAAGTAGAGAACGACCGGCCGCTGCCCTCGAAATTGGCTGAGGCGTACGATACGGCAGTTCTGATCCGGCAATTCGAAATCGGGCGCTACGGTTCCTTTGGCGATTTCCGGCATTTATTTAGAGGTCAGCGCCAGAATGCGGTGCGCCTCGCTGTCCGCGACAAAGAGTTTGCCTCCCGAGAACAGAACGGCGTGCGGCCGGGAAAGCTTGCAATCGAGCGGCGACGTTTCCGGGCCATCGCCCAACGTTCCATTCCCGAGAACTGTCGTGATGATACCGGTCTTCAGAACGATCCTCCGAATCGCGTGGCTGTCCGTGTCCGCAACGTATAGAATTCCGCCGGGGGCAAGCGAGAGGCCCTTCGGCCCGGCCAGCCTTGCCGCGGGACCTCGCGCGCTGCCGCCGAACGTCGCGCTCAGGGCTGGTCCGCCGTCGCCGGTGTAGCCGGCGTCCCCGGTACCGGCGATCAGGTGGTACGTCTGGGTCTTCGCGTCGATTCGGAAAATCCGGTTGCCTTCGCGCAGCGCCAGATAGATATCTCCGTTCGGCGCCTCCACCATAGTTCGGGGACCATTGACCGGAGTCCCGCTCACAGGCGCTCCGTCCGGCGTAGCGGCGCCTTGGCCCGTTCCCGCCCAGGTTTCAATAATTCCGGTATCCAGGTGCAGACGGCGGATGCGGTGATTCAACAGATCACAGATCAGCAGCGAGCCGTCCTTATCCCGAATCACACAGTGCGGCTGGCGCAGCTGAGCCTTCGTGGCGGGGCCACCGTCACCGCCGTAGCCGGCGACACCGGTTCCCGCAGCGGTTGAAATGATTCCGGTCTTCATGTCCACTTTTCGAATCACGTTGTTGTCGCGTTCCGCGAAATAGAGGTCGCCTTTGCGATCGAAAACGAGCTCGTGAGGCGCGCGCAGGGTCGCGTCAACCGCCGGACCTCCGTCGCCGGTATAGCCGGCCTTCCCATTCCCGGCAATCAGGGTGACACGTTTCGTCTTCAGATCGAACCGGCGCACCCGTTGATTGCCCAAATCGCAGAAATAGAGGGCGCCGTCCGGGCCGATCGTCATTCCGTAAGGATTGTTGACCTGGGTGTCGGAATATCCCGCAGTGCCCGTCCCGAGCACGGTCGTGACGGTGGCCGCCTGCCCAGGACCAGCCAGTATCGCCAATGCCCAGCACGAAGAGAGAAGAGCTTTCATCGGGACCACTTTATCGCGGCGAGTCATTCCCTCCGGGTAAACAGCGGGGCGATGTACCCTCACCGAGCCGCGCCGCGTCCGAAGATTAGCAGATTGTAATCCTGGCGGATTTTCCGTTCGGCCGGTTGCATTCTCGTTGCTATACTGCTACCAAGGACGGTTTATTCGTCGGATGGCCCACAAACGCCGCTCTCTCTTTCTGATCCCGCTTCTCGTTTTAGGCTCCGCCGTTATCGGTGGAATGTATGGTCCGCGGATGGGTGTCGCCTCCGCCGCTACTGCTGACGATGACGTCAAAGCCAGCATGAAGGAGTTCACGAAGGTCTACTCGACCGTCGAACAGAACTTCGCCGATCCGGTGAATCCGGATAAAGCCATTTATAAGGGCGCGATTCCGACGATGCTGCGGACGCTCGATCCGCATTCGAATTTCTTTGACCCGAAGGATCTTGAGGCGCTCAGAGAAGATCAGCGCGGTCATTATTATGGCGTCGGCATGTCGGTTCAGGGCCGCAACGGCAAGACGATTATTATGGCGCCGTTCGTCGGTTCACCCGCTTACAAGGCGGGACTGAAGCCGGGCGACATTATTACGATGGTGAATGACAAGCCGACCGACAATCTGGATTCGACCAAGGTCGCGGACCTGTTGAAGGGTCCGAAGGGAACGCCGGTTCAGATCACCGTCTCCCGCGAAGGTTCGGAAAAACCGATCGTTTTTAACATCATTCGCGATGAGATCAGCCGCAAGAGCGTGCCCGACGCGTTTCTGCTGAAGCCTGGAATAGGATACGTGTTCATCGAGCAGTTTAACGAGACGACCAGCCACGAACTGGAAGAAGCTCTCAAGGCGATGGATGAAGGCTCTCTTAAAGGGCTGGTCCTTGATCTGCGCGGCAATCCCGGCGGTCTTTTGAACGAGGCGGTCGCCGTGGGCGATCATTTCCTGCCGAAGGGCGACGTGATCGTTTCTCATAAAGGCCGGGCGTCCGCAGAGCATGTTTATACCGCTCACACGGGCAATCGGGGCTTGAATTATCCGATCGTTGTTCTGGTGAACCGCAATTCAGCGTCGGCCGCGGAGATTGTTTCGGGCGCGCTGCAGGATCACGATCGGGCCTGGGTTCTTGGCGACAACACGTTCGGAAAGGGACTCGTCCAGACGGTCTACCCGCTGGTGGAAAACACCGGTCTCGCTCTTACGACCGCCAAGTACTACACGCCGAGCGGCCGTCTGATCCAGCGCGACTACTCGAACGTGTCGTTCTTCGATTACTACTACCGCAATAACACCGCGGAGCGTAATCCGGCCGACGTCAAGAGCACCGACAGCGGCCGCGTGGTCTACGGCGGCGGCGGCATTTCTCCGGACGAGAAGTACACTCCGCCCAAGCTTGATGCCTTCGAGACTTCGCTGCTCGTCAAATATGAGCTGGCGAGCTACACGCAGCACTTCTTTGCGACTCACAAAGACAAACTGGCGCCCGAGTGGAAGGTCGACGAAGCGACGATGAACGATTTCCATAATTTCCTTCTGCAGCAGAAGGTCGACTTCACCGAGTCCGACTACACGAAGGATTATGACTGGATTCGCCGCCTGCTTCAGGCCGAAATCTACAAGACCGCATACAGCGTCGACGAGAGCCGGAAGTACGAGATCAAGACCGATCCCGAAGTTGAGCAGGCCATCGATGCCCTGCCGAAGGCACAGGCCCTGCTGGACAGCGCTCACAAGATTATCGTCGAGAGGATGCGAAAGTAGTTTTTCTCCTTGTTTGAAAAAAGCGCGCCTGCCAAATCAGCGCAGATCGCTGTACTCGACACCGGCGGTCAATACTGCCACCTGATTGCTCGCAAGGTACGAGAGCTCGGAGTTTCGTCGGAAGTATTTCCGAGCGACGTATCATTCGATAAGCTGCGGCCCTTCCGAGGCGTGATCATCTCGGGCGGGCCGCACAGCGTTTATGACGACTCGAGTCCGGTAGTCGAACCGATCGGTACTGACGGGCGGTACTCCAGTCCTCGGAATCTGCTACGGCCACCACCTGATTTCGCAATTACTTGGTGGCGACGTCCGCAAAGGCGACAAGGGCGAATTCGGCCTCGCCGTTCTCGACCTGGTGAATGGCGATTCTCAGATTCTGCACGGTGTATCCGACCATCAGCAGATCTGGATGTCGCATCGCGATGTGGTGAAGACGCCGCCCGCGGGTTTTCGCGTCCTTGCCACGACATCGACCTGCGACACAGCGGTTATCGAAGACACGGCCCGAAGGCTTTACGGCGTCCAGTTCCATCCGGAGGTCGTCCATACGACCCAGGGAACCCGTATTCTCGAGAATTTCGTCTTCAATATCTGCGGCTGCGAGAAGGACTGGAACCCCGGTCAGCGAGTGGCGCTCGTTGAGGAACAGATTCGCGAACGGGTCGGAGAGCGCAACGTGTTTTTCTTTGTCAGCGGCGGGGTCGATTCCACAGTCGCCTTTACTCTTTGTCTGCGCGCGTTGGGACCGGAGCGGGTTCGCGGCGTCTATGTGGATACGGGTCTCATGCGCGAGGGCGAGACGGCATTCGTGGAGCGCACCTTTCGCGAGCTGGGCGCCGGAACCGTTGATATCGCGCGTTGCGAAGACGAGTTTGTTACCCCACTTCAATCCGCGTGCGATCCCGAAGTGAAGCGGCACCTGATCGGCGAGCAGTTTGTACGGGTGCAGGAGCGCATTATCGAATCGCGGGGCCTGCTGAACGGGCACTTCATTCTGGGGCAGGGCACGATCTACCCCGATACCATCGAGTCCGGGGGCGGGGCGTCCGGAGCTGCTTCGAAGGCGGTCACCATCAAGACCCATCACAACCGCGTGCCGGGAATCCAGAAGTTGATGGAATCCGGGCGCATCGTCGAGCCGCTCGCGGATTTTTACAAGGACGAAGTCCGCACGATCGGCGCGCAACTGGGTCTTGCCTGCGGAACTGCTTCACCGCCATCCGTTCCCCGGTCCCGGTCTGGCGATTCGCTGCCTGTGCTCGGAGACCGAAGAGCCGGTTACCCGTGTGCCGGAAGGCTGGCTGATTCCGGTGCGATCGGTCGGCGTTCAGGGAGATTCACGCAGCTACGCGCCAGTGCTGGCGATTGATGCATTCCCGTCGGGGTCGCCCGCTTGCTGGATGAAGCGACCGAAGTAATCAACCGGACGGCGGGCGTCAATCGTGTGATCGCGCGCGTGGCCTCGCGTGAGGCGCTGGAGCGTCACAGGGTCTTTGCGAGCGCCGTAACGAAAGGCAGGCTCGCGCTGCTGCGAAGGGTCGATTTCATCGTTCGCGAACTCACCCACGAATCGGGCTTCGACGCCGGCGTATGGCAGTTTCCGGTAATCCTGATTCCGCTGGGATCGGGAGAATCACGCGATTCAGTCGTGCTCCGGCCCATTCAGTCGGTGGACGGCATGACTGCGGACTCGGTAATCATGCCGGAGGAGTTACTTCGCGAGCTTGCGGCGCGCCTGATGAATATCCCGGAAATAGCCGCTTTTTTTATGACCTGACGCACAAACCACCGGGTACAATAGAGTGGGAATAGTAATCTTAATGACATCTCGGGACATTTTGACCATCGCGGTAATCCTTTCGATAGCCATTTTTGCCTGGCTGTTCTCCGGCGGCGGGCCGGGAACACCGAAACGCATCAGAATCCCGATTCCCAAACCGATGGGGAACTGGTAGAACGGCCCGGATTACTTAACGGGCTACAGGATCCCCCAAACACGCCATAATGGTATTTGACCCCGGCTCCAACGCCCGTTCCCGGCGCGCTGATTGCCGTGCGGCCCTGCCCTGCGTGGAGTATTTGGAACCTCTGAAAAGCGATTCGCTTTCCGAAATGTCGCCGGCCGACGATTCCGGTAAAACTCCCATCCGCGTGCTGGTAGCGAAGCCGGGACTCGACGGACACGACCGCGGCGCGAAGATTATCGCGAGAGCCCTCCGCGACGCGGGTATGGAAGTCATTTATACTGGATTGCGACAGACCCCGGAGATGATTGTCAACGCCGCCCTGCAGGAAGACGTGCGGGTGATCGGCCTTTCGATCCTCTCCGGCGCGCACAACGCCATAGTACCCCGGGTGCTGGAGTTGATGCGTGAAAGGGATATGGCCGACGTGAAAGTAATCGTCGGCGGCATAATTCCGGACGAAGACGCTCGCGATCTGGAGAAGCAGGGAGTAGCCGCGGTTTTCCAGCCGGGAGCCTCGCTTGAGACGATCGTCTCGGCCGTGCGGAAGGCTGCGGAGCGTTAATCGGTTGCATTACCATCCGGTGCTCAGGCCCGGAGGATTACAGGAAGGAGCGCACCACATTGCGCATTTCACGAAGGTGAACATGGACAAGCACCTCAAGATCGCGGTCTTCATCGACTTCGACAATATTGAGATTGGCGTTAAGTCGACGCTGCAGCGCGAATTCGATGTTTCGATCGTGCTCGAAGCGTTGAAAGAAAGAGGCGAAATTATCACCAAAATCGCCTATGCGAATTGGGGAAAGCTGGAGAATTCCACGCGCCAGCTCTCCGAATATGCGGTGCAAATGGTGCAGCGCGATCCCTCGCCGCGAGGGGACAAGAACGGCGCCGATATTAATCTGGCGCTCGACGCACTGGAACTCGCGTTCACGCATGATCACATCAATGCGTATGCGATCATCAGCGGCGACAGCGATTTCATTGCCCTCGTCAACAAACTGAAGCAGTACGACAAGACCGTTTTCGTGGTGGGAGGCAAGGCTTTCACCAGCACGATTCTGCAGAAGAACTGTCATGAGTTCATCAGCTACGAATCGATGCTGGACGACAATCGGTCGTCCCGTTCGCAGCGGGAACAGCCGCAAATGCAGCCTCAGGCGCAACCACCGGCCGAGCGGGGCCCGATACCCGTGGCGACAACCACGCGAACAGAGACCGCAGGGAAACAGCGGGGGCGCGCCGGCCACCGGCGCTCGACCTTCATCAGGCTATGCCCCTGGTCGAACGCGCTCTTCAGGTGCTGGAACGGCGGGAAGTTCGCCCGCAGCTGGGTCTGCTGAAATCGACCATGCTGCAACTCGATTCGAGCTTCAGCGAGCGCGCTTATGGCGCGGGTTCGTTCACCGATTTCATCGAACGGTTGCGAAAGTCGGATCTGGTTCAGGTTACTGGCGGTGAGGGCCGCTATATGATCCAGCGCAAGCGGACGGGCGCACCGGAGAAGACGGTCCGGCCGGAAGAGGCGCTGCCGGCGCTTCGCGATGTTCTGGAGAATCATCGCCTCGAAATGGAAGAAGGCGTCAGCACGGACGACCTGCTGGGATGGGTTCACGAGGAATCGCCGGAATTCGACTGGAAACAGTACGGATTCCAGGAGTTCAGCGAGTTCCTGAACTACGCACAGGACAAGACCGTCGTTCGCATCGAGCCGGACGAGGAGACGCAGAGCCTGCTGATTTTCCTTGGAGCCGAGTTCCACCCACCGGCAATTCCAGAGCCGGAGCCGATTGTCTGCGCCGGCGGAACTGGAAGAGGAGATCGAAGAGCCGCAACCGGTCGTTCCCGGTCAGCCGACTGCTGGCTCGCCTCGGGTGAAGAAGGGTACCCGGAAAGCGGCGGGGGGGATGGACGCGGATGGGAACGTCATCGCGCCTCCGAAACGTCCTCGTAAATCCGCTGCCCCGCGAAAACGCCGTACGCCTTCCTCAGCCGCATAGTCCGGCTTAAAAAAAGAGGCCCCGCGAAGCATTTTTCGCGGGGCCTCACGGATCAACTACCCAGGGCGGTTACCGGCGTCCGCCGCCGAAGTGCCCTCCACCGCCCCCAAAATGGGCGCCACCGCCCCCGCAGCGGCGCCGGAACTCCTTAGCCCGTGGCGCCAGAGCGACTCCACCTCTCGCGGCGAACCCCGCTCGAGCGGGAAGTCCGCCGCGGCCCGCGTATGGGAATCGCACCCATACCGATACGGCGCGTAGACTACATACGCGGGCGAAAAGAAAGGATAGCCGAACGGGCTGTAGAAGAACCCGTCACCCGGTAGCCACGACCACGCCGTAAAGTAAGGATTCCAGTACCAGCCAGCGCCAGCATACGGGTCATATCCCATATAAATGTTCCGCGCGGTCGAAGCGTTCGCCTCGGCCAGATAATCGGAACGTACGCTGCTCCAGCGGTACAGGTCATCCTTCGCTTTCCGGTCGAAACTGACCGTTTTCAACGACGCATCATTGAGCAGCGCTTCTTTGCCCTTACCCAGCGTCTTTTCACGGCCGTTCTCGCTCACGCGGAGTTTGCCGTCGAGGACCTGGATCTTGCCCTGCCGGGTGTCAAAGTTGTACAGACCTGGCTTGAGAATCGACGAGTCGTCGGACCCCTGAATGATGTCGATCCGCGAATCCTTTGCCTTCTGATCCACTTCGACCATCGCTTCGCCGTTCACCACTTCGACGCGCGGGTTGACGATACCCAGCGAATCCATTCGAACTTCGCTGTTGTCGCCTACCCGCAGAAAGGTGCCGGGAGCCAACAGCACTTCAGCTTTGCCGCTTCCTGTCGCGAGAAGCTGGTCAGCGCGCTACGTGCGCCTTACCGATCTCTCCTGTCGTGACCGGGGTCCCATTGATCGAGACCTGCCCTTCGAGGTAATTCACCGTTCCCGGAAGGGCCGAACCCGGACTACTTGAACCTGGAAGGGCGGGCTCAGCACTGAGGACGAAGGAAGCGACTCCAAGGAATCCTGCCAGCGCCAGCCCTTTCAGCAACCATTGCCGTTTCATATATTTCTTTTCCGCTTGATTTGATGCGGACGGGTTCAGGCTGGTTTCGGGGTGAGATTTTTGAAACTTTTTAGAATCTGACGGTTAAGCTGTGGAATTTTCCGGAGGAGAGCAGATGAAGCAGGGGCGCCCGCGACCGATTACTTCGAATTGGGATTCAAGTAGCTCGTTCTACTCTTGACGATCAGACGACCGTATTCCGGAGAGGCAGCTGTGACTTTGATTTTGCGAACTGCCGCTCCGCTTCCCGCGCTCCGGCACGTACCCAACGGTGTAACGCTTTCGGATATCTTCGGCGATTTTTTTGCTCGTCGGGATGATGTCCTCGACGTTTTGAAGCAGGAAGCATTCGCCGCCGCTCACGTGCGCAATACGCCGCAACACATCGGGCCTGTTATCGGGGTCGTCGTCGTCGGAGATACCGATCGTGTATACCGTTACGTCCGACGCTTCAATTGCCTGCATCACCTGTGCCAGAGTGTGGGTGCTTGCGGTATCGCCGCCGTCGCTGACCACGATGAGGGTCTTCTTCTCGCGATGAGCGGACTTAATGGCGTTGAGGCCCTCTTCTATGGCGTCATAGAGAACGGTCCGTCCGGCGGCTGGATGTTTTACGAGAGCGGTTCGGAGCAGCCCGACGTCGTCGGTGAACGGAACGTCTTCCGGCAGCCCGGGGAGCACGCTGTCATTGAAGTCCAGAACGAAGACTTCGTCCTTCGGATTGCTGGCACCGACGAATGTCAGCCCCGCCGTGGCGACCTCCTGCCGCTTGTGTTTCATGCTTCCGCTGTCGTCCAAATCAGACCGACCGCCACCGGGACATCAATATTGCTGAAGGCGGTATTTTTTTGCGGAACGCCGTTCTCCTCGACCTTAAACGCTTCTTTGGGCAGATTTGAGGCGTATCCGCCCTTGCGTTTTCACGCCAACATCCAGCAGAACGAGGTCGACATTAGTCGAGATCTTGAAGTCGGTGGCCCGATTCAGAATCGGACTGGAAAAAGCGCAGGCCGGAAAAATCAAGAGCGGGATCGAAAGGAGCGCAGGCAGAATAAGAAAATTCCGCCATTGGGTTTTCATATTCCACCCCCTGTCTGAATTATCGCGCGAACTGTAAGAATTGGTAAAAACGACCTCGTGCGTGCCGTCACAGACGCGCGCGCCGGATTTTACATAAACAGGTCTTTGACCTTGTCAAAGATGCCCTTCTCGTGCGGATCATTGTTGATGGGAAGCGATTCGGACAACTGCTCGAACAACTTGCGTTGATCGCGAGTCAGTTTGGTTGGGATTTTCACGTCGACATGGACCACCAGATCGCCGCGGCCGCGCCCCTGCACCTCGGGAACGCCCTTGCCCTTTATCCGCAGTTCCGCGCCGCTCTGCGTGCCTTCCGGGATCCGCAACTCGTGCGGACCCTCGAGAGTCGGTACGGCGATTTCGTCGCCGAGAACGGCCTGAGCGACGCTGATCGGAACGACGCAATGGAGATCATTCTCATGCCGCTCGAAAATCGCATGTTCTTTGACCGTGAAGAAAATAAACAGGTCGCCATTGGGGCCGCCATTCGCGCCCGGTTGGCCTTCCGCCGGAACCCGCAACCGGTTGCCGTCCGCGATGCCGGCCGGAACGGTGACCCGGAGCCTCTTGCTCACCTGCTTGTAGCCTTCGCCGCGGCAGTCCCGGCATGGTTGTTTAATGATCTGGCCCGCGCCGCCGCAACTGGAACAAGTCCGGCGCACCGAAAGGAAGCCCTGTGAGTAGACCTGCTCGCCCCGTCCGTTACACGCGGGACAGGTAATGTTGCCGCTGCCCGGCTCCGCACCTTTTCCGTGGCAACGGCCGCAGGCTTCGAGCTTGGGAACCTGAATTTCTACGGCCTTGCCGAAAGCCGCCTCTTCGAACGCCAGAGTCAGATCGTAACGGAGGTCATCGCCCTTGGTTGGACGGGTCCGGCCGCCGCTGCGCTGCTGGCCGAACATGTCACCGAACCCGAACACCTGGCCGAGAATGTCGCCCAGATCCATCGAAGATGGATCGAAGCCTCCGCCGGCTCCGGAAACTCCCTGATGCCCGTACGCATCATACGCAGCGCGCTTCTGCGGGTCCGAAAGAACGCTATACGCCTCGGCCGCTTCCTTGAACTTTTCTTCCGCGGTGTGATCCCCCGGATTTCGATCCGGGTGATATTGCATCGCAAGTTTGCGATACACCATCTTGAGTTCCTGATCGCTTGTGCCGCGGGCGACGCCCAGCACTTCGTAATAATCGCGTTTTGTCACCGGCATTTCTTACTTAAAGTCTTTTCTTGCCCAAAATTTTGAGTTTGCAATTCAGGTAGTGGAATTCAGGGTCGAACCGCAACCTTGACCATGGTGGGGCGCAGCAGCTTGCCCTTGAAAAGGTAGCCTCTCTGGAATTCACTCAGAATCGAACCATCGGGAGAATCCTTTGTTTCCACGCGTTCCACCGCCTGATGCAGATTGGGATCGAACGCCTTTCCGTCGCTGACGATCGGCTCCAGACCCATCTTCTTCAATGTTTCGTACATGCGGTTGTAGATCATCTCGATGCCTCGCGCATATTCCGGGCCCGCGCCTTCGATTTTCAGGGCTCGCTCGAAATCGTCGAGGATCGGGAGCAGATCGCGGACCATATCCATGGCCGCATACTGCAAATAGTCGGAGCGCTCTTTTTCGGTGCGTTTGCGGAAATTCTCGAATTCCGCCTGCCGCCGCAGAAGAAGGTCTTTGATTTCGTCGCGCTCAGTACGCAACTGATCCACCTGATCGGCAGCGGCGGGCTTCTCCGCCGGCAAATCTTCCGTTTTTGTGTCGTTATTTTCCAGGTTCACGGCAGTTTCAGGTTAACATCGCGCGGGCGTACGTGAGATCGCGGTTCAGCCAACGCTAAGACTGCAGCATCTCGAACGTACGGCCAATCTCCATCACGGATGCGATTACTTTTTCGTATTGCATGCGCATCGGTCCGAGGACGGCAACGCGAGCCTGGAGTCCGGACCGCAATTCGATCGTTACTCCTATAAGACTCAAATCCTCCATCGCAGGATGCGCATCGGCCAGGCCAATGTGTATGCCGATTTGGCCCTGCGAGGACTGGAGAAACCGATCGAGCAGCGCCACTACGTGTTTTTTCTCTTCAAGGGCACGGAACAACTCGCGCATGCGCTCGCGGGTCAAATGGAGGTCGAGTCCAACCAGATTCGACGCTCCGTCCATGGCCAGTTGCGGATCCTGGTCGGCCAGCAGCAAACCCTTCTGATAAAGCAACGTCAATTGCTGGAGCACTGCGTCGTACATCGCGCACTCCTCTTCGATGCGGCGCAGCAGTTCGGCCCGGGCCTTACCCAACGTCCATCCTGCGAAGTTCTCGTTTACGTAATTGCGCAGACGGATCAGTTCATCCGGGCTCATAACGCGATCCAGGGTAACCACGCGGTTGCGGATCATCCGGTCCCGGGTCGCCACCACGATCAGGACACGCCGATCGGAGAGTGCTACCAGTTCGAGATGCTCGAGTTCCTGCGCCGACGCCGGCAGAGCAGCCGCGATGCCCACATTGCGCGTGATCTCGGTCAGAACACGGGAAGCGATGGCGACCCGCTCTTCGAGATTCTCGCCGGACTGCATCTGGTTAAAAATACGGTCCCGGTCGGCGACCGGCAGAGGGCGTGCGGAAACTGTTCCGGCGAAGTCGCGAAACGCTTTGCCTGTGGGAATACGGCCGGCGGAAGTGTGCGGTTGAGAAAGATATCCCTCATCTGCCAGATCGGCCATCACGTTGCGAATTGTGGCGGGGCTGAGCGAAAGGCTACGGAAACGGGAAATCGTGCGGGATCCCACCGGTTCGCCGGTATCGATGTACGCGCGTACGATCGAATGAAGAATCGCCTGTTCTCTGCTGGACAATTCTTTGGCCGGCAACTGCATTTCTGAAAAACTCCTTGACCTCTCTCTTAACTATACTGTTATGTACAGAGCCGCAGCAACAATGCGAGCGAGGTCTAACCGGCTGGTACCGGTTTGCGTTTGCCCTTGCGGATTGCGTATACTTACACATACGTCTTACATCGCGCGATTGGGTCCAAACTGGCGATCCGCACACAAATTAGTTTTTCAATCCTAAACAAAGCTCCGGAGAGTTCATGGCAGAAATCCATAAGCATAGACATTTGTTCACGTCCGAGTCCGTTACCGAGGGACATCCTGACAAAGTCGCCGACCATATTTCGGACGCCGTTCTCGACGCCGTTCTGGCGCAGGACCCGAAGGCTCGTGTCGCCTGTGAGGTTCTCGTAACCACCGGTATTTGCGTCGTAGCGGGGGAAATCACCACGACGGCCCACATCGATGTACCTTCGATTGCGCGCAAGACGATTGCGGACATCGGATACACGGATGCGGCTTTTGGCTTCGATGCGAAGACCTGCGGCGTTCTGAATGTCGTGCAGACTCAATCGCCCGATATCGCTATGGGCGTGGACACTGGCGGCGCCGGCGATCAGGGCCTGATGTTCGGGTATGCCTGCGACGAGACACCGGAATTGATGCCGCTGCCGATCCAGCTGGCTCACCGGCTGGTGGAGAAGCTTTCGCAGGTTCGTCGCTCCGGTGAACTGAAGTATCTGCGGCCGGACGGCAAAAGCCAGGTTTCGGTCGAATATGTTAACGGCAAGCCCTCGCGCATCGACGCGGTTGTGATTTCAACTCAGCACGGCGACGATGTGTCAACAGAGCAGCTTCGGGCCGACGTTCGCAAATTCATCATCGACAAGGTTGTACCGCAAAATCTGGTCGATTCGAACACCAAATATCACATCAATCCGACCGGACGGTTTGTCATCGGCGGCCCCCATGGAGACACCGGGCTGACCGGGCGCAAGATTATCGTGGACAGCTACGGCGGCATGGGCCGTCACGGCGGCGGCGCGTTCTCGGGAAAGGATCCGACGAAGGTGGATCGGTCCGCATGCTACATGGCCCGCTATATCGCGAAGAACCTCGTTGCTTCCGGCCTCGCTAAGCGTGCCGAGGTGCAACTTGCGTACGCAATTGGCGTCGCCGAGCCGGTATCCGTGATGGTGAACTCTTTTGGCACCGGTACGATTCCCGAAAACGCGATGGAGGATCTCATTCGCGCCAACTTCCCGCTGACGCCGAAGGGGATTATCGATCACCTGAAACTTCGCCGCCCGATCTATCAGAAGACCGCGGCATTCGGCCATTTCGGCCGCAGCGAAGATTCCTTCTCGTGGGAGAAGACGGACAAGGCGGAAGCGCTCAGCAGCGCGGCCCTCAAGGCGGAAGGCGTAGCCCGCTAGGCCTCGCTTCAGTCATCACTGCCTCATTTGCCGGTGGCGTCTCACAGACGTCCACCGGCATTCATTTTATGTGCGCGTGCGGGTGTTTCGTAATGGCGGCGGTCGTTGCTGCGCTGGTCTACGCGGTTATTCATGGTCTTTGGGCGGCGGCGATCGCGGTGTTGCTGTTCGCCGGCCTGCTGGGATGGCTTGGCAGAAAGATGTTCGCCTCCCGCCGGTGCCGAAACCGCTGCTTCCGCGCGCTCGGATGGGTATAGCACGTTGCACCCGCCAAAGGGATGAAGACGCTGCTGTTCGCCTCCCAGCCGCCACGGAAGACGGGGCTTTAAGAATCGCCGTCGGAAATAACGCGGGGCCATCTCGCGCCAGTCACGGGCGCGATGGGCTTCGCCGCCCCAGATATCGAGGGTGTGCGCCACGCCCTTCTCCCACCATGATTCGCTCAATCGCCGGTTACTGCCGCCAAAGGGATCGTGCTCGCCGATCGCCAGCGAGATCTGGAGATTCCTCAGCCGGCCGAGAACGTGCGGATCCGACAGGTTCGGAATGAAATGATTGGGCGTGTGGAAGTAGATGTCATTGTCGTAATGGCCGTCGAACAGACCCGGAAAACTTCCCACCGGCTGCGTGAGATCGTAACGGCCGCTAACTTAACTACTTTCCGGCGCAAAATTGATTTCTCTGGGAGAGGTCTGTTTTTGCGGATGTGACAACGTCACACACGCGCGATTCATGTACGGAATTTGACCGAGGCCGGATTTTCGGGTTTGCACCCGGGCCTTTTCGGCGGCGGAATCGCTTCATTTTGCCAGGCAGAGGCCCATGTTGATCAGGTTATCGGCGATCACGCCCAGTCCCACCCATCGCTTCATGCCGTTCTGCCCCCGATAACGGCAACGATTCAGTCCATGCCGCCGTTTGAGGACACTGATCCGGCCTTCGCAACCGGTGCGCCAGCGCTGACCTTGTTTGAACGACCGTTTCTTCTGATGAGATCGCCGTTGTTCGCTGCGTGTCTTCCGGTTGGGCACCGAAACATTTTTCACGCCCATTTCCTCCAGTCGCTTCTCGTTGGCTTGCGAGTAGAAGCCGGCGTCCGCAGCCACGATCCGCGGCACCGGACCCAACCGTTCCTCGTGCTGTTCGACCGCTTCGACCAGCAGCGCCGAATCCGCCGGCCTCTCGTCATAGACCGCATAGTGCGTCACGATCTGATTTTCGGCTTCCTGCACCTTCACCATCTTGCCGAACTCGGTGGGCTTGCTCGCCTTCCCTTTGCGAATGATCTCGGTCTGCGGTTCGAACACACTCACGAGCTTCCCTTCCGATTTCGTATTTCCCCCCGAATACCCGCGTCCGCGTCTGTTTCACCACCTGCTCGACTCTCTCGGCCATCGTCGCCAACTGGCCGCGTAATCGGGAGACCTGTTCCTTTTGCCGCTGTCCCAGCCGGTCCACTTCACCCATCACTCGTTTGGCCTGATTGACAATCTTCCCGGTAACACTCAGTAGTCCCTTATAGAGGTTGCGGCGCTTCTCTTCGCCGGCGGCACCCTTTTGCCGCGCGGCGATGGGCAATCGCCACTACCTTCTTCCTTACGGTGCGCATCCGGTTCCGCACCCTGCTCACAAGACCGCCCGCGGCTTGCTCCACCTTCTTCATGACGCGCGTCAGCACCCGCGTTCCATCGCCCAGCAGACTGCTGTCGGTCGGATAGTGAATGTTGGTCTCCACCACCGTGGTGTCCACCCGCATCCGCCTTCCGGCTACGACCTTTTTCTCGACCGCGATCTCGACGATACGCCGATGCAGATCCGCCACCACGTCCGGCCCGACCACCTGCCCGAGACGTCCCAGCGTCTTCGCATCCGGTACCTTCTCCGCACCGATGCGAGCGAACGTCCGGTACACCAGATTGGCCCGCACTTCCCGCTCCAGCACCTCAAAGCTCCAGTCGCGAACGTGTTTGAGAATGAGAAGCCGCAGTACCACTTCGGCGGGCGTTTGACGACGGCCGCGTGTCCGGCTCTTAAGACATCGGCGCGCCTGCGCCTCGAAAACACGCTCGACCAACTGCTCGTCATCGAGCAAACTGTCGGCCGTGCGCATCCACGGCTCCCAGAGATCGTCTACTTCTTCGGCCAAAACTCCCGTCCATAACGACGGCTGGTGGTGATGAGTGCGGACCATAAAACAAAAGGCGTATGAAATGTTTTGGTCGTTACCGCGTAGTCCACGCCCTGAAAACATTAAGCAGAACTCGTCAATTTTGCGCCGGAAAGTAGTTAAGGTGAAGTACCAAGACGTATTCGAAAATCCCCATCAAACCGAAGAATGTCTGGCAGATTGGGCCACCAGAGTGCCCTTGACAACGGATATTCGGCCAATGTCTCCGTGTAGGCTTATTTCAAAATAAGCCCCCCTTAAAGAACTTTTAAGCCTCGCTTTAACGCCTCTCTGAGCGTTCCCGACAAACGTGGGTTTTAGATTATTGCACCCGTCCGTCAAGAAATCCTTCGCCGCGGGGGCAGTTGTGCGCGAACGCGATCCCGTTAAGGCTGAAACAAATCAAGTCCCATGTGGGCGGCGGCCATCTTGAGACGTTCGTCTCTCGTGGCAAGCGGTAATCGTCGCCGCCGCGCCAATTTGAGATAAGAGGCGTCGTACGCGCTGCGCTGGTGATATCTGGCCCGTTCGAGAACGCTTCAAGTACTGTCCTGTCGGTCGGGTGATGCCGCCGCCAAGCCAGTCACACATTTCCGTCAACAAAATTCTCAATAAATCCAATTACTTGCGAGACTGCCACCTCCACCATCCCCAAAATCATCTGCCACAATTCTGCCGTGAGCTCAAAATTTCGCATCGCCGCCTCGCGCGCAAACGGCGCCAAATCCCGCGGTCCTGTCACGGACGAGGGGAAACGCATTGCGGCGCTCAACACCATCCATTCCACCGGGCCTGTCACGCCCGAGGGCAAATTCCGCGTCTCGCAGAACGCAACCCGTCACGGCCTCCTCGCCGACTCGCTCGTTCTGGACGGCGAATCCGAAGCCCGTTTCTGTTCGCTGCTGGCCGCGTTTGAAGCCGAACTCCAGCCCGAATCCCAAATCGAACACGACCAGGCCGAAATCATGGCCGTAGCCCAATGGCGGCGCATGCGCCTCTGGAGCATCGAAAAGGCCGAATACATCGAGGAAACCCGCAGACGGAAAACCGCCCTGGCACAAAACGGAGCTACCGTCGACGACGGCGAAACCCCGATCACCCACCTTGCCCGAACCTTCCGCACCCTCGCCGACGAATCCCAGGTCCTCCATCTCCTCAACCGCTACGAGACCCGTTTCAGCCGCGAATACACCCGCGCCCTGGCCTGCGCCACAGCACAGCGCACCCTGCGCGAGCAGCGCGAGCGCCAGCAAGCCAGACGGAACCGCAACCAGCCCGCCCCAACGGGAGAAATCCAATGAAAATTCATGTGAATTCGTGTTCATCCGTGGCCAAATTCTCTTCCCGCGCAACCACCCCCAGGCCCCAAATAAGCCAGGCTCCATACACAAAATTTCCAAACAAACTGAACCTAACATCGGAAAACTACGGACCCCGCGAAGCCGCCCGCAACCACGCGGCTTCGCATCGCCCGAATCGGCGGCCTCCAAACCGCCGCCATGATAACCTTGAAGATTCAATGCCCGCTCGCTTGAGCGAAGCCTTCGTTCTGCAAACCTGGCCATTTAAGGAAGGGGATCTGATCGTCAGTTTTCTGACTCGCGATTCGGGAAAGCTGCGAGGCGTAGCGCGCCGGGCGAGGCGGCCGAAAAGCGGTTTTGGATCCGGCCTGGAGCGGCTTTCGCACATCAAAATGTCATACTTCCAACGCGAGAATCGTGAACTGGTCAACATCGATTCCTGCGATCTGCTCCACTCGCAATTCGGCATGCTCAACGATTTCGCCTCCGCCTGCGCGCTCGATTTCGTCGCCGAAGTTTCCGAGCAATTACTGCCCGCCGCCGAGCCCAGCGAGAAATATTTCCGTCTCGTTACTGCCATCCTCGAACATCTGCGATCCGCCGGACCCACCGCGGTCTGGAAGGCCGTCACCTACTTCAGCATCTGGGCCGTGCGCCTCGCCGGCATGCTCCCCGAACTGCACGTCTGTCTCGGATGCGGTACATGGTTGGAAGATCCCGAACACCCCGAGCGAGCGTTTTTCAGCCGCCAGCGCGCCGGACTCTACTGCCACGATTGCCGCCGCGCACTCGATCTCCGCAGCACCTGGGAACTCACCGCCGAATCCCGCGCCATCGCCGAAGAGATCCTGCACACGCCCATCGCGGACCTTACCGCCCGCCCATGGACTCAGTCAACAGCCGCCGACCTCCGCCGTTTCCTCGCCCAGCAGATGGAAGCGCACATCGAGCGCAAACTGATCACCTTCTCCGTTCTCGAAGCCGCCGCTTAGCCAACATGCCGACCTTTCAGGAAGTCGTTTTCCAGCTCAAACAATATTGGGGCAGCCGCGGCTGCATTATTCAGGAACCGTTCGATATGGAAGTCGGCGCCGGCACCTCGTGCCCTGAAACCTTCCTGCGCGCGCTCGGACCGAAGCCTTACCGCACCGCCTACGTGCAGCCCAGCCGACGCCCCGCCGACGGACGCTACGGCGATAACCCGAACCGCCTCTACAAACACATGCAGCTTCAGGTGATCCTGAAGCCGACGCCCGCCGACGTGATCGAACAGTACATGGGCAGTCTCGAAGCCATCGGCATCGACCTCCGCAAACACGATCTGAAACTCGAAGAAGACAACTGGGAGAATCCATCGCTCGGCGCATGGGGCGTGGGCTGGCAGGTGATGCTGGACGGCCTCGAAATCACGCAGTTCACCTATTTCCAGCAGTGCGGCGGCATCGATCTCGAACTGGTTCCCGGCGGAAATCACCTACGGTCTGGAACGCCTGACCGCGTTCCTGCAGGGTGTCGACAGCGTGTACGACATCGAGTGGACCCCCGGCGTCCACTATCGCGACGTGCGCTACAACGACGAGTTGCAGTATTCGGTATACAACTTCGAACTCGCCGACATTGCCACATTGTGGAAGCTGTTTGAAATCCACGAGACCGAAGCGAGGCGCCTGCTCGATCTCTTCAAGGATTACGAGGAAAAGCGCCGCTTCCCGCTGCTCGCCACTTACGATCACGTCCTGAAGTGCAGCAATCTCTTCAATACGCTCGATGCGCGCGGTGCGATCAGCGTGACCGAAAGAGTCGGCGTAATCGGACGCGTGCGCAGGCTGGCGGTCGACGTCGCGTCCTCATGGGTGGAGCAAGCAGCATGAATCTCCTGCTTGAAATCGGCGCTGAAGAAATTCCCGACTCGATGCTGGCGGATGCGCTGGACTACCTGGGCGGCCAGTTCGATCGGCATTGCTCAAAATGATGGAGCCTGGGTGCGCCGTCAGTCCGAACCGACGCCACGCCGCGACGCCTCGTTGTCCGCGCCGAAGGCCTGCTCGCAGCGTCAGCCCGACACCGAAGAACGCGTCTGGGGTCCGGCGAATCCGCGCCCAGCCGATGCCGTCGCGGGCTTCGCCAAGAAGCAGGGCTTGGATCCGAACCAGCTCGAAATCCTCAGCGACGGCAAAGCGGAAAATACACTGCATCCGCAGAACATCCCGGCCGACGCCGGCCGCTCGAGATCCTGGCCGAACACTCCCGCAACTGATCCTCAAAACTCCATTCCCGAAGACGCATGTACTGGACCGGACAAGGTGAGATTCGTTTCATCCGCCCCATCCGCTGGATCGTAGCGCTTGCTCGATGACCAGGTAGATTCCCCTTCGAAATCGCGGCGTCCACCGGCAACCAATCGAGCGGACATCGCAAACTGGGCGCGGCCCGCTTTCCGGTCACATACGAAAACTTCGAAAGCAAGCTGCGCGAGAACTTCGTGATCCTCTCCGCGGAAGAGCGGCGCAACCGCATTCAGGCGGTGCCCACGAAGTACAAATGCGATAACGATCTGCTGAACACGCTCGTCAACCTGACCGAATGGCCCACTCCGATCACCGGCGCCTTCGATCCCGAATTCCTCGATCTCCCCAAAGAAGTCCTCATGATGGTGATGCGGCACCACCAGAAATACTTCGCCGTCGAAACGCCCGACGGCAACCTCAAGCCGCAATTCGTCGCCGTGACCAACACCGATGGCGATCCCGAAGGCCTCATCCAGCACGGCAACGAACGCGTGCTGCGAGCGCGCTTCAACGACGCCCGCTTCTTCTGGAACGCCGATCAGAAGCGGACCGCTCGCCGAGCGCGTCGTCGATCTCGCGCAACGTCACCTTCCAGGCCAAGCTCGGCACCTATCTCGAGAAGACCAGCCGCATGATCCTCCTCGTCGGCCAGCTTGGCACCGTTCTGAGCCGAACGCGCGAGCAAGCAGTACCCGGCCCGGTACCGGTGCGAAACGGGCCGCGCGGCTTTCGCAAAGCCGACCTCACCACCGAACTCGTCAAGGAATTCACCGAACTCCAGGGCATCATCGGCGGACTCTACGCCCGCGCCCAGGGCGAACCCGAAGAAGTCGCCATCGCGATCTACGACCACTACAAACCGGTCAGCATGGAGGATTCCATTCCCCGCACCCTCGCCGGCCAGCTGCGTTTCGATCGCCGACAAGCTCGATACGCTCCGCGGCTGTTTCCGCGTCGGTCTGATCCCGTCCGGATCGAAAGACCCGTTCGCCCTGCGTCGCGCCGCGCAGGGCATCGTCAAGATCCTCGTCGAAGGCAAACTGCGCGTGCCGCATCCAGACTCTCTGCGAAGGCAACATGCAGCTCGAAGAATTCCTCGCCGAGCGCGTCAAATACTACTTCCGCGAAATCCGCGGCTTCAAATACGACGAAGTCAACGCTGTCCTCGTCTCCGGCTGGGACGATCTTCTCGACGTCGAAGAACGCCTCGAAGCCGTCCGCGCCGTGCGTCCCACCGAAAACTTCGAGCCGCTCGCCGCCAGTTTCAAGCGCATCCGCAACATCCTCAAGCAGGCCGGCTTCGAAGGCCTCGGCGATGCACTCGAACGCCGGGCTGCTCGAAAGCGGCCCCGAAGCGCGAGCTCTACGAAGCGTTCGAAGTGACGCGCCTCGCGTGCAAAGTTCTGCCCGATTACCGCAGCAAACTCGAACAGGTCGCCACGCTGCGCCCCAAAGTGGATTTGTTTTTCGACAAAATCCTGGTGAACGCCCCCGACCCTGCCGTTCGCCAGAATCGCCTCACGCTGTTGCATCATCTGCTGGCCGAATTTTCGACCATCGCGGATTTCTCCGAAATCGTAACCAACTCACCCGACATCTCAAAGGAAACCACTAAATGAGCAGGTACGTTTATTCGTTCGGCGGCGGCACCGCCGACGGCGACGGCAACATGAAAGATACGCTCGGCGGCAAGGGCTCCGGGCTGGCCGAAATGTCCCGCGCCGGGTTGCCCGTACCTCCGGGCTTCACCATCGCCACGGACGTCTGCAATATCTATTTCAAGAACAAAAACAACGTCCCCGCGGAAATCCAGAAGGAAATCGACACCGCCATCGCGAAGCTCGAAAAGCAGATGGGGCAAAAAGCTGGGCGATGCGGTCGATCCGCTGCTGCTCAGCGTTCGCTCCGGCGCGAAATTCTCCATGCCCGGCATGATGAACACCATCCTCAACCTGGGCCTGAACGACAAGACCACCGCGGGTCTCGCCGCGAAAAGCGGCAACGAGCGTTTCGCCTACGACTGCTATCGCCGCTTCATCCAGATGTTCGGCGAAGTGGCGCTCGATGTCCCCATGGAGAAGTTCGACCACATCTTCGATTCGCGCAAAGCGAAGGTAAAGGCCAAGCTCGACACCGACCTCACCGCCGAAGACCTGAAGGCCATCATCGCCGACTACAAAAAGCTCGTCCAGAAAGAAACCGGCAAGCCGTTTCCCGAAGATCCGCGCGAACAGCTTTCCATGTCGCGCGACGCCGTATTCCGCAGCTGGTGGACTCCCAAAGCGATGTACTACCGCAACATGGAGAAGATTCCCGACGACATCGGCACCGCCGCCAACGTGCAGGCCATGGTGTTCGGCAACATGGGCGACACCTCGGGCACAGGCGTTGGCTTCACCCGCGATCCCGGCTCAGGCGAAAAAGTCTTCTACGGCGAATTCCTGATGAACGCGCAGGGCGAAGACGTTGTCGCCGGCATCCGCACGCCGCATCCGATCGCCGATCTGCAGAAAGTTTCGCCCGAAGCCTTACGCGCAGCTTCGCGAGATCACCACCAATCTCGAAAAGCACTACAAAGACATGCAGGATTTCGAGTTCACCATCCAGGAAGGCAAGCTCTACATGCTGCAGACCCGCAACGGCAAGCGCACGGGTCCTGCGGCGGTGCGGATCGCCGTCGCGATGGTCGAAGAGGGCATGATTTCGAAGAAGGAAGCGGTGCTGCGCGTCGCTCCTGCGCAGCTCGATCAGCTGCTGCATCCGGTCTTCGATCCCAAAACGCTCAAGGACCTGGTAAAGGTCACGACCGGCATTTCCGCATCGCCCGGCGCGGCGGTGGGACGCGTCGCATTCACCGCCGAAGATGCGGTCGAAATGGCGGCCAACGGCCCGGTGCTCCTGGTCCGCAAGGAAACCACGCCCGACGACATCCACGGCATGGACGTCGCGAAAGGCATCCTCACTGCGATCGGCGGTAAGTCAAGCCACGCGGCCGTGGTCGCGCGCGGCATGGGCCGTCCCTGCGTCGTCGGCGCGAGCGGAATTCGCATCGACGAGCACAAGAAGATCTTCACCGCGCAGGTGGACGGCAAAACGGTCACCGTCAAGGAAGGCGATTTCATTTCGCTCGACGGAACCACGGGCGACGTGTACCTCGGACAGGCGAAGTCCATCGAGCCCGATCTCACGCCACGATTACATCGGCAAGTTCATGGGCTGGACCGACGAGTTCCGCGGCAAATTCGGCGTGCGCGCCAACGCCGATATCCCGCGCGACGCCAAAGTCGCCCGCCAGTTCGGCGCCGAAGGCATCGGCCTCTGCCGCACCGAGCACATGTTCTTCGCCGAAGACCGTCTGCCTTTCATGCAGGCGATGATTCTCGCCTCGCGACGAAAAATCGCGGCGCAAAGCACTCAACAAGCTCCTGCCCATGCAGCGTTCCGATTTCGCCGGCCTCTTCAAAGCGATGGACGGATTCCCCGTCGTCATCCGCACGCTCGATCCGCCGCTGCACGAATTCCTGCCCAAGCGCGAAAACCTGATGGTCGATGTCGCCGTGCTTCCGCATGCCGATATCAAAGCGAAGAAGGAAATGTCGGAGCGCTACAAGATCCCGGTGAAGGATCTGAAGAAGGCGCTGCCCGAACTGCTGCATCGCGTCGAAGAGCTGCACGAATTCAATCCCATGCTGGGTCATCGCGGATGCCGTCTGGGCGTCACCTATCCCGAGATCACCGAAATGCAGTCGCGCGCGATCTTCGAAGCCGCCGTCCAGGTGGCGAAGAAGGGCATCAAGGTAATCCCCGAAGATCATGATTCCGCTGATCGGCAGCGTCGAGGAGTTCGATCAACCAGAAGAAGATTGTGGATCGCGTCGCCGGCGAAGTCTTCGCCAAGGCCGGCACGAAGGTCCACTACATGGTCGGGACCATGATCGAAATCCCGCGCGCCGCGCTCACCGCCGATCGCGTCGCGAAGGAAGCGGAATTCTTCTCCTTCGGCACCAACGACCTCACCCAGACCACCATGGGTCTCTCCCGCGACGACTACACGAAGTTCCAGAAGGACTACGAGAAGGCGAAGATCTTCAAGGCCGATCCCGTTCGCCGTGCTCGATCAGGAAGGCGTCGGCAAGCTGGTCGAGATGGCCGTGAAAGCTCGGCCGCGCGAGCGCGCAAGAATCTCGAAGTCGGAATCTGCGGCGAGCACGGCGGCGAACCAGTCCTCGGTGCAGTTCTGCTACCGCGTCGGAATGGACTACGTATCCTGCTCGCCCTATCGCGTGCCGATCGCCCGACTCGCCGCCGCGCAGGCCGCCATCTCAGGCGACAAAGCGGAAGCAATGCGCACCGCCTGAGAACCTGTGGGGCCGGCGAATCTTGTCGCCGGCCATCCCTCACTTCCGACCAGCGATTTTCGCCAGCCGCCGCGATTTTTCCGAGCCGCGACCGTAAGGGAGCGTCATTCCTCATCTGATTCGGGCAGCGCAAGAGCAATCGCGCCCGAATTCAGATGGGGCCGCGGCCTGAGAGCGGCGCAAACCATCGCGAACGGTTCATCGGGGTCAATCGGTTCATCCAGATCGGTTTCCGGTTCCGGATCCAGCGCCGGTAAGAGTTCGCGTATCTTGCGTACTAACGCCTGTGCGGCAGTGCCCATTGGAATATTCTACGTCCGTGAGGAAGGCTCTAAAATTGGTGAAGCATGTTTAAAACAAGGCTTTCGGTTTGCCTGGGCGCGCTCGTTCTTCTGGGCGCGCTTTCCGTTGGCGCGGAAGAGGGTATGTGGACCTTCGACAATCCACCTGTGAAGCAACTGAAGGAAAAGTACAACTTCACGCCCGATAAAAGCTGGCTCGACCACGTCCGCCTGTCGAGCGTGCGCCTGAACGATGGAGGCTCAGGGTCCTTCGTGAGTCCGCACGGCCTGCTGCTCACGAACCACCACGTAGCCCGAGGTCAGTTGCAGAAGAACTCAACCGCCGAGCACAACTACATCGAAGACGGATTCTACGCCGCCACGCCCGACCAGGAAATGAAATCGCCCGACCTCGAAGTGAACGTCCTCATGTCGATGGAGAACGTCACGGCACGGGTCCAGGCCTCATTGAAAAATGCCTCCACTCCGGACCAGGAGTTCGCCGCCCGTCGCGCCGAGATCGCGCGCATCGAGAAAGAGAGCCAGGACAAAACCGGCCTTCGCTCCGACGTAGTCACGCTATACCAGGGTGGCGAATACTGGCTCTACGGCTACAAGAAGTACACGGACGTGCGGATCGTCTTCGCCCCCGAACAGCAGGCGGCCTTCTTCGGAGGAGATCCCGACAACTTCACATACCCGCGCTATGACCTCGACATGGCCCTCTTCCGCGTCTACGAAAACGGCAAGCCGATCGACAGCAAGGACTACCTGAAGTGGAACCCGAAAGGCGCCGCCGATGGAGATCTGGTATTCGTCTCCGGCAACCCCGGTTCCACCGACCGGTCAGACACCGTCGCCCAACTCGAATACCAGCGCGATGTCGAGTTCCCGTCTTATCTCGCCATCTTTCAGAGCCGCCTCGGCGCGCTCGAACAATATTCTGCGCGCGGAACCGAACAGGCTCGCCAGGCCGGATCCCGAATTTTTGGGCTGCAGAACGACGTGAAAGCCGTCACCGGCGAGTACGAAGGTCTGAAAAATCCCGCCATCATGGCCGAAAAACAGAAAGACGAAGACGCCTTCAAAGCCCTCGTCATGGCGAATCCGCAGTGGAAGGCCGAGTGGGGTAACGCCTGGACCCAGATCGCCGACGCCCAAAAGAAATCCGCCTCCCGCGCCAAAGAACAATTCTTCCACGGTCTCGATTCGAGCCTTGCCAGTCTCGCGACGCAGCTGGTCGATTACGTCGCCGAGATAAAAAAACCGGACGGCGAGCGCCTTCCCGATTATCACGATGCGCAACTGGAGTCCCTGAAGTTCCAGCTCCTTTCACCCGCACCCATGTATTCGCAGTTGGAGATCGCGCGTATGGCGGCCGCGCTCCAGCTCGATATCGAACATGTAGGCAAGGACGATCCCTTTGTCACGTCAGTCCTGAACGGACGGTCGCCGGAAGAAGCCGCGTCAGCTCTGGTGAACGGCAGCAAACTCGCCGATGTGGCCGTCCGCAAGCAACTGATCGAGGGCGGAGAGGCGGCAATCAACGCTTCGACCGACCCGATGATCGTGCTCGCGCGCAAGCTCGATCCCATGCGGCGTGAACTCATCAAGTGGGAGCAGGATAACGTGCAGAGTGCCGTCGACCAGGCAGGTGAAGCGTTGGGTAAGGCGCGCTTCGCGGCATACGGAAAGAGCACTTATCCCGATGCGACCTTCACGCTGCGCCTCTCGTACGGACAGGTGAAAGGCTACCCGATGAATGGAACGAAGGCGCCGCCGAAAACCACGCTCTACGGCCTTTACGACCGCGCGTACAGCTTCGATTTGAAGCCGCCGTTCAATCTCCCGGCACGATACGCCGAGGGCAAAAAGAACCTCGACCTTTCGACCCCGCTCGATTTCGTCACCACGAACGACATCACGGGAGGCAACTCAGGCTCGCCGGTCATCAACCGCGACGCGGAAATCGTGGGCCTGATCTTCGACGGCGACATCGAATCGCTCGTCGGCAGTTACGTCTACGACATCACCGCCAATCGCGCCGTTGCCGTGCACACCGCCGCCATGACCGAAGCGCTGCGCAAGCTCTACCACGCCGATGGATTGCTGAACGAGATCCTGACCGGCCAATTGGGAAAGTAGGTTTAGTTCAGGAAGTACGTGCGGTACAGCGTATCGCGCTGCTTCGGCACAAAGCCGGCATCGCGGATCATGCGCCGCAGCTCTTCCTCGGTCGCCTGATGGTGCGTGCCCGCGGCCGAGACCACGTTCTCCTCGATCATGATGCTGCCCACGTCGTTGCCGCCGAAGCGCAGCCCGAGCTGGCAGGTCTTCAGGCCCGGCGTCACCCAGGAGCTCTGGATGTTCACGATGTTATCGAGATAGATCCGCGAGACCGCGAGCGTCTTCAGGTACTCGACCGCAGTGGCCTCTTCCTTGACGAAGCGGCCGAGCGACGTATTCTCGCGCTGGAAGGTCCAGGGGATGAACGCCGTGAATCCGCCCGTGTCTTCCTGGATCTGCCGCACGATGTCGAAGTGGTTCATCCGCTGCTCGATGCGTCTCGCCGCAGCCGAACATCATGGTGGCGGTGGTTCGCATGCCGAGCGCATGCGCGGTGCGATGCACGTCGATCCACTCCTGCGTTCCGCACTTCAGCCGGCTGATCCGGTGCCGCACGTCGTCGTCGAGAATCTCGGCGCCGCCGCCGGGAATCGAATCGAGCCCGGCATCGCGCAGCCGCGCGATGGTGTCGCGGAGCGACAAGCCGCTGACCTCCGCGATGTTCGTAATCTCCGGCGCGGAGAAGCAGTGGCACCAGATATTGAACTTCGCCTTGATCGAGCGCAGCAGATCTTCGTACCACTCGATCTTCAGATCCGGGATGCAGGCCGCCCTGCATCAGAATGCCGGTGCCGCCCAGATCGATCGTCTCCTGGATCTTGTCGAAGATCGTTTCCTTCGGAAGGATGTAGCCTTCCTTGTGCCCCATCGGACGGTAGAACGCGCAGAAGCTGCAGTACTCGGTGCAGAAGTTCGTGTAGTTGATATTGCGGTCGATGATGTAGGAGACCACGCCGTCCGGGATGAAGCTTCCGGCGCACGGCGTCGGCCTCCATGCCGATGCCGATCAGGTCGTCGGAATTGAACATATCGATGGCTTCAGCGCGCGAAATCATAGTAAGCTCTATTTTACTTAGAGGGTCAGCGACTCCACCATCTTCTTGAGATTGCTCACGCAAGTCTGAACGCCAGGCCAGTAAGTTTCGAGGTCGATGAACCCGTGGTAACCGTCTTCCGCGAGCGCGTCGATCTGTCCCTGCCAGTCGATATCGCCTTCTCCCAGCGGTTCCCAGACCGGCTTGTGTCCTTCGAGCGTGCAATCCTTGGCATGGACCAGCGCGATCCGCGTAGTCTCAAGCGTCTGATACCCCGAAGGGAACGGCTTCTCGCCCGATATATAGGCGCTCGCTGGATCCCAAACCACCTGCAGATTCGGATGATCGATCGCCGCGAGAACGCCGGCCGTCTCCTGTGCGGTAGAGATATTGCAAGCCCGGTCATTCTCGATTCCGACGATCAGGCCGCTGCTGCGCTGCCTTGTCAGCCAGGTCCTGCAAGACGTCGACGATCTGCTCGAAAACCCCGGCCGGTTCGCCGACTCGCAGGATTGAAAAAACCCGGACGATCTTCGCCCCCGCCCGTTTCGCAACCTCGAACGCGCGTTCGGCCAGACGCCCCTGCGTCGCCCATTCGGCGAGGCTGCATTTCAGCAGAGGCGACGCGATCGCAACCACCTCCAGTTCGTTCGACCGCAGAATTCTCACTGCCCGATCCAGATCTTCGTTACCGGCATCGAGAACATTCGTGCCGTTGATCGTCCGAAGTTCCGCCCCGCGCATGCCCAGCTCACGCATGGCGGTCGCCGCGAGCCCCACTTCGGGCGAAAAGATATCCGTCACCGCGCCGATGCGAAATCGCTGCATCAGAGTTTCATCCGTTCCAGCTTCCGGTACAGCGTCTTCCGTTCGATTCCCAGGATCGCGGCGGCTCGGCTCTTATTGCCTCCCGTGGCAGCCAGCACCCGGCGGATCTGATCCGCTTCAGTCTCGGCCAGAGTTTCGCCCGCGGCCCCGCCGGGGTCCATAGCGGATATTCCATCGTGGACGGCTTCGGCGTCGATGCGCCCACTCGAAGACAGAATCGTGAGCCTCTCGATCAAATGCTGCAACTGCCGGACGTTGCCCGGCCAGGTAAAATCCTTCAGTGTCTTAAGTCCTGATTCGGTCAGCTTCACGTCGCGGTTATAACGCCCATTGTATTTGTTCAGAAAGTAGTGGGTGAGCAGCGGAATGTCGTTGCGCCGTTCTCGTAACGGCGGCAGGATCAGACGCACGACGTTCAGACGGAACCAGAGATCTTCGCGGAACTTGCCTTCATCGACCATCTTCTGCAGATCGCGGTTCGTCGCCGCTACTACACGCACGTCGATTTTCTTTTCCCTCGCCGAGCCCACCGGACGAATCTCACGCTCCTGCAGAAACCGAAGCAGCTTCACCTGAAGCGCGGGCTCAATATCGCCGATCTCGTCAAGGAAAACCGTGCCCTTGTTCGCCGCGTCGAGGATGCCGATGCGGTCTCGCTCAGCTCCGGTGAACGCTCCCTTAACCGCGCCGAACAGTTCACTTTCGATCAACGCGGCAGGGATCGACGCGCAATCTACGGGCGTGAAAGGATGCGCCGCGCGCTCGCTGAAGCGATGGATCATGCGCGCGATCAGCTCCTTGCCGGTTCCTGTTTCACCTTCAATAATGACCGTGGCGTCGGTTGGCGCCACACGGGATATTGTCTTGTAGATCTCGACAACACCAGGCGAACTGCCGATCATCTCGGTTTCCGGCAGGTCTTCGGTTTCCGCCTCATCATCACCGGAATCACTCCCATTCAGCGCCCGCCGCACGGTTTCAAGCAGCGTATCGAGTTCGAACGGCTTTGCAAGATAATCGAAAGCGCCGTTGCGCGTGGCCGCCATTACGGTCTCCATTGACCCTCGCGCCGTCATCAGGATCACGGGACACTCCCGGTTCTGCTTCTTCGCCGCCATCAGAACATCAATGCCGGTTCCCTCGTCCACGTAGATATCTGAAATGACCAGCGGGTACTGGCGATTGTCCAGCCTCGTCAATGCGTCGTGGGTATTCGAAACAGCCTCTACCTCGAAGCCCTCGATCTCAAGGAAAGTGGCAATGGTTGTGCGTACGCTTGAGTCGTCTTCCACCAGCAAAATCGGCTCGCTCATGATACGCGTTTGAGGATCAAGGTAAACTTCGATCCTTTACCGGGCTCCGATTCCACCTGGATTGTTCCTCCGTGTTCATCGACAATCTGTTTCACCAGAGAGAGACCGATGCCGGTTCCCATCTCGCCCGATTGCTCGGCGGTTTTCGTGCGGTAGAACTTCTCGAACACCCGTCCCGCTTCGCTCTTGTCCATTCCGATTCCGTGATCCTCCACCGACAAACGCACCCGGTCTCCCTTCTCATCTTCTCCATAAACGCTGACGCGCGTGCGCGCAGGCGAATATTTCACCGCGTTCGTCAGTAAATTGTAGACGGCATACTCGATTAATTCACGGTCGCCGATGAGGTCGTCGGGCGGAATGTTGAGAACTTCGATTTCGATATTCTTATTCTCGGCGAGCGCGCGGGCGCGTCCGACGCAGCCGTCCACAAGTTCCTGAAGAGGAAAGCGCTCACGCCTGAATTCGGTCTCGCCGTCCGAAAGGCGCTCCAGGCTGAGAAAGGTCGAGATCATGCGCGCGAGCCGCTTCGACTCGGAATTGATCAGGTCGGCCATCTGCTTTCGCTTCGCCTCTGGCATTGAGCCGTAGCGGCCGATCAACTCACTGGAACCCTGGATGGCGGTCAGCGGCGTTCTCATTTCATGCGTAACGAACTGGATCGTGTGCTGATAGCGCACCTTTTCCCGTTCCGCCCGCATCAATTCGCGTCTGACAAGAAGATGTCGCCACGCGGCTGACGCGGTCGCCGCGATAAGTACAGCGGCGGTGCCTGGCGCCCACGGCCAGACGTTCGAGTGCGCGAACGCGATGGCCGGAACGAACTGCGAAACAAGGAGAATCGCAACGCTCAAAGCGGTGGAAACCCAGCCCGAGGTAAGCGCGTACGCCATGCCCGAGAAGATCGCAAACAGGAACGTCACTGCGACGACAACGCGGAGCGGCGTATCGACGAGAAACATGCTTCGCGCAATGGTCTCGTAAGCATTTGCGTGCATTTCGATCCCGGGCATGACGATCCCGTTCGAGTACGGCGTCATCCATCGATCGCGCACCGCCGTTTGAGCGGTGACTCCCGCGAACACCACCTTTCCGGCAAACCGGGAAGCAAGAGCGCCATTGCCGTCGAGGTCGGCGATCGACACACGCGGGATGCCGTCCATCGCGAGAGGCGCATATCGAATACGGATCGTGCGGCCGGTTCTGTAGTCCGAAGGAATTCGTACGCCGCCGGCCGTAAGGTCGCTGGGAGTTTCGAGTACCCAACCGCCTTTCACCGCGAGGAATGTCTGGAGCGCGAGAGCCCAGCGCCGCTGATTCCCGCGATCAGCCATTTCGAGAGGCAGGCTGCGGTTCACCGCGTCGTATTTATCGAGGTCCGAATGCACTTCTCCCACGCCCACGGCATGCTTACGGAATCGCGGTATCGGGTCTTCCCAGCCGCTGCCATCCGGACGCATATCGCTCGAAAGCACCAGATTTCGGGTCTTTGCAAAAGCCATCTCCAGCTTGTCGTCGGCCTGGCCCGGTTCGGCGAGGATCAGGTCAACCGCAACCGCCGCCGGACGTACGGGGCGGATATGGTCGAGTCCGTCCGCGAGTGCGGCACGCATCCCGACGATTCCGCCATAACGACTCAGCGTAAGCTCGTCGATCGCGAGAATAATGGACGAGGGCGGCCACGGTCTCGGCTGCTCCAGGCGGAACAGGAAGTCGTACGCGTATTCGTCGATTTGCCGGCCGAAGGCGCTCCATCCGATGATTAACGCGGCGACAGCCGAAGCGAATACCAGCGCAGCGAGGATCAGGTAAGAACCAGTTCCGCTGCGCCGGCGCACGTTCAATTTCATCAGGATCCGCTGGCCGCGCACCGCTCAACGTTCAGTGAGATGACCGGGGTTGAATAGCCGCAAGACTTGAGTATAACGGCGTTCGGGACCGGTTGGCCCGATTCTACTGACAGGAGAAAGCTACGATATAGCCGCCCCCGCCGGGATTCGCGCCCGCGGTGCTCGTGCCCGACGTGAGAGTCATGATGGTCCCCGCGGCGACAGTGCTTGATGTGACGCCCGAGGTGGAGCTACCGGCCGTCGCCGCGGTGCTGAAACTCAACAGGGAGCTGGCGGCCGACCACCCGGAACTGGTGCTGCCGGTGACGCTGAACAGAGTCCAGGTGGTCGCCGCCCCTGTGAAGGAGGTAATCGTCATACTGGGCTTGCAGTCACTGGGGGCCATTGTGACCACTGCTGAGGTCAAACCTGAGGCTTGGGTTGTCTGCCCCGAACTGGCCGGGTTTGCCCAGCCCGCCGTGGCGCTATGGCCGTTGACCGCATATTGAATACCGGACGGAGCTGAACCCGTGCCACCCGAGCCTGCGGGACCAGTCGGTCCAGTCGGACCGGTCTGCCCAGTGGGCCCGGCTGCGCCATTCGTGCCGTTCGTCCCCGCAGTACCTGTGGCTCCGGTGGCTCCTGTCGGACCTGCGGCGCCGGCAATGCCGGTTGCGCCCGTTGGGCCAGTTGCGCCTGTGGGCCCGGTTGCCCCAGTCGGCCCGGTTGCACCCGCGCCGCCGGAAACCGCATCAACTTCAGGTCCCAGCAGATAAATCGTTTGGGCGCCCGCGCCGCTTGAAAGAGCTATGCCCACAATCTGGTTGCTGGTGGGATACGTGGAGCCGACATCCAGACACTCGCCGTCATGCAAGTCGGCGGCCTGGACGTAGTCGCCCGCGGTGGCAGTGTTTTCGAAGGTGCAGGTTGCCGGGCCGGCGAGCTGAATGGTTGCGCTGCCGCCGCTGGCGGCGTCATTCAGTGCGACGCCGATTACTCCGGTTTTGGGCGATGTGAACGCGTTCTGGACCAGATTAGTTCCGCCGACAAAGGTCACAAGGAAGGTGTTGCTCGGGCGGTGCCGTGCTGCAATTCGAACCCAGCGTACAGCTTGTAAATGTCAGCGTATTGGCAGCCGATCCGGCCGCACCAGCTGCGCCAGTTGCTCCCGTCGGCCCTGTGACGCCTGCAGGACCGAGAGCCCCTGCTGATCCTGTCGCGCCGGTAGGTCCCGTAAAGCCTTGTGGCCCTGTTGCACCTGTGACTCCTGTTGCACCGGTTGGCCCCGACACGCCCGCAGCGCCAGTTGCCCCCGTAGCTCCAACCGCGCCGGTCGCGCCCGCCGGAGCCAGCAGCGACCACGGTGCGGCCGGAGGCGTCGCCACATTGTTCGCCACGGTGCTGATGTAAGTGGAATTCTGGTACGTCACCACGTCGTTCAGAGCATAAGTACCTGGTGTGAACGCGCCCTGAAAAGTAATGCCCGTCGGCCCGATCGGGCCCGTTGCGCCGGTCGCGCCGATGGCGCCCTGAAGTCCCTGAATGCCTTGAGGTCCGGTTGCCCCCGCAATGCCTTGCGGTCCAGTGGCGCCGATGAATCCGGTTGGGCCCACCGCGCCCGTCGGCCCTGTCGCCCCCGTCGGGCCGGTGGCCCCCTGTTGCGCAATCAGCGTCCACGGCGCCCCGCTCGTGGGCAAATTACCCGTATTGCCGTTCGTCGAACTCTGCCACGTCGATCCCTGATAAAAGACCACGTTGCCCAGGTTATAGGTAGTTCCCGGGTCGAAGCTCGTCACCTGTGTGAGGGTGCCTGTGGCGCCCGTCGGACCAGCGGGGCCGGGGCCGCCGAGCGCACCGGGTGCTCCTTGTAAACCCTGGACTCCCGTCGGGCCTGTTGCGCCTGCAGGGCCCGCCGGGCCAGTGCTGCCAGTCGGTCCTGTGGGTCCTGGAGGTCCGATGGCGCCTGCCGACGCTCCAAGCACCACCGTGACCGAACCCGTATCAGCACCGGCCGGCACGGCTACGGTGATCGTATAAAGACCCAATTCGTCATAAGTCGCCGAAAGGACATTGGCCAGCGCGCCGTTAATCGTTATCGTCGGTATTGCCAGGGCGTTACTCAAACCGGGCGTAGGACTCGTTCCGCTTGCCACCGCCGGACTGATCGCCCCCAAACCGGTCGCCGAAAGAACGACCGCGGATCCGGGCGCGGCGGTTACAACAACTGTGTTTGCCGAGGAAGGCTTGATTATCCCCTGCGCCGAAAACAGGCCCAGATCCGAGGTCGTCACCCCCATCAGAAACGCGGCACTCGTCTGCGCCCCTGAAGTGACAATCACGTTCACCGACGGAACTCCTGCCGGGATCTCGAAGGGAACCTGCACATTGAGCTGGGTTGGGCTGACATAAAGAATCGGCGCGGCGATGCCTCCGATGCTCACCGATGTGCCGGCGAGTGTCAGAGGAGCGCTGGGCGGAAAGGAGACCAGCGTGGCGCCATTCGTGAGGTTGGAGCCGTAAATGCTGATGAGTTCGCCTCGGGCCAGGTTGCCTGTCGGCGGAACGAGCGGGGCGGCATTTGTGATGCCTGCGATTTTCGGTGTCTGTGCCGAGGCGAGCCCTGCTAAGGCAAGCAGGAGAATCCCGGAGGTCGGAACGCGCCTCGATCCGGGAATGCGGATGACGGTTTTCAGCTAACGGTCTCTGGCAAAGTGTAATACCCGCTTTTGTGACAAAAGCGTATAAAATCACTTCATCGTCAAGTTTAGTGACTTGCGGGAAAGTCAGTCAATAAAAAAAAATAAAAAAACATTTCGAGAAAAAGCTCGAGTTATCCGCATGAGTTTTTCGGATATGGCCGATTCGCGAAGCGAATCCGCCGCCGCCCGGATACCCTCCCCGAACGGGTGTAGACTGATTGGCGATCCGACTCTGGAGGAATTCGATGTCCAGAATGAAAAAGAGCGCCGTAGGCCGCCGAGGCTTTCTCAAAGGAGCAGCGGCCAGCGCAGCGGCCCTCGTAGCGAAGCCGCCACAGGCGGAGGCTCAACAACAGGTAGCCGCCGAAACTCCCCGAAATGGCGGCGCAAGACCCAACGCAACTACGCTCGCCGCCGATTCCGGCCGTGCGGCGGTTGGTCCACCGGAACGGATCGTCGAGAATCCGGGCTCCGATTATATGGTTGACGTCATCAAGTCGCTAGGGATCGAGTACTGCGCCTCTAACCCCGGCTCGACTTTCGACGGGCTGCACGAGTCCCTGCTCAACCACGGCAAAAACACGATGCCCGAATTTCTCACGTGCTGCCATGAGGAATCGTCGGTCGCGATGGCGCACGGTTACGCCAAGATCGAAGGCAAGCCGATGATGGCGCTCATTCATGGCACCGTCGGCCTGCAGCACGCTTCCATGGCGATCTATAACGCGTACGCCGACCGCGTCCCCATCTATATGGTGGTCGGAAATCACGCCGATTCGGCTGCTCGCGGAGCAGGCGTGCAGTCATATCACAGCGCGAACGACATGGGCGCGCTGGTCCGAGACTTCACCAAATGGGACGATCAGCCGGTTTCGCTGGGGGCGTTTGGCGATGCGGCCGTGAGGGCTTATAAGGTGGCAATGACGCCTCCGATGGGCCCGGTTCTGGTGGTGGCAAGTCACGAAACACAAACCGAGCCAAACCGCGAGCCGCGCCTTCGTGTGCCAAAGCTGGTTATGACATCGCCTCCTTCCGCGGATGAAGAGGCTGTCGCCGAGATGGCGAAGATGCTTGTGGCCGCCAACAGTCCGCTGATCATTTCGGAACGGACCGTGCGCACTCCCGACGGGCGCAAACTGCTGACCCAGCTGGCAGAGGTGCTCCAGGCTCCGGTGAACAGCAATGAGCGCATGGAGATCGGGAATCGACATCCGCTCGCCGGGAATGGTGGGTCTGGTTACCAGCCGGACTTGACCTTATGCCTCGAAGTCGCGGACATGGCGGCCACAGCGCGGGCCAACCGCGCGCGCGGCGCGAAAACCATCTCGATCTCTTCAGTGGACCTGTTCCACAAGAGCAACATACAGGACTTCGGACACTACGCCTCGGATCTGGACCTTGACGTGGGCGCGGACGCCGAAGCGACTTTGCCGGCTCTTATCGAAGCGTGCCAGAAACTTATTACGGCGGACCGCAAGCGAACTCTTCAGGATCGCGGATCGAAGATTGCAGCCGCTCACCGGAACCAACGGCGGCAGGCGATCGAGCAGGGGAGTGCCGGATGGGATGCGAGCCCGGTCAGCCTGAGCCGGCTGTGCGCGGAACTGTGGCCGTTAATCGAGAAAGACGACTGGTCGCTTGTCTCCTGGCAGGGGTTCATCAGCAGCTGGCCGGGCAAGTTGTGGAACTTCGACAAGCACTATCAATACATCGGAGGACAGGGGGCGGGCGGCATAGGCTATAACGCTCCGGCTTCAGTGGGCGCAGCACTCGCCAACAGGAAATACGGGCGGCTGTCGATTAACATCCAGTGCGATGGCGATCTCAACTATGCGCCCGGCGTGCTTTGGACTGCCGCGCACCACAAAATCCCTCTGCTGACGATCATGCACAACAATCGCGGCTATCACGCCGAGGTCATGATCCTTGAGCGGATGGCCAGCGAGCGTAATCGCGGGCAGGATCAGTGTCATATCGGCACGAAGCTTTGGGAGCCCAATATTAACTACGCGAAGATGGCCGAGACATATGGACTCTACGGCGAGGGACCGATCAGCGATCCGAATGACCTCGCGCCTGCGCTCAAGCGTGGTCTGGAGCGGGTTAAGAAGGGTGAGCCGGCCTTGATCGATGTGGTGACGCAACCGCGCTGAAGGGATGTCTTCAGTCCCCGGAACTATTTGGGACCCGTGAGAAAAGCCGGTCCGGAGGGCGGCGAGAGGTAATTGCGCCACGCCGGAAGCCGCATCGAAGAGTTCTCGCCCGTGGCAGTTCCTGTCAGTCCTATCCCGGCTTGAACGACAGTGCGCGAGCCGGAAATCCTGGTTGAGGCAAAAGGAAGTGTGGCCGAGAGAATCTCTCCAACGGCGAAGGGTGTAGGTTTTTCGCGCCAAAGCGGGCGCGATAGCCCGTACGATTCCGGTGATAAATGCCATTCCCGGCGCTTCGACTTATCATGCGGCGTTAGATGCCGGTGCCCGCGAACGCGCTTCTATCCGAACAGGTTCAACAGGTCGCGAAACTGGTTCACCACCACGAGACGCCCCTCAATGTTCCGAATCTCTTCGCGCTCCAGTGTCCAGGTCTGCGGATGCGGCACAAACACCGCCCGCAATCCCGCGGCGAGCGATGGGTTGATGTCCGACTTTGGGCTGTTCCCGATCATCCACGTACGTTCCAGGTTGAAGCCCCGGGTCTTGGCCAGTTCCGTGTAAGCGGCGCGATTTTTCTCCTTCACGACCTCACAATGCGCAAACAGCGGGCGCAAACCGGACAAATCGATCTTTCGGTTCTGCTCGGCCGTCTCACCCTTGGTGAAGAGGGTTAACTCGTGCTTCTCTGCCAGGAACGGTAATGTCTCCTCAACGCCCGGCATGAGCTCCACTTCCTGTTGCAGAATCCGGTGCGCTAGCGCGGTGACCCGCTTCAGGTCGTGTTCCTCCACCGCGCGTTCGGCAAGGCGAAGGTAGCACTGACTCAAATTGCGTCCGAAGTTGACGGCGCCATAGCCGTGAATCCTGTTGTTTTCGATCTCAATCTCATCGAGGATCGATCGAACTTCGGCTGGCGTGAGAGCGGAATGATCGAGATATGCGCAGAAGTCGTCGAACGCCTGGTCGAAGTAGACATTGTTCTCCCAAAGCGTGTCATCCGCGTCGAAGATGAGGTGTTGTCTTTCTGCGATGCCCGCGATCAATACCGCACCTGCGTACGCGGCTCAAGCCGGAAAGGAATTTCGACTACCACGTCGACCGCCAATGGAACTCCCTTTCTTGTTGCGGGCGTAAACTCCCATTTTGCGAGCGCCTCTTGCGCGCTCTGGTTCAGGCGATCGTCCAGACCTTTCAATAATTCGACGTTGGATACGATACCGTCTGTGCCGATCACGCATGCCAGTTGTACTTTGCCTTCGACGCGGTCGGACGCCGCCGACGCGATGTACTTGGGATCGACTTTGCGATGTGCTACCGGAGGAGCCACCGGGGCAAGTCCCACCTCGCGCGCGGTCCGATCCGCATACCACATCAGCCAGCTTCCCGAGTAACTGGTCAAATTCGGCATCTGAATAGCCATCATATAGACGTCGCGCCCGTTGAACCTCGGATCGGGTGCGCCGGACACTTTGACCGCACCCAGGTCCGAAGATTCACGTGGCGTCTGAGGTGGCTCGGAACTGAGCTTGGGACCGCCGGTACGCGCCGCTTCACGCAAAGTGAGAGCCGAAGTCGGCGGGGCAAAGGTCTGCGCGATGAGATCGGGTTTCGATTCATGGCCGCCGCGCACGTAAAGATCCGGTACGCTGAGCCCTTTGCCGTCACCCGCGGAATCGGCGCCGTCGGGACGTACCCTGGGCCCAGCCGAGAACTGCGCCGGGTTCGATTTTTCGGGCAGTGAAAAAGTCGAGTTCGCCGGGTTGAGCCCGACGACAGCCACGTTGAGGTCAGCGGTCGTGTTTCCTGCCAGCAGCGGTGGCGCATCCTCTACGACAGCTACTGCCGCTTTACCGGCGCCCGTTTTCCCCGCGGCTGGAGCCACGAAAGGCCGAGGGGGCACTTTGAAATGGCCATCGAGCGGCGTCGACTCGCTCACCTTCGCCTCGAGTTGCGGCGCTTCTATAGGCGTTACCTGCTCCGGGAGCTTCTGCGGCACTCGCGTCGACGGCGGAACAAACCGCTTCACGATCTTCGGCGCATCTCCGAGCTTGACCACTTCGATTGGCTGAGTCTGCAACTCGGGCGCGTCCTGCGCGATCTTTACAGCCGCAGTCTGGGGCTTCACGACATCGGGCGGAGCGACGAAAGGCTTTTTGATTTCGGGCATGCGGATCGCCAGGATGTTGGGCGATTCGACCAGTTTGGGCTCATGCAGCTCGGGCGCGGGGGTCCAGACCATCTGCGTCCGCTTGGGGGCGGTTTTGCGCGAGGCCACAATTTCCTGAGGCGCACGAATCTCGGCGCGCGGCGGCTTCTGTTCCGGCTTCGCCTGAGGCGGCGTGACGTTCGGGAGTTCCTTGAACTTGTACCAGACCAGCTTTTGCTCCTTACCCTCTATGGACTGCCGGTATTCCGACTTCGCCTGTTCCGGAAGCTTGATTTCGGGCGCGTGCATCAGGGCATAGAACGCGGTTGTGTGAACCGCCACGGAAATGGCGAGGGCCTGGGTTCGTTTGTGCGGCCTCTCTGGTTTTCCCGCACCGTCGATATAAAGGCTCAACGACATTTACGATCCTTATATTCCCGACAACTCCGATCCTACAAGAGACTGGCAGGTTTGTGCCCGGACCCGTTCAACGGCGCGGCCCGCTTCATCTTCGCGGCATACTGCTGTCGCGCGATATATCCCTCCGTAAACTCCGCAAACATGCGCAGGCGGTCCGTTTCGGAACGGCTGCGCTGAATCATATTCTGGAAGTCGAGGTCTTCCACGGCCTGGGCCAACTGGAAACTGAGGTTGGGATTATCCATATCCGGCGTGCCGGAGTCCTCAAGAGAAAGCGCGTTCCGCATGTCCTGAAGAGCCGCGATCGCGCGCTTGCCGAGTTCGGGGGCGACGGGCCGCAAGTCTTCGTCATCGAAATACTCGACAACGCCTCTGAGATAATCCTTCTCCTGATTCAGAGACGTAATTTCAAAGCGTCGCTGGCCTCGCGTCAAGACATCGAACCGGCCGTCGGGATAACGCTCCAGTACGTCTTCCACGATTACTGTGCACCCGGTGTTCACGATGCCATCATCTTTCGCCAGCACGATGCCAAACTCGGACCCGGCCGCTTCCGCCTCGCCGACCATTTCCTTGTACCGCTCTTCGAAAATATGAAGCGGAACTGCGCTTCCCGGAAACACCACAAGCTGCAGTGGGAACAGAGGTAGTAGCCGGGACATGATGCTATTATTGCGTTTCCCCGATCCGAATGGATTCACTGGACGGCAAGGTCGTAATCGTCACGGGCGCGTCGGAAGGGATCGGCGCACAGTTGACCACGATCCTGCGGCGATCCGGCGCGCGGGTGGCTCTTGCCGCCCGCAACGAGAGGAAGTTGTCCGCCGCAGCCGGGCCGGGCGATCTGGTTATTCCGGGTGACATCACGCGGGAAACGGTTCGAGCCGAAATAATCGCTAAAATCATGGAACGGTGGGGAAAAATCGACATCCTCATCAATAACGCGGGGCGGGGATCTTATTATTCCGCGTCCGCAACTCCCATGGATGAGGCCCGAGCGGTGTTCGATCTGAACTTTTTCGCGCCTCTCGCGCTGACCCAGCTGGCGACGCCGTTTCTACGCCAGACGCGCGGTATGGTCGTGAATTTGAGTTCGATTGCCGGGCAGATCAGTCTGCCCTGGCTCCCGGTCTATTCCGCCAGCAAATTCGCGCTGGCGGCCATCACATCAGCTCAACGCACCGAACTGAAGCGGGAAGGCATCCATGTGATGGGGGTGTTCCCGGGTTATGTGGACACGGGTTTTCAGGCGAATGCGCCTGGAACCCGGCCACCGAGACGGGTCGCGCAAGGCAAGCGTTTCGCGGTTTCCGCCGAAGAGTGCGCCGCCGCGATTGTGCGCGGAATCGTCCACCGTAAACGTACGGTGGTTACGCCGCGCTCCGGCTGGGCACTGGTTTGGGCCAGCAGGCTTCTCCCTTCGTTCGTCGAGTCCCAAATGGAACGTGCTCTTTATGGGTGACGCGCATGGTCGGTAAAGGGCATGTCGGTAAAGGGCATGTCGGTAAAGGGCATGGATAACAAGCTCAAACGGTCCCCCGGGGTTTATCTGACCGGTTTTATGGGTTCCGGCAAGAGTACGGTGGCCCGCATTCTGGCCGACCGACTGGGATGGGATTTCATCGATCTTGACGCCGAGATCGAGTCGGCCGAAGACGCCACGATAGCGGAAATCTTCGAGGGGCGCGGCGAAACCGAATTCCGGCGGATTGAACACGAGACACTCCTGAAAGTTGTGCGCAAAATCGAATGCGGAGTGCCCGCCGTGATTGCTCTCGGGGGCGGATCGTTTGTGCAGCCGGCGATCGCCGACCTTCTGGAACAAAACGGAATTTCGATCTGGCTGGACTGCTCCTTCGAAACGATTGCCGAACGGGTTACCGATCCGGATGCCCGTCCTCTTGCCCGCGATCCCCAGAAGTTTCGAAGCCTGTACGAGGAGCGCCGCGAGGCCTATAGCCGTGCCAGTTATCGCATCGACGCCGATTGCGAGGTTGAGAGCGCGGTGGATTCCATCCTGGGGCTTCCGTGCTGGAAATAGGCCGCACAGGCGCGAGCCGGCATGAAACGTAATCTGCGCCGCGATGCCAAAGCCATCCTGATGGCAGCCCTGGCGGCCGCGGATCCCACCGCCGCGATTGACCGTGTTTTACGAGGCCGCGAGGACCTGGACGGGTACGATCGGATCTTTGTAGTAGGCGCCGGAAAGGCTAGCGGAACGATGGCGCGGGCGGTTGAGCAATTCGCGGGCAACCGCATCTCTGCGGGGTGCGTGAACGTAAAGGACGGCGACACTGCAAAGACCCGGCTGATCGAGCTGCGCCACTGCGGACATCCCATGCCGGACGAGCGCGGTTTGGCCGGCGCGAAGCGCATTGCGCAACTCTGTACTGATGCGGGCGAAAAGGATCTGGTGATCTGTCTGCTCTCAGGCGGCGCTTCCGCTCTGATGCCCTATCCCGCGATTCCGATTACACTCGCGGAGAAACGTGAGACTACGAGGCTGCTGCTTGCCTCCGGCGCGAGTATTCATGAGATCAATACCGTGCGGAAGCATATTTCGGCAATCAAGGGTGGACAGCTGGCGCGGCTGGCCGAGCCCGCCCGCGTGATCAGCCTGATTTTGTCAGACGTGGTAGGCGACGATCTGGACGTCATCGCTTCGGGTCCCACGGCCCCCGACCCATCCACGTTCGAGGACGCTTTCGCCGTTCTGGAACGATATGAATTGCGCGACCGCGTGCCTGCCCGCGTACGGGAGCGGCTGCGCAACGGCGCGACGGAGACGCCGAAGCCATCGGACCCGTTATTTGAAAAGGTCGAGAACATCGTCATTGGCAGCAATCAGAAATCGCTGGAATCCGCGGCGCGGGCCGCGAAGGATCTTGGCTACCACACCCTGATTCTTTCGAGCACCATAGAGGGGGAAACCCTCGACGTCGCACGGATGCACGCGGCAATTGCGCGGCAGATCCGGATGCATGGTCAGCCGGTCAAAGCACCCGCCTGCGTCATTTCCGGCGGCGAAACGACCGTGACCCTGTCGGAGGGCGGGGAAGGGAAGGGGGGGCGGAATCAGGAGTTTGCCCTTGCAGCCGCAATCGATATCGCCGGGCTGGAAGACGTTCTGATTCTGAGTGCCGGCACGGACGGAACCGACGGGCCGACCGATGCCGCGGGCGCGATGGCCGACGGCACAACCGTTGCTCGCGCCCGCTTGAGTGCAGCCGAAGCGCTGACGAACCATGATGCTTACCCGTTTTTCGAAGAGACCGGCGACTTGATGGTAACCGGCTCGACGGGAACCAACGTGATGGACCTGCATCTGATTCTGGTTTCGTGAACTGCAGTCCGGGATTTACAGCTCCCAGGAAATCCCGCCCCGGCCCGCGCTCGCCCGCTGATTGTGCCCCTCGCTCGCGGACATCCTGGCCTCGGCGCCCACCGGCTGGTTAACGTCGTCGACGGACGGCGTGAACGAGTCACCGGAGCATGCCCGAATCGAATCAGGAAGTAGTCCTTGCCATCGGGGCTTTATGTGCTCGGTTGCCTGCGGAGAACCCCCAATTCGAGCCGAGTTCAGAGCAATTCCAGAAATCTGCTGACCGTAAGATTGGCATCGCGCAGATAATGGCCCGCAACAATGGCCCTTTGATGGTTCGACCGGAATGAATCGGCACAACGATCCGAACCTTCGTTTCCGGGTGAATCAGAATCAGATGACTGCCGCGCTGCGGGTCTTCGACGAAACCTGCGCGCTTGAGCGCCGCCCACGACCTGGCGGGCGGTCAACGACGGAGAGGAAGCCATCTTCAGGCAGCGACGGTAACTCTGCCCTGAAATGATCGCCTTTCTTCAGGTACGGCCTCCCCTCGGGCAAAAAGACTTTCCAGATACAAGGTGATCGCTTCCGCGACGTTCAACTCCGCCTACTTCAGCGTCTCGCCTTGAGTGTGACAACCAGCTAACGCTGGAACGAAAGCGACGTACCCGCCTTCCGGCGCCTCCTCATAGTAAACCGAATAGGAAAAGCTCCTCGGTGTCGTCGTGGCCATCTCACTAATATTGTAGGCGCTGGGAAGCCGCATTTTTCGCCTTTCGCCGCAAAACAGGGACAACGCTACCGGGACTCCCGCCAGCCTTCGACAGGTCTGTTTCGACGTCGCTGCACAACCCGCCTACGCGTGCTCGCTAGACCAGCGCTGCCGGAAGAAACCGCTGCATGGGTTCACTCATGACGACCTTCGCGATGATGTCGTCGTACCCGGCGTCGCCGTTTGTCATGATGATGAAGCCCGATTGCCTTTGCACCGATGCCGCAACGAGTGCCTTGAATCCGGGGTTGTCGCCGGAGTGGGCGATGAGATCGCCGGCCTTCGTGTGCTCGATGGCCCACCCAAGACCCCACGATAGCGAGTTCGACACTTTGATCTGCGGGCGCAGCATCTCTCTCAGGCTGGCTGCGTTCAGCCGGTACGTATCGCTCGGCTCGGGTTTGATGACTTCAATCAGAAATTTCGCATAATCCGACGGCGTCGTATGGAGACCGCCCGCTGACCCGTATCGGGCGGCTTCCACTGCGGTGGCTTTGCGGTCGGCAATCATCGTGCCCTTTCCGTCGTGCGGCCTTGCCATGCCCTCCCGGTAGAGATACCCGCTCGATCTCATTCCGAAGGGGGCGAGGAGATTCGCTTTCATGTACGCATCGAAATCTGTCGCGCAGACTTTGGCGCCGTCTTCGAATGTCTTGCAATCATTTGGGTTCACGTGACCGGCCAGGTGCGTCACAACGGATTGCAGATAGCTGTATCCTTCGCCCGAGTAGCTCCAGCGCTCACCGGGCGTGAAGTGGATCGTCAGAGGCTCTTTCGTCGATCGCCAGTTCTGAAAGCCGGTCGTATGCGACAGCACACGGCGCGCCGTGATCAGATCCAGGCGGGAGTCCCCTTTGATAATGAGATCTGGTGTGTACTTTGTCAGCGGCGTGTCAAGATCAAGCACACCCTTTTCGTACAACTTCATCACGACATACGCGAAGACCGTTTTGCTCACCGAGGCCGCTTCGAAGATGGTGTCAGGCCTGACAGGGATTTTGGAGTCAAGATCTTTGACGCCAAATGCGCCGCGCCAGTAAAGCTTCGCATCTGCGATCAGGGCCATCGAAACTGCGGGTACGGTCGGCGATTGCGCAAGCAGCGCAGGCAGCCGCTTTTCCAGATCGAGAATCAACGCGTGTAAATCGCCCGGAGTGAACGCGCCGGCCTGATTCTGCGCCGACGCCGAACCGCCAACGCCTGAAATAGCGGAAAGCCCGAAACCGGCTCGGCCGCAGTCGAGAAAGAACTTTCGCCTGGTCCTTCGCCGGGAGATGCTGCTGAATTGTGCAGCAAGCCGACCGTCGGGAACATCGGTCCACACAGGGTCGATTTTATATGAAACGCGCAGTAGTGATTGCCAGCATGATTCATCTTCGTTTTGAGGAGCGAGTGTACGCCATTCCGGGCGACAGCGTTGCTGAGCCGCCACGCACGTTTCTGCTTTGCCAGCCTCTAAACCGCTGAAAACTTTATGTACGCGTTTTTGCCCTTCAGGCGTTTATAGTTAATAACAGAATCTGCTCCTGGAGGTATAGGGTAGATGAAGCGCATAGCACTTACGATTGCCGCATTGGTTATCGCGGCGATTACCCTTCCCCGCTCCAGTCATGCGACCAGTCTCTTCGACCAGCGACTGAGTCCCGACCAGCAACTCGTTCACGCTCTGAATCGCCTGACTTTCGGACCGCGGCCCGGAGATGTCGAGGAACTGCGCACCGTCGGACTTACCAAATGGATGGAGTTGCAGCTGAATCCGGACCGAATCGCTGAAAACCCGGTACTCGAACAGAGGCTGAAGCCGCTGGAAAGTGTGCACATGACCTTGCCTGAGGTGGTCGCCACATACACGCCTCAACCGAACATGGACATGGTGATGATTCAGGCCCCGCTCGAGGCGCTCAATAAACTGCCTCAAGGGGAGCGCAGCAAGATACTGAGTGGGACGGCGGAAGAGAGAACGGCCGTGCTCGACGCGATGGACCCGGAAACCCGCACCCGGATTCTCGCAGGGCTGCCGCCGAACGTGATTGCGTTCACTCCGAAATACAAAGGTGAGGCTGAGAAGGCCCGGCAAGCGCGACTGGAACAACAGCAGGCTCAGAATCGCCTGCGCAACCCGCAGTTACGCGATTTGCTGACGCCGGACCAGATAGCCGACGTGCGGTCCGGGGAGAAAGACAAGGTTCTGACGGTGTTTGCGGCTCTCGACCCCGCGAAACGCGCCGATGTCGCGTGGCAGATTCCGCCGAAAAGCCAGGCGTTCGTTCCGCAGTACCGGCGGGAGGGGCAGCTCAAACGCTCTCCCCGGCTGGTGGCCAGCGAAGACCTGAAAGAGGCCCGCGTCCTTCGGGCGGTCTACTCGAACCGCCAACTGGAAGAGGTGCTGGTGGATTTCTGGTTCAATCACTTCAATGTGGATTCGACGAAGAACGTCGGGATGGCGCAGAATCTGGGGCACGTGCTGATCGGGAGCTATGAGCGGGACGCGATCCGGCCGTATGTGCTGGGGCATTTCAAGGATCTGCTGCTGGCCACCGCGCGGCACCCCGCGATGCTCTATTACCTCGATAACTGGGAGTCGGTGGCGCCGGACGCTTTCGAAGTGGGGCCTTTCGCACCCCGGCGCGGCATTCTGAACGGGGTTCCCAATTCCATCCTTCCGAACGGCCTGCAGCGTCTGGCGCACGGCCTGAACGAGAACTACGGCCGCGAAATCATGGAGCTGCACACCCTCGGTGTCAAGGGCGGATATACGCAGGATGATGTGATCGCGGTGGCGCGCTGCTTTACCGGATGGACAGTGCGGAATTCGGAACGTCCGGAGTTCGTGTTTGCGCCGTTCATGCACGATTACGGCGAGAAAACGGTGCTGGGTCACAGGATTCCGGCGGGCGGCGGCGAGCAGGACGGCCTGGCGGTGATCGACATTCTGGCGCATCATCCCTCGACGGCGAAGTTCATTTCCCTCCAGCTGGCTCGGCATTTCGTGGCCGATGATCCGCCGCAAGCGCTGGTGGACCGGATGGCGCTGACTTTCACGAAGACCGACGGCGATTTGCGCGCGGTCATGGAGACCATGTTCCAGTCGCCCGAGTTCTTCTCCGAAGGAGCCTGGGAGGCGCGAGTCAAATCGCCTCTCGAAATGGCGGCCGGGACGATTCGCGCGCTGGGCGCCGAGGTGACGGACGCCTGGTCTCTGGTGCAGTGGATCGCCAATATGGGTGAGACGCTATACGGAAAGATGGAGCCCAACGGCTACCCGGATGTTGCCGAGACGTGGCTGAGTGCGGCGGGACTCACGGCGCGCATGAATTTCGCGGCAGCCGTTGCTTCGGGTCAGATGCCTGGCGTCGAGGTGGATACATCGCGCTGGAACGGCATCGCGAGCGAGGCGATTGCGCGAGATCTGCTGGGGCGCGAAGCCTCGAAGCAGACACTGGATGCGATCGCCGCCGGGCTGGAGGGCGACGATCTGTCTCCGGCAGTAGTTGCTTCACTGGTTCTGGGTTCACCCGATTTTCAAAGGAGGTAACGGCCTGTGTTGACGCGACGAATCTTTCTGCGTGGATCGGCAATTGCGATGGCGGGAATGGGTGAGGCGCCGATGTGGCTCGCGCGGGCGGCGGCAGCTGAAGGCAGGAAGCGCAAGACCCTGGTGGCGATTTTCATGCGCGGCGCGGCCGATGGTTTGAATATCATCGTGCCGTTCGGCGACAGCAGATATCGCGAACTGCGACCGAACCTTGCCCTGCAGGCTCCCCGTAAGGGAGACGAAAACGACAACAATGGCTATTTTGGCAGCGCCATCGATCTCGACGGGATGTTCGGGTTCAATCCGGGCTTACGGCCTTTAAAGGCATTCTGGGACAAAAAGCAACTGGCGATTGTGGAGGCCACCGGATCGCCCGACCCCTCTCGTTCGCACTTTGATGCGCAGGATTACATGGAGTCCGGAACGCCAGGGAAGACGGGGAGCGGGTGGCTGAACCGGGCGCTCGGTGATGCTACGCCGGATTCCTCCCCCTTGCGGGCAGTGGCGCTTTCCAACCGTGTGCCGCGGACCTTGCGCGGAGACCAGGAGGTGATCGCGCTGGGCAATGTTCAGGATTTCAATATTTCGGATCAGGACCGGCTGGCGATTCTGAAGAACATGTATTCGCTGAGCCCGGACACACTTCTTCAGCGCACGGGCAAGGATGCCTTCGACGCCATGAAGATGCTCCAGTCCCTCGGTATGGGGTCGCCTCCCGCGCGGGAACAAGCAGCTCCAGGGGTATCCGGAGCGGGAGGTCCGGGGCTCAACAACCGCCTCGCTTACAACGGTGGCGGGGAGTTGGGAAGGAATTTGCAGCAGTTGGCGCGGTTGATCAAGTCGGATGCGGGCGTGGAGGCGGCGTTCGCGGAGGTCGATGGCTGGGATCATCACCAGAATGAAAATGGGCAACTTTCGAATCTTTTGAACCAGTTTTCGAATGCGATCGCCGCATTCTGCCAGGACTTGGGCGACCGAATGGAAGATGTGGTCATCGTGACGATGTCTGAGTTCGGCCGGACGGTGGAAGAGAACGGCGACGGCGGCACCGATCACGGGCACGGGAGCATGATGATGGTGTTGGGCGGCCCGGTGCAGGGGGGAAGATCTACGGCAAATGGCCGGGGCTGGAAAAAGAACAGCTTTTTGAAGGCCGCGACCTCGCGGTCACTACCGATTTCCGCACTGTACTCAGCGAACTGGTGCGTGGACATCTGGGACAGAGCGATATGAGCTCGGTATTTCCAGGATTCAAGCCTGACGCTTTGCTCGGGCTATTGCACTCTTAGGTCCGGGGCACGCCCAGATCAATCGGGACCGCAATTTAAGGCTGCAGTATCTCGCGGGGATGGGCCTCGACCAGTATCTGGCGTCGGCCATTTATGACCGGCCGGTTATGACAGTTCAAGATTTTACGAAATTTTTGCCCCGCCTTTTCAACACTTTACAGCTCCCCTCGCATCGGATCCCCATTTTCGCCAGCTATGCTGATGCCAGGAAAACGATATTCATGTCCACAGAAGCTCAAATCGCAGCCAACCGCCGCAACGCGGAGGCCTCCACCGGACCCCGTACCGCCGAAGGCAAAGCGCGCGTATCCCGCAACTCGACCACGTTCGGACTCTATTCAGCGGGCGACGTTGTTCGCCCCGAGGAAGAGTCTTTCTACCAGGCCTTCTGCGAGGACTTCCAGCAGCAGCTCGCACCGCATGGCGCCATGGAAACCACTCTCGCTGCGGAAATCGTTCATGCCGCCTGGCGGCTTCGCCGCTGCGCCGCAGCCGAATCCACCCTCGCAGCACATTTTGACGCCCAAAGCGGACTCGATCCCATGCTCGACCCGGCCACCGCCGCCGCCTGGAATTCGATCGACCGCGCCCGAGTTCAGGCCCTTCGCCACTTCCAGCGCGCCACAGCCGAACTGCGCCGCCTCCAGACCGAACGCCAGGCCCGAAACGACGCAGACCTCAAAAAAGACCTCAACCCGAGCTTCATGGCGGACGCGCTGCCCCAGTTGCTCCCAAACAGGTTGCTCCCGAACAATCTGACAAAACAAACCCAATCCGAAGCGCCCCACACGGCGTCCATCCCCCGAGGCGCACCCTGCCCCTGCGGTTCCGGAGCGAAATACAAACGCTGCTGCGGCACGAACGCCCCGGCTATGCTTTCGCCTGCGGCCTGACGTCGCGCTGGCGTCGCGGGCCCCGCGTGGAAAGCAGGGCATTCGAGTATGCAATTTCGGAACGGTCTGCCTCGCTGAAAGGGGTTGCAGACGGATCCATCGATCTTTGAAAATTTAAACTCACCCGTTCTCAGCGGGACTGCGCCTGCAGGCTGCAATCGAGCCTTTCGACGAACTCGTCCACGTCGGGTCGCCCGATGTTCATCGGAGGCGACAGGCGCAGCACGTTCCCGTAAAGGCCGCCGCGGCCGACGAGGATGCCATTCTCGCGGGCGGCTTCGATCACCCGCAGCGTGGCGGCGGTCGCAGGCGTTTTGGTGGCGCGGTCTTCCACCAGCTCAAGCGCCAGCAAAAGCCCCATACCCCGCACATCTCCGATGATGCAATGCTTCTCCTGAAGGCCCAGCAGCTTGTCTTTCAGGTAGCCGCCGACCTCCTCGGTATTGCGTAGCAGATTCTGCTCTTCGATGTAATCGATCACCGCTTTTGCGGCAGTGGTGACCACGGGGTTGCCGCCGAACGTCGAAATCGTAACGCCTTTCATGGCGTCCGCGATCTCCGGCCGCGCGATGGTCAGCCCGATCGGCATTCCGTTTCCCAGACCCTTGGCGCTGGTAATGATATCGGGCTGCACCCCCCAATGCTCGATTCCGAACCACTTGCCGCCGGTGCGGCCCCACGCGGTCTGGACCTCATCGGAGATGAAGATGCCGCCGTAATTCCGCACAATATCGGTAACGATCTTGAAGTATTCTTTCGGAGGCGTGATGAATCCGCCAACGCCCTGAATGGGTTCGGCGATCAACGCGGCGACGTGCCCCGAGGTCGTGGTGCGGATCACCTGCTCGATATCCTGCGCGCACTTCACCTCGCACGATGGGTATGTCAAACCAAACGGGCACCGATAACAGTAGGCGTTCACCGCATGAACCACGCCGGCCTGCGGCGGTCCCAATTTCCAGGTCGCCTGGCCCGTAAGGCCCATCATCGCGGATGAGCGGCCGTGATAGGAGTGCCGAAGCGCTATGATCTCGGTCGATCCCGTGAAGCAGCGCGCGGCCAGGATCGCCGTCTCGTTCGCTTCCGTGCCGCTGTTCGTAAAGAACGATTTTCGCAGAGTCCCACCGGGCGTAAGAGACGCCAGCTTTTGCGCAAGCCTTACCTGAGGCTCGTTCGCAAACACGGTGGAGACATGCTCAAGCTTATCGATCTGCTCGTGTACCTTACTGTTAACCTGCTCGTTGCAATGGCCCACGCTGACGGTGACGATTCCGCCGAAGAAGTCGAGATACTGCTTGCCGTCCGCGTCCCAGACATATTGATCTTTGGCATGCGAAACAACCAGCGGCTCTTTGAAATAGTGAAAGACCGCCGGGAAGATAAATTCCTTTTGCGCGAGCAGGATTTCCTGTGTGTTCATGTTGTCAGCGGAACGCCAGTTTCGCCTTGCGTTCTTCCTCCTCTTTGATGCCGGGCCCGAACAGCTTCTCGAAAAATCCCTCCCGTACCAGGCGATCGACCACGCTGTTATCGATCACCTTGCGAAAATCGAATTCTCTCATCTGTGCTCCCGTGCGCTCATCTGAGGGATGGTCAAGCACGTACTTGACTGCCGCCGCGAGAACATAGGGAATCCGCTCGTAGTCGTTGACCTGCGCGTAATGATCGTAGACGCGCTCGATGTCCCCGCGATCCTGCTTGTCGTATGCGAGGTACGCGTTCACAGCAAATGCCTTGTCGTCGTAGAAGCGTTTGATCGCCTCGGCATGGGCCTTGATCAGCGATTCGGCAAGACCAGGGTCGGCGGTGACTGTGGCCTTCCGGAACAAGTAGACCGAGGGAGCGTAGATATCGTCGTAATCGCTGATATTAGCGAGGCTCTTGTAACCTTGCTCTTCAAGCTTGAAATACACGGGCGCAGTGATCATCGTGGCGTCCACGCGTCCGCCGATCAGCGCGGCGGCCCGTGAGCTCACGTCGGAACCGATCGGAATCCATTCCACCTCTCTCGCGGTCACGCCCACCTTCGCCAGCAGCCCGATGGTGTAGTTGTAAGGAGCGTCGCCGATCTGGCTGACGCCGATGCGCTTGCCCTTTAGCGCGCGCATATCGGAGACATTGTTCTTCGCCATGAGCGCGAAGAGGCTCTTCTTGAACGGGCTGCCGAGGGCGATCAGCGATCCGTCTCGGGACGACGCGATCATCGCCTGTTCCAGCGTATAGGCCGTCATCGCGGCCTGGCCGCTGACGACCATGGCGATGCCCGCCGGATGCACGCCGAATATCAGGTTGACGTCGAAGCCGTACTTACTGTAATAGCCACCGTCTTTGGCGATGTACAGTGGCCAGACCTGACCGGTTCGCGTCGGATAATTGATGACGATCTTCCGCTGCGGTGGAGTCTGGGCCTGCAAAATCGCCCCGAAAAGAAGAGCCGCGACAGAGCCGCGCGCGTAAGCAAGCGTCAACGAAAAATGCATACTTCCGCATCCTTTCAATGCCAGTGAGCGAAGCCCATGGCGCTTCCGGTGCCGGCTTCGGAACGGTAGCAGGGAACGTAATCGACGAGCCTCATGGTTAAACCGGCTTCGGCCATGATCCCCGCGACTGTAATCCAGTTCTTGATCTCGGAGGTGCCCGACTGGAACATCTCCTCCGGCAGACTCGTGAGCGCGGCAGTGTCTCCCTTTTGCAGTCGCCTCAAGGAACCGCGCGTCGAACGACTCGTCGATGACGAAATGGGTCAGGCCTCCCGAAGCGATCACCGCGACCTTCAGGTCTTCGGGCCACGAAGCAATAGCGCGCGCCGAGAGCCTGTCCGAACGCGAAACACCGGGCGGCGGTCGGCTGGTTGGGCGGATAGAACGTGTTCACGAACACCGGCACATGCGGCACGAGCTTGTCGCGCAGGATCCGCCGGTACACGAACCCGTACGCGTGCGGCGCCGCATTGGAGCCGATCGCGCCCGTGGGCAGGTGGGTCAGCTGCGCGACATCGAAGTCTTCGGCCACCACGCTGCTCAATGACATGCTTGCCGAGCTCCGGCAGGCACGGGTATTGCGTATAGACCGAGGGTGTCCGGTCGAGCTCGGCGCGAGCCACGCCGGGCGGAAGGCTCGCCAGAAATTCCGGCGTGCGCGGAATACCTTCCACGTAATGTCCCCAGAAGACGGCGAAGGCCGGCACGTGATCGGAGGTGAAAATCTCCATCTGATCGTTTCCGACAATGACGGCGATGTCTGGCTTCGATTCTTCGAAGATGTCGCCCAGCTCGCAGATCGCCTTCTGGCACCGGGCATGCCGTTCGCGGAAAACCTCCGGCGTAAGCTGCTCGGCCAGGCCCATGCCCGCCCGCAACCCGACCATCTGATCGAAGTTGTAGATCTGCCCCTGAAAGTGATGTTTGGGATTCGCGCGGTCGAAGGGGACACGCTCATGCCATGCTTCCGGCGGAACGGAAAGCATCGGTCCGTGCGATGTGGCTAAACCGAAAGTAATGCGCGCCATTTCATTCCCCGTTACGACGCGATCGCGGGTTCTGTCTTTGGCGCGACCTTCATACGAGGGAACAGCCGGCGGGCATTCTCTTCGAAGATATTGCGGCGGTCCTGATCGGACAGGAAGTCCATCGAATCGATCAGCGGCTTGATATCGTCAAAACTCTTGCCTGTTTCCGGATTCGCGGCCGACCCCGAGCCGGGATTTTCAGTTCCGAAGAGAACGTTCTCGCTGCCCACGATCCCGACCAGCATCTCGATGGATTTGCGGGCATGCAGGCACGTATCGTAGTACAGCATTCTCAGCCGGCGGTTAAACTGCTCCACCGTGCCGCCGCCCTTCATCACGTGATCGGCCTGCCACCGGCCAATCTGATAAGGGATCGAACCGCCGCCGTGCGCGACGATGATTCGCAGCTTCGGAAAGTCCTCCATCACTCGCGAATTCACCAGCGAAAGAACCGCCAGACTCTCTTCGGTGATGAAGTGCTGGCTGTAACTTTCCCGGCCATGCTTGCAGCCGCTGGCGTGGATCAGCCCGGGGATATCGAGTTCGATCATCTTCTCCCAGAGCGGATACCAATACTCGTCCGCGAGGGTCGGCGTGCTGTTATCGCCTTCACCCGGATCGGTGTCGATCAGGGTGCCGATGAAACCGAGATCCTGGACGCAGCGAGTCATCTCGGCGAAACCGAAGCTTACCGGCTCGCCCGCCGCCTGCGGGAAGGCGCACACGCCCTCAAAGCGATCGGGAAAAGCCTTGACCTGCTGAGCGATGTAGTCGTGATTGGCGACCGCCCAGGCCTCAACCATTTTCACCGGCTTCTCGGCATGCATGAGCTGAAACGGACGCGGCGACAGAAACTGCACGTCCGTCCCGACCGAGTCCATAATCCGGAGATTGCGCTTCGTATCGGGGTGATCGCGGACCCACTCGTCCGTGAACCGCTTCGGGGTGTAGCCATGCGCGCCGCGGGCGGACATCTGGAGGGCCTTCCACTGATAGAGCTCAGGCGCGGCGCAAACGTGGGCATGAATGTCGATAATCACGGCATCATTCTTTCATAGAACGGCAAACAGTTCGCACTGGACCAGCATCGTGCCTGGAAGATCGGGCGCGGCGAACGTGTGGCGCGCCGGACGCGAATGCTCGTCCGGAAACATTTCGAGCCATCCGACGTTCATCAGGTCCCGCTGGGAACGGTCTTTCATCCAGAAGTTCATCTTCACCACGTCCTCGGGGCTGCCGCCGGCGATTTCGAGGATTTGCCGGACCGTCGCGAACATCTGCGCGCACTGAGCTTCAAGTCCCTCCGGCATCTTTCCGGTATACGGCTCTTTGCCCGAAACGCCGCTGGAGACCAAAAATGGCCCGACTTTGCAGGCCGCGGGGATCGGATTATCGTGCCCGAATCCCGGAACTTCGATGCTTAAACGTCTGCCCACGCATTCTCCTCGTGGTTAATATACGTCATATGGATTCTGGTCGATGCGCGTGGTATGCGCTCACGGTGGGACCGCGGAAGGAAAAGCTTACCGCGCAAGCGCTTCGAACTCGTGGTTTCGAAGACTTCCTGCCGCTCTATTCTTTGAGGAGCCAGTGGTCGGATCGGATCAGAAAGATCGAGCGGCCGCTGTTCCAGGGTTATGTGTTCTGCCGGTTCGACATGATCGAACGGCAGGCCGTGCTCAAGACGCCCGACGTGGTGTCAATCGTAGGCTTTGGAAAGACGCCGGAACCGGTGGATGATTCCGAAATAGCAGCACTGCAGGCGGTCTGCCGGTCGGGGCTGGATGCGATCCCGTATCCGCACGCGCGGATTGGATCGAAAGTCCAGGTGAACGACGGTCCGCTGAAAGGTCTTGAGGGGATTCTCGTGCAGGACAGGAAAACCCGGCTGATCCTATCGCTTACGCTGCTGCAGCGTTCCGTAGCAGTGGAGATCGATCGGGCCTGGATCGCGCCGCTCGGGATCGTGGTTTCGTTCTGAGCCGGTCCGTCAACAAGCGCCATGGCCGGTGAGGACGACGCGCGCCGTGCGGATCATGAGATAGAGATCCAGCCATAAGGACCAGTTACGGATGTAATAGGTGTCGAGGGACTCCTGAACGTAAAGGTTTCCATTGCTTCGGGCATTGACCTGCCACATTCCTGTGAGCCCGGGCCGGACCTGCATACGGAGAGCCCTGAATTCCGGGTCGAAACGGCAGTTGTGATACGCGGGGAACGGACGCGGCCCTACCAGACTCATCTCGCCCTTAAGTATGTTCCAGAGTTGAGGGATCTCATCGAGGCTTGTCTTGCGAAGGAAGCGGCCGACGCAGGAAGAATTCGAGGGTCGTTTCTGAGTTTGCAGAATTGCTCCCACTCGGCCCGGTCGTCGGCGTTCGCCGCGAGGTGACGTTCCAGCATCTGTTCCGCGCCCGCATACATCGTTCGTAGTTTCAAGATGCGGAGCGGTTTGCCATTTTCGCCCTCCCGTTCCTGAAAGAAGAAAGCAGAGCCGGGACTGGTAAGCCTGATCCAGAGGGCGCCCGCCAGAACGAGGGGTGCAATCAGAATCAGGCCTGTCGACGCAATGACAATGTCCACCAGCCGCTTGATCCATCGGTTCACGGGTTTGAGCAGGTTGTGCCGAATCTGCAGCCCGAGAATGCCTCCCAAATCGCGTGTTTCGGTCCACAAGCTTCCGACGCCGAAAAGATCCGGGACGATGAGGACATGCTCGAAGACGGTTGACCAGCTGCGGAGGTAAGCAGTCAACCTGGAACCCGCCATCCCGGGCATCGCGACGATGGCGTAATGAATTCCGTACTCGGCAGCGAAGTCCGCGGCTGCGTTGAGCGAGCCAGTGACGGGAACGCCCTCGAACTCGCCGTGTTTTCCCGGATCGTCATCGAGACAAACAACCGGGCGATAGCCCAGGATCAGGTTCGCCGCCAGATTCTGAATCACGCGCCGGCCCGTTTCCCCGCCGCCCAGGATCAGGACGGGAACACCCCACCACGCGCGTTGGCCGAAGAGCTTGCTACAGCACCAGCGCGCCATCGGCGCGAGCGCCAGCGAGAATGCCCACGCCAGAAAAAAGCCGCCGCGAGATTCGGCCCACTGTTCTTTCGCCATAAACATTGCGGCTGTGAGCATGAGATAAACCAGCGTTATTCCGCGGAAAACTCTGCGGATATGTTCCACCGCGCTCATTCCGATGCCGGGATAAAGATTTTCGAACGCAAATAATGCGGCACAAAAAACGGGCGCCAGTGCCATCACCGGCTGGAGCGGAGGAATCGCCGGATTCATCAGCGACCAGACTCGGAATCCGGCAACCACGGCCAGCCCCGTGGCGCAAATGTCCGCTGAGGCCAGAGTCACACCCATAAGTCCTGGGCCTGTCCACGGGCTTGTAAGTGTTCCTGACGACGAGTGTGTCAGGGTCGGTGAAGCCATTTCGGTTTATGCCCGGTTCGTTCCCTGAAATCTCTTCCAGCCCAGCAATTGCAACGTGAAAAGGACGACAAATCGCGGATTATGCTTCAGATATCGCTTCCATAATCGGCGGGGTTCCGTTAAAAGCCGGAAAAACCATTCCATTCCGATTTTCATCATCCAGCGCGGTGCCTGAGCCTTGGAACCAGCCAGAAAGTCGAATGCCGCGCCGACGCCGACCATCACGCATTGAATGCGATCCTTATGAGCCGCCATCCAGAAGTCCTGCCTGGGGGTGTTGAGGCCGATGAAGAGAATGCGCGCTCCGGAGGCGTTGATGGCAGCCGTGACCTCTTCGTCCTCCTTCGGAGTCAGCGGCCGGAAAGGCGGCGAGAAGGCGTAAGCAATCCGGAGTAGTGGGAATCGCGCGCGGACGACTTTCTGTAGACGGTCGAGAACCGCGGGTGATCCACCGTAAAAGCCTACCGGCACAGCGTGCTCCGCCGCCATTCGCAGTACAACTGGAGTCAGATCCGGCCCATATACGCGGGTGGCTCCGTTGCGCCCGAGCAGTTTTAAACCCCAGACCAAAGGCATCCCGTCCGGCGTGACGAGGTCGGCCTCATTCATCACGAGACGGAATTCCGCGGAATCCCAGGCTTCCATGACGTTGTTTACGGTGGCGACGCAGACATATCGCGAGCATCGCCCGTCGGCCCACGCCATGATGCGGCCGGCCGCGTCCGCGTAGGTGGTGCCGTCGACTTTCATGCCGACGATAAAGTCAGAAGTCATCTGGGGCTACGGCGCTTTTTCGTATCTCGCGACAATTGAACTTCCGAAGAAACGAAGCGGACTGGCCTCCATGACCCGCATCAGCCCGAAGAGCGGGCGAGCGGTCTTCTGAAGCAGTCGCAGCATGCCGCCCCCGCCGTGTTCAAATGTCGGCCAGAGGTAACCAAGGGCTACGCGTTTCATCCCCAGAGGTACGAATAGCCCATCCAGTGCTCTGACAGTAAACACGCGGGCATTGGCTACGCGGCTATGAAGCCATGGAAACCAGGTCACCAGGGGCAGGCGGGAGAATTGTATTCCGAACAGGCGCCCGCCATGGCCTTCGATGGGAAACCAGCGATTCGGCACCGTGAGCACCAGTTGTCCGCCGGGATGAAGGACGCGTACGCACTCTTCGGTTACGGCGGCGAGGTTATCGACGTGTTCGAGAGTTTCAATGGAGATGATCGCGTCAAAGTACCCATTGGGAAATGCCAGCCTGTCGGCGGACGAAAGGTGGGGCGAATATTTCGATATCTGGTCGCCTTCCAGTCGCGCGAAAAAGCCGTCTATGTTTGCCGCCTGAACGTCAATCCCGTGTACCTCTTCAAAGTCTTCCCCAAGCGGAATGGTAAGAGAACCCTCGCCACAGCCGATATCGAGCAGACGACCGCCTGAAAGATGGGCGATACGGCGAATGCCCGCGATGAAAACGGACACTGTATTCCCGCAGCGGCTGGATTGCCGGGCACCGCCAGGAATCGGACTGCGCAATGTCGATCTCATGGGTTAGCTATTTGGCGTGAACTGCCGCTACATCGGGTGTGCGAGCACTCGACACAGCAGCAAATACTCGCCGCTGGAGCTCTTTACGCATAAAAGGCTGCTCGAATACCAGATAGCAGAAGGTGCAGACAATCGCTACAACGGGCAATATAAGGGCGCACTGGACAAATAAATTGACGACGAAAGGATAGTGTCGGTTGTAGAACCTCAGCGTTCCTCGGGAGAACATCGCACCGATTACCAGAGAATGATAAAGGTAGAACGAGTAGCACATTCCGCCTGTTACGACAATCCACCGATTCGTCGTAACGCTGTTGAGCCATCGTCCCCGAAATACGCATCCATAAAAGGCAAGCACAAGGAAGGGAGCCAGAACCGACCATTCCAGACCTGGCCCCGGCGGGGACACGGCCCAATGAACGGGACTTGAGAGTAGGCAGCAGAGCAAAGCCACTGCTGCAAGTATGCCGGCCATATCGGCCAGAACGCTTTTATGGGTACTGCCTTTCCAGTTCAGAACATAGATGTCTGCCAGCAGAAATCCCGCGGCAAAGTAATCCACATATCCCAGAATGGACAAACTTCCAAGCGGGCTCGTCGTCAGCAGCAACTGAGACGAAAGTGCGCCGGCGATCATGACCGCCAACATCAAACCGCGCCGGAGGATCGTGCGCGATATAAAAAAGATTCCGCACAGGAGCGGAGCCAGGATGTAAAACTGCACTTCTACCTCGAGCGACCAGGTGACACCGTTGAGGTAGAAGCCTTTCGCAGCACCAGGGTAGTGAATCTGAAAGACCAGATTGTGCAAGTAAGCGACGGACGCAAGCAGGTGAGGGAGTACTTCACTGAATGAGTGCCCCATAAGTAAGGCCAGGCTGGTCGCGACAATGACATTGATAAAGTAGGGCGGCTCGATTCGAACAACCCTTCGGACGAAGTAGAATTTCAGATCGACCTTACGCCCACCCGCGAGCGCATGCTCAGCGAAGGGCAACGAGAGGATAAATCCGCTCAACGTAAAGAACAACATTACGCCAAAATATCCCTGGTCGATGATTCTTTCTGTAGTTCCCATATGCTCAGTTGAGTTCGGAACCCAGAATGCAATTCGGGCCCAGATGTGCCCCAGTACCACAGAACTGATTGCGATGAGCCGCAGTCCATCTATTTCCGCAATTAGCCCGCGCGTCGGGCGCGCGAGTAACGCCACAACCCGGTCGGCCGCGGTCTGGCCTATCTGCTGTTCAGGAACGACAATCATTCCTTCGCGACGGTTAGATCCGCCGAAGACCCGCGAGAGGACTCGTGTCTTCCAGAGGTGCTCGCCAATGGGAAAGATCCCGCCCGATAAGCTGTTCGAGCAACAAGACGTCCGTCCGGAATTCAGCCCGCAGTTCCGAAATGAATGAGGCAGGCAATGGGGGCTTCACTGCCCGCTGAAGGCTGTAGTTAACAGCCCATGACAGAGGGTAGATTCCCAGCCTATTGAGCAGTGGTTTGACCTGCAGGCGTAAGCGTTTCAGGCGATGGTGAGCGTAGATCGACCTGGCCAGTAAGGCAACAACTCGGCTGCGGTGCGCCGCGTAGGCGTTCTCGCGCCGGAAGTCAACCGCACCCGTATCTTCAATCTCCAGAAAATGGAGGATCCGCTTATAGACCGCAGCAGGGGCATAATTGAGGTCGTCCCACACTACAACCATTCTCTGATTTGCGGGCACGAGTTCGAAAAATCTGCCAATCTGACTCCCAAGAGAGCAAATTTCGCGATATTGGAGATATCCGGGCTCCTTACAAAGTGCAGGAAGCCGATCGGCGGCGCGTTCTTTCTGGAGAGCCCAAGCTCGAACGGGGTCTTTTTCGTCCTCATCGAGCGACTTCAGGCATTCGTTGTGCCAGGACACAAACATATCGACAGGATCGCGGACCATAGCGATGAACCTGGCGTCCGGCCGGCGCTCAAGAATTGCGGGAATGGCAGGGCCAGAGCTCAGATAAATTGCCGAGGCCTCGCCGCGCAGCTGACCTTCGCGGGCATGAGCAAAGAGAGCCTCATATTCGGCATCCTTTTCCATCTCACGCCGCCTCGGATAATCGGATGCAAAATAGTAGGGTTCTTTGATCTTCGATAAGGCCAGCGCGGGATGACGGCGGAGGGTTGAATACAATGCGGTAGTTCCCCACTTCGGTGCGCCGACAATCACGAAATCAGGGGCCGGCGTTGTCATGCCACCAGGCCTCGATTCGAGGCCGCCCGTGCGTACACGTCGATCAGGGTGGTGAAGCTCTTATCCGCCGTGTACTTATTCAGGAATTCTGTTCTGGCATTACCCCGCATCCACGCCAACTCTTCGGGATCAAGGAACATTCTGTCCGCCTGAGCCGCCAGATCAGCCGAATTTCCGGCCTCGAAATGCAGGCCGGTACGGCTGTGTTCGATCATAGTTGCCAGGCTTCCGATCCGGCTTGCGACAATGGGCAGTCCCACCGCGAAAGCCTCAAGGATCACCGCGGGAGCGCCCTCGTACCAGATGGAAGGAACGATCTGGAATCGCGCATTGCGGCGCAGATGATTCAATTCCTCGCTGGAAATCCGACCGAGAACCTCCACGCCTTGCATCCGCGAAGCGGAAGCTCTGATGGACGCGTCGAGCGGGCCTTCGCCAATGACCTTAAGAGGCCACGGCTGTCTGGTCTGTTCCCAGGCTTTGAGCAGGACATCGACTCCCTTCTCAGGAGAAAGGCGCCCTACAAATATGGCGTAGTTGCCAGCGCCAGGCGCCTCTCCGGGATCGGGATACACAAAACCGGACTTCAGGAAGACCTTTCCGGCCGGCAATCCGCATTCGATAAACTTAGCTCGCATGAACTCGGACTGGGCAATATATCCATCGATGACATCACGCCACGTGTTCAACGCGCGATGGACCGCGATCATAGACGAGGCAACGGCAGTAGCGGCACGACCGTGGGAATAGCATGAATGAAGGACAGCCGGCCAGGGAAAGGTCTTGTGCGCGCAATCCTCGCAGATCTTGTTTTCGCGCATGAAGACAGCGCTCGGACAGACCAGGCGGTAATTATGGAGCGTCTGTATGACAGGAATGCCTTCATGACGAGCCGCATAGTACGCCGAAGGTGAGATCAGCGGAAAAGAATTCTGAACGTGCATCAGATCGGGCCTTTCGGTGCTGACTAATTGCCGCAGCGCCTGATAGTCGGAATGACTCCAGATGGTCCGAATTCCCAGGGCAACCTTCGAGTTCCATGACAAAGAACCGCCGGTATCGTCTGTATTTCGCCGCGAGTACCTGATTACCTTGACACCATTACGTTCGAGGAGAGCCGTCTCCCGCTCGAAACAGGAATCTTCACCACCTCTGATCGAGTAGTAGTCGTGGACCATCAGGATCTTCATCGGGCAGAGGTCTTTCTCACGGGAACACTCCCTGCCGGTCGTAGCTCGGTAAGTGTTTGCAAGCGGTTAGTACGTTACGGCTGACAGGGGAACATTCAGGGACACGGCGAACTCATCGTGAGTCGCCTGTGCTGAAGCCCGGATCGCCTGGTGGGTTGAGCGTGTTGGCTGCCAGCCAAGCTTCCTGATCTTTGTGGCATCCAGTCTGACCACGGGCACGTCGCCTTTCCACCCGCGATCGCCTCCGGAGTAGATTCGGCGAACACTCCGCAACCCCATGATGTCGATTACAATATCGGCGATTTCATTAACCGTGATGTTATCGGCCGTCGAAACGTTGAAGAAGTTATGTGTATCGGCGGCTGACTTCCGGCCGCACCAGATAGCAGCCAGAACGTCGTCGACATGGATGTAAGATTTGCTCTGCATCCCATCGCCCAAAATCGTGAGCTCGGTGGGCCGGTCGACTAGTCTTCGGATAAAGTCAAATGTCACGCCGTGAGTTTGTCTCGGCCCTACTACGTTGGCAAACCGGAATACCCATGCGCGGAGCCCGAACATGTGGCAGTACGAGCAGATCAGCGATTCGCCGGCGAGCTTACTCGCACCATACGTAGAGACAGGCAGCAGCGGGGAATGGTTTTCTCGAAGCATATAAAACCCGGCATCACCATAAATTCCGCTGCCGGATGAGTAAACGATCTCCTTAACACCGGTACGGCGCATGGCCTCCAGGACGTTCTGGGTCAGAAACGTACCTTGCCAGAAGTCGATGTCCGGCTCGCGTGCCGCTCGCGCAATATCCGGATTGGATGCGTAGTGAAAGACAAGGTCATGGCCTTCGATCGCCTCTGATAGGTGCTTGAGATTCGAAATATCCGCTTTCACTATATTTAGGCGCGGTTCGTGCAAAGGAAGGAACTCTCGCCTGCCGGAGGAAAAGTTGTCATACACCGTGACATCCGAGACGGTCGGATCGCTTAGCAGCTTCGCGACCGTGTGACTTCCGATGAAACCGGCTCCGCCGGTCAAAAACACACGCATGGTGTCAACTTCCTTCCGTGATTGTTAGATTGCAGGGTCTTGATAGAGTGCTGAAACAGCACCCGCTCGCGGGACGGCACCACTAAAGGGATACAGTGTCGTGACTCGGTAAGTATAATTCAAACGTGCGGGCTTTCTTTCACCCTGCTAAGCCAAATGGGAATAGATGCTCTCCCAGGATTGCGCAAATCGCTCGGGAGTAAATCCCCCCACTGCCCTAAGAGCCTGCAGTCCCATATCCCTGCGCTCGGTTTCGGGAAGCGAAAAGAACTGCGTCACCGTGTCCGCAATAGCGCCGGAGGCGGATTCGGCGATGTAGAAACCCGTCACTCCGTTTACCGCATATTCCTCGACTCCGTTCAAGCGCGTGGTAAGGAGAGGCAGCCCCGTAAGCGCCGCCTGGATAACAACTACCGGAAACACCTCATATCGGGATGGAAGGACCAACGCATCGGCGGCCCAGAGGAATGAACGAATAATCGGACGCTTGCCCCAGAAGGTCACGCGCTCCTGAAGGTGCCGATCCTTTGCTCGCTGGCGATACGGTGCAAGAGCTCCGGGACTTCCTCCAACAACCAGCAACTTCACGGTAGCGAGCCGCGGGTCAGTGAGGGCATCGATCAGCGAACCCAGGCCTTTGCGCTCAAAATCTCCGAGTGCCGCGAACACCAGAGTCGTGATCGGACTCACCCAGGCCGAGTTCTTCGCGCGCCTTGAGTTTCTCATCCCGATCCGGCGGGAGCATGCGGGCATCATTCGGGAGGGGCACGACGATGATCTTTTCGCTCTCGATGCCGTGCGCCTGCATTAACTCCCGGCGGAGACCAGCGGACGGGACAACCACGACGCGCGCCTTTCTATAGATTCGTCTCTCCAGAAAGCTTCCCAGAAGGCGTGCCAGCAGTGACGCGGCGCCTCGAATTCCCTTAACGTTTTTGTCCTTTACATGCAAAAGGTAATGGCGATTGCAGAAATGCGCGTCTGCCAGCTGGACATGACCAAAAGCGGCATCGCTCGAATGCACGATGTCGAATGTCAGCCGCTCTGTAAGGCGGTGCCAGACATAGAGCGCCGCAGCGCTAAGTCGAAACGAAACGAGAGCACACAGGGAGGGCGCGAGAATACAGGGGACATGGATCCAGCGGATACGATCGGGGCACGGATTGTCGAACCTGTTGGAGAAAACAGTAAAGTCATACTTTTCGGACAGGTGTTCCAATATAGTCCGATCGACCATGCCTATTGCATTATCTTTTACAATCACGTAGTAAAAGAGCGCAATTTTCATACGTCCGCGCGGCGGCTGGCCAGTCGTCGCAAATCGGCGCCGGCAGAGACCTCCGCCAACGTCAAACCAGAGCGTCGATGAATGGCTGACTCCATTTCTTTACGTCGCGTCTGGTTGCCTCCTTCAGGCCGAAGCCACGCAACTGCCCCGCCAGGTCTGGATCCGAAAGTACTTCGATGATTCCGCGGGCCAACGCCTCTGAGTCATCCACCGGAACCAATACGCCGCAACGACCCTCAGCGAGAACCTCCCGAGGGCCTGCATTGCAGTCCGTCGAAACAACAGGAACGCCCAGCGCCATTGCTTCCGCGAGGACGATGGCAAAGCCCTCGAAGCGCGAGCTCAGCACGAACAGATCGGCCCGTCTCAACAGGGGGTATGGATTTGTGACGTAGCCCGTGAGGTATACGCGATCTTCAAGGTTCAAAGCACGGATCAGGGTCTCGATTCCGTGACGCCCGCTGCCACTTCCTATAATGATGAGATTGTGCGGATAGCCCTTTTCTACGACGCACTGGAAGGCTCGGAGCAGGACGTCGTGCCCCTTTTGAAATCCAAACATGCCTATTGTGACCAAAGCCGGCCGATCAAACATCGGCGCAAAGATGCCCGGTAGCTCCTGACGAGCCATTGCGAAGATGCGGTCCAAATCGATCGAATTGGGTATGCTGACGACGTTTCGGAGGCCGAATTCCTTCCGGAGATCGTCCGCCACAGCGTCGGAGCAGCCGATGACCCTTCGGAGAAGCGGATAGAACAGCGAAACAATTCTGCGGTGCACCTGCGACCTCAGTCTCAAACGCAACAGGGTGGAAAGGTGCACATGGACCATGCCGAAAGGCCGTTTGAAGGCCATCCAGCAGCCCAGGGCCGTCATGTATGTGGGCGTCAATTCCGAATAACCAACCACCGTGTCGTGGCGCCAGGACATTCTGGCGATCAGGAAGATGCCTGCGATCTTTCGCAAAAAGGTGGAAAAGTAATCTCCTCCCAGAATCAATACTCCTTCAGGCACTTCCTCCATGGAGGCGATTTCGCCCGTCAGAAGGAGAATCGTGGCGCGGTATTTATCACGATTCAGGTATCTCAACTTGTCGGTAAGCAACCGGGAGGAACCCTTCAGGTAGAGCGTAACGAAGAGTATCGAATGGGGCTTATGCATTGTGGGACACTTTCAGGGAAGCGCTATTCATGAGCCCGTAAGTTCGGAAGGGCTGCCTTTGGGCGACAGCCAGCAAGACTCCGATGCTCGTATAGGCGGGTACCGCTCCAAACGGCGTTTCAAGAAGATTTCCCGCCAGCGCCATAATCACCACCGACGCGCCTGCCGCAAGCGTGGCGTCCTTGACGAGAGATGGGGGGCATCTCGCAACCTCGAGGACGACGGCCAGGAACACGATGAGGTAAAGACAGACAACCGACCAGCCCCGTATAGCCAAGCAAATAGATAGCGAAGTTGTGAGGGGTACGGAGATCATGTCCGTAGCCGTCGCCGGTCGCGCCAGGTAAGAGGTCGCCGAGAACAGGCCCCAGACCGTGCCCGATAACCCAGTCTTTGGTTGACGCAAGGGACTCGATCGTGGCCACCCAAAGGTCGCGCCGCCAGTCGGCGTCGCCAGCATCCGTCATAAGAGCGGAAACATCAGCGTCAGTACCCTGGACGAGTAGCGCCGCCTCCCCCGGGTCGACGAGCGTTACGAGACGGGCCCATATCAGGGTCGGGGTCGCTCTACCGGTCCGGCCACCTAAATCCGGAAGCAGGCCCGAAAACGTGACCCAAACGGCTATGGCCATCAGGCAAAGGACGCTGAGATGAGCGACGAAGCGCAGCCGTTTGGGCCGCAGCACCAGAGCTCCGAACCCTCCGACTGCCCCGAGCAAAGCGGCGCGGCCGCCGATCAGCAACGCGAATACCGAGGGAGCGCAACCCATGATGAAAGTCCATGTCAATCGCGCGGCGAGAGAGAGGTAAATCAACAGGCAAAACGGAGGCATCGCAGGTCCGCTGAAAATATAGACCTCGGGCGCCCATGGCAATCCCCTCGTATCTCCGCGGTTAAGACCGATCGTCGTAGCCGCTCCCCATATTCCACTCGCGATAGTGAGCCAGAAGTGATAGCTCTTCAGACGATTCACGGTGAGAAATCGGCCGGCCGAGAGGCCCACGAATAACAACAAGGGATAGTAATGAGTTGGAAGGCCTTTCGCGATGTCGAGCAGCGGATACCCACTCATGTACCCTCGCACCGCCTCAGCGCATCCCCACAGGAGGAAGAGCAAGATCGAACCAGCAAGGGCGGGTCTCAGGCGTATGTTGGCGAGATAAATCCGAATCCAGCCGTATCGGCCGAAGCTGGTTACCAGAAGAAGGATTTCCCCTGGATAGAGACCGGTGACACCCACATAGGCGAAAGTACGCCCAAAGACAAGATATGCAGCCGCTATGCCGAGAACGAAGAAGCGGAATGAGGCGGCGCCGCGCGAAACGGGAACTCCAAAAGGGCTAGCAACGCGCTGAGGAATCGGCGAAACGATTCTCGCGCTGCCGGCGATGGCTGCCACCGCGTCAGGCATTGATCACGGCTTCCTTAACGGATGCCTCTCCCGGGGTCTTTTCGCTGCAGGCGGTTTGCAACTGCCAGGCCATGGCCGCCAGCGTAACGGCACTGAACGCCGTCAAGGAGATGAAGCAACCAGACAGACCTCGCCATCGGACGATCGGGACCATCGACGCGAGGCATACCAGGGTGGTGATCATCTGGACTCGCCAGATAAAGTCGACGCGGTCAATACACGCGAGAACCGAGGCCGCCACCTGTGACCCGATTGCCAGAATCTGCCAGACCGTAGCAATCTGGAGCGGACGGCCAAGCGTCAAATAAGGTGACGTTTTGCCGTAGAAGCGCAAGAGGGTCCAATCCGGGAAGGAGGCGAAAAGAGCTAACGCTGGTAAGACAAGCGCGCAGAGTACGGCGACGTAGGGAGCAGATTCCCGAATCGCAACGCGCGCTCCGGCTCTTGAATATGCGCGGGCGACCGCGGGGTCCCTTACGGCGGCTATTCCGAAGACAGGAGGGTTTGTAACGCCCATCAGATTGTTTATCGCCTGATATTGCGAGGCGCCCACCAGACCTCCCATGCTTCCCAGAATCCACAAGGAGCCCTGGCTTAGGGCGCTCCCCGCAGCGTTGAACAAGACCATGGAGCGTCCAACCTTCCACGAATCGCCGATCTCGCGCTTTACGGCAGGCAACGAAAACGCTGCCCCCCATCCGTTCCAAAACGTGCCGAGACACGGTAAAGCGGCCGCGAGGCTTGCGCCGCCGATGAAAAGAAGCACGGACCGCGTCCCCAGGAGCGGCCGCGGAAGCAAGGCGACGAGAATCACGGGAACGATGTAGCGAATACAATCTGTCGTGATTGCCCGCAGGAAAAGCCCTCGTTGAAACATCGCGCGCCGGATGACTTCCTGGCACTGCCAGAGACAGAGGGCGGCGATTGCAGAAATCACAATGGCGAGATGGTCGAGATAAACACAACCCACGGCGACTATAAGCACCTGAACCGGGGCTGACGCCAGCGATAGAAAGAGATACCGAACTACACCGGCTTGCCAGTTCGGGAGGTCGGCGGAGGAGTATCTGATGATGAATGGGAACACCAGCAGCGATGACTGTATGGAATTGAGGGTCAGGAGAAGTCCCATCACAATCGCGTATAGCCCATATTCGGGGGCTGCCAGTTTCCGGGCCAGCATCCATGTAATGGAAAAATTGCTGATGCTTACGATTGCCTGATCAACCAGACCCAGGGTCTGGGGTGAATTCCACAACGCCAGGAGCCTGGCGCCGAGCGATCCGCGGGCGCGAGAGCATATCACCTCGCGCCGACTCCACCCGCAGGCTTGCCCACGCAGGCCAGCTCGCTCGCAATTGTGAAGACTTCCGCTCCCTTTCCTCCGCCGGCGCAGGTGTTGCCAGTCGTAGAGGAACAGTCCGAGCAGTACCGGTGTGAGCCATTGCCGCCCGGTGAGGGCGCTTTCGAGTAAGTGGCATACGTCTGGTTATCACACGTCCAATCCGTGGTGCCGCCGATGCAATGGTTATCGTGAACCGCCGGGGATTGCGAGGCCGCGGAAAATCCGACGGCGAGGTGATCGTAAGTGTTTCCGGATAACTCCTGATCGGTGAAGTTGCCGGGCCCCCCGCCGTAGAAGAAGCCCGTTCCGAACAGGCCGGCAGTGTAATTTGCGATTACGTTGTCCTTCCAGACCGCGTCAGTCGCTGGTCCGCCGATGCCGCTGGAGAACCCGCTGAAAGTCATCCCGGAGGTTGCATCGAGCACCAGAGGGACAGCCGCGGCGTGGCTGGAAGCGGGTGTACGGTTAGCGGCCCTTGTCACAGCCACTGTGTATTGCACTTGTGCCCGGAGATATCCAAGAACGGTTACCGAGTTGACCGTGATTTGTTCGCTGTCCACGAGGAAGGTAAATGGTACGGGCGGCAGTTGAGGCCAGGTACCGATGGTAAAAGCCGTTGCGTTGGCAGTAATGTCTGCCTGAAGGGTGGCGTTAAGACCCGTGATGAGGGCCCGGTTACCGATGACCTGCGCTTTTCCGCCGATTTGATTCTGGAGACTGTTGGCTATGATGAAGCACTGTACCCGGCTCGTAGAATCTCCGGGATGCCAGCCGGGAGTACGCGAACAGGTATTGTCTTTGATTGTGGGATTCGCCCCATTAATGATGATGCAGGATTGCTGGTTCTCAACGCAGTTGATGCGTTCGATCGTTGCATTGGAGAGGTCGTATTGAGAGTTTCCGACGACTCCAACTCCGGTGTTTGGCCCGCCTCCGCAACCCTCGGTCATACCGGACAGAGTGCCATCGTGGATGTTGGCATTTTTCCCGCCAAACGCCACGCCATTGCAGAAATTACCGGAGATGGAAAAATCTCCGATATTCATGTTATCGCCGAACATCTCAATTCCCGTTCCGAGCTGGTTCGGATAGCCGAAGGCTATTGAAGTGCCGCTACCCGCGGAGGCGGCCAGTGTAATGTGTGTGGAATCCGCGACCGATCTAACCGGATATGACGAATTGCCGAGTGTAATCCGGGTCATATTCGAATTGAATTGTGTCCCCGTGAGCCACGTCACGGAAGCGCCCGCGACCCGTGCGGTTCCCCTCCAGATGGAGTGATCAATACAGGATATGTGTTGAACCAGTTCGAGCTGGTGATAACCTGGCGGAATGGGATTTGCACCGGTGGCTTCCTCGCCAGCCGAAAACGAGATACATCCTGCCGCGCCGGGTTTGAGATCGCTCATCACGACGTTGGTCACGATGTTGCCGCCGCACCAGTTGGATCCCTGAAGCTCCATTCCGATGCGCCAGAAGTTGGTCGCACGAAAGCCGTCTATGATCAGGCCTGTTGTACAGGCTAACCGATCGCCAGTGTTGTTGATGAAGTGCAGGGGATTATCGTTCGTTGTTCCGTCTACGGTCACGTTGTGGATCCGCAGGTTGTACTCTGATGCCGGAGCAGCGATCAGACCCCCCTCCCGCATGTTCTTAAAAGTCACCCCGTCTATGGTGGAGTTGGACAGAATACCCATCCAGGTCATACCCTGATAACCGGGGCCCGTATTCTGGCACGAATAACCGGCGCCGCTCGCGTGTCCTGTCCACTGGAAGTCTTCTATCGCGCCAGACCCGAGGTTGAGACAGCCGCCCTTTCCGCCTCCGTCGATTACGAGACCATTCAGGTGGAATGAAGACGCCTCAACGTGAAATACGTAGATAGCGGCATTCGCAGTGATTCTGGCGCCCGGGGCCGCGTCAATCGTAATGTCGGGTTTGAGGATGGCCACGGGCGTCGACCGGGCCGTCTCTCGATAACCGGACGGGATTGAGATGTAAGATCCGGGGGGAGCGGCGGCGAGCGCCTTATCGAGAGCAAGCGAGGATCCCGAGGTCGTGTAAGAGCTAATCTGACCACTCGCAGGAATCGTGGCGCCCGAGTATACAAGAATGGCGGCGGGACCGGCCGGTTGGGCCTGTGACCCTGCCGATAGCAGGCCACTGATAAGCGTCACGGATAAGATTCTGTTAAAGGGTCCCACGCGGGTCAGCCGTGGCCGGCCTTCGGCGACAGATCGGATTTATTCCCGCGAGTGCGGGTAGGAGGCCGGCATACCGCATCGTCGATATTACTCGCCGGAAGGTGCCTTGCTCCCGCTCATGAACGCATAGCCAGTTAGTACCGGCAGTATCGTCTGACAGATCAACGGGTTCGAGACCAAGCTTGCCGATAGACCTGATCTGATATCCCATATGAAGCAGGATCCGATGGAGGTCCGACAGCGCCAACCCGGCGCGTTTTTGATGAGGCCCGGCTGCCTCGACTATGACGACCGGGCGATTCTCCCGGATAAAGGCCGCGCCGCCAAGTATTACCGATACCTCAAAACCCTCGACGTCGATAGCCAGCAGGCGCGCGCGGCCCAGTCTTCTGGCCAGAGAGTCAAGAGTGAGACACTCGACTTCTATCTGGTTGGGACTGTTGGCGTTGGCTGTATCGGCAATATGCCCCAGACCGGAGTTCTCCTTAGCTTCAGGTGCGCAGAAGTGAAGCGTTGTGCAGGCATGACCCACAGCGACAGGAAACAGAACGACATTCAATCCACCATTGAGCGCCAATATCGTTTCCAGATGGGCAATGTTGGAAGGTAAGGGCTCGAAAGCGATTACTTTGCCGCGGCGCCCTACCAGGCCCGCGAATCCAACTGTTTCCGTTCCGACGTTTGCCCCGACTTCGATGATCGTATCGCCCTCCCGGCAGACAGCCGCGGCGACCGCGAGATTCCGCCAGTCGTAGTAACCATTGACACTCAAAGAGTAGGCGTGGGGATCGGCCGTACTGCCTCGAAATTCGACACCCGCATGGGAAACGACCTGAAACGTGTAATCGTCGGCGGCAGCGCGCCAGTAGGGATAAACATAGCGCCGCAAGCGCGGGGAAAAGAGTGGCGGCAGATTACGCAACAAGGCCTGCGCCAGAGCCAGTCGAAAGGGCTTCGGTGCCGCCCGCTGTTCGTTCAGTGAGGTTTCCGATACCATGCTCAGTTAATGCGCAGAGCTGAATCAATACCCAGACATGCTTCAGTCGATACCCAGATCCGTGATTCTCCGTCGGATCAGGTGAGGATTTCGCGGCGACAACGCGGTTTCCGAGGGAACAAGTTGTTTCAGTTGCTTAAAGGCCCGTCTGGCGATCGATTCGAGCGGTAATCTTCCGATTGCACGCTTGAGCCTCCGCTCGAATGAGGGGGAACTGGTATAGCTTTCGAAAGATCCGCGGCCGGCGACGTGAACCACCTGGCCGGGGTTATTCCAGAGGTGGACATAGTCTGACTGCTGCACATTCTCCTGCGCAAAAGAAGATGTTCGCACTGTTCTCACCAGCACAAATACCCCGGTTGCGGAGCTCGTTTCGGCCCGGCTTCCGTTGCCAGGGCGTTTGACTTCAAACCAGCAGTTCTCATTCGCCGCATCCGCGAGAAAGATCTCCGTTTCCCGATAACCATTAGCCTCGGAGTAAAGCGAAAAAAACAGCTCTGGCGAAAACTGCCAGAACCCATGACCGCAAAAATTATTTGCCGGAAGCAGATGAAGAATCTGCCCTCCCGCGGCGCAAATCTTCGAGAGATTTCGCAAAGCCTGCGGGGCGTTGTAGATGTGTTCCAGACAACCGAGATCGATGACGGTATCGTATGTTTGTCCGATTACAAGCGGCTTATTGAGGTCAACGACGTGTGTAGCATGTTCATATCGGGAGTTGTCGAATGACTCTATCGAGACTGCGCCGAAATGGGCCTTTAGCAGTTCCTCACAGTAGGGGCCGAAGTTTACCTCTTCGACCATTCCCAGTAATCTCCGGACCTTTTCGGGGGGGACGTGCAGCGCCTGGCGTCCGATTGTCGCTACGCGCCCGAAGAGTTTCCTCCTTGCTGCGTATTTCAACAGATTGAAGCCGTGTACGTTGATTCCCATTTGTTTGCCGTTCGCTGACGCGCGCGGCTCCGTAACTGCGACTTAGTCCTTCAGCCGCTTGTAATACTTGCCGTAGTACTTACCGTAGTATCCGTAATAGTAATAGCGGTCGCTCAGATCCTGGCGCACTTCGTTCAGGACCACGCCCATCACGTTGGTATTCAGGCGCCTCAAGCTTCCCACCACGCTCCCGAGCGCCGGCCGCTGTGTTCTTCCGGCGAGCGCGACAATCACGACGCCATCGACGAGAGCGGCGATCTGAAGCGATTCCGCGAAACCCAGTAACGGAGGAGCATCGCATATGACCAGATCGAAATCTTTGCTTGCGTCTGCCAGCAAGGCCTTCAGAGTCTTCCCCAGCCCGTCGGCCGCGCGGCGCGAGGCGCGGCCGGCGGGAAGCACCATCAAGTCGGGGAGCCCCTGCGGTGTTTGCAGAGCGTCCCGCCACGCCATTCCCCCGTTGACAACGTCCACGAGTCCCTTGTCATTGTTCACTCCCAGATGCCCGTAGACGCTCGGTCGTCTCAGATCGGCGTCGATCAAAAGCGTTTTGCGTTTTTGCTGACTATGCACCACAGCCAGGTGGACCGCCGTCGTCGTCTTGCCCTCGCGAGGAGTTGCCGAAGTCATCAGCAATGTCTGTGGCGGATGGGCCAGATTAGGGAGCAAAATCGAATCGCGCAGCGTGCGCATCGCTTCTTCGTATGCGTCGGTGGCATGTCTGCCGTCCTCGAAAATTAGCTGAGGTTTTCCGGAAGACGCCGATTTTTCAGACCCTGTTCCAGGTAAGAGGCCACGCCACGCTTTCACCACCGGCAACGCGCCCAACACCTCGGTTCGCAGCTCCCGTCTGACCTGATCGGGATCGCGGATCGTGCGATCAAGACTTTCCGTCACTATGACGACGCCGATTCCCAACAGAGTCGAGGCGAGAGAACGCAATCATTACGTTAAGCCTCGTTTTCGGGAATACGGGCTCTGAGAGCGGGCCGGGCAAGATCGGCCAGACGAATCGAGCTTCCCTGAAAGCCGTCGTTGATGCCGGCCTCATTAATCTTGCCTGTCAACTCTTCGTAAAGCGTCTTATCCGCATCCGCGTCCCGCTTCAGCGCCTTGTATTCGAGAGACCGGACGTTCAGACTGTCGAACTCCGCCTTCGCCTGATTGAGTTGCTGCTGGAGCATCTGTTCGCGGTTGAGCGGCTTCACGATATTCGACGTCCACCCGCTGAATGACGTTCCCTTTAAGAACTCAAACTGGCGCTGCAACTCAGCGACGCGGCTGGCGTCCTTTTTGTACTCCGGATGATTCGGACCGTACTGGGTCTTCGCCTGGTTAAACTTCTCCTGCTTCTTCGTTCAGATGATCCTCCAGCTTGCGAACCTGTTCGCCCTGAACAGAGGCTCTCGATAGCTTCCGCGGACCCGCTTTGAACCGATTTGGCAACGGCCTCGAGTTTGAGCCGATCGCCCTGAGCAGTCGTGTATTCGGTATTGAGCTGAAGAAGCCGCGCAGTGAGAATACTGGTCTTCTCCTCGGGGTTGATCACGTTCAGCTCTTTTTCGAATTGGGCAAGCGCCGCCGATGAACGTTCCATTTTGGCTCTCATTTCGTCCAGCTGCCTTGTGACGAAAACCGCCAGGTCCTGAGACGGCCTGAAAGCGAATCGAGTACGTGTGATCCAGATAGCTTCGCGCGACAGCGTTGGCGACATCCGCGGCCAGTTCCGGATCGGGCGAACGATAGCTGATCTGAATGAGATAGGTCTTGAGCGGTCTGGTAATCGCGAGCTATTGAGTGAGACCGGCGCCGCCTGCGCGCGGCTCGAACCCAGTGGTTGTGCCGGTCGCCGCCGCGATCGCATGCCCGTACTGCTGTACCACCGGGCGCAAAACGGAGTCGGACTGAATCAGCTTCACCTGAGTGGAGAGAAACTGTTCCGAGTCGTTTATTGCGCGCGCGTTCGACTCCTGGCCGATAACGTCCGTAGGCTGCATGCGGTCGACGTCAATTGTCGCCGTCGACTGATAGTACGGCGTCATGCGGGACGAGACGATGACCGTGCACAGCACGACCAAAGAGACGAAGGCCAGCAGCTTCCACTTGTCGCGGTTGAGCAGCCACAAATAGTGCGAAAGCGGCAGCGCCGTCGGATTCCGTATCTGTTGCCTCGGGTTGAGCCTGATAAATGACGGCCCGCTCGACGAGCGACTCGGAACCCGCGGAGGAATCCGGCGCCGGAAGGGAGAGGATTCTTTTCTGATCAAACATAATTAATCGCGCGGTTCACGGACGAAAGAGGGTTTTTGCAAAGCTCACGCACGACGAGTCCCATTGCAGACCCGTCGGTTCGAGCAAGATGTACTAGTACGACATATTATTTATCATTCAACCGAATTGTCAAGAGATTAATACACTTTATGGATAAAGGTAAGTTGCATTTAAGGCGCACAAAACAGGCAACTTGTATGGGTAATTGCCTGAAATAGAAGATCCAAAATCATTCGATGCGTCGAGATGCGTCCTCAGGATGGTGATTTATCGCAGAAGTCCGCCAATTTATAGCGGTGTCCCGAACAATTGTTTTCTTTTGGCGTCTTAATTTGAGGATTAAGTTCCGGCGTGGATTCAGTGGTTTTCGTCAGCGCTCCGGCGAGCGTAAAGAACAGGAACATGAGCACCGGTTCACGCAGGGGATAATCGACGAACGAGTGGCCGATTACGCTGATAACCCCCAGGCCCCAGACGGATCGGAGGGCTGGCCTGACAAGCGCAGAACACCAGCGCCGCCAGGAGCACGGTAAACGGTATTCCGCCTTCAGCCGTCCATTGCGCCCAGTCGTTATGGGCCTCGTTGACGTAGATACTCGAATCGAAAGTTGCGAATCGCGGGAATACGATCGGCCATGTTCCCATGCCCGACCCGAACCACGGATGCAGTGGAATCATCTTCAGGGTGGATCTCCAGTAAGTTTCGGCGCAGCGCAAACGGGTTCCGCTCCTCAAACCGGCTGCCAATCCTCTCGGTGCCAGCCACCAGGGCAGCGCCGGCCATCGAGCAGCAGCACGGTCGCGACAATTGCGGCAAGCGATTTCACCGGCATTCGGCGGCGCACAACCATCAGAATCAGAAAAACCAGAAACTCCGAGCGATACCAGCAGAACGCCGGCGCGCGAACCGCTTGCGAGTGTTGCAGCGAACATCGCCGCGTAGCAAAGGCCCCCCGCGACAACCTCCCCTTCGAAGACCTTCCACAATGCGATGGGCGCGGCGAGTTCCATCATTGCAGCGAACTGATTCTTGTAAAAGAAGGTGCCCACCACGCTGTCGGCCACCGGAATCATTCCGAACAGCTTGCCGGGCGTGACGTATAGCTGAAGCGTGGCGGCGACTGCGAGCGCGGTGATGGCCCACATACATCAGGTCCAGGAATGCCTTCCGGTTCCGGCGGCCTTGCAAAATCTGGGAGCCCAGAACGAAAGACACCCCTCCCGTGATCCATGCGATGGAGGCCAGCATAGTCGGCCAGCGGACGAGAGTCTGATGCGTGGCCAGTTGCAGAGCTCCCCAGGCGGTCAGAGGGACTACGAAAATCGTCTGAAGCGGCAGAACGACGCTCCGCGCCACGAGAGCCCAGATGCACGGCAACAACCGATACAGCACGCGACGGCTACGCAGATCCCCCAATACCGTGGCGTCCACGCGACCAGTATGCCGGCAAGCAGAGCGACGCCCAGCACGGTCGCAAGCCACCGAGGACGTTCTCATCAAGCAGGCTCAACCCTGACGCTGATCGATTTTGAGCGTGCCCTGGACGCGTGTGGTCCCGAGCGCTCGCGCATAACGCAGTTCGAGCCTCGCATAACCGGCGCCTGGCCGCTGGTGAACGGCACGCGCGCCATTCTCGCCGGCGATCAGCAATGGCGGACATTCGGTGGCGCTTTCGCCCGGCTCCTGGATAATCCGGAAGACGAACCCCGGGTCCCGTGGCGCGCTGAGACCGGAACCGTCGGTCTTCCAGACCAGCCGGTAAGCTTTCCCCGGAAGCAGCGGGAACCAGAGTGGTGAGAAGGACGGATGATGACTCCGGTTCGTTTCCGTCGAACTCGAAACGCAGGAGCGACGGATTGGTCTCGACGAACAGACCCTTCTCCGCGTCTGCACGCCAGCCGAACGAGTGGTTCAAGAGCGGGGAATTGAAATTCGGATCGGCGATGGAAATGCCTGCGGCCGGGTCGAGTCTGCCGGAAGCAACGATCTTTTTTGCTACCAGGTCATTCCAGCCGCGGACTGCCTCGCGGCACGCGGTTCGCTGCGATCAGAAAGTCGGGGTATTGAACGAGAGCCTGCGCCTCAGGAGACGCGACATCTACCGTGCCGGCAGCCAGCGCGCGGGGCCAGAAATCGATTGCGGCGTCGGTACGTCTGGTGGTCAGCAGGTAGATGAGGTATTGGACCGGTACCGCGCCATGCGAGGGTATCGAATTCGGCGATTTTCCTTGCATCGCCACTCTGATTCCAGCAGAGATCGAAGATCGGCGTGGGATCGAAGGCGAACGGGTCGAGCGCAAGGGCCCGGGCAATCAGCGGCCAGGTTTTATCCGGCTGGTCGTTCCGCGCGTAGAAATTCATGAGCGTCCACGCCGGCTTGAAGGTGTGATCAATCTCGGCGGCCTGTTCCAGGTAACGCTCCGCCGCAGCGGGATGCCCGCGAAACTCCTCGCGAAGGCCAAGCGCCATCGGCACATCCGCGTTCAGCGGATTCGCGGCCGCGGCGCGCAGAAGCTGGCGATCCACCGCCGGCGACATATCGCCGCTGTCACTTTGCGCCAGCGCCGCGCGCAGCAGAAGGCCGCGTCTTCGGGAACGAGATTCGAGCGCTTTGTCAGATCCGTCCAGGGCGGATGCGCGGCCAGCCAATCGGCCCGAGCGATCCGGATACTCTGCAGGGTCAAGAAGCCGCAAACCGCAACAATGAGCAAGCGGACGGCCCAGGAGAAGACGGATCTCACTCCGAGTTATCGGCGCCCGCCTTTCCCCGCGCCGCTTGTTCCAGCATCCGCGCCGCGCGCGCCGGATTGAAAACGCCGCAGGAACAGAATCGCGTCAGATAGCCGGCCGCCTGTTCCGGCGTGCGGCGGCCTTCCTTCACCCAGTCGATCATCTTCTTCGCCAGCCCGTGGCTCACCATGCCGTGGCCGCACATCGTCGAAAGCATCAGCACCTTCGATTCGGGCAGCTTCGCCGTCTCGCCTTCGAATCCCAGCGAATAGCCGACGCTGTGGCGCGGAATTCCCGCCGCGAAGCAACACTGTTCGGCGCCGTCGATCGAAGTCGAGATGTTGACGCTCAGCCCGAGATCCGCGTCCTTCACCGCTTCGACGAAATCCTCGGCCGCCACGCGATTATCGAAAACCGCCGCCACCGTCGTCGGGCGTATCCAGCCCGCGAATCACCGCCTCGAAATCCGGCGTCACATCGCGCTTCCAGTGCGCGAGCGGGTTCATCTTCTTCGACGGCCGCAGCGCGCCGCCATGAATCGCATCGCCCAGATTCACCGGCTTGAACTGCACCGCCATTTCGAGAAATCGGCGCAGCTTCGCGAGCGCGCCCTCGTCGTTCCTGCCCTTTGCTGGCGATCGCGAACACCATGTAATCGTCGCGAAAGCTCTCCGCCGATCCGAAGCGATGCAGTGTGTTCGTCATTGCGCTCACCGCGTTGGTTCCGTTTGAGGCGCTTCCGCGTTCGTAATCCGGCCCAGCCCGATATTCGTCTTGGCGCGCTCCAGCTTGTAGCCCAGCTTCTCCAGAATCGGCGCGACCACGTTGTCCTCGCCCTTCTCATCGCAGCGCGCGCCCACGCCGAGCGCGACCACGGTATCGATCTGCTTTTCGATCTCCCGCACCAGCCGAATGATTTCCTCGGCGCGTTCCACCGGCACCTTGATTTCGACGATCGCCGACAGCACCTTCTCGTCCAGGATGTCCTCCCGGATCGTCCCGGTCGCGACATCGCTCATCAGCGACGTGACCGGATTCTTCTTCTCGAACGCCACGCCCGCGCGCGCCAGCGCCCAACACATCTTCTGGATATCGCGGAACCACACGCCGACGCCCGGCCGCCCGAACTCGATCGTGAACCCGACCTCGCCCGCCTTCACGCGGCCGCTGACGTCGTTGGTCTTCACCTCTTCGGTGCCGCGGCCGTGCACGCCGGTCGATTCGTGCGGCACGCGCGGATCGGAAAACGCGCGCCGCACCACGCGCGGCCATTCCAGTTCGTCCGGCTCGAACGCCGCCGTCGGACACACATCCGGCTCCGGATCGAAGCGCACGCGCGCCATCTGGAAAATCTTCCGCACGGTGCGCACAAACGTCGGGATTCAGATGCTCCTGGCTCAAGCCGTTGAAGCAGGCATAGCATTCCACGCACTCGTTGCGATTGATCGTGGCCCGCTGTAATCACCGGATCGATGTAGATCGCGCCCATCGGACAGACGTACGTGCAATTGCCGCACGCGACGCATTTGTCCGGGTTGATCTTCATGCTTTCTCCGCGAACATGCGTTGGCCTGCGTCGATTTTCAGGTACAGCACCGCCGCGATCACACACAGACCCGCAGTTACCAGAAAAGGCAAATTCCAGCCGTATCCCCGCACAAGATAAGCCAGTGCCGTCGGGGAAATTGCGCCCCCTATATTACCCCAGGTGTTCATCACCGCCGAAACCGAGCCCGCAAAATCGCCGCCGATATCGAGCGGAACCGCCCAGGAGACGCCGACCGTACCTCCAGGCCGAAGAACGCCGCGCAGTGAGGAGAACGCTAAGCTTCGGGTCGTGCGCGAAAATCGCCGGTATCGTTGCGATCGTGCACAGCAGAAATCCCGGTGATCGCCACCACCCGCCGCGAGCGCTTCACATTCCCGGTGCGCTTCAGCACCAGATCGGAAAACCAGCCGCCCGCCAGATCGCCCACGGTCCCCGCCAGAAGCGGCAGGCTCGCATAGAAACCCATCTGCGCCAGACTGAATGCCGCGAGATCCTGCAGGTAGGTGGGGAACCAGTCGATGTAGATGTTGAGGTTGAAGTTGTAGCAGAAGTACATCACGAGAGATACCAAAGAGTCGGGCTGGCGAAGAATCCGCCGCCACGGGACTGCGGTCGACGCCGGCGCGGGTCCGTGACCGGCCTCGATCAGCCTGCGTTCCGCCTGCATTGACGCCCGTGTGTTCTTCCGGCGTGTCGCGATAGTAGAAGAACCATACCGCAGCCCAGGCGAGCCCGAGGATCCCGAAGATGACGAACGTGCGGCGCCAGCCGTAGCGCAAGATCAGACACCACGACGAGCGGCGGCGTCAGAGCGGCGCCCAGACGCGAGCCGGCGTGCGTGATTCCCTGCGCGAAGCCGCGTTCGTCGGGCAGCATCCAGCGCGACAGCGAGCGGGTGGCGATCGGGAAAGCACCTGCCTCGCCGATGCCGAAGAGGAAGCGGATCGCGAGCATGGAAGCCGCGTTCCACGCCATCGCCGTCGCCGACGTGAAGAGGCTCCACCAGGTAACGATCAACGTCAGCGCGCGCCGCGGGCCGATGCGATCGCCGAACCATCCGCCGGGAATCTGGAACAGCGCGTAGCTCCAGCGGAACGCCGCCATGATCCGAGCCCATCGTCACCAGCGAGAAGCCCAATTCGTTGCGGATCACCGGCGCGGCCGTGGAGAGAACGGCGCGATCCATGTAGGTGATCATGTACGCCGCGACGGTCAGGCCGAGAACGACGTACCGCGCATGTGTGGGGCGTAGAGACTGGGCCGGGGCGGACATCGAACGCGCGGGACGATCATATCAGGTGATCGCCAGGCGCGGGCCGCCAGGGGCAAACTTGCGGAACGCCTGGTTTGGCAATAGACTCTTTTAGGAACACCCGTAATTTTCAACCGATGCCGCCGCGCGCGGCCTTGCGTGTTGAGGTGCACCTTTGGAGGCACGCCGAATGTATCGCACTGGATCACTGACACTGGCCACAGCCGCATTGGCCGTAATGAGCCTGACGCCCGCGTTCGGGCAGCACGGAACGCCGGCCGATGGCGAATGGCGTGTCAACGGAGGGGATACGGGAAGTACCCGCTATTCGCCCCTCGACCAGATCAACGCCGGGAACGTGAAAACGCTGGAGGTCGTCTGGCGCTGGAAAGCCCAGAATATGGGTCCAACTCCCCAGGGCGCCTGGGAGGTGACTCCGCTGATGATCGGCGGCAGATTGTTTTTTACCGCCGGCACAGGCCGCACGGTCGTCTCGACCGATGCCGCCACGGGTGAAACGTTGTGGGTTTATCACGGCGACGATACCGCCGAGCGAGGGGCGGTACGGCCGAACAACCGAGGTCTCAGCTATTGGAGCGACGGCAAGGGCGACGACCGCATTCTGTTCGTGACGCCGGGCTATCAGTTGGTCGCCCTGAACGCGAAAACCGGCCAGCCGATTTCGAATTTCGGGGTCGATGCGCACGTCGATCTCTGGAAGGGTCTCGACCGGCCGGTGGTTCAGAAAGGCACCATTGGCGCAACCTCGCCGCCCATCGTCGTTCGTGATGTGGTGGTGGTTGGCGCAGCGCTGAAGGTCGGTGTCGCGCTGCCGACAAAGCTCAATACACCCGGGTACACTCGCGGTTACGACGTGCGGACCGGCAAGCTCCTCTGGACTTTCCACACCGTGCCCCAGGCGGGCGAAAAGGGCACCGAGACCTGGGGCAAGGATCCGAAAACGGGTGAGGATTCGTGGAAGTTTACCGGCAACACCGGTGCCTGGGGTCCCCTGACCGGCGACGAGGAATTGGGATATGTTTACATTCCGGTGGAAGCGCCCAGCGGCGATACTTATGGCGGGCAGCGCCCCGGAGCGAATCTGTTTTCGGACAGCATCGTTTGTCTCGATGCGAAGACGGGCAAGCGCGTCTGGTATTACCAGCTGATCCATCACGAGCTCTGGGATTACGACATTCCCGCCGCTCCGATCCTGGTCGACATCACGGTCGATGGAAAGAAAATCAAGGCACTGGCGCAGGTGAACAAATCGGCATTCACGTTCGTGTTCGACCGGACCAACGGCAAGCCGGTCTGGCCCATCGAAGAACGGCCGGTTCCTCAGGGCAATGCGCCAGGCGAGTGGTATTCGCCGACGCAGCCGTTCCCGACGAAGCCCGCTGCGTTTGACCGGCAGGGCGTTACCGAAGCGGACCTTGCGGACTACACACCGGAGATCAAAGCGGCGGCTCTGAAAGCGGCGTCACAATACCAACTGGGACCGATCTTTACGCCTCCTATCGTCAAGGACACAGGCGGCAAGCTGGCTACGATCCAGCTACCTGGCGCGGGCGGTGGCGCGAACTGGATGGGCGGTTCCGTCGACGCAGAGACCGGAATGCTCTACGTCCCTTCAACCACTTCTCCCTATCTTTCTTCGCTCCAGCCGGGCGGCTCGCGATCCGAAATGCAGTACATTGCCGCGGGCGGACTCGGCGGACCGAATGTCATGGGCATACCGCTGATCAAGGGACCCTACGGGCGCATCACCGCAATCAATCTGAACACCGGCGACCATGCCTGGATGATCCCCAACGGAAAGGCGCCTGACAACCTGGTTAACAATCCGGCGCTTAAGGCTGCCGGGATCGATGCCAGTCACTGGGGCGGAGCTCAGCGTTCGCCGATTCTCGTGACGAAGACACTGCTGTTTGAGGGGAGCGACAACCTCCGCGCGATCGACAAGAAAACCGGAGACGTGATCGCCGAGATACCTTTGGGCGCCAATCTGACGGGCGGCACGATGACCTACTCGGTGAACGGGCGGCAGTTTCTGGTGGCTGTTGTCGGCGGCCAGCAGGGTGGCGGGGCGGAACTCGTCGGGATGGCATTGCCGGTTCCCGGGGCGGCCGGACGCGGCCGTGGCGGTCGGGGCGGAGGCGCTGCGAACGAGAACCAGTAGGCGGTTCCGTTGGCTTGACATGGCCTGACCGTCATGATAGCTTTCGACGTGAATTTGTGAAGAGGTGGTCATGAAAAAGAAGCTGGTTCTTTCGATGGCAGGATTGGTCGTATCTGCCGCACTTCCGCTGCTCGCGCATCACTCGTTCAACGCGGAATACGACGCGAGCAAACCGGTGACCCTGAAGGGTACGGTCGTGAAGCTCGACTGGATGAACCCCCACATCTGGCTTTATCTGGACGCCAAAGATGAGAAGGGTGCTGTCGTCCGCTGGCAATGCGAAGGCGGCCCACCCAACACCCTGACTCGCAACGGTTGGACCAGGGATGCGCTGAAACCCGGCGACGAAGTGACCATCGAAGGCTCGCGGGCCAAAGATGGTACGAATACCTGTAATTCACGTTCGGTGGTCCTGCCGAATGGAAACAAGGTATTCGCAGGGTCTTCCGAGGATGGCGTGACGCCCCGCAGCGGCAAATAGGATAAGCTTTCTCCAGGGAGATTTGACGTGAAAAAGCCTTTGATGACTTTGAGCGTCGCCGCAGTGGCCGTTGTCGCCATGTTGCCGGTGACAGCTGTAACTGCGTTTGGGCAGGGAAGAGGAGGGCCCACCCCGCCTTCCGGGCCAACGCCAAAGACGGCCGACGGGAAACCGGACTTCAGCGGGCTTTGGGAGAGGCCGTACTCGCCCGACATGACGGCTTATGGCCGCAATCAGACGCCGGACCAGTCGCTGCCCGACGAGCCCAAAGATCCGAAGAATCCCGGGCCTCCCAACGCTAAACCGAAAAAAGTGCTTCCTTTCACAGCGGCCGGAAAGGCGGAATGGGACAAGTACGATGCAGCTAACGGGGACTACACCGGTATGTGCATGCCCTTCGGTCTGGTCCGCTCCGTCAACTCGCCCGATCCCATGCAGATCATGCAGAACTCGTCGTATCTCGGCCTCCTTTTCGAGCAGAATACCTGGTTCCATCTCGTCCGCCTGAATGGTGAGCACCCGAAGCGTGTCGACCCCACCTGGTTTGGAGATTCGATCGGCAAGTGGGATGGCGACACCCTGGTAATCGACACCGTCGGGTTTAACGACAGGACCAGGCTGGACACAATCGGGCATCCGCACAGCGCCAGCATGCACGTGATCGAGCGTTACACTCGGACGGACCTCGGCCACATCGCTTACGAGATCACGATTGACGATCCCGTGATGTTCACGAAACCCTGGAAAAATACCAGAACGTTCGTCCTGCGGACAGACTGGCAGATTATGGAGTACTCGTGCGAGGAAAACAACAAGGACTTCTTTGAAGGTCACATCAAAGGAATCGCGATGCCCGGCAGACCGTCAGCATCGAAGTAGCGTCAGCAAAGCAGCCGTCAATATCGATCCGGGTCGAGCCCAAGATGCTCGACCTGGTATTCGTAGTAATCCCCGAGAAAGTTCTTGAAGATCTCGTCCACCAGATGGATTATCTTGCGGGCGCCGTATTCGTAATCCCCATCTTCGACCGATAGCGTCAGCGAGACGTCCCCGGCTTTATTGAGACAGCGAGCCCTCGCCTTCCTGGGATCGATTCTGCGGTGCTCCGGAATTTCTTCCGAGTGCCGTGAATCCAGGAACTCCTTGAATTTCGCATACATCGCGGAATCCAGCGCAAAGCCCGGAAGGAGCTCAGGAAATCGGAGAGTTCTCTTTGCAGGATCCATCAACATCTCAATAGGCCGGTCATGGTGCCAGACCATTTTGAAAATGGCTTTCCCGCCGCTATCAGCCGCCCGAGTGTATCCTCTGAAGACACCCCGATTGGCGTAATACTCAAGAATGCCGGCAACGAGATTCGCCGCGGCTTGCTTACGGGCGCGGCCCCGTAAATCCTTCGAATGTAGCGTAGACACTTCCGAGCCGCGACCGGGAGGGAGCGTTTAGTGCGCAAGCGCTCCGACGCTGGGTTCCGGATTGATGATATTCCCTGGGGGATAAGGTGACCGCGCCGTAAATTCCTTCATCGACTGAACGTTGATCAGGGTCGAAATCCGGTCCTTCGCGGCGGCATCATAGCTGCGTTTCAAGGCCGCGCGGAAATCGGTCTGGGTCCTGACGTACTCGCCGCGCGCACCCAGGCCTTCGGCCATCTTGTCGTACCGAAGATTTTCCTGGAAAAGATACATGTGCATCGCGCGGTTCGTTCCCACCGCGCTCGGCCACATTCCCCAGGCATTGTTATTGAAGACAATGCAGACAACCGGGATCTTGTACTTGGCGGCGGTATCGAGCTCAAACATGCTGTACGTGATGCCGGCATCGCTGGTCACCACAACCACAGGCGCGCCCTTGTACGGAGCCTGAGGGCCGACGCCCAACTGCACTGCCGCGCCCGCACCGATCATCATCGCGAGATCAGGGCCCACGGCCGAGAACTGATACGGGCAGTTCACTTCCTGACCAGGCCGGTATGCGCGAAGATAACGCGCCGCGCAGTTTCCGATGGTCCATCCGCCCCAGCCGGTTACGGTCTGTTTCGGATCGATGCTCCCCTTGTAAAGGAAATCGTGAACTTCCCGACAGAGCACTTCCTGGTGGAGCGTATTTGTCGATTCGCTGTGCTTGATGCCCTGCGCATACCGCTCGTCGAGCGCCTGCTGGTATTTGGCCCGCGCGGAGGCAAGCTCATTGACCCACGTGTCCCGCTTCTTCCTGGGCAGATCGCTCGCCAGGCCTTCGATGAAAGCCGCTTCATCGGCCACGATCCCGAGATCCAGCGGCCAGTTTCGGCCAAGATCTTCCGGCGCCGGATTGACGCGAATCGTTTTCACATCCGGGTTCGCGCGATACTCGTTCGGGCTCGGCATAGCATACTGGCCGACAAAGATGATCAAATCCGCGCTGGTGATCGCGTCCGGTGAGAGGCTCGCGGACAAGCGGTGTTCATCGGGGAAGTGGCCGCGCATCGGCCCTGAAGTAACGACCGCGAATTCATGCTTTTCCGCCGCAGCCATCAACGGCTCCCACGCCTTACGCAGGAAGACGCCCTGACCGGCAATCAGAATCGGCCGCTCCGCCTTGTTGATCATGTCGACCGCTTTCGCCATGTCTGTCGGCGAAGGATGCGGGCGGCTCTCGGTGCGGTATTTGTCCTTTGTGTAATAGTCCTTCAGCTTCGAGGGGTCGGTGAAGCGCGCCCGCACGATCTCGCCGGGGAAATCCAGGTGCACCGGACCGGGAACGCCGGTCTTGAGGTAGCGGAAAGCGTAACCGGCATACTCGTGGACGCGGTCGGGAGCAATGAGCCGTTTACCGTACTTCTTCATGCCCTCGGTGGTCGGTTGCTGATACCCGGTCTGAATGAAGGTCTCGCGATCGTCCGACGCAATGGTCACGTTGCTCGCCAGCACCAGCAGAGGCGTTCGCGCTCTATGTGCCACAGCGATATTCATGATCATGTTGGTGAAGCCGGGGCCTTCGGTGCCGGAGCAGGCTGTAACTTCACCCGTGCAACGAGAGAATCCGTCCGCCGCCGAGGTCATGGAGCCTTCCGAGCGGCCGCCATACGAAGGAATGCCCGCAGCGGAGATCGCGTCGATGACCGGATAGTTTCCCGGACAGCAGAAGAGCGCAGCCAGATTTTCTTCCTTGCATGCCCGCGCGAAAACTTCGGCGCCTGTCATCCCCTGCCCCGCGAACTCGCCAAGCTTCGTCGGCTCCGCCAGACTGTCGGTAATATCTTTGGGAATCGTGATTGACGGCACGCCTGTAGTGGCGGCCAGAAGGGTGTCCTTCTGTAAGAGGGCCGTAGCTACCGCCCCGGCTGCGACCGGAGCCAGAAAATTCCTGCGGGACGGGCGCTGGTCGCGTTCATTGCGGCTCGCGTCGTTCCTCGCATCATTCTGCGTGGTGTCATTCTGCATGTTCAATCTCCACTGGTTCTATACTTTACCGCGCAAAAACGGGCACGCGCGCTTACTTCTGATCCTGCAAGGGAGGCCGAATGGAATCCGGCCAGAGGCTGCGAACAAAATTCACGAGATCCCAGGTCTGCTGCTCATTCAGAGTGTCCTTGAATGGCGGCATCTGGCTGCCCGCCCCGTCCCGGATGTTACGAAAGAGCTCGCCTTCGGTAGTCCCGTCTTTGTATCCCTTGGGCTCCGTAAGGTTCGTAGCTTCCGCGACGACGGCCAGTTCGGCCTTGCCGTCATCTCCGTGGCATCCGGTGCAATTCTGAAGAAAGAGGCGCTTGCCCTTGTCGATCGATGCCTTCGAGTAAGGCGTCGGGCTTTTGAGGGCCTTCGCGTCCGCCGCGCCGAGCTGGTCAGGAACCGCGGCGAAAGACACGGACGTCATGACAATGCCGCCCGATATCAGCAGCGCCAGGAGGGCTGATTTTCCCGAATGCAATTTGAAATGTGTCCCTTACGATGATATGACAACTAAACCGTGCAGAGAGTAACGGCCTGGCGAAGAGAAGTCAGCGGATCCCGGGTCGGGACGAATTCATGCGCGATAAATCCCTGAAAATTCAGGTCGGCGATGGCTTTCGCGATGGTTCGCCACTGCAATTCCTGGGTGTCGTCGAGCTCGTTGCGTCCCGGCACTCCGGCGGCGTGGAAATGCGCGATGTACTGGATATTCTCGCGAATCGTGCGGATGATATCGCCTTCCATAATCTGCATGTGGTAGATGTCATACAGCAGTTTGACGCGCGGCGAATCGACGCCCTTCATTACGCTGACGCCCCACGCAGTGTGATCGGCCATCGTGTCTTTATGATCGACCTTGCTGTTGAGCAGCTCCATGCAAATGGTCACGTTGTGATCTTCGGCGAAAGACTTTACGCGGCGTAAACCGATGATGCAGTTGTCGCGGCCCTCCTCGTCGCTCATGCCGCGGCGAGTGCCCGCAAGGGTGATTACGTTGGGTAGCCCGGCTTCCGCGGCGCCCTTGATGCTCGCGCGCATCTGCATCTCCAGCTTGTCGTGATTTTCCTTGCGATTCCAGCCGTCCGTGAAGTTCCCGGCGCCCTGAACCATCGAAGACGTGATTCCGTACTTCTTCAACGTCGGCCAGTCTGCCGGCGCGACCAGGTCCATTCCCGTGATGCCCATATCCGCCGCCGCGCGGCAAAGGTCGTCGATCGGGATTTTGGCGTAGGACCAGCGCGCCAGGGACTGCTTCAGCCTTCCGGCCGATGGCGCGGTTGCGGACCGTGCGGTTTGCGCCAGCGCCAGGCTCGCGGGAAGGATCTGAAGTGCGTCTCTTCGGGTCATAACGGGATTCATTGTTTCAGAGTCCGGCGGTCCGGGCTGATTCGGACCGGCAACTCAGATCCGACCGCCAAACAGGACGCGATTGTCGACCGCCCACTTCATGCCTGCATCCGCTTCGCGGCCGATTTGCTTCTCGAGCGCCTTCAGTTCCTTCCGGCGGCTTCGCGCGTTGTAACTCCGGGACGGATCTTTCGCATGTCTGGCTGATGTGGCATCGGAGAAGATACTTTTCGGCAAGCCATTGCTTACGGGCAGTCCGAAATGATGGGCGGCGCCTCGAACGGCTTCGGCGGGAGCGTCCGCAACGCTTTCGCCTGAAATGGTCAGCACCCGGCCGGGATGCGCCGAGCACATTCGTACGCGCAATGCCTCATTCAGGGCCCACAGATAAGCGCCACCTTCCGCTTCCGTCATAACGGCCGGATCGAATCCAGCCAGTTCGGGGATAACGGCGGCGTCTTTTAGCGCTCGGCGGAGGCGGGCGCGCAGCCACTGACGGCGGTCCGCCTCCTTTAGTACAACGAGGAGAAACTCTTTTAGTCCTATAGTGAGGAACACGGCTTTCGATGCGGGATCGCGCGCCAGGAGAATCTCGCCCAGGCTATTGCAGAGGTCATTTGCCTTCGTGACGACGACATCCTCCGGCGCGTAGCGGCGGTTGAGAATACGGAGGCTCAGATTGAGAAAACAATCCCATTCGGCCGGTGGCAGCGTGCCCTCGTTGTGGGCTTCAATTGCGCGCGGCCTGATAAGCGCAGTTTCCGTCAGCATCAGGGGCTCCCTGAGCACAAAGCATGGTGGGATGAGATCGAGGTACCGCGCGAGCAGCGTGGAACAGCAGAACGCGGCGTGGAATATGTAGTGGACGCCGCCCTGAGGCGGGGGAAGCTCCGCGGCGGCGAGAAGAAGCTCCGGGATCGGGATTTGCAGACTCTCCCCGCTCGCCGCCCTGGTCCTGTGATCCAGAAAACTGGATGCTCGCCAGCTCATTTTCGTCATTGGAACGAAGGAAATCAGGCGAGTGTCGAAGTCGACTTTCGCAGGGTGCAGATCCGGCGAAGAGAATAGACGGTGGTCCATTTTGAGACGTTTCCCAGTTAGTGTGTAAGCGATGTTCAGGTCCCATCGCGTAACCGGGAAAAAATGCGCTGGAGGCTACATTAGGTGCAAAATAAAAAGGAGGAACGTCTCTCCCCGCGGCCGGGCGTTCGAGGCCTGACAGGGAAGGGAACCGAACCGGGACCTGACCGGTGCTGTGCCGGTATTCGCGATGGCGGCTTCAGTTCCGAACGCCGGCTTCATGCCTGGCGTGCACGCCGAAGAAGGTTGCTCCGCAACCAGATCTCAGCTTTTTCGGTACGATCTCTGACCCGCCTTGACTTCGCCGATACGACTTGGCGAACAGTTGATTCACGATGTCTGCTAACGGATTGCGCAATCCCCGGAGTGGAACAAGACGCTCTTGATCGTCACGTAACGATGAGCACGGAGGCTGACGATCGTGCCGCCGCCTTCCGGGCCAGCCCGCCGGACAATTCCGTGGCGAATATGGGTTCGATTTTACGAGCTTCGGACCGCGCGTTCCCGCGGTGCTGGGTGTGACTGATGATAGCCACGGGTACCGTGTTCCGGGTGCCCTCGGGGCAATGCCTCGTCGCGACTGACGACCCGCTCCATGGCGTGAAGGTGCCGATGGCGGCCGGGGTCCGACCGCGAATCTGCCGTTGGGCTTACAGCAGGTTCACCGGGAACTGGTGTCCTGTCTACCCGTCCCCGCGAGCGGACGCCAGCCTGGCGCGCGACCATCCGGCGAAGCGCCTCTCAGCCGTCTACTGAGCGTTATTTTTCGGCTTTGGCCGACGCGACGATGTCATCCAGTGCCGGAACGTTCTTGCCTGCAGGCGCGGTGCTCTTGAACGTCCGGATGTAGGCATAAAGATCCTTCGCCTTGTCGTCCGGAAGCGATTGGGCGCTGAAGTTCGGCATGGATGAAACCGGGGTTAACGGGGCCGCGTTCGCACGGCCGCGCAAAAAGGTAATGAACTGCTGCTCAGTCTGAAGATTTCCCCACCGTCCGACGAAGTTCCGGGCTCCGGTTTCTCCGTTATACCCGTGACAGGCGTAACAGCCGTAACTGAGGAAAACTTTCTTTCCGTTCGCGGCGTTTCCCGTGACCGGGCTGGTGGGAGGTGGCACGTTGACGATGGGCGCCCCCCTGCCACGCCCGCCGTTCTGGGCGTAGAGAGTGACGCCCGAAACGGCGAATAAGAACCACGTTGATGCCACGGAGAGGCGAAACGCCTTCCAGTTATTTTTCACGATCATCCTCACTATTACTTTCTTATCGGGGCTGCGTGATCACGTCGATCATATACGGCTCACCGCGTTTGGCCGCTTCGACCCCGCGCTTCAGGGCCGGCGCCAGCTTCGTGGGATCCGTAATGGGGCCTTCTCCCGCCATGCCGTATCCGGCCGCCATCTTCACATAATCGATGTACGGATCGCGCAGCGTAGTGCCGATATCGGCCCGGTCGCCTCCGCGTCCGCGAACACCGGCCATATATTGCACGAACATGAACTCCTGATGCCAGGCTCGATTGTTGTGCATGATCGTGAGCATCGGAAGCTTGTGATGAACCGCCGTCCACAGCGTTCCGGGAGCGTAATTCATATCGCCGTCCGTCTGCACGTTCACGACGATCCGGTTCTTCCCCTTCGCATCCAGCGCCGCGCCCACGGACGCCGGAGCGCCGTAACCCATACCGGCCGCGCCTTGGCCGCCGAGGTAGCTGTACGGTTGATTGTGTTCCCACAGGCGGGCGTTGTGGCCGCCCGAGAAATTGCTGGGCGAGGAGAGGCACCAGTCCTCTTTCCGAATCATCGGCCAGAGTTCCGCGTAGATCCGGGCGGTGCTGATCGGGCTCCCGTTCCACCCGGCCCGCGCGCCTTCGACAGCCTGCGATACAGCGAGTACGCGCGCGTCGTGATTAGCCGGCGCATGTTTCGCGGTGCGTTCCTGAATGACACTCTTCTGCGCAGGCGTGATCTGCTTTTTGACCTCTTCGATAATCAGTGGAAGGCTGGCTTCGGCATCCGCCGTAATCGGTGCTGCGCCTTCGCGGACGGGCTCCCCGGCCTCCGCCGCCCCGCGGCGCACCGTCGAGACCGCCGAAGCCGATGTCGGCCGGATCCCGCACGGCCTTGATCGATGCAAGGTTCGGGCCCACGATCGCAGCTTGCGCGGCTGGAACCTCGAGACCGAGGGTGTAATCGTACGACGTATCGGCGCCGGGTCCGCAAAGATGATGCCCCTGGGGGAAGCTCATCGGCCCATTGGTTGCGGCAGTGCTGGTCGAAGCTCCCACAAGTTCCGCCAGTTCCACAGACCGCTTGACGCCTTCCGGTGTTCTCAGTCGTCCTACGAGAATTCTCGGATTGTTCGCGGCAAGCAACCCTTTCGCGATTTCTCTCGCCTGAGTGGAGTCCACGGTGACAAACTGTGGCGGCTTGTACGGTGGTGGCTTGAGTCCGGGCGCGTTGTCTTTCTGGATGGCCGTATCGAGAACCACGAGTGTGGGGGCCATCGGAGGCGTGATCGCCTCGTTGTATGCACGCTGGATCGCTACCAGAGCTTCCTCAATGGTCTTCGGCTGAGCGTCCCACTTGGTGAAGCTGCGGCACATCCCGGCCATATCGTGAGCGGTGTGCGCCGGAATGAAATCCGGATCGTTGCCGACGAGCATGACGATCGGCACTTTGTCGTAGAACGCGTTGTACATCGCCATGGACGAGTGCTGGATACCGAGCGTGCCGTGAAGCACAGCCGCCATTGGTTTTCCCGTGGCTTTCGCGTAGCCATGGCCAAAGGCAACGGAAGACTCTTCGTGCAGGGCAGTGATGAACTCGGGCCTCTGGTTCGGCGGGTTGCCGTAATTGATCAGCGATTCCTGCAAGCCCTCAAAACTTGATCCGGGATTGGCCGCCGCGAATTCGATTCCGAGCTCTTTGAGTGTCTGAACCATGACGTCGGAGCCGGGAGCAGTGATCGTTCTGACCTGCGCCGGGGGACGCACGTTTCCGGCATCCCGGGCCAGTCCCGCGGGAGTCGGCGCTGGAGCCGCTCCGTCCGCCGCCGCGGCTACCGTCTGGCGTTGAGCCATTGCGGCGGGTCCGGTGGAAGCCAGTGCTGCCGCACCGGCCGCCGCGCCTTTCAAAAAGCCGCGACGGGCAATTGAGGTCTTTCGGGATTTCGCCATAGTATCTCCTTCAACGAATGCTTTTCTTTTGGCTGCACGCTCTGTTTCCAGAATATGCCCGTCGTCAACGCGCCGTGCGGTCGTCCTGAATTTTATGACGCAGTTTGGCGGCTCACGGTTATTCTATTCCACATCGGGGCAGAATCTGTACCGGCGGTTCGGAATGGGTCTGGTTGGATTACGGCAACCCCGCTGGAGTGGGCGCGAACGCCGGAGCCGAGGCTATTGAAGCGGAATAACAACTCCGCTCGGCGTTTGAACGCCTCCGACCATAGCCGTTATCGACAAATTGCCGGAACTGAGACCCGGAGGCACCGTGAAATTAAGCTGAAACAATCCTGCCTCCGTGATTCCTGCAAATGAAGGCGTTACGCTCACGCCGTTAAGGATGAGCGTAATTTGAGTTGATGCAGCTCCAAATTCTCCCGGAGCCAGCACTCTGCCTGAAGTGATCGGCGGGTTTGTGGGACCGAAACCCACGCCGTAAAGCTCGATCGCATCGCCCGCCTTCGCGGCCTTCGTCGGATACCCCAGTGAGTTGCCTGTAGGCCCGAGAAAATCGTACGTGCCGCCTCCCTGGGAGCCAGATCCGTCCGATCTCACAATCACGCCGGCAACGTACTTTCCGCCAGTCACGCACAGTGATGGCCCGAATTGACCCAGAGTAACCGTCGATGTCGTACTCCCGGCCCCGGTTGTGACCACAACGGGGACCGATCCGGTGGCGGTATCGTCCGGCGCCTGTACGTCGACCAGACCGGGTGCCGCGTAATAGATGTAAGCAGGTTTATTGTTGATCTTCACGCTTGTGCCGCCCAGCGTTGTCGGAAAATCTCCTTTCCAGGTCGTAGGCGAGGCAGCCAGATTCGTGCCGTAAATCGATACCCAGGACCCTGGCTGAATCGTCGTCGCGGTGCTGTAAATGGGAACGACACCGGCGGGCGTCACCGTAGGAGCTGCGCCGGGAGTCGTGGTCGCATACACCTCGCGAATACGGTTGTTCTGCGAATCCGCGATGTACAGATTCCCGGAAGTGTCGAACACAAGGCCGAAATTGCCGCTAAGAGAAGCAGAAGTCGCCGGGCCGCCGTCGCCCGAAAATCCCGCCTTACCGTTGCCCGCAACGGTCGTGATGATCCCGCCAGTTGAGACACGGCGAGTCACAAAATTCTGGTCGTCGTTGAAATAGATGTTTCCTCCGGCGTCCGCTGTTATCGCGCCCGGAAAGTTCAGGGATGCCGCGAGTGCGGAACCGCCGTCGCCTGCATAACCCGCTGATCCGTTGCCGGCAATAGTTGTAATCGTGCCGTCCAGAGTGACCCTGCGAATACGCTGGTTGAACTGATCCGCGATGTAGAGCACGCCGGTACTGTCAAATGCGATCGCGGTGGGGTTGTTCAGGGAGGCGTTGATTGCGGGTCCGCCGTCGCCCGAGAAAGCTCCAGTCTGGGGAGTTCCCACGCCGTTGCCCGCAATCGTCGTGATAATGCCATTGGAGGCAATCCGGCGGACACGGTGGTTGCTCTGATCTGCGATCACCACGTTACCCGAAGGGTCCATTGCCACGCGGACGCAGTTATAAAAGGTCGCGTTGACAGCAGGCCCACCGTCGCCACCGTATCCCTTGCCGCCGTTACCCGCAACCGTCGTAATAATGCCGGAGGGATCTACCTTTCGAATTCGCTGGTTTCCGACATCCGCGATGTACACGTCACCCAGGTTGTCCGCAAAGACGCCGGTAGGATTGAAAAGCTCGGCGTTGATCGCGGGGCCCCCATCGCCCGCAAATCCTTGAGTGCCGTTTCCGGCGACTGTGGAAATCGTGCCGTTAGGAGCGATTTTGCGTATCCTCTGGTTGAACTGATCCGCGATGAAGAGGTTGCCAGAGCGGTCGGTCGAAACGTCCACGGCGATGTTCAAGGAGGCAAGCTTTGCCTGACCTCCGTCACCGCCAAATGTGGCGGATCCAGTCCCGGCTATCGTCTGAATTGTATTAGGCGTCTGGGCGAGCAGGCAGGCGCCCCAGAAGAACACAACGGAGTGGCGAATCATGATGATCAATGAATCGTTTCATAGTTCTGTGTAATGGGCAACAATTATAGTACTGGGCAGCCGCTCTCGTTCGGTACTATGCATCACAGAGGAAAGAATCTCGAATCTTCTCAGCTCTGTAATCGAAAATCTTCGCTAGATCGCGCGATACCAGGAGACGGTTCACCAACTGCCCCAGCAGGCCAAAAGAAAGCCCGTAACGAACGCTATCCGTGATAAGCGTGCCGGCGCCGGATGCCATAAATCGATGGGTGTGATGCCACAGCTTGTACGGACCCTTCAACTGCATATCAATGAACTGGTGCGGCGGATTCCAGATCTCGATCCTCGTCCGCCACTTGACCGGAAACCCGTGGACCCGAAGCTTGTAATCGATCAGCGTGCCCACTGTCATCCTGATTGGCTGCGGAGTCAGAATGCGAAACCGCATCCATGGAGGCGTCAGACCTTCCAGATTCTCAGCGCGGGAAAAGAAATCGAATACTTCAGGTAGAGGGTTCGGAACCCAGGTCTCGCGGTCAATCGAATATACCTTCATAAGCAGCGTGTTTGGTGATAAATGCGTTTGACTTCCCGATTTTGCTGCGCTAATTTGGTTTCGGCACGGCTGTTTGATTCTGTAATGGAAAAGTAAACAATTCCGTTCGCCGAGTCAGCAGTCCACCGGCCCCGACAAGCCCCACCTCTCCCTGTCGGAGACAAGTCCAGTCCACTTTCCCAGTTCATTCGTCACTTGCCAATCACTCCGTGGTCGGCAAGTCCAGCGTTTTTATGTCCGCCTTTGAACAAGGAGACCATGGTGAGACTTACCCCACAGGAACAGAAAGAATTTTTGAAACGCGGCTTTTCGCGTCGATCTTTTGGACGGCTTGCAACCGTGCTGGCCGCGGGCTCGACCCTCCCCTTTTATAACGAATCGGCGATGGCGCAGCTCTCAAAAGTGAGCAATGTGCCGCCTGATGCAGTAATGATAAACGCTAACGAAAACCCCCTTGGTCCCTGCAAGGAAGCGCTGGAAGCTCTTTACAAGGTTGCGGCGAACGGCGGCCGTTATATGTACGACGAAACGGACATCGTTCAGCAGATCCTGGCGGATCAGGAAGGTGTCAAGCTCGACTACGTCGGGATTTACCCCGGATCGAGCGCGCCGCTGCACCAGTCCGTTCTGGCATTCACGACGCCGGACAAACCGCTCGTCATGGCGGACCCGGGCTATGAAGCAGGCGAACGCGCTGCGAAATTCGTCGGTTCCAGGGTCGTTAAAGTGCCCCTCACAAAGGAGTACGCCCATGACGTCAAAGCCATGGTTGCTGCCGCTCCGCATGCAGGGTTGTTTTATATTTGCAATCCCAACAATCCGACCGGAACGCTGACGTCGAAATCGGACATCGAGTGGCTTGTCGCGAACAAGCCGGCCGGGTCGGTCGTAATAGTCGACGAAGCATACACGCACATCGCCGGCGCACCGTTCAATACAGATCTGGTAGCGAAGGATAAAGACGTGATTGTGCTTCGCACCTTCTCCAAGATTTACGGTATGGCCGGGCTCCGTGCCGGCGCCGCAATCGCGCGTCCCGACCTTATCGAGAAGCTGGCTGGATTCAGCGCCGGGATGCTTCCGATCACCGGAATGGCTGCTGCGAGCGCCAGTCTCGAGCAGAAGAACCTCGTTCCCGACCGTCGGAAGGTAATCGGTGACGTGAGGAACGACACTCTCGCATTTCTGGCGAAGAACAATTTCCACTATGTGCCGTCGGTGTCGAACTGCTTTATGGTCGATACGAAGCGGCCCGGCAACGAAGTGGTCATGGCGTTGAGGAAAGAAAAGATCTACATCGGTCGTGTGTGGTCGGCGTGGCCGACTTACGTCCGGGTCACCGTCGGGACCAAAGAGGAGATGAATAAGTTCAACGCCGCCTTTGTCAAAGTGATGTCCGCTTGAAACCTTAAGTCAGAAGAGCAGGTCATGATCCGCGCAAACCGGTAAATACAGTTGGGAGCGGTTTTTCGGTGATTGCGCGGGAGGCCTGATCGCGGCCCTATCCTGCCCTATGGTTTATCCATGGCGGCTCTGATGGGCTTGCCACCCATATTGGGCGTCGTTACGTCGATCGTAACGGCGCCCGTCACTGCCCTCCTCGGGCGAAATCCCGTCCTGATCGGCGGCACGGCGAGTGCTACGGTTCCTTTCATCGCGGAGACGGTACGAATCGGCGGAATCGGCGGGCGGCGAAGGTTTCGATCGTCGCTTCTGTCCTGATGATGGCGTTCTGTGTGCTTCGCCTCGGCAGATACGCGTCGAAAGTCCCTCCTACCGTAGTGACCGGATTCTCCGTCGGCATCGGCGGGATCATGGTGATCTCGCAGCTCAGCGTAATCCTGGGTGTCGGCGCCACGCACGGGGATAATTACCTCGCGCAACTCGCTACCGTTGTCGGCGAAGTGGCGGCGTCTCGCTGGGAACCTGTAGTTCTCAGCGGCAGCGTGATGCTCGCTGCCGCGCTTACCATGCGCTGGTCGCACAAACTTCCCGCCCCACTGATCGGAGTGGCTCTCTCCGGTCTGATCGCCTGGGGATTTCACCTGCACGAACCGGAGGTCGGCGCTCTGCATCTCACGATTCCATCCTTCGCGGGCTTCCGGTGGATGCCGGACGATGTGTTGAAAGTAGTTCCCAGCGGATTGATGCTGGCCTTCGTCGCTTCGATCAATTTGTTACTGACGTCAAGGGCGGTCGAACATTTCCGCGGCAAACACAAGCATCTGAAAAGAACGGATGCCGACGCCGAGCTGGGCGCTTATGCCATCGCGAACCTGGGCGCCGGAATCTTCGGCGCGCCCATGAGCGTCGGCATTCCGGCTCGCAGCGTGGCTAACGTCCGCTGCGGCGGAACAACCAGAGTCTCCAATCTGATCCATGCGGTTTTCCTCTTCGCGCTCGTACGGCTCGGCTCGGGCGCGCTGGCGCATATTCCTCTGGCAGCGCTCGCCGGCGTGACTGCCTGGATGGGGCTCTGCCTCCTCGATGTGAGCACCTGGCGGCGGCTTCACAAGATGCGGTACGCCGATGCGGCCGCGTTCCTCGTGACCGCTATCGGCGTCCTCGTGGTGAATGCCGTTGCCGCGGTGCTGGCCGGATGCGCGATTTATGGAGCCGAGTATCTGTACCGGCGCTATGTTGCGCCCACACCGGGGCTTTCCGGAGTTCCGAGCATCGCCGAGTAGGCCGGCGCAAAGCTCTTCAGTCTCGGCGTCTCACGACCGCATTCACAACATTCGGATACAATCTGCCCGGGCAGATCCAAGCCCTCGACGGACCCATCGATGTGGAGGCCGTCATGCACCTCGCACTCTCTCGCGATAACCGTCCCATCCCATCCCCGCAGTTGCTCGAACATCGGGACGCCAAACGCGCGCCACAGCAGATCCCGGTGATCGTCGGTCAGCGGCGAGTCGTCTAACGACGTCAGCACGACGATCGCGACGTTCAGGCTATGCAGATCGATCAGGCCCCGGCTCTTCTGGTCCGACAGAGACAAAGCAAGATCGAGCGGTGCGACCAACGCTTCCGGCGCGTATGAGTGCAGGTCCGCTGAGATCTTCGGCGTCGAACTCCCGGACATTCCGCTCGGCCGAAAATCCCTGTTCCGAGCAGAGCGATCCGTACGGGGCCGGCAACTGGAAACGAGAGCCGTTGCGCTTTGCGGCCGGCGGGGACACGCAAACGGAGCCCACGCCAGGAGAAGGAGGATTTCAATTCGTGTTCGTCTTCTTTGGTGTTAGTGCTCCGGCCTCCGGTTTCTTCTCCGCTATCTTGCAAACAAAGCGCGCAGGTTGCCGCCTAAAATTCCCCGAACCGTTTCCTCCTCGACACCCGCGGCGGAAAGCGCGGCGACCTGGGCATCGAATACGTCCCTCGCCCAGCCGCGCGGGAACCAGGAAGAATCCGACCCGAAGAGCAACCGCTTCGGGCCGAGCACTTCGAGAGTCTTCCGGAACACGCCGGGAAGCTCGATGCCGGAAGGTTCGCAGCGCATCCAGCGATTGGAACTGGAGGTGTCGAAGTAAACATTGGGGCACATATCGGCCAGCATCAGCGCCTCGCGAAGATACCCTGCGCCGAAATGGGGAATGATGAACGGAACGTGCGGAAATGTCAGTGCGACGGCGTGAATATCGATTGGGTTCGAATAACGAACGTCGAACGGCGAAGGCAGCCCCACTTTCTTGCGAAAGCCCACGCTCAGCATTCCGCAATGCACGTAAACCACACCGGAGGCCTGGCCGGCCACTGTCGACGAGGAGCGAACGAACATGGTGATCGTGCATCGAGTATTGATGCATGGCCGGAAAGAGGAAGACTCCGTCAATAGCGCCGATCGAAAGAGCGGTGGCGCACCGGATGTCAGCGTCCGGGCAGCAACGGGTTGATCATCACCACCGAATGCAAACGCTCGGGGTGACGTTCGACAGCGACGCCCACCGATTCCACGTCGCCCGGTATACTCCCGACCATAACGGCCTTGTCAACGCCGTTGTGATTCAGTTCCACGACCCACCGGTCGGCCAGATCTTCGGAGGTTTCGGGAACTTCCCAGCCAAGCAAAGAGCCCACGTCACTCCTGTTTTTCTGTTCGGCCAGCGACTGGAAAAATAGCGGCGAAAAAAAGTGAACATGCGCGTCGGCAACTTCGACGTCTCCCCAGGGAGTAGCGATCATAGTTCCCCTGTCAGCGTTGCGGCTTCAGCAATCTCATCGTTCAGTTTCCGGAGTACCTGGATCACCTGCGCGGCCTGCCGTTCCGCTTCATCCGCTTTTCCCGCCTCAACCGCTTCCCGGATGCCCGGGAGAGTCTTTGCCTCGTACCCCGTATATTGACCGGGCGCGTAAATCCGGTGACGGTACCACGGACGACCTGGAAGGCCCGGATCGAGCGTAAGGGCGCGCTCGGAGCGATACAGAATCCGATTCAGGGCCGCCAGTTTGGCCGGCGAGGCCGATTCCAGGTTTGGCTGGGCATGCGCATAAACCGAGTCGAATCTCCCGGCGGTCTCTTCCAGATTCGCCACCTCGCTGCGGAGTTCCGTAAGCCAGTGTTTGCGATTCGAACCGGGCAGCCCGGCGATCTCGTCGATGTAGCTCGAAACGGCCGAGGCAAAACGCCCGAATTCGAAGGGAAGTACCGGGGCGTCGGCGAATCGCATCAATGCCGTAGCCTCTACCTGCGCGAGAGCGCGGCCATAAGTGAAGTCGCTGTCGGAGTAATGGGTGAACCAGTCGAAATCGTCATAAATGGAGTGGTAAATCCCCGAATCGTTCGCCGCGAAATGAATGTCCAGGGAGGCGATTCCCAGGTGCTGCAAAAACGGCGTGTAATCCGAACCGGAGCCCAGTGCGCCGACGCGGAAGTTCGGAATCAGGAGGGCCTTGCTCGTCTCCGGATCGTTCACATCACGGGCGACCTGGCGAACAAACGCCTCGAGAGAATGGGATCCCGCGACGGTGAATCGTCCCTTTCCCGTGGAATCGCTGTTGATGTAGGCGATCAGCTTCCGGTCGAGTTCATCGGCGTGTTTCTCGGTCCATTCGGTGGAGCCGATAAGCCCGAACTCTTCGGCGTCCCACAAAGCAAAGAGGATTGTGCGTTTGGGTTTCCATCCTTTGCGCGTCATCTCCGCCAGCGTCCGCGCGGCTTCCATGAGGGAGGCTGCGCCGGAAGACGGGTCGCTGGCTCCGTGCACCCATGCGTCATGATGATTGCCTTCGAGCACCCACTCGTCGGGGAACTCGCTGCCGGGTATGCGAGCGATGACGTCGTAGACGGGATGCGTGGAGTTGTCCATCTCGATCTTCAGATGCACCTTCGTGGAGCCCGGGCCGAGATGATACGTGATGGGCAGCGCCCCGCGCCACGGTTCGGGGGCAACGGGACCGGTAAGCTTCGCCAGGAGCGGTTCAGCGTCCGACCAGGAAATCGGGAGAACAGGGATTTGCTGGATGGTCCTCGCCTCGCTGAGAGGGAGACGTTTTGATCCGGTTTCGGAAGCCCAGCCAGGCGAGAGAGGGTCGCCGGGGTAGAGCGTCAGATCGAGCACGCTGCCGCGCTGTACCCCCGCGGCCGGCCGATCGGGCCCCCGGGGGAACTCGTCCCCCTGAAAGTACCCGTCATCGCGCGGATCCGAATAGAGGATGCAAGCGGCGGCGCCGTGCTCATACGCGATTTTGGGCTTCATCCCGCGAAAACTTTGACCATAGCGCGCGATAACGATCTTTCCCTTTACATCTATGCCCACGTCGCTCAGGAACTGGTAATCCTGACGCAAACCGTAATTGACATAGACCAGCGGCGCGGTCACGTCGCCATCGCCGGAGTAGGCATTGTACGTGGGGATCACGCCCGCATCGGTTGACGATCGATCGCCCGGAATTGGAGGCTCTTCGAGTTTCAGCCGCAGAGTTGACGGCTCCGTCATTTCGAGGATGCGCGTTTTCGGGGTGGGCAGTAACGCCTCGAATTGTTCGATACGCCCATCAAGACCGTATCCGCGAAGCTGCCCGAGGATTGATTCTGCCGTCTCCTTCGATCGCAGGGTACCCGCGAGATGGGGACGGCTGGAAAGTTTCCGGATGAATTCGCCGATGCGGGCCGGGTCGGGAATACGGCGGGCCTCCGATTCCCAATGCTCCTGAGCAGATTGCGATGCGGGGTCAAACCCGCGAATCGCTTCATCCAGGGCCGGATGAAGCATGACCGGAGCAGCGAGCGCGAGCGCCATGGACGCCGTTCGAAGTCTCATTTTTTCAGATCCGGGCGGGTGAGGAAGGGGAAGCGGCGGATGTAGCCCTGATCCTGCTGCTGTATTTTCAATAACTTCTGGGGTTCGTTCGTTAATATTTGTTTTGGGGCAAAGACATCATCCCGTCCGCTCCGGTGCCCCCTGAGTACCCTTTGAGAGTTCGCGTCCACATTCCGACTCATACAACTACTTATTGCATGGAAGATGCGGGCACGCGGTTAGTCCGATTCGGAAACTATTGAAAAGGCGATGATTATAAATCTCCTGACGCGGAACTGGCTCCCGCCGCACGCGCGAATTTCACCTCTGGGTTCCAGGGAAGTTGGTCGTCGGTGTCTCGCCGGTCGATTGTGAACAGGCGGGGTCGCTTCGCGGCCGCTATTTGCCCAACATTTTGTCGGCTTTTGTGTCGATCTTCTTTTTATCCGAAGCGCTCAATTTTCCCTGCTTTTCCATTTGCGAAGCGCGCGCCTTCGCGTTTCGAGCGTGACTCGCATCCGGCATCGGATACTTGTGTTGCTCGGGCAGACCGAATTCTTTGCTCGGCTCTTTCTTCCTTGCCGCGGTTGTAAGTTTTGCCATCCGAATTTCTCCTCGTGGGGTTTTTAGCACGCGACCTTCCTTTTTCGTCCTTGCCCGAATCAGCAACGCGGACCTGGCGCTGAAGGCCCAAACTGCTCGATTTGGTCACTAAACTGCCATAATTCGTTAAGTGCCTGATCTGACATCCTTCCCGAATCACCTGGACGCAAAAAAGCTCCAATGCCGCGCAATTATTGAGACGCCGAAAGGCCGCCGAAATAAATTCGATTACGATCCTGAATCGGACCTTTTCGAGCTTGCGGGCCTTTTACCGGAGGGGATGATGTTTCCGTTCGACTTCGGATTCATTCCGTCGACGCTCGGGGAAGACGGCGACCCACTGGATGTTATGGTGCTGATGGACGAACCTGCCCACGTCGGATGTCTGCTGCACGTTCGTCTCATCGGTGTGATTGAGGCCGAGCAGACGCAGAACGGGAAAACCGAAAGCAATGACCGTCTGCTGGCGGTCAGCATTCATTCCTACAGCCACGAAAACATAGCGTCCATCAAGCATATGGGACAGTCGCTTCTTTCCCAGATTCAGGAGTTCTTCGTGTCCTATAACAAGCTTCGAGGCAAGAAATTTAAAGTAACCGGGCTGGGTGGTCCCGAACGCGCGCTGGCGCTGCTTAAGAAGGGCGTGAAGGAATTTGAAAAAAAGAAGGAGTGAATCGAGTCTCCGTACAAAGCCTTCGGAAAGAGGATTAGAAAATTAAAGCAAATAGTAAAGAGAGTTGCTGTCTCTTGTGTCGCACATCCGCAAATCGAGTCGGGAGCTTATCCGGCCTTGACTTTGTATTCATCACTTTTCGGCGGGGCCGCTCGCTCGCGTGGCTCGGTGGGCTGGTCGATATCGAACGGCTTCATTCCGAGCGCCGGAAGTAACTAATTCCGAGTCGCAGCATGATTCGAAGTCTCCGCAGACGAGGTCAGCCGCAGCGCCGGTCGTCGGCAAAGCGGATGTCACCCTGGACATCGGATCCGTTTTGGTTGATATCGCCAGGGACCATACAATCAGCCCCATCGGCTACAACGGGAGCTGTGCCTGGCCCGCTAATCCGCGTCAAGGAAGGAGGGCGGTCACCCTCGACCTCTCAATGAAACGAATTCACCCGAACTCGTGCACTGGCACGGTCAGATCATTCCTGCAGATATAGACGGGGCTGCGGAGGAAAAGAGCCTGGTTGCGCCGCCGACCGGCCATCTGCGCTATCGGCTGACGCCCGCGGCCTTCGGGCGCGCGCTTTGTCCACATGCACGTCTTGCCTATGTCTGATATCAGCAGGGGCGAGTACGCCGGGCAGTTCGCATTTGTGTATATCGAACCGCAGGCAATTATGATCAGGGGGTGTTCCTGGCAACCCACGAATGGGAGCCTTTTCCCGGGAGCCGAGGAAAACGAAGAAGCAGATTCGGATTGCCACCGCAACCGTATCAGCCGAGCACCAGGGAAGGAAAAGCCCAATGGGCTGGAAAATCGGCTATCAGCGCTTCACGATCAACGGGAACTGCCTCGGATTCGAAGAACCGGGACGCGTCAAAGAAGGGCAACGCGTTCTTTCCACATTCTGAACGAGCGCCGGAAAACATCAAGCTGGCGCTATCGGGGCATCAGTTCCAGATCGTCGCGCTCGATGGAATCCCGTGCCGCATCCGCAGCTCGTGGACGTTCTTGAACTCGGCACAGCCGAACGAATCGATGGGTTGTTGAAATGAGAAATCCCGGCGTCCGGGTTCCTGGCACCCCGATGGACGAAGACCAAAAAACGGCATGGGAATCGTATTGAGTATGCGAACAAGAGCGATGCTCCGAGATGGACCGCTCCTCCCGGGAGAGCCTGGGATCGCCGCGTGCTTCGAATTCCCGTCACCGGCGGTTTCTCGTCAATATAGACCCGGCATACCGTACTCGCGCTGTTGATCTCCCAATACTGCTTAGCCGGCGGGATCAGGCTTGCAATTCAGCGGCGACCGGACCGGCGGCGACCACTGGAGAAGCTTCTCGCAACCGTGGGCCCAGGCGAGGCGCCGCCCGGCTGACTGGAATTCGTCGAAGCCAGAAATGCCTGAACATCACTCACGAGCCCGATCGGCCGCGGCAGTGCTGGCAGTTCGCGATATTGCACCTTAGTGCCAAGCAGGCTCTCAATGTTTCTCACATCGGAGCGTTCGAGCGGAACCGCGAAGGTCCATGAGGCGCCTCGCGCACCGGCGCGGCCCGTGCGGCCGATGCGATGAATGAAGCTTTCCGGTTCACGTGGCAAATCGTAATTCACGACATGAGCGATGTCATCCACGTGAATGCCGCGGGCGGCCACGTCGGTGGCGACGAGGATACGGTAGACGCGGTCTTTGAAACCCTGCAGCGCTTCGTTGCGCTGGCTCTGCGAGCGGTCGCCGTGGATGCACGCCACTTTGTACTTCCCGCGCTCCAGAAATTTAGAAAGCCTGTCGGCCCCCTCTCTGGTGCTCACGAAGACGAGGAAAGAGCCCTTCTCCTTTTTCAGCAGATGAACCAGGAGATCAAACTTTGAGCCTTCCTGGACCTCGTAGCAGAAGAGATCTATCTGGCTGGCCGTTTTCGTGCAGGTTTCAACTGCGATTCGCACCGGCTCATGCACGTAACTGTCGACCAGGCAAGCCACGGATCGCTCAATGGTCGCCGAGAACAGCATCGTCTGGCGTTTGGCCGGAAGCTCCTGCAGAATGGTTCGCAGAGAGGGCAGGAAACCCATATCGAGCATTCGATCGGCCTCGTCGAGAACGACGGTGCGGGCGCCGGAAAGATCGATCAGCCGCCGCTCCAGATAATCGCAGAGGCGGCCTGGGGTAGCAATCACCAATTCGGCGCCGGCCTTGATATCGCGCAACTGGTTGGCCTCGCTCAAACCGCCCACAACAACGGCAGTGCGGATGCGCATGCCTTCGGCGAGTTGCCTGAATGCTGCATCGATCTGGATGGCAAGTTCGCGTGTGGGGCTGAGGATGAGGACTTTAATTGCGTTGCTGCGGGGAACGGCGGCGAGAGCCTCAATGACAGGAATTGCGAACGCCAGGGTCTTGCCGGTGCCGGTTTGCGCCGTGGCGACCACATCGCGGCCTTCCATGAGGGGCCGAATGGCCTGCGCCTGGACAGGTGTTGGAGTGACGAATTCGTTTTTAGCGAGGTTGTTCCGCAATGCGGAGCAAAGATTGAGTTCCGAGAAATCCTTCATCGATTATGTTCAGATCTTCCTGACGGGGTGTCTCGCATTTGGTGATGTGCGCGATCGAAGGCTACGCAGGGTAGAAGGGCAGGCGGGTGCCTGCCAATCAGACATATTTGATAACGGTTCACAAGTTCAAAAATGTGCCAACAAGCAACTTCGGTGCATCAGGCATCGGCCGGAGCAACGTTCGCGCGAGCAATTTCCGACCCGGCAGAGATGCAGCCGGCAAGCGGAAGCCTGAACATTGACACCTTCAGGATAGCAGTGTTAAGAGAAACTCTGTCGGCTGGGTGTGTACGATTACGATGTCACAGCCAGACCCACGTCATCCAGATGCGGTTCGCACGCGGGAATCGATTCGCGAGGTAACGAGCCTGCAGGCAGAATCGTCCGGGCGAGCGCGACAATGATTGTCGTTAAGCCTTCCCGTACCCCCAACAGCGATTCGCTCTTCCAAAGCCGCATAACTCGCGAGACCATGAAGATCGGCTGATGAGGTGCTGCACTCACTTCGAGAGGGTCTTAAAACTCGCCTTCAGGTTGTTGTCAACGAAGAAGGAGTCAGGATTAAGTAATGATAACTACTTTCCAGCGCAAAATTCGATTCTCCGGGCTCGGACCGCTCCGTTACCGTCGCGGCTCAGAATGAAATCTCGTGCTATCAACAACGGCTACCGAGCCACGCGCGTAAGCAAGTGGCCGTGCGGTCGGATTTGGCATTTTTGCGCCGGAAAGTAACTAACACGCCAAACTCAGGCGAAGTTTACGCTATGTCCTGTTCTCGCTGTCGGATTGGCGGCCGGGCCGCCGCTTTTCGACTGCCTCGCTTTCAGGTTTGCCATCCAGGCTGGCGGACACTCTCGACGCCTTTTCCCTCCCGCGAGACGTTCGAGCGCGAGAACTGGCGATGTGGCGAGTCTGCCGGGCGCGACCAGTCTTGATTCGTTGAAGGAGTGGCGCCGCTCCGAGTTAGCACGAACCAGCGCCAGCCGCCGCGCGAAGAAGCGGAGTTATGCCGCTCGGGGAACCTGGATGGTAGCCCTTCTTATTAAACCGGAAGCAATGTGGCGCAGTTTCTTCTCAGCATTTTCCTCTTCAGTGAGGGAGTGCTGCAATAGAGCTACAGCTTCCGCGGCTCCTATGCGTTTTGCCAGGCTGATGGCGGTAAGATATCCGGCCATTTCATAGTGCTCGACGCGGCTTCCGGCACCAATCAGGCCGAGGTCAAGAATATTGTCCTCGCCGTCCTCCTCCAATGCTTCGGAGCCTTCCTGGATGCAGCCTTCCATGCCAACGCATTTTTTACCGGTTACCTTGATTTGCAGCATTCGGCCAATCTCTTCGAGCCGGACGACTTGCTCCCGGGTCTCCTGCAAATGCCCCACAAAGGCTTCCTTCAGGTCAGCGTCCCTGGAGCCCTTCGCCATCCGCGGGATAGCTTTCGTCAATTGCTTCTCGGCGGAGTACAGATCCTTAATCTCGTCCGCGAGCAAGTCTTTGATCGTGTTTTTGTCGGCCATTAACGTTCCCTCTATGTAAATTCGGATTGGTAAGCGCTTAGCGATGGTTGAAGAGAAACCAAGCAAGAATCAAAACACCGGGCACTCCCAGCAGCCAGGCAAACATATATTTCATCGGCAATCTCCCCGCTCAGAAATGAGCACTTGCGCTCATGCAGTTTCGGGGCCACGGGCGAACTGCAGTTTGCTGTGGTCCATTCATCGCAAAGCATGGACTTGAACCATGCACCAAATATCACGGCAAATCCGATGGTGCTCGCCATTAACAACGCATAATTACAAGGTATTCAGGTTCGCCGGCTTCGCAACCTCCGCGAGAGTTCGGAAGGGGTAAACCACCTCCAATTGTCAGCGGATTACCACAGACCCCCACGCTGTAACCGGACGAATGCAGGGGCTCCCCGCAGAAATGAGCACGAAACAGGAAGAAAAGGCTATTAAATGAAGAGGAAAGATCGCCTTGCGCTGTGTCCTGAGAGGGCGTTTCAGTTCTCGCGCGAGCCAGCCAACGCGAATTGCCTGCAATGCTCCAGATAACCCACTTCATGGCTGGAAATCAGTTCGACAATGCTGGTCCAGAGCCATGAGGGGGCGTCCAGGTCTTTCGTCTGACCGCGCACCAGGAGGGAATGCCATTGCGCCCGTGTCGCGCTGTCCATTTGACGAGCGTGGGCCTTGCCGATGACCGATGCGAGGAAACGGGCCGTCTTTCTGGCATCCTCGCAGGTAATCCTGTCCATCTCCAGCTTCAAATCCTGCGGAAGAAGCTCCCTGATCACCATGTGGCGGCCAAGGAAATCCGCTGCGAGCATTCTCTCGCCAAGAAAGGGCGATAGCTCTTGCGCGCCATGCACCACGCGCAAGGCGTCATTCCTGGGCATTTTCGCATCAGCGGCGTGGGGCGCCGCGGCCTTCGCGGCCTCTTTCATGTCGAAGAGGCAATAGTCCTTGTGCCCCACCCGAAGAAGAACGGCAAAGCGAAGCCGGCCGAGCGAACTGCAGCCCTTGACCCAATAGGCGGCGTCGGCCACCTCGATCTCCGAATCGTCTTTCCTGCCGTGCCTGCCTGTGACGATCGCCCGTGCATCGTCGGTTTTGAATAGCCGGCTGATTTCAGTTCTTTCCGCTTTGGATAGAGGCCAGAACTTTTCACCCAACGGAATTTTCGGTTTGACATCCTCGATCCGCTCGTTTGCCAGGTGCCGCCACTTTCGTTTTAGGGCCTCCCTCATCACCATCTGAACCGGTTTAGTCGCCTTCCCCTGTTTTTCTGCGTCCCGTGGATCATCGAGCGCCTCCTTATATCCTTCGATCATGTCTTCGAGGATATGAGCGGTCGTTACCCCCGGCAAATCGGAGCCTCGGGCCGCAGTAGCCATAGAGAGCGCGAGCCGTATCAGATCGTGGGCAGGATTGCCGATCACGGTTTGATCGAGATCTCGTATGGCAATTTCCACCTTGCCTTTAAGGTCCGCAACGGGACCGAGATTGCCGAGATGGCAATCGCCACAGATCCAAATCGCGGGCCCCTGTGGAACTGCCGATTGGTCGCAATTAGTAAGCCAATCATAGAATTTCAGGGTATTTCCACGGACGTACGCATGAGCGGATCGGGCCATCTTACGATTTCGCAATCCTTCGAGCGCAGCGAGTCTAGCCGCTGGTTTGAGCTGAAACAACCTGGTTACCATGGTGACTTCATTCTCTTACACGCAGTGAGGAGAGCGGCGCCGGCTCGGGGTTTATGGGCGTATTCGCTCACCCTTTTTCTGTGTGAGGATCACCCTTTTCTTCTTTGGCAACTTTCCTGTATTCCGTTGCCTTACCGCACAGGTGACATGACCGTGGTATGCGTGCCGGCCTTCGCGCTATGAGCGAAGCGTCCAAAGCCGCGCACCCACTGAAACGCGTAACCACTGAAAAAGGAATAGCCGATTTGAAAGGACCCTTAAATGACAGCGCGAGGCTGGAGGGACAAAGGTGGTTTTGCTTTATCCAAAAAGGACGCAGCAGAGAGCGCGACTTCCTTGCGCGGTTATCTTGTCCCCATCTCCTCCCGTCCCAGAAGCCGCACAACGGCCATCCCGGCCGCGAGCCCCAGTGAAATAGCGAGCGAACCAGTAAACACCTTCCCCGCGTTGGCACTCAATGCCGCCGATGACGCATTTAACGCCTCGCCGGAAAGGGTTGAGATTTTCATCAGCTCAATAATCGTATTGAACATCGGCAAGGCGGCACCCAGGGGAACAACCGCTGCTACCAGCACCACCGGAGATGCCTGGTGCCTGCGCGTCATGGCCGCCGCAACCAGCACGACAGCGAATGCGGCCATAACGGTGGACCAGTTCTGGTCAAGCCCCACCGCCATCAATAAATCGCTGACACACCGGCCGCTGAAACCGCAAAGTATCGTGGCGGGCAGGTATTGCAGGGGCGAAGCGAAGAGTATCGACAGGGTACCCGCGAAGAGCCCCGCCCACGCGCTGTTAATCAGGATCATTGTCGGGTTCATATATCTGCCCGGCGTATGCGGGCCCTATAGAGGCGGCAGCAACGTCTGTGCGATTGCCACCGCCATGGAGAGAACCAGGAAAGGGAATGCGGCGTTCGCGATCCGTTCCAGCCCAATCATCAGATGTCTTTGCGAGATCACGTCCACGAAGCCATTGATCAACGGTAACCCCGGTACCATATAGATGATCGCTGCGATCTCCGCCGCGGGCGCCGCCTGGCTGAATCCCAGACGCACACCGGAAGCCGCGATACACGCGGACAAAATGCCGCACACGAGCGTGACGTTGCCGATCGTCATTTTTCTGGCCCGCAGATGAGAGCGCAGAAGTTGTCCCACGCCCGCAGCCACAGCTGCGATACCGGCAGCACCCCAGTCGCCGCCGGGAATCTGCGAGAAACATGCCCCCGCACAGGCAGCTGCCGCGACCAGGGTCCATCGGCCGTACGGAAGTGGAAGCTCCTGGATTCGGGCTGTCTCCGAGTCAAGCTGCGCCACATCCACTTCTCGCCGTGCCACACGCTCGCCCAAGACCTCCGCCGCCGAGGCTCGAACGAGGTTCAATCCCATCGGGCCCACCGGCCGCACCACCGTCCAGGGCCTGCCCTCCTCCATGCCGCACGCAATCACGACATCCAGTCGCCACGCCACCGAGGGCTGCGCCTGGCCGTAACCCGCAAGGATGTTCCGGAAAGTCCGCTCTGCCCTGCCGGTCGACCCGCCATTCTGAATGACGATCAAAGCCATTTCCAGAGCTTTCTCAACCTTCAGCACCGTGACTGCATCAACTTGCTGCATTGAAAAGGGAAATCGATTCGGCGGCCGGGCAACTCCCGCGTACAAAGTCCTCTCGGGTCGGATGAGCAAACCGGCGGCCTGGATTTTTTAATTGGGCAAGAGGTTGCGTGAGAGATCATTGGCGGTTACACGGTGGTAGCGCGTGGGATGTTCGAACGCGGTCTCGCCCGAGAATTCTTTTCCTTGCCTCAATTGCCGGACTTTTGTTTCTTTGAAAATCGGTTCACCACTGGGGCTATGAGCCGCCACACCGGGAGGCAGTGTATCTACATTTCGGATGCAGGAGACACCCGGTGAAGGCCGTTTGCCTGGCCCAAAGCCCGCTATGGATACGAACCATCGTGTTCATTCGCGCGCATCGCAACTGGCGGGTTTGCTCTACTTACCTTCTATTCTTCGTCGTCGGTTTCCTGCCAGGTCTTGTCGGGGTCGTAGCGTTCCATTGCCTTGAAAACGGTGAGCGTATTGGGTCCAAGGTCTTTCTCATAAACGATCCCATTGTGGCTGACGATAAAGGTCTTTACGCCGGTAACACGGTATTGCGCGGGCGCAGCCGCAAGCGCAAACCCACCAATCATCGCTCCGCGCACCACGAAATCGATTTGACCGAGGGGCGCGGAGGGGCCCTGCCCTTTCAGGACCTTGAAGTAATAGCCGTGGTAGGGACTTACATCCGTGTCGTAGCCCTGCTCCAGCGCCCCAGCGATCTCTTCTCCGATGGGGCCACCCCAGGTTCCATCCTCGTTTCGCCAGGCAAGACCGTTGTGTTTGCCCGGTGTGGCGATGATTTGCTGCGCATATTCGTTCAGTTCCGAGGCATCGTGTTTATCGAGTGCGTAATCCTGCTGCGCTTCAACATAGCCGCGGCAGATCTGGATGGCGTCAAGTTCGTTTTCACCGATGCGCCGCAACAATATCTCACGGTGTCCGGCGGCGGTATCGAAATACCACTTGCCGTTCCGGTTTACGATAGGAATCGGCAGGGGCCACTCATCGTTCCCAACCACTAATTCGGCACGATTCGGATCTTTCGGATCCGTGATTACCGTTTGTTTCTGGTGGGCGGCTTCGACGAAATCCGCAGCACGATTTCTATCACCAATCGGATCCTTTGAAACAACAAGGTCCTCGCCTCCGGGCCCGAAGATCTCGAGCAACGCCGGTACGTTATAGATCTCAGTCGCTTTGATGAGCGCCGTGGCAGCGTCCTGTGCCGTCGGGAATCCTTTCTGTGGCGCCGACGCCGGTGCCGCCTCTGAAATAACGACAACCGCCGAAATAAGAGTCGCCGCCATCAGAACGGGGATCAGTTTCATCATTTTAGATTTCATCGGTTTTCCTCTCGATCACGGAATCGGGCCGGCGCACAACCATGTCACTCAACGGCGTCTTCCCCCGCCGCCGCCACCACGGAAGCCTCCGCCCCCGCCACCACCTCGAGACCCTCCAAAGCTGGAAGACCCGCGCGACGTGCTGCTGCGTGCGCCGCTACCTCCGGCGCGAGATCCACCGAATGCGCCATTGGATCTGGAGCCGGCACCCGAAGTCTGGCGGTTGCCGACCCGGTCGCCGCCACCAGTGCGGCCGCCGGGACCGTTTGACCCACCACCGAGCCCCCCGCCGCCTAAGCCGTTAGCGCCGCCAACACCGCCACCTCCGCCCGGGCGATTCGAGCTGAGCTGCCCCCCGGTCCGACCAAGATTCTGGCGCGCGCTTGCCTGCCGGTTCGCCAGGCTGTCGCCGCGACTGGTTCCGCCGAACCGGTTAGCTGTGGATCGATCTCCGTACGGTGCTCCCCCACGGTGCTGAGGATTGTGTGACCACTGCCCACCGGCGCCTCCGACTCCGCCGACGCCGCCAACTCCGCCGACACCACCGACGCCGCCCGCTCGACCAGCGCCACCGACTCCACCGACGCCACCAACTCCGCCGACGCCACCAACTCCGCCGACACCACCAACTCCGCCGACACCACCAACTCCGCCGACACCACCAACCCCACCGACGCCTCCAACGCCACCCACACCCCCAACTCCGCCAACTCTGTTGCCGCCACCTGCGTTGCGAACGAAGTTGTTGTTGTTGTTTATGTTGACGGTGTTACCGCCCCATCCACAGCCATAACCCCAGGCGCCGCCCCAGAATGCTCCCATGGCGATACCGACACCGAAGGACAATGCCAGGCCCGCGGCGTAGTACCCAGGATAGGGATAGTAGACCGGCGGGTATGGATAGTAAAGAGGCGCGCCCCAGACGACTACGGGGTCGTAGCTCGGCACGTAAATAACTTGCGGATTGGCTTGCTCGATGACGACGACGCTCTTGCTTTCAACTACCTTCGTCTCGACCTTCATTTGTTCCGTAGACATTAACTTCCCGGAATCTTTCGCTTTCGTACGCATGCGCTGAACGGCGTCCATGACGTCCGATTGCTGAGCCAGAAAAGCGTTTCCCAACTCTGTGGTCCATTTAATGTTGTCTGCGAGTTGCTTCACTACGTCAGGGAGCGCTGCCAGCCCCTGAATGCTCGGATCCCAGTTCTCGCGTTGGACGGCGTCCGCCAGTGCTTTGTCTTTCAAACCTTTGTTCTTCGCGAGCCATTGCTGCAATTGCACGAGTTCCAGCGGATAAGTCGTCGCGGCGAGCGTCTGTGCGAGCAGGGGATCGGGATAAAGCGCGATCGGCGCAACCATGCTGTCCAGTTGATTGGCTGAGAGTTTGACCGGAGCTGCGGGAGCGGAGGGAGAAGCTGCCTGCTGGGCCATCAGCGGCACGTCGCCCGGAACGAGCAACGCCATACACAATAACGAACATGCGCGAAGATAACTGTTGCCTGAAACGGAAAGCATGCTTTTCTCCCTGAAGGCTCCTGATCTCAACCAGAGACCGATCGGCGGCGAAGGCAAGCGTTACATGCCGAGCCGGGCCGCCTGAACTGTTTGCCATGAGAGAGATGCCAGCGCAGCCACGAACGCTTTAAAATTTTCGAGCTGAGAGGATTTGTGGACGATTTATTACCAGATCGGAGAATTGCCGCAGTTCCGTATTAATGGTTCAGACGGCGGCAAGAGCCCGGCGGCCGAGTGTCTCGAGATCGCATTCGGCGTGCGACTGCCGTATGTACAAAGCGAGTTCCTGACATCTCTTCGAGATGACTGCGTCAAAAGCGAAAGGACGCGGCCCGAATGCGCGGCTGAAGCGCCGCAATATTTCCGTGCAGGCGTCTTCGATCAGATGGCGCACAATCAACGCGCGCCGCATCGCCGACGTGGCATCCTCCGGATCGCGGTCGATCTCCCGGCCCGCTTCTTCAAGAGCTGCCCGCATCCCCCAAACGCCCGCTTCGATTCCACCAAGATGTGCGACGGCATGCGGATTGTCGGCCCGCGTATGCGAGATTGCATGATCGAGCAACCCCCACGCGCCGCCCGCCCAGCAGGCCGCTGGTCCACACGCCCCGTGCCAGAATCCGGCGCGTGAGAAGTACCACTCCGCCGGTCCAATAACGTTCGAGGCGGACACGCGCACCCGATCGAAAGAGGCGCTCGCGGTGTGTGTATCGTCGAATGCGCTCGTCACCCAGGCGGACTCGTCGTACTTAACGCGGCTGCGTTCCAGTCGAAGGTCCACTTCGAGCAGCAGTCGTTCCGGTTTCATCACCGTGATCAATGCGCGGTCGAGGATGGTCGCGCCGGTGCAGAACATTTTCGTGCCGGAGAGTTCCAGGCATTCTGCCGCAGTTGTCATGGCGAGCGACTGACTGGAAGCCTCCGATGCCCACACTCCATACAGCGCGCCGGGATATGGATTGCGACCGGCCTCATGAAGAATCGCGATGGCGTCGAGATGCGCCTCCGCAAGGCGAGCTGTAGCGAGACTTTCACGGCCGATTTCCGCGAGGCGCTTATGGCGGATCGCAGTTGCGCCGCCGCCGGGAAAAGGAAGGTCAAGGCGACCTTCGGCAAGCATCTCGCGGAGTTGAGATTCCAGACTCACGGGCGTGCCGGAAGCTGGTTATGCGCCGCCAGCGCGGCGGCAAAACCGTGCGAGGCGCGTCCCACCCGCCGTCCGCTGGTGATGACGTTAATACCCGCGGTCGACAGCATCCTGGCGCCCGTGCCGCGCAAACGGCCCCACATGTCATGATCTTCGGCGGTCGTCAAATCGCCCCAACCGCCGGCGCGCACATAAGCGTCCGCGCGAATGCCCAGATTTGCGCCATGCATGTGCGGATGGCTCCCATCGGCACCGATGAAGTAACTGGCGTTAAAGCGCCCGGGAACTTCAATGCCATGCTCTTCGAAGCTGTCGACGGTCACGATCCCCGCGATAGCTTCGATGCCTGCGTCCGCAAGATCGATCTGGTCCGCAAGCCACCGAGCGGGTACGACACTATCGGCGTCCGTATTGGCAATCCACACGCGGCTGATCGGGGAATGTGAGGTTCTGATGATATGCGAGGCGCCCGTTCGGCGCGCCGTTCCGACCGATCGCGCTCCGATCGTGAGAACAGCGCCTCGGGCGCCCAATAGTTCTCTCGCGATTTGCGTGGTGCGATCCGTCGAACTGTCGGACACGACGATTACCCTTGAGCGAATCCCGTCCCGCAGATAATCGATCGCCGCGAGTGTTGACCTCAGGCAGCGCCCGAGAAGCTCCTCTTCATCCTGTGCCGGGATGAGTACGGCCACCTCCCAGGTTGGAATCGACGCCGAAGATTTCAACTGCGCCTCCACATTTCGATGCGAAAGCCTTCATAGCGGCGTGCATTCATGCGGGCAAGGCTGGTGGTCGCGCCGAGAACCTCGTGTACTTCGTCGCCGGTGAGAACGTGATCGTGGGAGTGGCCGAGCCAATGGACTGCCATGAGGATTCCGTCAGAAGCAAGGCGAGATGCCAGCAAGGCCGACAGGGCTGCAAGTGCGTCGGAGGTGAAGTAGTATCCGATCTCGCTGAATACGACAAGATCGAATTGTCCTTCCGGTATCGATTGCGGCAGAGCCCCCACCTCAGCAGTGACGCCCGGCCATTGCGCGCAGCGAACCCGCGCCCGCGCCACCGCGGTGGGAGAAATGTCGATTGCAATTAATTCCTCGCAAATTGCAGCCAGACGCTCAGTCAGAATCCCGATCGAACATCCCGGCTCAAATGCGCGGCGGAAGTGACGGCGATCCAGGCGGCGGATAACTTCGTCGTATCGGCGTTGCTCGTAGGGGCTATCTACGAAATTCCACGGATCGGCGGCAGTCCGGTATTTCGCTTCGAAAAACTCCATGGAAAGCGGATTTTCGGCCATGTCGATTTAGTCAGGTGGGAATGATGAAGGTCTCGAAGGAACGGCGCGCCGGCGCGAGATCGGCCTGCGACAGAATCGGTTCTCCTCGCTGACGTTCGATCTGTGAACCGTGGCAGGCGAGGGCGGCGTCACGCCGAGCCCGTAAAGACGCTGAGAGTTCGAACCGCCCGAGGAGGATCCCTCGAAGTGATTCGGGCGAATTGCGGTGCCAGGCCCAGAAGAAGTAGTAGACGATTTGTGCGCCGCTGATTCTGGCCGCAATCCGCGCGGCTCGGCCGCAGGCCTCGTGATCAGGATGGGGATCGGAAGGCCACGGCGCGACCAGCACAGTGTGGGAGTTGACATGAGCGGCAATCATATCGGAAAGCAGGTTTTCATGCAGTGAAATTCCGGAATCCGGAAGCGCAAGCCGGATGATGTTCCCGCTTTTCACGCCCAACTTTGACGCTGCGGCACTCTGCTCGGAGCGGCGAACGGCCGCCAGATCGGGAAAGTTCTGATAAGCGGCTTCGCCATCCGAGACGGCAATAATGTAAACCGGAACTCCGACTTCGCATTGCGCCGCGATCATGCCGCCCGCCCCGAGAGTCTCATCGTCGGGATGCGGCGCCACAACGACCGTAGCGACTGCCGGCGGACGCCAGCAGGGCACATTCTCGAGGAACGACAGCCAGCTCGCTTCATCCGTGCGGGTTGGAGGTGCAAGCATCCGGTTTAATAGCGTGCAATTGCGAGACCGATGTGCAATTATCGGCACTTCGACCTTTCTGAATCGGAATGGCGGTTGAGGAAATAATCGGCTGAGTGCAGCGGTTCCATGCGTCTGGATGGGCGAGTTGCGATCCGCGACAAGACGCTTCTGAGGGGTCGCGCCAAAAACAAAGGACTTACGCGACGCCCTCAAGGTTTTACCTTGCCACAAGCGAGAGCGTCGCTCCCTCGCGGTCGCGGCTCGGAACGGTGTGTTGATTTGAGGAAGTTATGGCCGGCGCTCCCTGGAGGTCGGTTAACGGAATGAAGGACGCCGAACCCGCAAGCGGCGCCCTATTTTTGAAGTCGGCGGCAATCGGTGCCTCTCATCAGACAGTAACTCGGGCGATTCAAGTCAACAAGCCAACCGAACGGAAGAAGTTGCTCCCGGGGTCACGGCGCTGTCACGCTAAACGTGTTGGTGACCGGAACTGCCGCCGTATCGGTACCATTGCCCGATTGTCTGGCCGTAAGGGAACAGACACCGGCGCCTGTCAGCGTCACCGAGTTTCCCGAGACGGTGCATACTGGCGGCGTATTGGAATCGACGCTGACGGGAAGTCCGGAGCTCGCTGTGGGTGACACCGAAAACGGCGATTCGCTGACACTTCGGTTGTCCAGCGCGGCGAAACTAATGGTCTGGTTGGGCGTCGTGCGCTCGAGCAGGATCGCGTCATAGGGTGCAAGCGTGACTGAAGACGCTGCCGACCCGTCGTTGTAACGCCCTTGGGATGAGTAAACATAGATCGCGTCGGCGATCAGCGGACCTGAGTTCCCGTTTGTCACAACGAGAACAAGCGGTACGCTGGGGGACAGATCCAGATCGCTGAAAAGTGTAAACCATTGATCGCCTCCTGTAGCCAGGCTCTGGTCGATAGTCGTTGTAGCAATCACCGACGTGCCAGCCATCAACGTGTACGTAGCGCTCTTTGTCCAGGAGCCGGCAGCGGGAGCGGCCGGAAGCCATGACTGGATAGTGTAGTGATCTTCCGCAGGAATTCCCAGGGACCACTGTCCGCTCCCGGTCGAACTGTCCAGTTCGTGGAGAGTGGTTTTCCAGGCATGGTAATAAGGCCCATTGGCGACCCGCATTCCGGTGTCGAGCGTATCCACTTGCCACGAACCGGTAGTTGTGAATGCGGAGCTGGCATCGTCCACGACGTATTGAAATTTGGGAGCCTGAGAACCCGTGAATCGGTGCAGGCCCGACTCAAGAGAGATCGTCTGCTGTTGTGAAGTTCCATTCAAGACCACTACGCCGTTGCTGAAATCGCGTCGGTAGACCTCGGTAGGGGCCGCGACAAGATAGACGGCGTCGATCCAGATCTGGGCTGCCTGGGCTCCCACCTGGAACTCGAGGAGCCCGTCGCTCGCCGTCGAGGGCGCTACGAAGGACACGGAATATTGATTCCAATCGGCATCGACATTTACCGAGGCGTTCAGCCCGTAATTGGGATAGGGAGCGTTCGCGCCCTGCGTTACAACCTGAAACCTCACGGGAGTACTGGCTTTGGCCCAGAATTTTACCTGATATTCCTGTCCCGCCGTGAATTGAAGATTGCTCTGCTCGAATTCAATGTGCCAGGGAATCGTTGCGGCTTCCGAGATCGTGATCTCCGCCGACGGCCCGCCGCTGCCGATGCTCGGCGCGACGATTGCAGAGGCTTCTGCCGAACCATCGCCTGTTATCTGGAGCAACCAGGAGGACAGACCACTATTGAAGTCGCTATTGAGGATCTGGCTCGCTCCCGCTGCGGCTCCAATCTGTTGGGCCGGCGCTACCGGCGCTCCCAGGTTGAAATTATATTCGTCATACCACCACGTTACCGGTGAGGATGTATCGCCAAAATCGTAGATCGAGTATCCGTTGTTCATCAGTGCGATTCCCAGCCCCAAACGCATGTTGGGATACCATTCCTGGCCGAAAGCAACGGTGGAGGGAAGGGCGGTTGTGAGTGGCGAGTAGCCGTAGCCGTATGCGATCTGATTTGGCGGTGAAGACTGCACCGCCGTGATCGCCGGCGACTGCCCCTGTGAGAACCACTGCTGATAGGAGTTGTAGAGAGTTCCGAACGCCAAATCTCCTTCGCTCACATTTGCCACGTCGAAGACCAGCGCGTCTCCGTTCGCGACGCCCAGCAGGCGGGGATCTGGCGGCAACTGGTTCGCGTGCACGGAAATGAGCGCGCCGGATGAGAGCTGCCTGAAGGTTGTCAGCAGAGTATACAATCCCGCGCTCCATTTCGCATCCAGTACGCCCGGGGCATCGGCAGGTCCGGGGTAGTTGTCGTTGATCTGAATCGAATGCCCAAAGCAATCCGAAGTCATGGTGGAAATCGCCATTTCGACGTTGTCGAAGAAGACGCCGTCGTATTTGAAACCTGTCTGTGTCATCTGCTGCCAGGCATAATTCGCCATAAATTGAATCACGTCCGGATTGGTCAGATTCAGAAGGTAATTTCCCGGATTTCCTGGCCAGTTCTGTATCTTGTTTCCATAAGAATCGAGCAGGTAATAACTATCGGGCACTACCGGCTGGCCAGCCGTCGTCTCCATTGCATTGACGGTTATCAGAAGTTGTGCGGATGGGTCCGAGGCTTTTACGGAGGTGGCCTCAGCTGCGGTAAAACCAGGTCCCAGAAATAGCTTGATTTGGGAGGCCTGGGAGGGACTGGCGGTATAAATCTGGTTCCCCCACCAGATGCTGCCGATTTGAGGATATGATGCGGTGTCTGCGGAGGCCATCCCACTCAGGCTTGAGAGCGAAACCAGGGTGGACAAAACTGACGGGCGCAGAACGAATTTTTGCAAGCGCGAAAAAACTGTATTTGACAACGATATATTCCCCAGGGGTAGTTTTGGATCCGACCGGGCGCAGTGACAGGAATTGAGATTTGTTGATTCTGAAGTACCGCTCTACTTAGCGTCTACGCGCCAACGCAATGGGCGTACGATTCGCCAGGATTGAAATGCATTCCGAAATACAGCGGTGTACTCCGTCTGTAGAAATTAGACGCGCCAATTAAGCGCGAAGTTCCGTTAAGACTAACTTTCGAGTCTGAAAATGTAACTTTCGACCCCAAGTGGGTTGCCGTATCTCGCCAATCAGGACGGAGCGTATGGGGATCTCAAATCGCGGATCACTCCACGCCGAACGCGAGAACCACATTACCCGGCGTGCCGCGGAGCGTTCCCGGGTATCCTGAAGCCGCAAAAACCATTCCGCCTGCGACCACGGGACCGGCCGAACCAAACGATCCACCTTTGGCGGCGACGCCGTTAACCGTGGAAAAGTCCTTCACCGCGTTGAAGGACCAGATCACCTTCCCGTCTGTGCTCACAGCGCGCAGGATTCCGTCCCATCCGCCGGTGAAGATGACTCCGGGAATCGCAGTGGCCGGACCTGCCTGACCCCGCCGATCCGCTTCCACCGCGGCATTCCATACGACCTTGCCTGTCTTGATGTCCAGCGCTTTCAGGCCACCCTCGGGCTGCTGCAGCGGATAATACACACGGGCGCCATCCGCAGCGCCGCCCCAGACCACCAGACCGGACGCCGAGGGCGCCTGGCTCTCCCACAGCTGCGTCCGCCACAGGAGCTTGCCTTCATTGTCCGGATCGAGTGCGATCGCCACGCCGCCCTTTCCCGCGGCCAGCAGGATGTCCTTGCCGCCGAACGTTTGCAGAATTGCCGACGAGCCGCCGAAATCGTAATCGGGGCCCAGTTTCTCCGCGCAGTTGGCGTCAGCGGGGTTGGACGCCTGGCAGCGCGCCATAAACGCATCGCCCTCGAATTCCTGGTGATGCCACATCATCTTACCGTCGCTCATCCGCAATGCCAGGATGGAGTCGCTGGTTGCCGCGGCTATGCGCCCGAAGCTGTTTCCGGTACCGACATAGACCAGTCCGCGCTTTGCATCTACGGTCGGCGTGTTCCATACGGAAGCGCCCGCGGGTCCCCACCGCTGCTTTCCTTTGGCGTTTTCGCCGAGCTCCCGCAACGGCTCCTGCACGCTCTGCGTGACCCAAAGCACCTTTCCTGTGTTGGCGTCCAGCGCGGCCACCGCACCGCGCGATTTGCAGCATTCATAGTTGAGATCGGCGCCCACCAACGTTTCCGTGCCGGACATTGGAACGTAAAGACGCCCGTTATGAAACGCCGCCGTGGCGCTCAGGTTGTTAAGTCCGGTCCGAATTTGCGTCTTCCACAACAGCTTGCCGTCCTGGGCATCGAGCGCCCAGGCAGTCGTGGATCGGGTTACGAAAAGGATGGCGTACCGCGTCCCATTGTGTCCGGAGATCGGGGCGGCAATCGGAGAGAACCGGCCGAACATATCGGCCTGGTAAGCCCAGTGAAGACAACCCGTCTTCGCATCGAGAGAATATACGACGCCGTTGTCACCCCCCACGAAGACTCTGCCGAATGCCACTGCGGGCTGTGAGTACATGCTCATGGCGCCGGGAATTCCGAAGCTCCACTTCAGCTTGAGTTTGGGTACGTCCGCCGCAGTCAGACCCGCGCCGGCGGTCGTTTGAAAGCGCGCGTTGTTATTGCCATTGCCCCAGCCCGACCAGAGGGGAGAGGCGCCGGGGTCTCCGATCCGCGCATTTGCCGGGCAGGCGTTTGTCTGGTCTTTCAGGATGCCCTCGGTGACCCCTGCCGGCGGCTGCGCGAGCTGCGCCCACCCGGCGCTTGCCAGAAACGCAAGAAGAGTTGTGCGCAGGATCGGATTTCTCATTTCGTTAGCCTCTGGAGCGCTATTCTATTGCGCAATTGTTCGAATGGCCGTTTCCAGCGCCGCGCTACTTCCGCGTGCCGGCGGCGGACGCTTTGAGGTTCGAGGAGAAGAACGGCAGCACCTTTGCCTCGAACTGGTCCTTCACGTGATTCGTGTGATTGCCTTCATAGACCTGGAATGTGTGGGGCACTCCCAGTTGGGTGAGCGCCTGATCCAGTTGCTTGTTGGAGCCGGCCAGCGTATCCGCATCGCCCACATCCATGGCAAACGCGCGATATGTCTTGAGATTCGGAACGTACTGATCGACCATCGCCAACGGTGAGTTGGCGATCCACTTGGCCACGATCTCGGGACGAACGACGCCGTCCTGAGTTGGCAGGTCGTAGTACTTCGGCGGGTTCATCGGATTCGGCGACCACGCCGCGGCTTCGGCAAAGAGAACATTGGCAAAGCCGCCTCCTCGCCCCGCCCGGCCCGGTGTTGCGGTGGGAGATGCAGCGGTGGAAGATGCCGCAGCAGGAGCTGCTTGCGTGGTGCTGGCGGCCTGAGCAGCGGGCGCCGGGGCGCCGCGGCCCGCGCCCGGGTTATTCATCAGGCAGCAGGAACTCATCGCGTAGATGCTCGAAAACACGTGCGGATATTTCATCGCGAGCCGCACCACCCCATAGCCCCCCATCGAGTGTCCCGCAAGCCCGCGGCTGTCCGCGGTTGCGATGGTTCGGTAGTGGCTATCGATATAAGAGACCAGGTCGGACGTGATGTATGCCTCCCAGTTTCCGGTGGTCGGCGAGTTGGAATACATGCTGCCGTCATAAATCGTGTGCGCATCCGGATGGACTAGAATCATCTCCTGCACGGTACCGGCATTCATCAGCTTGTTCGCCGTATCGGGCACCGTCATCAATTTCCAGTACGCCTCCGCTGTTGCGCCGTAGCCGTGAATGAAATAAACCACGGGGTAACGGCGACTCGGCTGGCTGGCATAGCCGGGCGGCAGATATACGAACACGTCGCGGTCGGCCGGGTCGCCCTCAAGATTTCCTTCGAGAGAAGCCCCGTGGACTTTAATCTTCTCCACGCTCCCGGCCTTGTCGCCGGCCGTGGTCGCCGCATGAATGCGCGGCGCGAGAGACAGCCAGGCGAGGCCTCCCAGAGTCAGCAACGGTAAAACGGTCTTTGCAGCCAGGCCGGTAAATCGCAGGTTCGACATAATTTCTCCAGTCCGTTTCCGGCATCGGAGTCGGCGCCGGAGACAAGAACGATTGCCTAACGATATTAATTCTTTTTGGGAGCCACAGGTGGGATCCGCCCTACTTCAGGGCCGCGGCCCCAGCCTGCGCCGTGTGGCCGTCCTGATCGCTGGTGCCGCCGGAAGCTCCGATGGCCCCAATCACTTTGCCGTCCGCGACCAGCGGAATACCGCCTTCGACGGGAACCGCGCCGGTAAGGCCCAACATTCGCAGACCAGCCCCGCCTCCGGCCACCGCGTCCTGGAAGACTTTAGTCGGGCGGCGGAATAGCGCGGCGGACTTCGCTTTTCCGATGGCCACCTCAACGCTGCCCAGCTGCGTGTCCTCCATCCGTTCGAAGTAGACGAGGTACCCGCCGGTGTCGACTACGGCCACGGCCATAGCCCAATTGTTCTTCCGAGCCTCGGCGATCGCGGCGGCGGCGAGCTTCTTCGCGCTCTCGGGCGAGATGGCGATGCCGTAGGGAATGTTGGTAGAGGGAGCCGGGGGTGCCTGACCGAAGGCTCCAGCGGTAAGCGCCAATGCGGCTAAGATCGGTTTCAAAAGCATGGGTTCATTATGGATCACCCTGCCGCTCCCAAATTCGCGAGGCGTCTCTTCAAGCGAAGGAGCGTTCCGTCCCGCTGCCGCGTTCGGCGCGGCGTTCCAGTGTCTGCGAAAAACGTTCGTGCTGCAGCTGGCTGAATGATCATTCCGTTGAAACGATCGTCTAGAGTTCGATATTTCTTGGCCACTGGCCAATCTGAATCCAGTCCGGCTGCAGGGTCCTTATCATGTTCTGGATCCCGTTCCGGAAGTCGATCAGTGCCTTGTTCGCCCCGGGATGTTTTGCCTGATCATAGAAGAGCTCATCTTCCGGGCCCTTGTGGGGAACCAGAGGCACATAGGGCGCATTGTATGAAAAAATCTCGTAAAAAGTAGTGAGTTGCGCCAACGTCCCGACATTCGGCAGATATGCCTTCAGTAACTCTGACGTGGGTAGCGTTGTCTGAGGGTCCGGAATCGTGGCGCTTTGCAGGCACGGCGGGTAGTTCGATGCGAACGCCGGCTCGGGCGAGCTGATACTCCTGAGACGACCGATCCCATGGAAGGTAATACGGTAGAGAACGCTGGCAACCACTGCCTTCAGGGCGGCCTTCGAATCCATTCGTGGAAGACCAGCCACATGGCCGTCGCCGCTCGCCGCAGAAATCCAATTCGCGAGATTGCTGTCCGCCGCTACCGCGGCGTCAGTCTCATATCCGGCATCGACGACCGCGCTCACATAGTCCGAGGTCATTTGCCAAATTTGCAGGATCGTACGAACATTCGGATAGAGGTTCCAGGGTTGATCGTCGATCGAGGGGTCTGTAAAATCCGACGGATCGAGATTCAATCGCGCGAGCGTGTTGGCCGGATCGGTCGAAAAGAAGTCATGCGTCTCGCTGAATTTATTGCATAGCGTAAGAAACTTCCCTGCATCGCCGATCGAGGTGGGGGGAGACAAGCTGGACCACCCGAGCAACAGTAACAGGTCGAATGCGATTGTGTAGTGCGATTGCGGTGCGAGCAACTGAAAAATGATGTTATCGGCGGGTAATGTATTTAACGTCGCCATTTGCATGGCTGCCGTAACCAGATGCTGCGTATAAACGTGGCCAAGCCAGATCCCATAGACCGTCAATGAAGTCTTCGCCGCGAGCAGGGCGTAAATCCACGCGGGCGAGGAGGGCAGGTAGGTCTGCGAAGCGTTGCCCTTCGGATCTGCCACGTAAACCCCGATCGGATTTAATTCCTTACGATCGTTCATTTCGAGCAGAACCATAGTGGCCGGCGTGAACCGAAGCGTCCCATTCGTCTCCTGCTGCGGGTCGAAGCCTGTAAAGATCGTCATATCGATCCCGTAAAGACGGCCCTCGCCCACGAGTTGGTCATACCGCGGTACCCAGGTTGTTCCGAAATTTTTCCGGAATGTTGCCGCTGCGGGCGCGGTCAACTTCTGCAGGACCAGGAGATTGAATGGTAGTGCGGTACTGCGTAGCCTAAGCCAGAACTGGCGCGTTGCTTCACCTGCATCGGTGATCGCCGCGCTATACTCCGCGACGTGTGGAAAGCCTTTTCGGAACGCGTCCTCAAACGTGCTCCAGGAGATCGAAAACTGGCTGGGATCCTCCAGCGTGAATGCCGAGTAGTCGGCATCTCCATTAGACGCGGCAGGCGCCGCGGTGACGGTCGTAGCCGATGCCACGCTGTGGGTTGTGGATGCCGCCCCACCGCGGGCAGCCACCGCAGAGGTAGGCTGTCTTTCTGCCCTGCCTCGCGACACGGTTAGAGCCGAAGTAATCCGGCGGGCATCGGCCGGACTCGCAAGGATTTTGGTCAGGAAAGCCTCGATCGCGAGCAGCACACTGCGCAAATCCGCGGCCTGCTGCACTTGTTCCTCGGTGCCGAAAAGGAATCGCTCGGCCGTCGCCGTAATGTTATTAAGCGTGTATTCGACCGAGAGCCCATCCTTCGCCTGAATGAGATATTGGCCCCGGGCAATCAGCTTGTTTACTGTGTCGATGATCTCTTCAATGCCCGCCTTACCTTCAGGCCGGGGCAGCGCCGGCCCCTTCCAGACGGGTGGTTTAAAGCCCGCCAGCAGTCCAATTACCTCGAGTTCCCACTGCCTGATCGGCGCATATTGCACTGACATAGCGTGTTTGTCCTTTGCCGTTTTTGAGAAAAGCGTTACCGGAATCAGGAAAGTTTATCACCGCGTTCGGCGAGGCCTGGCCACGCTCATGTCCCTGCAACTATAAAAGCGCAGGGATGCAGCGGTGGCCGAACCCCGGAAGCGGAAAAGATTCCACTCCCATTTCATCCCGGCCAGAAGATCGCGGCTGGATCAGGCCCTGTTCGTATGGAGGGTCTTCCGATGTTATACGGGATAAATTCGAGGCCGTAAGAAATTATCTGAGACAGGAGACTATCTGCCACTCAAGGCCCGAGCCGCCACCGTCCTCGCACTTTTGACGCAATCCGGAATGCCAATCCCGTGGTAAGCGTTGCCCGCCAGATGCAGTCCCGGAATCTGGTCCACAAGCGCCTCGATTTCGGCAACTCGCTCTCCGTGTCCGACGGTATATTGCGGCATAGCGTCCGGCCACCGGTTGCAAAGCGAAAAGAGCGGCTCGGCGGTCACTCCCATGAGCCTCGCGAGGTCCGCCCGCATTGCGTGATCGGAGATATTCGCATCGGTCGAAAAGCAGCGCAGGACCGCCTTGTCTTCCGGCACGCGCCCGGCCCATTTTGTCGCGACCCAGGTGCACGCCATGATCGCGCCCCGTTCGCGGCGCGGGACGAGAAAACCGAACGCATCAAGCGGATGTCCAATATCCTCCCGCCGGTAGCCGAACGTCCAGATGGCGCTCCCGCTGTGAGGAATCGAGGCCAGCAATTCACCCAGGCGGGCGTCGACAGGATTCATCAACGGCGCTGCGCGATTCGCGCCGCAGCAGATTATGACCTGATCGAACTCCTGCCACTCTCCGCCGGCAAACACTTGCCAATTCGCGTTGAGCCGAATCGATTCCACGCGGTCCGGAACAACAGTGACTCGCTCGCGCAGCGCATCGATCAGCGAACCCATGCCGTTCCGCAGAGACTTGAAGATCGGCTGTCCGGAAGGACCACGCTTCTCTCGCAGTGCGCCCACGATGGCGCTGCCGAATCGCTGCTCGTATCCCACGAACTTCGGAAGAACGCTGGCCGCGCTCAGAAAATCCGGCGAACCGCCGTAGACCCCTGCCAGCAGCGGCTCAGCGAGATAATCCACCGCTTCATCGCCGAAGTGATCGGCGACGAACTGGGAGACCGAGCGGTCCGGCAGCGCCTTCGGATTGCGGAAGATCTCTGCGGCCATTCGGAACTTCGTTCCCCAACCGAACAGTTCGGTTCCAAGCACCGGAGATAGCCTGGTCGGAACAACCATCTGCAGGCCTGCGGGAAGCGTGAGGAACCGCCCATCGCGCAGCACGTAGGTCCGCCGCTGCGCGTCGTTGGAACCGGCGATCTGATCGCTCATTCCCAGTTCGCGGATGAGTTGCTCGGCCCAGGGCTTGGAGGCGAGCCAGCTCTCAGGACCCGTTTCGAGGAGACAGCCTTCTATGTTGACCGAGCCGATCAGGCCGCCTGGGGTGGGATCGAAAACGACGGCCTCAACACTTTTATCGTGGCCGCCACGCCGCAGATAATAAGCACACGCAAGACCCGAAATTCCACCGCCGACTATTGCAACTTTCACAAGCCAGCGACTTTCACGAGCCAGCGACCTTCACGTTACGGGCGAAATTCGCGCACGATCTCCACGACGGCTTTGACGTTTTCCACCGGAGTCTCCGGCAGAATGCCGTGGCCGAGATTGAAGATGTGGCCGGGGCGCGAGCCGGTGCGCTTCAGCAGCTCATGCACGCGCGTGCGCAGCTCCGGAAGCGGCGCGAACAGCACGGCCGGATCCAGATTGCCCTGCACCGCCGAGCGATAGCTGATATGTCCATCCAGGCCTGATCGATGTTGATGCGCCAGTCGACGCCCATCACGTCGCCGCCGGCGGCGTGCAGTTCGCGGAAGAAGCCCGCCGCGCCGGTGCCGAAGTGAATCACCGGAACGCTGGCCGCGAATGCGCTCGATCAGCGCGCGCGAATACGGAGCGACGTAGCGCACATAATCGTCCGGCCGAGCGCGCCCACCCAGCTATCGAACACCTGAATGATGCGCGCGCCGGCGGCCACCTGCAGCACCGCGAACGCGCCCAGCACGTCCACCAGCTTGCCCATCAGCCGGCGCCACAGCGTCTCGTCGCGATACATCATCTGCTTGGTGCGGATGAAATTGCGCGACGGGCCGCCTTCGATCATGTAGCTCGCCATGGTGAACGGCGCGCCGCACGAATCCGATCACCGGAACGCGTCCGGCCAGAGCCGCGACACGGTTTGCTGAATCGATTCGCCGACGTAGCCCAGATCGTCGGTATTCGAGATGGAAAGGCTGTCGATTCGTCGCTCGAAGTGCGCACGGGATTGTCGATCACCGGACCTTCGCCGCGCGGAAGCGCAGCTTCAGGCCCATCGGCTCGACCGGCAGCAGCAGGTCGGCGAAGATGATCGCCGCGTCGACGTCCAGAATCTCGACCGGCTGCAGCGTCACTGCGCCGCCAGATCCGGGCGTTTGCAGATCTCCAGAATTCCGTGCTTCGCGCGGATATCCCGGTACTGCTTCATGTAGCGTCCGGCCTGCCGCATGAACCACACCGGCCGAACGTCGGTCGGCCGGCGGCGGCAGGCATCGAGAAAGCGGCTGGTCATTGGAGCCACGCGCATCGGTTAAACCGCCTTCTCTTCACAGTAAAGCACCGGGGAAGAACACCCCGGCAATAAAAACAAAACTATCACAAATTGTTGGATTTTCGGGCAGATTTTCAAATGAAGGTATCCGTTCGACGGGCCATGCCCGCGCGGCGAACGAACCACGACCCTCGAATCAGTTTAGCCGAGCATCCCGCACGAATAGCAATGAATTTCGTACGGTCCGGAACTAAGAGGTAGTCGACCGCCCCATTGAAAACGAAGCGTCTAATCCCGGGCCCGGCTCCGTTTTGCTCGCCGGAGAAGAAAATCGATGCGGCTTTCCGCATCGGGGTGGGTGTCGGCCGCAAAATGAAGGTCCGGCACGCGCCGCAGATTCAAACGCGACGCGAGTTCGTGTTTGAGAAAACCCTTGGCGTGTTCCAGCGCCTCAAGCGCCTTCTTCTCCAGCCCCGCCTCGATCGCAACCTTGACGTGGGCGGTGCGCATGTCCGAAGACACGTCCGCGCTTGTTACATTCACCGACGCGAGCCGCGGATCGTCCATTTCAAAGCCGATCAGTTCCGCCAGTTCTTCCTTTACGGCTTCTGAGACGCGCCGCGCGCGGTGCTCTTCCATATTTCTCTCTTATAACCATTCGGTACCCGTCCGAATCAGCATAGGGCCCAGCAAACCCGCGGCCTCGCGCTCGACCGACTGCAGTACCTTTTCCGCAAACGGCCTGCTCGGCGAAACCACCGCCGCCGCGATGACCGAGCTGTTGTGCAAGGTCCTGATCGTCGATCTCCGCCACGGCGACGTTGAACTTGGCGCGCAGGCGATCCTTCAGGCTCTTGACGAAGTGCCGCTTGTCTTTGAGAGAATGCGCGTCCTCGATGCGCAACTCCAAAGTGATGACGCCGATGGCGGCCATTACGCTCAGCAGCTTCGGCGGCGACGCGCTCCGTGACGAACGCTTCGATCATGTCGCCCTGCTTGACGTCGTTGAAGTTGTCGATCGAGATGCCGCACTCGAACCCGCGCTTCACTTCGCTCGCGTCGTTCTTGAAGCGCTTCAGCGAGTCGATCTTGCCGGTATGGACCACCACGTTGTCGCGCAGCAAGCGCATCTGCGATCGCGCGTGATCACGCCGTCGTTGACCAGGCAGCCCGCCACCGTGCCCACCTTGGTGATGCGGAACACTTCGCGCACCTCCGCCCGGCCCTTGTAGACTTCCTTGAACACCGGCTCCAGCAGGCCGGTCATGGCCTTCTTGATCTCGTCGGCCAGCTTCGTAAATGATCGTGTGCAGGCGGATGTCGACCTTTTCCTGCTCCGCCGCCGCCTGCGGCGTTGCGCTCCGGCCGGACGTTGAAGCCGACGATGATCGCGTTCGACGCCGACGCCAGCAGCACGTCGGATTCGGTGATCGCGCCGACGCCCGAGTGCAGCACGCGAATCTTGACCTTGTCGTTCGAAAGCTTCTGCAGCGTATCCGTAAGCACCTCGGCCGTACCGCCGACATCGGTCTTGAGGATGATCGTTGCAGTTCCTTGACCTCGCCTTCCTTCATCTGATCGTGGAACTGGTCGAGCGTGATGCGGTTGGTCTTGGACATCGCCACTTCGCGCGCCTTTGCTTCGCGATAGATGACGATCTGCTTGGCCTTGGCCGTATCGGTCACCACCTGGAACGTGTCGCCGACTTCCGGCAGCGATTCCAGACCCAGCACTTCGACCGGCATCGACGGCCCGACTTCGCGGACCTGCTCGCCGCGATCGTCGAACATCGCGCGCACGCTTGCCGAACACCGAGCCGCAGATGAAGTAATCGCCGACGTGCAGCGTGCCGTTGCGCACCAGCACCGTCGCCACCGGACCGCGTCCGCGATCGAGCTTCGCTTCGAGCACGGTGCCCATCGCCGGACGCGCCGGATTCGCCTTGCAGATCCTGCATCTCGGCCACCAGCAGAATCATTTCGAGCAGCAGATCGAGATTCTGTTTCGGCTTCGGCCGAAACCGGGACCATGACGGTGTCGCCGCCCCAGTCTTCCGCCAGCAGGCCGCGATCGGACAGCTGCTGCTTGATGCGCTCCGGCTGCGCGTCCGGCTTTATCGATCTTGTTGATCGCGACGATGATCGGCACCTTGGCCGCCTTGCGCGTGGTCGATCGCTTCGAGCGTCTGCGGCATCACGCCGTCGTCGGCCGCCACCACCAGCACCACGATATCGGTGACCTTGGCGCCGCGGGCGCGCATGCGCGTGAACGCTTCGTGACCCGGCGTATCGATGAAGACGATCTTCTGGCCGTTCTTCTCGACGTGATAAGCGCCGATGTGCTGCGTGATGCCGCCGGCTTCCTTGTCGGCCACGTTGGCCGAGACGGATCGCATCGAGCAGCGACGTCTTGCCGTGATCGACGTGGCCCATGATGGTGACCACCGGCGGCCGCGTCTCGCGATCCGTCGACTCCTCGGCTGTCTCGATGTCCTGCATCGCTTCTTCTTCGTAGCTGACGGTGGTTAGTGGACGCGCCGAAATCGCGCGCCAGTTCTTCGGCCAGCTTCGCGTCCAGCGTCTGGTTGATGGTGGCGAAAATCCTGCGGTCCACCAGCTTCTTGATCACCAGATTGGCCTTCACGTCGAGCTTCTCGGAAAGCTCCTTGACCGTGATGCCTTCGGAGATCGTGATCTCGCGATCGATCGGCGGCGGCGCGGCGAATTCCCGACGGGTCTGCAGGCGAAGATTGCGTTCTTCCGGCTCGCGCTGGCGATCGCGGCCGCCGCCGCGTCCCCGGTTCTGCTGGTTGTACTGCGGACGGCGCGCGGCCTGATCGGGCGGCGGAGGCGGAGCGCCCGGACCAATGAGCCCTCCGGTCCGGGAAGTCGGATGCATGGGGCGAGGTCCACCGGGACGCGCGCCGGGCATCGCCGGACGACCTGTGCTGCGGCCCGCCATCGGCGCGGCCCCCGGACGCGGAGGCCCCTGATAAAGAGGCTGACCGGGCCGCGGCGTCTGCGGACGCAACGGAACCCCCGGACGGGGCGGAGGCGCCTGCCCCGGCATGGGCGGACGCGTCTGCTGGCCTAATTTCGCGACGAGATCCGGGCGGGGCGGCACCACCGGGCGAACGGCGGGTTGTCCCGCGAATGGCCGCGGGCCACCTTGCTGCAGTGTCCCCTGCTGAGTTCCCGGACCGCGGTCTCCCTGTTGTCCCGGTACGAAAGTGGGTCTGGGCGGACCGGCCGGACGCGGTTGACCCGGCGCACCACCCTGAAATCCGGCTGGCCTCGGGGGCGGCGCAATCGGTGCGCCGGGGCGCACTCCCTGGGGAGCGCCGGGCGCGGAGCACCGGGAGCCATCCCGGCTGGAGGGCTTTGAAGGGCGCTCGGAGGCAGCGGCTGACGAGGTCCCGAAAGCACCTGTCCCGGTCTCGGCGTCACAGTGGGAATGGGGCGTGGCGGAGCGGGAATCGGGCGGCCTGGCCGCGCAGGTGAAGGCGATGGTGAAGACAGACCGGGAGACGAAGGCGAGAGAGAAGATGCAGCCAGTCGCGGTTCGGAGCTCGGCGCCGGAGCCGCCGGGCGTTGTGCGAGGCGGCGCGGCGGAAGCCGGTCGCGACGCTCCAACTGGTGGATGAATCGGCCCTTTTCCGATCATCGGTGGCCGGAGCGGAAGCGCTCTCGGCTTATGTTCGTCATCCGTCTTTTCCGGCACGGCTGGGAGCCGCGGGCGCCGGTTCTGCTGCATTTGCAGCAGGCGTATCGGCCTCACGGCACTCTCGGGTTTTGGCTCGGCCGCGGCTGCGGGCGTCGCCGTCGCCCGGGCTTCGGGTTGACGTACAGCTGGCGGAGCGGGCTCGGATTGGTCGTCGCTTCCGCCTTCGGCGACGTGCTCCTGGAGTGCGGCGCCTGAGCCGTTCCGGTGAGAAGTCGCCGGTCTCGGCGCGTACGACTCACCCTTATAATAGCGACGCAGCTGATCGGCCTTGTCTTCGTCAATTGAACTGGAGTGGGTGACTTTTTCGGCGATCCCGAGTTCGTGCAGCTTGTCGATGACCTCGCGCGACTTTACTTCCAGTTGCCGCGCCAGTTCATTGATTCGAATCTTACTCATATTAAGGTATTTCGTTTATCTGCCTGCTATTACTCGTAAACCGCGCTCAACTCCGCAACAACGAAATCCCGCCGATCCGTTTTAAGGAATCGATGTGCTTCAGGGAATCGGCTGTTCGCCCGATTCTGCCGCCAATTGGGGCTCCTCGGCACCATCTGCGGCGGATTCCGCCGATTCAACCATCGTATCATTCTGATCGGCCGTCACATCCTGCTGATCGGGCATTATAACCTGCTGATCGGCCGTCACAGCCTGATCGCCCCCGGCAGTCGCGGCGTCCGCTTCGGCGTTCGGATTATCGGGATCCGACTCGGCGGTCATATTATCAGCCTCCGCTTCGCCATATTCAGATCCGTAGAAGCCATTGATCGCCTGCTGAATACGATTCACGGCGTCTGCCGTCGATTCCCTCAAGCGCTTCCAGTTCTTCCGGTGTCATGCTGCCGAGCCGTTCCACCGTCCCGATATTGCTCTTCACCAGAGCATCGACAGTCGCTTCCGCAAGACCGTACTCGATGAGAGCCGAGACTGGAGCCCCAGTCGAAAGCTGCTCGATCGCATTCTGAACTTCCTGGCGCTTCTCTTCCTCGCTCTTGATATCGATCTTCCAGCCGAGCAGCTTTGCGGCCAGCCGTACATTCTGGCCCCTCTTCCCAATCGCCAGCGACAGCTGAGAATCGTCAACGATGACCTCCATGTGGTGGTCCGCCGGATCGATAATCGTCACCCGGCTGATCTTCGCCGGGCTGAGCGCATGCGTCGCGAAAGTAACCGGATCGTCCGAAAATTCGATGATGTCGATCTTTTCCCCGCGCAGCTCGCGAATAATCGACTGGACCCGCATACCCTTCATGCCGACGCATGCGCCGACGCTGTCGACGTCGCGATCACGGCTTGAAACGGCGATCTTGGTTCGCTCACCGGCCTCGCGGGCGCAGCCCCGAATACTCACCGTGCCGTCATAAATCTCCGGCACTTCCTGCTCGAACAGCCGCTTGACCAGCTCCGCATCGGCGCGTGAAACCACCACACCCGGACCCTTCGCCGACTTGTCCACGATCCGAATCACGCACCGCACCCGATCGCCCACGCTGTAGCTTTCGAGGCGAGACTGTTCGCGCTTGGGCAGCCGGGCTTCAGTCTTGCCCAGATCCACCACCAGATCGAGACCCTCGACCCGCTTGATTGAGGTATTCACCAACTCGCCCACGCGGTCGGAATATTCGCGGTAAATCGTCTCGCGCTCCGCTTCGCGCACTTTCTGGAAGATGACCTGCTTCGCCGTCTGCGCCGAAATACGCCCCAGCGCGTCGGTCGGCCGCGGCATCCTGATCACGGTTCCGATCTCTGCCTGGGGATCGAACTTGCGCGCTTCAGCGGGCGTAATCTCGAGACTCGGGTCGACGACCGGATCGGCGACCGTCTTCACGGCGAAGAGCTTGATCCCGTTCTTGTCGTCGAATTCGGCCTCGTAGTTCTCGACCGTGCGGAAGTGCTTCCGCGCCGCAATCAGCATCGCGTCCTTCACGGCATCCAGAACGATTTGGGCGTCAATGCCCTTTTCTTTGCTCAGGGTTTCGATCGACTGATAAATGCTTTCCACAGATTTGCCTCGAATTCAGTAATGAAGCTGTCAGTAATGAGCCGCTAATAGAAACGATTCCGGTAAAAACGCTACCACTCAAACTTCAGATTGGCGCGATCGACCTGTTCCACCGGGAATGTGACATTGGTGCCGCCCGTGAGTTCCACGGTGACGGTCTGGTTTTCGGCGCGGGAGATCACCCCGTCGAAGTGCTTCAGTTCGGCGGCGCGCTCCCGCAAGGGAAGGGGCTCTTTCAGAACGACCTTAACTTTCTTGCCGGCGAACCGCTGCCAGTCCTGCCATTTCCCGAGTTTGCGCTCGACGCCCGGAGAACTGACTTCGAGCTCATAAGTCCCGGGAATCGGGTCTTCGAGGTCGAGCGCCGCGCCTACCGCGCGCGAGACCAGCTCGCAGTCGGCATGGGTCACGCCCTCGGGTTTATCGATATAAATTCGGAGCAGATGGCTTCGGCCCGAACCTTTCAGTTCCACTTCGACGATCTCGATCCCGGCGGGCGTTGCCGCTCGTTCCGCGATGTCTGCGATCTTCGAAATCATTTCTTCCCGCTTCATGCTGATTCAACCCGAAACCAATAAAAAAGTGGGCTTCCGCCCACTCCACAGGTCCGTCCGTCGCCTTCAGTATAACAGAGAAGCGGGGTGGCGAATCGGGGCTTGCCGCGACGGCTTGCCGCGACGGCTTGCCGCGACGGCTTGCCGCGACGGCTTGCCGCGATACTGTTGAGGAACGGTCAACGTTGCGAAAGAGAACCGAACTCCTCGATTGCTGGATTGTAGCGGCGCTGATAGCCGGTAACCTGATCCTCCTCGGACCGTGGCTCGGTCTCGAATTTTCCGACCAGCCGTGGAATAACGGTTACATCTATGTAGGGATCGCCCGGATGTTTCGCGATCTCCCGTGGACCTGGAGTCCGTTGCACTATGGCGGAGCGCCCTTTCACTATCTTTACCCGCCGCTCTTCCACGTTTTGGTTGTGGCGCTCGCGAGCCTGGCCGCGCTTCCTCTGGGCCGTGCCTTCCATCTGGTCACCGGAATCGGTTATGCCATTACCCCGGCCTGTCTCTACATCCTGGCGCGTCGGCTATTCCCCGCCCGACTTCCCGCAATCCTTGGCGCCGTTGCCCTGAGCGTGTTTCCGTCTCCTGTTTATGTGCTGGCGGCGTGGAGGGCCATTGCGCATCCGTTCGCCAACGCTCCATGGCCCTTCGTCTCGCTCGTGAGATATGACGAGGCAGGCCATGCGTTCGCTCTTCCCCTGGCTCTCCTTGCGATCGCTGAGGCCTGGCGTAACCGCTGGCGGGCTGCCGCGCTCCTCGCTGGCGCCGTATTCCTTACCAACTGGCCCGGACTGATCGGACTGGGGTTCATGCTGGCCGGACTGGCCGTTGCCCGTTTCTCTCCCGGTCGTGTGGCCGGAATTGCGGGAACGGCATATGGGCTCGCGGCGTTTTGGATGACCCCCGGCTATTTCGCCTCTTCGACGCTCCTGAACCGGATCGTTCTCCGGCATACCCTTTTGGCAGCGCCCTGGAATACGGTTACCTGGATCGCTCTCGGGATCGCCCTCGCGATGATCTGCCTTTCCCTCTGGCCCACGGTTCCCCGCTATATGGCGCTGCCCGCCGTCTGGACGGCCCTCGTCGGTCTTGTGATCGTCACCTACACTCTGGCCGGAAATTATCTGCTTCCCTCGCCCCACCGTTACATGCTCGAATTCAACGCGGGGCTGATCGTTCTGCTCGCCTCGCTTCTGGCCGCCTTGCCCGCGCGGGTTCAGACCGCCGTCGCGATTCTGGTCGTCATCGCCGGAACCGCACTTTCCTGGCGATTCCTGACTCACGCCTGGAGGGTTGAGCCGAAGGCCGGCAATCCCCGCGAGGGTATCGCTTACCAGTCCGCGCAATGGCTGCGCAAAAACACCGGCGGCGCCCGCGTTGTCGCCGCCGGAGAACTCGACAGCACCCTCAGCCTCTGGTCCGATGTTCCCCAGGTTGGCGGCAGCGGTCAGGATGTATCCAATTTTCTGATGTTCGCTGCCGAGCGGGAGGTCTCGTTTGGATGCCAACCCAACGCCGGCAGCCTCTCTCAGCTTTGGCTCAAAGCGACCAATGCCCCGCTCCTCGTGGTTCCCGGGGCTGAGTCGCCGGATTATTTCCACTGGTATGCCGACACCGCGAAATTCGCCGCGTTGCCCGCAGTCTGGAACCGCGACGGAACCGCGATCTATCAGGTCCCGGATTTCGAGCCGCACGACGCCGTTGTTGTGGATCGTGCGGCCCTCGCCAGTCTTCCTCCCCTTCATTCCACGGATGACGAACAGTTCCTCGAGTCGTACGTAAAATGGGCTGAGGGTAAACGCCCCGTAGCTATCCGCTGGATCGCGCCGGACCATGCCGAACTCGACGCCGATCTTGCTCCGGGCGAAGCCATTCTCGTCAAACGGAACAACGATCCCGGCTGGCGAGCTTCTGGAGCGGCGATCACCAGCGATCCCATCGGATTCCAGGTCATCGCACCCGCTCCCGGACATCGGACGTTGACGCTGCGCTTCGGCGCTTCCTGGGATCAAAGGCTGGGCCGTGCGATTACTCTGCTGACAATCGTCCTCTTTCTGCTACGGCGCAACGCGATGTGGATCGCGGCCTGTGCGCTTGTACCGGCAGTGAGTGCCTGGGCGGTCCTGATGTCGTCCGTCCCGGCCACCGCCTTAGTAGCGGAACAGGCATTTATACGCCTGCAGCCCCCACTGATCAATCCCGGCGGCATTGTCGTATCGCCCGGGGGTATCGTCGCGATTTACGGCTTGAACATGGGCCAGTCTCACGATAATGTGCGCGTCTGGGTGAACGATCAGCCGCTCGCGCCCGACTTCCATCAGGCGAATCTCGTGGGTCTGCACCTGCCGTCCGCGAGTCCGCCCGCGACGAAGTTCAGCGTAGAGGTAAACGGGTGTCGCGGCAACGAGTTCGTGGTGAAGACGAGGTGATTGGAATCTGCAGCGCCAGGGTTCGGTCCTGCGCGGGGCTTTCGCCCGGCCCTTCAGCCTCCGGCCATACTTCTCAACATCGAGCGACAGGCGCGCCCACGGCTGACACGTCTGGATGCGGCGACCTCGCTCGAAGACCTGCGGGCATCAATCGCCTCGCGCAGGCACTGCGCGTTCCTGCACGTCTCGCGCGATTCTTCGGAACCCCCGCCCGATATTGGCTTAATCTTCAAAACCGCTACGATCTCGAAATGATCGAACGGGAGGTGCTTCAGAAAAATCTTCCTGCACCGACCGACCCCACCCGCGGCTGATTAACAACTCAGCGACCGAGCGGACCACTCTATACCGGACCTCGCCGGGTGACGAGTCGAGTGACAATCAAGGAAAGAAATGCCGCTGCTTAATTGGTCACCGGGCGCATTGGCGGCCGTTCCGAATAAGAGTCAACGCGAGGCGATGATGCGCCTGTTTGATGCCTACTTCCGTGTAGCGGTAGAAGGTCGCCAGGAAGCGCTGACAAGGACCATTCTCCATCTCGACTTGCCAACAGAAAGCAAGTCACTTCCTGTTGGTGCTCTGCCCCGTTCACCGCGAATGAAACCCGGTGCGCCCCTCGCGCGGCCCGATAAAAATCGATATCACTTCTATGCGAAGTTCACGAAAAATAACGGATGGGTTGTACAAGCGGCGCTGAAGCTCGAATATCGAGTGATGAGTAAAGGAGCGGATCTTCGCTGAATACTGAAAGAGCCCTCAGAAATTGACATTCAGCAGCAGACGTTTAGCGCTGTTCCTTCGCGGAATCGGTCGGGCCAGGATCCCGGTCTTCTTTCATACCCTCTTCGCCAACCGTCCCAACTCAGTTCGCCCCCGTCAGGACACAGTAATCTGAACCGGGATAATAGGCTCATCCTGCATGAAGAAGATCGGATTCCTCTCGTTCGGCCACTGGACACCCGCACCGCAATCACTGACACGCTCTGCGGCCGATGCACTCTTGCAGTCCATCGATCTTGCCGTGGAGGCCGAGACGTTGGGCGCGGACGGTGCTTATTTCCGTGTCCACCACTTCGCCCGCCAGCTGGCATCACCGTTCCCGCTACTGGCGGCCGTCGGAGCAAAGACCAGACGTATCGAGATCGGCACCGCGGTGATCGACATGCGTTACGAGAATCCGTTCTATATGGTGGAAGATGCGGGCGCAGCCGACCTCATCGCGAGTGGGCGGCTGCAGCTCGGCATCAGTCGCGGCTCACCGGAACAGGTGATCGATGGCTGGCGTCATTTCGGCCATCGCCCGGCAGAGGGCGAGAGCGACGCCGATATGGGCCGGCGCCACGCCGAAGAGTTTCTGGACCTGCTGCGCGGTGATGGGTTCGCGCGGCCCAACCCGCGCCCGATGTTCCCCAATCCACCCGGCTTGCTGCGCCTTGAGCCCTATTCGAAAGGGCTGCGCGATCGGATCTGGTGGGGCGCGGCTTCAAATGCGACTGCGGCGTGGGCCGCCAAACTCGGAATGAACCTGCAAACGTCCACGCTCAAATTCGATGAAACGGGCGAGCCATTGCACGTCCAGCAGGCTGCGCAGATCCGCGCATTTCGCACAGCATGGAAAGAGGCCGGCCACGCGCGAACGCCGCGCGTCTCGGTCAGCCGGAGCATCTTCGCGCTGATTGACGACCGCGATCGCGCCTGCTTTGGAGGGCGCACACGAGGAACAGGACAGCATCGGCTTCATCGGGGAAGATACCCGGGCGATCTTCGGCCGAAGCTACGCCGCCGAACCCGACGTCCTGGTCGAACAGCTCAGGAAGGACGAGGCCATCGCCGAGGCCGATACCCTCTTGCTGACTGTGCCGAACCAGCTGGGTGTTGCCTACAATGTGCATGTCATGGAGGCCATTCTGACCCACGTCGCTCCCGCGCTCGGGTGGCGCTGAGTCATCAAACGCTACCAACATGACCTCGATCTCTGTGCGTGTCCTTCGCGGTGGTAAGAAGCGCCTCCGTCCTGATCCGTGCAGTCGCTGGGCGAAAGTTCCCGGCAGGTTTCCCGAAGGCTGGTCTTAAGATCCCCTCCGCCCGCCGTCGCAATTGCCTTCTGAACCTGATCCGTCCCGCGATCCGCCTGCCGCGCCCGCTAATCGCCGCCGCCACGATGAGAATACCCAGCAGAGTCACTAGCCGGCGCAGCTGTCCAGTAGCAGCTATAACTTCCGGATCAGTTTCAGCAACTCCTCGCGACCTTCGATCTCCGTTCTCACCTCAATCCAGTAAAGCTTCAGCGAACCGATAATCGCGGGATACTCGGGATCGAGATTTACCACATCTTTCGCGGTAGTGAGAAGCGCCTCCGCGCCGATATCGAGCGCGTGGCGCGCCAGCCGCCGGATCTCGAGCGGCGTATAGCGATGATGGTCGCCATAATCGTACGATGCGAGCGGCTCAATCCCTACCTGACTCAACGTACGCCAGAAAGCCTGCGGATTCCCCAGCCCGCAAAACGCGATCGCGCGAGTATCGGGAGGCAGATCCGATCCGTCCGCCGAGCACCATCGACCCGCCACCGTCTTCGAACGAAAAACCGGCGCGGTCGCGTTGTAACGCCGCAGCACGGTTTCAATAGCCTTCGTGTTCGGCGCCTCATTGGATCGGGTAATGAGAAAAGCGCTGGCCCGCGCAAGGCCCTCCAGAGGCTCTCGCAAACGTCCCAGCGGAATCAGATGGCCGCCGCCGAAAGGGTGCAGCGCGTCGATCAGCACCAGGTCGAAGTCGCGATGAAGCTGCAGATGCTGAAACCCGTCATCGAGAAACAACAGCCGCACATCCGCAGCCTCAAGCAATTGCTTGCCGACGGTGAACCGATCGGCTCCGATGCCCGTGGGGACACCCGCCGCACGATGACAAAGCTGCGCTTCATCGCCGGTGAGCGACACATGCAGGCGCTCGTCCTCGTGCAGCAATAAAACGTTCTCGCGAACGTCGCGCCCATGCCCGCGCGTCAGCAAGCCAGGCTTGGCGTCGCGAAAATCCCGCAGAAGTTCGATGGTGGCGGGAGTCTTTCCCGTCCCTCCCGCGGTAATGTTCCCGATGCTCACCACGGGCACAGGCAATCGCCGCGCACGCTTCTGCTTGTTACGCCGGTCGATTGCGCTGCCCACTTTCCAGAGCAGCGAGAGCGGCCACAGAATCGCCTGAATCGGCTGTGGCGGCCTCTCGCAGGGGTAACAAGCATCATAAAGGCTCATCACCGCATCGGCCCCGGCCTTAGCTGCACCGCGTTTGGCGTTCGCCGCTACCCGAGCCCGCGCCCCGAGTAACGGCCGCGACGCGGCAGTCAGCACCGCTTCCGCTAACTGTTCGCCCCTGGCAATCCGCAAAATCGCCTCGTGACATTCAAAATGCTCCTCGATGTCCCGAAAGTTCTCGAGGTGAGGCCCCGCGATGATCGGCTTGCCGAAGATGGCCGGTTCCAGAATGTTATGGCCTCCCCGGTCGGCGATGGTCCCACCCATAAAAACCACGCTTGCGTACTCGAACAGACCGCTCAGTTCACCGATGGAATCGAGCAGAAGAGACTTCTGCCGCGGCATCTGCGACCTCGCTGCGGCGCGTCCATCGCAATCCGGATCGCTCCAGCTTGCGTGCGGCGTCTTCGAACCGCTCCGGCTTCCGGGGCGCCATAATCAGACGCCAGCCGCGCAGAGTTTGCTGGGCCGCAATTACGGAGTCCTCTTCCGCGATAGCGTCATCCGCTGAAGTACTCGCCGCAATCCACAACGGCTTCCGCGGATCGGCATCGAGGAAGCGCCGAACAGGCGAATCCGGCGCAATCGCAGCCGGCGTGAAATCGTACTTCAAATTCCCACCCACCTGAACGGTTTCAGATGCGGCGCCGGCAATTTCGAACCGCGTCCGCATTTCCTCCGACTGAACCAGAATTCTGTCGCACAGCGAAAGAACCGGCGAGAATACCGGCGCAAACTTCCGATAGCGAGGCAAAGCCCGGTCGGAAATCCGCCCATTCACCAGCACGAGTCCGCAGCCAATCCTTTTCGCTTCCCGAAACAGGTTGGGCCAGATCTCGGTCTCGAGAATCACCACTACCGCGGGGCGCAATCGGCGTAAAACCCGCCGCACAACCCACACAAAATCGAACGGCGCAAAGAACACGCCATTGCTGATTTCTGCCAGCCGTTTCGTCGCGGTTTCACGGCCGGCAAGCGTGGTCGTGCTGACGAATACGGGAGTCTTCGGAGTGCGCCGCCGCACTTCTTCGATCAGCGGGATCGCCGCCAGCACCTCGCCCACAGACACCGCATGGAACCAGATCGCCGCGGAAACAGTCTGTTGCCAGGTGAGAGGGAGTTGCCCGCAACGCTCCGAAAGGGTCCCGAAATAGCGTGGATTCCGCAGCCCTCGGAACAGCAGATAAGCTAAGATGACCGGAGAAGCAAATGCCTGTAAAACGCGGTAGAGGAGAAAAATCGCTTTGCGCTTCAATGCTTTGAAATGGCCGCTGCTCCTGCTTGTGAGTATAACGGCTGTAGCTTCGGCAGCCGACGACAAATCGCCATTCCAGGCAAAGCCCGCCCCCGATTATCCACACCGCCAGACCAGCGAAAAGGTCACCATCGCGGCCGAACCGATGGAAACGGATGAGCAGACCCACGATGCCTTCGGCAAAGTAAATCCCTACCGGTATGGCCTGTTGCCGGTCCTCATCGTGATTCAGAATGACAGCCCCGACGCCATTCGGGTTGAACACATGAAGCCGGTCTATCAGCTCCCGGACGGGACCCATGTCGAAGCGACCCCGGCGCAGGACATCCGCTTTCTGCACGGAACCAAAGCGCCGAAGGAGATCCCTGGGGTTTCCGGCACCATCCACATCTCGCGCACGCCTAAGAACCCGCTCGCGGAATGGGAGATAGAAGGACGCGCGTTCGCCGCAAAGATGATTCCGGCGGGCCAATCGGCCAGCGGTTTTGTCTACTTTCAGGTCGCGGAATCAAGCGCCGCCGCGTCCGTCTACATCAGCGGTCTCGAAAACCCCGTGACGGGCAAAGAACTCTACTACTTCGAAATACCAATGTCGGGAAAGTAAGGAGCGCCCGATCGCAGTGACCGGGCGCCTGATGACTTCTGACTTCTGACTCCTGACTTCTGACTCCTGACTCCTGACTTTCAGACCTTCAGACCTTCGCGGTACGCCAGCCGGCCGCGTACTCTTCGCGCGCAACCGCGGAATAAGGAACGGGGCTGACGATCGCCCGGATTTCGATCTGCTTGTGGCGCTCGACCGTGGTCTTCTTCGAGCCGCCGCCTTCTTCGCCCCACACCAGCGTTACTTCGTTGCCGATCTTGACATCCGGATCCACGATGCCCAGCGACAGCATGGAGCGTTCGTTGTAGCTGTATCCGGCGAACATCGACATCCCCGCGATTTTCCCCTGCGCCAGAATCTTGTCATAGGATGCGGAGGTGTAATTCGACAGCGGGAATTCGATGTACTTGGAGATATCGCCCTTTTGGAACAGAGAGGCGAAACCCCTCACCACATCCTCCGCGTTCCACGCGAAAGTGACCTTTCGGCGATGCGGTTTGTCCTTGATCTTTTCCAGCGCTTCCCGGCCGATGAAGTCGTGATCGAACTTCACGAACGGACCATAACCCAGTTCGTACGGCGTCGTGTAGTAGTCTTCGATATTGTTCGAATAGAAACTACCGCCGATCGAGCCCGCCGCTTCGTAACTTGTGGCCGGCAGCCACTCGCGGTAAGCCTTCATCTTGTCGCCCGTGTAGACGGCCGGCAGGGGCGACGGAATCCAGCCCGATTCCAGAGTATTGGTGGCGTAAGCACGCGCGCCCACCGGCACGATGCCAAACTCTTTCCCGGCTTCGACGATTGCCGCGCGGATTTCCTCACCTTCACCGTACGGACCCCAGATTTCCAGTCCGGGAGCGCCCGCCATACCGTGGCGCAGCGCGCGCACCTTCCGGCCGGCGATGTTGATGTAATCCATGCGGAAGAACTTGATTTCCGGAATCGGCCCGCCATTCAGCTTTTCGATCACCTGTTTCGCATTCGGTCCCTGGATCTGGAACCGGTAGTGATTGCGAACGATCGCTTTGCCTGTCGGACGCGAGGGCGAGCGGTCGTCCTTCGCCGTCGTCACGTTGTATCCGCCCGTCTTCGCATGGAATTCAATCCAGCTGGCGGCCGGCGCGCGTCCGACGAACACCAGCTTGTTCTCCTCCAGATGAAACAGAATCCCGTCGCCGATGACGTAACCGTCGTAGCTGCACGGCACGAATTGCTTCGCCATGTCGACCGGAAAATTCTCGAAGCTGTTGATCGCGAGATGGGACAGCAGTTTCATGGCGTCCGGGCCTTCAACCGACTGCTCCACCATATGGTGTGACTGATCGAAAAGTACGCAGGTATCCCGCCAGGCGCGCTGTTCATCGCGCCAGTTGCCGTATTCGGTGGGCACTACAGGATAGACATAAGCCCCGATCTGCGAATTCCGCAGCATGTCTGCCGGGCTTTTAACTGTCTTCAACAGAGATTCCAGGTTGTTTTGACTCATTGATGTCGATTCAATCCTCTTTCAGAACGCATGCATCTTATCATAAAGGGTCGGTCGTAAAGCTCAGGGAATCCGCATCAGCGGGGCGCTGCTTCGCGGTACACCGCGGCATCGCGGGAAGCGCTCCACTTCGGCGTCTGCGGCTCATCGGCGACCCTCAGAACTCCCGCCGCGACTCCCCGGTCCACCTTCGCCATGTTCTCGTAGTCAATCTTTTCCCGCGTGTCTCCCAGAGCGTGATAATCGGGGAACTCCGCTGCCACGGCGATTGTATGGGCCACCACCCCATGCAGCGCAAGCCCGTAATTGTCGCTGCGCGGGAAGTATGCGTCCGCGTCGGGGATCCGCCATGTGTCGATACCTTCCGCTTTCGCCGCATCGCTCAAAATGGCCGGAAGACTCGAAAAGGATGGTCCGGTAACGCTGAAGGAAAGCAGATGTTTGCCGCTGGCATCATCGGTGCGGCCCATCTGTTCGAGATTGATGTTCGCGACTGTGCTGCTCAAAGGGACCAGCGGACTGTGCGCATAGTAATAGCTTCCAAGCAGGCCCTCTTCTTCGCCGAAGAACGTAACGAAAAGAATGCTTCGTTTCGGGTGCGGATTCAGCGTCGCAAGCGCGCCCGCGATCTCGATCACCGACACAGTACCGCTGGCGTTATCGTTCGCGCCGTGAAATATCCCCTTGGCGGTCTTTCCCAGATGGTCGTAGTGCGCAGTCAACAGCACATACTGATTGCGCAGCGCCGGGTCTGAACCAGGCAGCAATGCCGCCACATTCCGCAGCGACGCCTGCTTCACCACGGGCTGCGGGACATGAAGACTCACGGCAAATCGGGGATTTTTTTCGAGAAATCCGAGCGCCCCCGCGTCGTCGATGCGGATCACCGGAGCGTGATGCAGCGAGAGATCGTCCAGGAACCCGCCGGTGCGGCCATGGTGTACGGTGGTCTTGCCGAAGAGCAGGATCAGCGCGGGCCTTCGTGATTGCAGCTGTTCGAGAAGCGCCTCGTCTCCGTAGCGTTCCGCGGCGCCGGCGACGATCACGCCCTTCACAGGCGGAATGGCGCCGTTCGCCGGAAGCCTCAGTACCTCGGCATTGGTCAGATCGAGCGCGGTCAGGGATCGCACTCTGATCTCCTCTCTCGGGAGTTCAATCTGCTTTGCATTCGAATCCGGAACCAGCGACTGCAAAACCAAACGGACGCCCTCCGTATTCGGCTGAACCTGATCGAACGCCGCGACCTGAAAATAGCTGTTGCCCGGCGCCGCCGGATCGAGACCTTCGCGCTGAAACTGCGCGGCGATGTAGTCTGCGGCGAGATCCAGACCGCGCGAAGGAGTGCCGCGCCCTTCCAGTTCATCAGATGCGAGATAGGAAAGGTTGGTCTTAAGAGAAGCTGCCGAAATGCGGTCAAGCGCGGCCTGTTCGGCTGCCGGAAGGCCGCCAAGCCGAGCCGCCGCGAGCATCGCGGCAATCGCAAACAATCCAAAGGGGAAGAGTCTCTTCATTTCCAGCCGGCTGATGCGACGCTTAATGATGACAGATCTCCGCGCACCGTCTGGCCAGAATCGACATCTATCTGTTCGACCAGATTCGGCGCAATCGCGTTTCTTGCGAAATGCGCATCCTTTGTGGGGCCAGCGCTTCGGCGCTGCAGCCGAGCTTCCGCTCGGCGCGGAGCTTTACGTAACTCCCGGTAGCGGCGATCTTGTCGCCGGCCCGTGTAAAAACCGTCTTCGAAATGGTGTTCGAATGGCCTTCTTCACCACCGTGCCCGGAGCCTCAGGCGGCTCGGAATGCATGCAATTTTCGGTTTTGCGATGGGCTGCGGAAAGTGGTCAACAAAACCGTGCTCCGCAAAACCTCCCGGGAACGACATCCGCGGGGTGCAGAAGCCCGTATTGATTTTCGGAGAACACACGCGCATGAAACAGGTCATCGTCGTTGGCGGAACAGGCTATATGGGAAGGCCTTTGATCGAAAAGCTTGTTGCGGCCGGGTATCGTGTATTCGTGGTCGCGCGGCCCGAGTCGGCGGCGAAAGTCCCCCCGGGCAGCAGCGTGATTACCGGCAACGCACTCGATTCGCGGACGTATGAAGATCAGATTCCCACCGATTCCACATTCGTGCATCTGGTGGGTACACCGCATCCCGGGCCCTGGAAAGGCGCGGAATTTCGGTCTGTCGATCTCGCGTCGCTGGAACAATCCGTAGCGGCGGCGAGGCGCGCGCGGGTGGAGCACTTCGTCTTCGTGAGCGTCGCGCATCCCGCGCCTGTGATGAAGGATTTTATTGAAATCCGGATGCAGTGCGAGCGGACGATTCAAACATCGGGGTTGGCTGCCACAATTCTGCGGCCCTGGTACGTCCTGGGTCCAGGCCATTATTGGCCTTACCTCCTGGTCCCGTTCTACAAGGCTCTCGAAACGCTTCCCGCGACAAGGGAGAGCGCAGTGCGTCTCGGGATGGTCACGCTCCCGCAAATGGTGAATGCTCTGGCCTCGGCGATCGCGTCGGGAGCCGCCGGGCTTCGCATCCTGGAAACGCGCGAGATCCGCTCGCCAGGACGGGCGCGTCAGACGGCTGCGGGAGGTTAGTTCAGACGCAGGTAACCGAGGCCACACCCCTCACGATCAGATTCGTCCGGCGGAGGTGTATCCTACTTGACTTCCTTGACTTCCCTGACAGTCACCGGCGCTTGCAGCTGGAAATTCATCACTGTTTCCGGCGGGATCTTCACTGCCTTGCCGCGCGTCGCCGCTTGAGTGGCAAGACCCGCGCCGGCGCCCGCTGCTGCACCGATTGCCGCGCCTTTGCCGCCGCCCGCAATGGCCCCGATTATTGTGCCGAAAGCGGCCCCACCGCCGGTAAATTTGGCCGTGCGCTTGTTCGTGCCCACGCCTTGCTTACCCTTCTCCGAGACATCGCTTGTGTCCAGGCGATACTGGTGGCCCTTGATTCTCACCGAACTCACGTCAACTGCAAGATCCGATTGGCCCTGAGCTTTTCCCTGATCGGTAGCGGACCGGACGGTCAGGGTAGCCGACGCTCCGCTCGGGATTACGACACGCCCATCCGCATCGTGCACACTACTCACGACCACACCGGAGAAGGTCTGGCCCACCTGCGCCGTTGCGGAGTCAATCGTCTCGTTATTACGAACCGAAATTGTCGTGCCGACGGGAATCGTCCTGACGATGACCACGGGCTCTGGCGGCGGAGCGGGAGCTTGAGTGGGAATAGGCGCGGAAGCAGGCGCCGGAGCAGGCGCCGCGCTTTGCACGGGCGGCGCGGGCAACGGCTCAGACACAGGGGCCGGAGTGGGCGAGGGTGGAGGTGGCGCGGGACTGGAGGGCTGCTGCGTGGCAGCGGTCTGGGTCGGCGCCCCCGTGTATTGCACTGAAGCCACCTGGCTCATCGGATAGGTCCGGGCCTCTCCCGTCGCAGCCTGCAGCGAAATCGAATCGGTGGAGTTGCTGGTTACGGAACCCGTAAATGTTGAACCGTCTTTCAAAGTGACGGTCGCCTGCTGCTGGGCCGCCGGGTTCGGTGCCGGCGCTTTGCTGCAAGCCGACAACGCAGCCATAACTACGATCACCGGAATCACGGTCTTCAAGCGCATGGAATGACCCTCCAACCAGAAGCTTATCGTACAAACTCTTTCGCTATACTGAGGCGTTTCCCATGAATCCCGACCTGCTCGCGCTCGGATTCCTCGAGTACGTCGTCTTCCTTTTGTCCACCACCTGCCATGAGGCCTCGCACGCGCTGGTGGCGAAGTGGGGCGGCGACACCACGGCGCTCGAGGGAGGCCAGGTTTCGCTGAATCCGTCTGCCGCACATCAGGCGCGAGCCGTTCGGAATGGTGTTGATGCCGCTCATCGGAATCGCGACCCAATCGGGGATCTTTGGCTGGGCGAGCGCGCCCTACGACCCGCTCTGGTCCCAAAAGCACCCGAAACGGGCCGCCTGGATGTCGCTGGCGGGCCCGGCGGCCAACTTCAGCCTGGCCATTATCGCGGGGCTGCTGATGCGGATCGGGATGGCGACGGGTTCGTTTGTTCCGGCGGCGCCTTCATTCACGCAGATCGTCGGCCCGGCTACCCAAGGCGGTATCGCGGACGGCGTCGCGACCATCCTCAGCATCTTCTTTTCTCTGAATATCCTGCTTGGTTTTTTCAACCTGATCCCGTTTCCGCCGCTCGATGGCTACGGTGTTCTCGGCCTTTTCACTAGCGAATCCGGGGCGCTGCGGCTGCAGGAATTTCGCGTGAAGATGGGCGTGTTTTCGATTCTCGGGCTGGTGGTCGCATGGCAGCTCTTCGATCGCGTCTACCCGACAATTTTCGTCGACGGGACTCCGCCTGTTCTATCGCGGATACCGCTTCTGAGTGCGAGTACCAGGCACCGAATTCTGCGCTTCGCCTGAATCCCGATAGGGATGATCCTGTATCCTATTGGTAGATACCCGTGGACCACCTGGACCTCCTTGAAGCGGAGAGCATTCAAATCATTCGCGAAGTTGCCGCCGAGTTTTCGAATCCGGTCATGCTGTATTCGATCGGAAAGGACTCCTCCGTGCATGGTGCGCCTGGCCCAAAAGGCCTTCTTTCCAGGCAAAATTCCGTTTCCCCTGCTGCATATCGATACGACCTATAAGTTCCGTGAAATGATCGAGTTCCGCGACGAGTTCATGCAAGTCGATCGGCGCGAAGCTGATCGTGCATACGAACACGCAGGCGATTGACGGACGGCGCCAATCCGTTCGCGCTGGGAACGCAGAAATGCTGCGGGCTGCTGAAAACCAGGGCTCTGCTCGATGGCCTGGCTGCAGGGCGGGTACGACGCCGCGTTCGGCGGCGCGCGGCGCGACGAAGAGAAATCCCGCGCCAAGGAACGGGTGTACTCGTTCCGCGACGAGTTCGGCCAGTGGGACCCGAAGAATCAGCGGCCGGAGCTCTGGAACGTCTACAATTCGCGCGTCGATAAAGGTCAGCACATCCGCGTCTTTCCGCTTTCCAACTGGACGGAACTCGACGTCTGGCAGTACATCGAGCGCGAGAATATTCCGATCGTGCCGCTCTATTTCGCCAAACTGCGGCCCATGGTGGTGCGCGGCGAGGCGCTGATCCCGGTGGAGCAGGAGTTCATGCTCAACACGGGCGAGAAGCCGCAGATGGTGATGTGCCGCATGCGGTCGCTCGGCTGCAGTCCATGCACCGGCGCCATTCGTTCCGAGGCCGACACGATCGCAGAAGATCATCGACGAAATGAAACTGGTGCGGCGTTCCGAACGCGAGAACCGCGTGATCGATCACGATCAGGAAGGCTCGATGGAGCTCAAGAAAGCGCGAGGGGTACTTCTAGCTTGAGTCTCCTGCGTTTTTCCACAGCCGGCAGCGTGGACGACGGCAAAAGTACGCTCATCGGACGGCTGCTTTACGATTCCAAGGGTGTTTACGAGGATCAGCTTGCCAGCGTTGCCAAAGCTTCGACGAACGGCAGCGGCGGGCATATCGATCTCGCCCTCCTCACCGACGGCCTGCGCGCGGAGCGCGAGCAGGGCATCACGATCGACGTTGCCTATCGTTACTTTTCGACGCCCAAACGGAAATTCATCATCGCCGATACGCCCGGCCACGAGCAGTACACGCGCAACATGGCGACGGGCGCTTCGACCTCCGACCTTGCCATCATCCTGATCGACGCGCGCAACGGCGTGCTGCCCCAGTCGCGCCGTCACGCATTCATAGCGAACCTTCTGGGCATCAAACATTTCGTCGTCGCAATCAATAAGATGGACCTCGTCGATTTCGACGAGGTCGTTTACGACAAAATCCGAATCGAATTCACGGGCTTCATGGACCGGATCGGCGCCCCGGCTCCGCTGTTCATCCCGATCAGCGCGCGGGATGGCGACAACGTGGTCGAGAAGAGTGCGCGCAGCCCCTGGTATCAAGGGCCGGCGCTGCTGGAGTACCTCGAAGAAGTTCCGGCCGACAGCGGGCGCGAGGAATTGCCGGCGCGTTTCCCCGTCCAGTATGTGCTGAGGCCGAATCTGGATTTTCGGGGCTACGCGGGGCAACTGGCTTCCGGCGTGTTTCGCAAAGGCGAGCTCGTGCTCGCGTTGCCCGCGCGGCGGCACTCACGCATCGCGAGGATCGTCACGTTCGATGGCGATCTGGCTTCCGCATCCGCGCCCCAGTCGGTGACTCTGTGCCTCGAAGACGAAATCGATATCAGCCGGGGCGACATGATTGTGCCGGCGCTCGATGCCCCGCATGTGGCCAGGCGCTTCCGGTCGAGTGTGGTCTGGATGAATGCCAAGCCCCTCGAACCCGGGCGAAATTACTTCATTAAACACACGTCCCATCAAGTACGCGGGGTGATCCGGGGCATTTATCATCGCCTTGACGTGAATACCCTGGAGCATATAGAGGCTCAGCGTCTGGAGCTTAACGAGATTGGCGAGATTTCGGTAGAAACGCACCGGCCCTTATTTTTCGATCCGTACGGCAAGAATCGCACGACCGGGGCATTCATTGTTATCGATCCGCTGTCGAACGAAACGCTCGGCGCGGGGATGATCATCGACCTCGAGGGCAAGGAAGAAGCCCGCGGACAGGTCACGAGCGGTGAGCGAGCCGGGCGTTTCGGGCATCGCCCGGCCCTCGTAGCGGTTGATGATTCTGAAGCCGCCCTGTTGCTCGAACGTGAACTGTTCGATCGGGGGGCTGTCGTGACGGTGTTCTCGAGCTACCATGCCCGTGGACTCGAATTGATGAAGGCGGCCGGCCTGATTGTCATCGTGCCCGGCGAGCCGCCGGCCGATTCCCCGCCTGACACCATCGACGCGCGCCGCCTCGCCACTCAAGAAACAATCACGATGCTTGAGCGGCGAGGCGTTTTGACGGGTCACGAGGAGCAATTGCTCCACGGCGAAGGTATTTGAATTAGTGATACAGGTAAACCGGCTGATCCAGGCGGAAGCGAAGTGTGGTTTCCGGCGGGATCTTGAGAGCCGGCCCGCGTGTCAGTACTTCAGCGCTTGCGCCGGCAGCGCCGCCCGCGAGAGCTCCGATCGCTGCTCCTTTGCCTCCTCCGGCGATTGCGCCCAGAATTCCACCCAGCAGCGCTGAGCCGCCCACAAACTTGCCTGTTCGCCCGTTGGCGCCAAGGCCTTCGCGAGGATGAGCGCCTGTCATGTCTTCACTATTCAGAACGTAGCGTTGACCGTTGACGTAAACCGAGCGCAGATCGAGCGCGATTTCACCTTCCCCGACCTCCTGCGCGATCAAATGCGCATTTGCCCCTCTCGGGATGACGACGTTGCCGCTGGAATCGCGAATGTCGTTAGCTACGGTCGCGAGAAAGTTCTGCCGCGGATCGGGATGCCGTACGTCGATGCGATCGATCGTGCTCACCACGACCTCCGTCCCGGGAGGAAGAGTGCCGGCGCGGTTCCATCCATTGGGTGGTGGAACATCGGCGTCCTCATAGCTGCGATCCGCGAAGCCTTGCGCGCCTTGGGGCGGCGGTGGAGGGGGATAGTTGTTGTATGCGGCAGGGGGCGGAGGAGGCGGCGCCGGAGGTTGTCCATTACTGAACATGAGGTTCTGGACCTCCGCGATATTAAATCGGTGGGTATTGCCCTGCTGGTCGATAAAAGCTACGTGATCTGCATTTCCCCCGTCGTATCGGCCCTGGATCTGAGTGCCGTTATTTAAAATCAGCGTCTGTTGTCCCCAGGATATCGCAGCGGACGCCATAAGAAGCGCTGCGATGCATTGAATTTTGGCCATAGATCTTACCTCCGCTTTGACGAATGCACGCGCATTTCCAAAGGAACGGACTGCACTCCTACATGGACCTTAACTGGCTTGTATTCAGGTGGCAGGACCGGGATTTTCCATGTATTAAAGAAGGGAAACAGAGTACCGCCCATGAAACCGTCGGAAGCTCTCGTAGCCCATCGCGACGAATTGCGGCACCTGGTCAGCCGCTACGGTCCTTCGCGCCCCCGCGTGTTTGGTTCGGTGCTCAACGGCAACGACACGGACGACAGCGATCTCGATTTACTCGTCGAACCCGGAGGATCCACCACCTTGCTTACCATCGCCGGTTTGAAAACCGACACCGAGGAACTGCCGGCGTTCCAGTATCGGTTTTAACCCCCAATGGATTGCCGCCGAAGTTCCGCAACGAGGTGCTACGACAAGCGCGGCCCCTGTGAAGCATCCGGGCGACCAGCGCAGGCGCGAGATGAATTGGTCAACTCGAGAGTTTTTCAGAATATGCCGCGCCGGTTTTATCGTTGCGATACCAATCGTGGTTTTCACCGTGTCTCACCAGCACGCAACCGGCGGCCTCCAGTGTTCGGATCAACTCGGTTCGTTTCACCCGAGGGATAATTCCGCGACTCTACGAATACCTGGAATCTCGCCGCTCGTGAGATCGCGGTAAAGATCTCGAAGATTCTCCTCAAGCTCGGCGAGCGATTCGCCCTGCGTCAGATAGTCGGGGAATTCCTCGAAATAGCCGAGCCACACTCGCCATCCCTGCCAGCGGACATAGCGACCCGTATGCATAACGTCATTTTACTGCGTTGTCAGCACGCGCTAAACTCATGCCATGCTACCGAAATTGGCCGTCCTTTCGCTGTTCGCGCTGCCTGCTCTGATAACCGCCGCTCCGGCTCCAACCGTCGCCGAAGCGCAAACCTTTATGGATCACGCGGAAGCCGAACTCCTGAAAATGGGCACTCTGCAGAGCCGCGCCGGATGGGTCCAGGAAACCTACATCACGGACGACACGGAACTGCTCGCGGCGGACCAGAACGAACGGGTCATCGCGCGCACCACCGAACTGGTCAACGAAGGCAAGCGCTTCGAATCGCTCAACCTGCCGCCGGAACTGAAGCGCAAGTTTCTCCTGCTGAAGCTTTCGCTGACATTGCCTGCTCCGAAAGAGGCGAAACTGCGCGAGGAATTGACGCAGGTCGCAGCATCACTCGACGGCAGCTACGGAAAAGGGAAATATTGTCCTGGCGGCGATAAAGAAAAGTGCTTCAGCATTGACGACCTTGACGAGCGCCTCGCGAAAAGCAGGAATCTGAAGGAAATCGAGGAGTCCTGGGTCGGCTGGCACAAGGTCGGCGCCCCGATGCGGGACCGTTACGCGCGTCTGGTCGAACTCTCGAACCAGGGTGCAAGAGAACTCGGGTACGCGGACACCGGCGCGCTCTGGCGGTCCGGCTACGACATGACTCCCGAGCAGTTTTCGGCCGAACTGGAGCGAGTCTGGAAACAGGTCGAGCCGCTTTACGCCGAGTTGCATACTTACGTTCGGCGGAAGTTGATCGAGAAGTACGGCGCAGACGGCGCAGAGAAGCGACGGCATGATTCCCGCCGACCTGCTCGGCAACATGTGGGCGCAGGAATGGGGGAACGTCTATGATCTGGTGGCGCCGACCTCCGCGCCACCCTCCTACGACATCGGCGAGATTCTGCAGCAGCGCAAGACCACGGCGAAACAGGTAGTGCAATACGGCGAAGGTTTCTTCCGGTCAATCGGGACTGCAGACGCTGCCGGATACCTTCTGGGAACGCTCGCTTTTCACACGGCCGGCCGATCGCGACGTGGTCTGTCACGCCAGCGCATGGCACGTCGATTATGACAAGGATGTCCGCCTGAAGGTCTGTCTGCACGACACCACGGACGATTTCATCACCGTTCACCACGAACTGGGTCACGTCTACTATTTCCTGGCCTATCGCAATCAGCCCTTCCTGTTCCGCAGCGGCGCCAATGACGGGTTTCACGAAGCCATCGGCGACTCCATCGCGCTCTCCATCACGCCGGAATATCTGAAGAAGATCGGGCTGATCAAGACCGTACCGCCGCCCGCGGCGGACGTTCCTCTGCTGCTGCGCACGGCGCTCGATAAGATCGCGTTTCTGCCGTTCGGGCTGATGATCGATAAGTGGCGGTGGGAAGTCTTCTCGGGCCAGGTAAAGCCCGCCGACTACAACAAATCGTGGTGGAAGCTGCGCGAGCAATACCAGGGCGTAGCGCCGCCCGTGGACCGCACGGAAGCCGATTTCGATCCGGGCGCGAAATACCACATTCCGGGCAACGTCCCCTACGCGCGTTACTTTCTGGCGCGGATCTATCAGTTCCAGTTCTACCAGGCGATGTGCCGCGCCGCGGGCTATAAGGGTCCGTTGAATCGCTGCTCGGTATACGGTTCAAAAGCGGCGGGAGACAAGCTGGAATCGATGCTCGCGCTGGGGCAGTCGAAGCCCTGGCCGGAAGCGATGAAGGTTATGACCGGGCAGGACCGCATCGACGCCTCGGCGATGATCGAGTACTTTCAGCCGCTGCTGACCTGGCTCAAGGAGCAGAACAAGGGCCAGAAAACAGGCTGGACAGTCGAGGCCGATCCGTTGAAGGCGAACTGACGGCCCACCATGTGACCAGCGGCCAGCTGACCGGTGGGCTCCCGTCTTCAGGAGCACTTACCGAGCCGCGACTCTCAGAAGCGAAGCCCGGGTATCGGATCCACAGGTCATGAATCCGGCAAAGCCGGAGACCGGGATGACTTCTGACTCCCGCGCCGTCAGAAGAACCTTCCCAGCAGAAAGTAGAACTTGTGATGCCCGCTGTCGCCATAACTTGCCCCAACCGACAGCGGTCCAAAAATAGTGTCGAGGACCAGGCCGGCAGCTCCATCAGTGGGAAGCCCTGACGCTCCAGGCGCATCATATGCTTTGGCCACTTCAAAAGCCGCCGTGCCGTACACGTTGTGTCCTATGAACGGGGGCAACCGGAATAACTGGTGGATATATGCCAACCGGCCATAGAGATACTGATCCATTCGCAGTTCGTTTGTTCCGTACGCGTTAAGCCTGCCGGTGCCGCCCAGGAAGAATTGCGGCAGGCCTGTGTCGTGGAAGCCGAAGGTGCTCCCTCCGGCAGCCTGGAGAAGCACCGAACCGCGCTTGCTAACCCTGCGAGCCGCTAAGGCGGTCACCTCGGCTAGCGGAAACCCGCCGTGGGCGCCGGGGGAAGTGTTATCCCATTGGGCTCGCACACGGAGAAGTTCCCCACTCCGCGGAATCACGGGGCTGTCGAGGCGGTCCAGATCGTACTTTATCGACGTAATTCCGAAGGCGCCGGCAGGCCTTTGCAGCAGCGGACTGCCGATGCGCAGCACCGTTTGCAGGTAGCCGCCCTCGTACCCGCCGCGGATCTGACTGAAGCGATCGATGGCGTAACCAAGATCGAGCCCCCCGGCCAGCTGGCGAATTCTGTATTCCGCCTCTGGCATTGTGCGCTCGTACAAGTCAAAAGGATTGCTGGTTGCTGACGCGCGCGGCGCGACGAACCACTTGGTCTTCCCCAGCGGCTTATAGTATTCGGAACTAAGTCCCCAATTGGCGCCCGCCGAGATATCGGTGCGCCACTCCGTACCGAAGCCGCCGACGTCCAGGGCCGTGATGCGCAGGTCGGTCGTGAACCGGACATTATCCAGGTCCGAACCATCAACCAGGAACCCGAAGTTCAAAAGCGGCGGAGCGTAATCCTTCTCCGTGCCGCGAACAACCAGCGCGTTCCGTCCGTCCTGCTCCGCCAGGTGATACGAAAACCCGTTGAAGCGTCCGATTCCGAGGATGCGATTGGCATCGCGTTCGATCCGTTTCGTGTCGACCGGTTTGCCGGCGTTATCCGCAAACGCTTTGTCAACGTCGGGCGCCAGCGAAGGACTGATTCCGGTGACCTGAACAACGTCGGGAGTGGGAATGGAACGAATCCGCCGGGCCTCTCGCGCCGCAATGTATTGCTGCCAGTCCGTCTGGTTCATGCTCAGCCGATCGAGCATGGTCGCCTTGCGTGCGGCGGCTTCATACCCCTTCGGCATGATCTTGTCGCCCTCTGTGAAATCGGACGACGCGTAGCCGGCCAGATCCACCGAAACTACCAGGTCGGCCGCCTGCAGGCTGGCGAATTTCGTTTGCCGCTACCATCAGGCCAACTCCACGGTTCATAACGGAGAACAGAGATGCGCTGCTCTTGGCAGTGAATGACGAGGGATTCAGATAGACGGCTATGACAATGTCCGCGCCCATCTTCTTCACCACGTCTACCGGAAGATTGTCCGTCAGCATGCCATCGGCATAAAGTTTGTCGCCACTCCGCACGGGAGAGAAGACCGCTGGTACCGACATCGTGGCGCGCAACGCCTCTCCGAGGGGCCCATCCTGAAAAACGACCGCCTTGCCGGTGACCAGATCGGTCGCCACGCAGCGGAATGGAATCGGCAGATCGTCGAAGCTTTTTAACCTGGAATACGGCAGGGCTTCCCGGTCGAGAAGAAACGTGATGTTCTGGCCTGTAGCCAGCCCGCTGGGGAAATTAAATCCTCCGCGCAACCCAAACTCGAGACCGTTCTGGAAATCGCGCCGGTCCTCTTTGCGGCGGTAAGAGGCCTCCGAGAAAGGGATTGGACCGCTGAGCGTTTCATTCCAGTCGATCTTTGACATCAGGTCCTGAAGTTCGGCTGGCCGCATGCCTGTCGCATATAGCCCGCCGACCAGGCCGCCCATACTCGTTCCCGATATATAATCGATCGGGATCCGGTGTTCTTCGAACCATTTCAAAACGCCGACATGCGCGAAACCGAGCGCGCCGCCTCCCTCGAACGCGACTCCGATCTTAGGCCGGGGAGTTGGAGGTTCCTGAGCGAAAGCGAACGACGACAGCAGGCCGCAGATGGCGGAACAGCGCACTAACCCGGCGATCGCAAATCGGCAATATTCCATGTCCTGACAGGGATGTTTGTATGACGGCGCTGATTTAATATTTTCGATTACCTGGGGGCGAACCTGTCGTCGATTTGGAGCAGCGGGGTGTGGCTGCATCGTGCCTGGGCGAAGTCTTAAAACGCGAGCGCCGAGGAACTCCGGCCAACAACTCCTGTATGAATCCGGTGTTTGAAATGATATGATTTTCGGGCCCGTGCTGGTTTGGAACCCATCCGTAACTTATTTCACAGAATAAATGACTGGCTCACGAAAACCTGACGGACAATGAATTCAAACTACTGTGAAATTCTCGTCCTTATCTGAGCTCCCGGCCAGCCGTCGGCAGGCTGCCGATCCTCCAGATTCGTTTGATCGTTCATCGCTCCACCGTCCGGAGGGAAGCGGATTGATCTCGGAGGGAAGCGGATTGATCTCGGAGGGGAACGGATTGAGCGCAGGGAAGATCCTGATTGTCGACGATAGCGAGCCCTCCCGGATCATCCTGATGGAGGTTCTGTCCGCGGAAGGCTACGACGTCCGTCCTGCGGACAGCGGGGCGCTGGCACTCTCCGCCGTGAAAGCCGATCCGCCGGAACTGATTCTGCTCGACATGCGAATGCCCGGAATGAACGGCCTTGAGGTCTGCCGCAAGCTCAAGTCGGACGCGGAAACCCGTGACATACCGGTTATTTTTCTCAGCGCATCCCTCGAGTTCGAGGAGCGTCTGGAGGGATTGGCATCCGGCGCGATCGACTTCATCAACAAGCCCTTTCATCCGGGAGAGTTACTGGCGCGTCTGCGAAACTACCTCGAACTGGCGCGCCTTCAGAAGGATCTCGAACTTCGTGTGGCCGAGCGGACAGCGGAGTTGAAAGCTGTCAACAGTCAGTTGCAAGCCGAACTGAGGACGCGCAAGCGTATCGAAGAGGAACTGCGGGAAAGCGAGCATCGCTTCCGCACCATAGCGGACACCGCCCCCGCGGCGCTCTGGATGACCAACCCGGACGGGCATCTTCACTTATATGAGCCAGGGAGGTTTGACTTTCACCGGGCTGACCGCTGAAGAAATCGCGGACAACGGCTGGCGGAGCGCAATTCATCCCGCAGACGCCGAGCGCACAATTGGGGCGATTGACGCCGCCGTCAGGGATCACAGCCGATACCAGATTGAACTCCGCCTCCGAAAGGCGGACGGAGAATACGGATCGACGCTGGCGACAGGCATTCCTCTTTTCCTGAACGGTGAATTTGCCGGCCACATCGGGATAACGCTCGACATTACCGAATTGAAACGCGAACAGGAGCGGGCCGTCGCGCATCAGAAACTGGAGAGTCTGGGCGTGCTCTCCGCGGGCATCGCGCACGATTTCAACAATCTGCTGAGTACGATTCTTGCCCATGCGGACCTTGCCCTCGACGATCTCCCCGCCGAGTCGCCCGCGCGCGAGAACGCCTCGACGATTGCGAAGGTGGCGCTGAACGCATCGGAGATAGTTCGCTCTGCTCATGGATTATGCGGGCTCCACGGACGCCGGCGACCCCGAGCCCGTCGAATTGAACTCGATGGTCCGGGAGACGGTTCGCCTGGTGCGAGGGTCCTTCTCCAAAATACCGTCGCTCGAGGTGAATCTTGATTTGCATGCCTCGGCGCCCGTTCGGGCCAATCCGGGGCAAGTCCGTCAGATGCTTTTGAATCTGATGATGAATGCGTTCGAGGCGCTCGAAGGAAAGCCTGGAACCATTGCGGTATCGACTTCGATAACACGGGTAAGTCACGGATCCAACGGATCAGGCCCTTCCGATCCCGCTCCAGGCGAGTACGTTCTGCTGGAGATTTCCGACACCGGCGCCGGTATGAACGAGGAAGCGAAAGCCCGGGTCTTCGATCCCTTCTTTTCCTCCAAAGCCCTTGGCCGGGGACTGGGGCTGGCTTCCGTTCAGGGCGTCCTCCGCAGCATCGGCGGTGCTGTCCAGGTGATGAGTTCGCCGGGTCAGGGGTCCACCTTCAAGGTCTGGTTGCCGTCGTGGGATTCCAAACCGGAATCGGAAGAAGGACGAAATGGAGAATCCTCACTGGCCCGATCGAACCGTGCCCAGGCCGTCTTGCTCGTGGACGATGAGGATCTGCTTCGCGCGGCTGTGGAGCGCGCGCTCCAGCGGGAAGGCTTTTTCGTGATTACGGCGCGCGACGGCGCTGCCGCTGTAGAACTGTTTGCAAGACACTGCGGCGATATTGACGTGGTCGTGCTTGATCTGTCGCTGCCCTTCTTGTCCGGACGCGAAGTTTTCGAGAAAATGCGCGAATTAAAAAAAGACGTTCAGGTGGTCTTCACCAGCGGGCACGACTCCGTCGCCATAGAAAGCGCCCAACGGACAACCCAGAGAGCGCTTTCTTCGAAAACCGTACCGACTTGGGGATCTGGTCCGAACGCTTCGGGAGATAATGCCCCCTCAGCCCGTCGGCTGAAGTGCACTGCCTGTTGCCGAAGCACGAATGCATATCCGAGCGCATGCCTGTTGCCGAGCCGCGCACTATGCCGAGCCGCGCACGTCAGTAAGCGGGCAACTCCGCCTCAGAAACGCCTTCGCCCCGAAAAACGAGAGGCGCAAAGCCAAACCGAGTGTTCTGCCCTCAATCAGCGGGGCTAATCAAGTACATTCCGGCGCGGGATGCGCCGTTTTTGTTTTACGAGGTGCGACCCCAAGCCTGCGCATCAATCTTCCATGCCTCGCCATGCTTGGAAAATGTATATGCGAGGGTGCCGGTCCGAATGACGGTTTGGTCCTTAATCGTTACCGCGAGATTCCCCGTCACGACGGCGTAGGCATATGACCCCTCGACGTTCCAGAACCCCATTTCGTACGACAGGTGTTCGTGCGAAACACCAAGGTTCTCACGCCACTTTTCTACGTCAGAAAGCCAATTGGTTGGAGCATTTGGATTCAGCCAGCGATAGGGCGCGATGCCATCAATAATAATCGCGGTATCCCCAAAAACATGGAGGAAAAGCGCCGTGTTCTGAGTGTTAAATGCCCGGATGTGATCCTCGATGAGGGCCTGGATTTCAATCGGTGGTTTGTTGGTGGCGGTCATTTTGAGGCGTCTCGGGTCCGGTCCATCAACAATAACACTGGCAGCGCGTTATGAGATGACCCGCGCACGCCACGGCGGCCGAACCTGAATCGCGCCCGCTGCCGCGTTCCCGTCAGATCCCGATAGAACTGCCGGGAACCGAAACCGTTTTTCACCCCTCCGGTTGGAGTTGGTGGCTCCGGGGCGGACTGAGATACCGCTTGAGCATCCATAACGTTCCGGAAGTTCCGTAGAGCCCGCTCTGCTTCCTCGATTTCTTGTCTGTGCTCGCCAAAGTCGCGATGAGCATCGTCTCGTATGCCAGGACGTCGATGTCAGCCTTCCCGCGTCCGCGATTCGTTGATTTGTTCGTCAAACTGAGCCACTACGGTGCTGACTGGCTTGTTTCGAGCCTTGCCGGTATCGCTCTTTTTCTCGTACCGACTTGCGGGAACACGGGTGGCTATTACTGCTTTTTGCAGTCCAGATCCGTGCGGTTTCGGTCCTGAATCAACAGTCCGGACGGCAGAGGAAAGTTAAAGGTCGCACTTACGCGTGCGCCATTTGTCGTCGGTCATTCGGTGCCCCGAACATGGCGATATCCGGCTTACAGAACCGGAAATCCCGGCTTCGCGTCGTCCAGATCAAAAAGCTGCTTACACGCTCAATCCTGACTAATGGTTTGAGATAAAACCGCATGCCCGGGGCCTATAGATGCCTGCGCCGGATTACCGGCGTCTCGCTCGTCTTTGGCTTGAAAATTCACCGAATTAGTTAATTCACACTCAAGTTGCCATCAAGCTCCGGATCAAAGTTACCCTCTTCGGCATTTGCCGGCCGGGAGGCGGGATAAATGAGCAACGTCCACCTTAGCCATTTTTCTGTGAGCTCGCTTCATATTCAGCTCGCGATTCTCTTCCCGCTGCGGGGAAAGCCGCAGGAATAAGTCCTCAGGCGGTACTACTCCCGTACGCTGCGGAGGAGTAATGCTTCGACCGACTCGGCGATTCCGTTTTGTATTTCACGACGGCGGCATGGTACGAAAAAATGCGTCTGTTTGATTGCTTCGGCATCATCGCATATCGAACGGAAGAATATGAGGTCGCCCGCCGGACCTCGCTCGGTCCCTGGGCTGCAGCTTGAAGAGTACTCGGGAGGGTTCGAGAGCGGTCGGCGCGAAAACATGAGAATGACGACATCTAACCGCGCGCGGACAATCACAACCGTCGCATTCTGCTTTGCCTTGGGTGCGACGCTCGCCTTCATGCCGCCGTCCGGAGTCTGGTGGAATGTAGTCCGATGGCCTTTCTACCTGCCCATTTTCCTGGTCGGCGCTCGTTACGGTCCGTTTTCGGGATTGGCCTGCGGGGTGGCTGTCGCCGTCTTCTTCATAGTCGTGGCTTCGAAGGAGACGGGCGATTCCTGGCGCGGTCTCGTGGCGACCGACGTAGCTGTCGTTGGTTTGCTCGGTGGCTTCTCGCGGGTATGGCCGCGTCCCGTGCAACCGTACTTTATGACCGGAAGGGAACCGTTGCCCTCCGGCGGCCGACTCCCCGAACTCGAGGTCGGCATCGATTTGAATCCGCTTGCCAGCATCGAAATTGCGGCAGGTCTCCTGGCCCAGGACGATACCTCGGCCGGCCATGCGGGGAGAGCTTGTCGGCATCGTCCTCGACGGAGTGCGAACACCTCTCGGCCAGCATTCAGGGCGTGCTCGAGCGCTTCAGAACAACCCCGCAACAAGACCGGCAAGTCGAAGTCGCGACAATTGTCGAGGCCGCGGTCGAAGAGATCGAGTTCGTGCTCAGTCGACTCGGCGTCACCGTCGGCAAAGACATCGCGTCCGGGCGTGCCTCCAATTCAGTGCAATCCGGGTAAAATCCAGAATCTTCTCGTCTGGCTGGCAATAAGCGCCGCCGAGTCGCGATTTTGCGGGAAATCAGGTGGCTCCTCCATGCCCGCGCCGCGGAGGATGGCGTCATTCTCGATGTGGAGAGTCGGGGCCACGGTCCTTCATTCGCCGGGCTGCAAATCGATTGTTCGAATCGCGCCTCAAACAGCCCGATGTCGTCGTCTACGACGCCGTCCGCAAGTGTGGTGGTAGAATTACGAGGAATAAAGATCTTCGAAAGGGCTCTGATTTCTCGCTGTGGCTGCCGTTGCGCCGGGACTGTACAAATGACAGGTGGCAAGGTACTGCTCGTGGAGGACGATGACAGCCTCAGGCGAGTCACGCAGCTGCACCTTGAGAAGTTAGGTTTTACCACATCCGTGCACGCCCAATGCGGAACAGGCTTTGCAGACGCCTTAAGGGCTCCCCATACGACGTTCTGCTCACCGATCTCCAGTTGCCGGGGATGTCCGGCGTCGATCTGCTGAAGCGGGTCAAGACGGAGTATCCCGAGACGATCGTCATCGTCATCACCGCATTTGGCACTGTGGGCTCCGCGGTCGAGGCCATGAAGGCCGGGGCTTACGATTATGTCACCAAGCCTCTCCAGCACTACAGATTAAATGAATTAGTGCGACGGGCAATCGATCACCGTCGACTGACCCTCGAAGTGGGCCTGCTCCGGGAGTGCCTGGAGGAGAAGTACGGATTCGAAAACATGATCGGTTCGTCTGCCCGCTTCGGGCAAACGCTCAGTCGTCGCCAGCCGGGCCGCGGCGTGCGATGCCACCGTTCTGATCACCGGCGAGACCGGTACCGGTAAGGAAGTACTGGCCCGGGCGATTCACTTCAAAAGCCAGCGCAAACATCGCCCGATCGTTACCGTCAACTGTGGCGCGATTCCACGGGATCTTCTTGAATCCGAACTATTCGGCCACGTGAAGGGATCTTTCACCGGCGCCCTGACTCACAAGAAGGGCCGGATCGAAGCGGCCGATGGAGGAACCGTTTTTCTGGATGAGATCGGAGAGATGCCGTGTGAATTGCAGGTTCGCATTCTTCGGCTCGTCCAGGAGCGCGAGATCGACAAGGTTGGCTCCACGGGACCGACCAAGGTTGACGTGAGGATCATCGCCGCCACTCATCGGAATCTCGAGGCAATGGTTGAGGACGGGACGTTTCGGGAAGACCTTGTATTATCGGCTTTCCGTGCTGCCCATCGAAATTCCGCCTTTGCGGGACCGGCCGTCCGACATACGAGATGGTGCAGTACTTTTTCGATAAGTGCAAGCAGAAGCACGACCGGCCGAACCTCAGATTATCTCCGGACGTATTGCCCGCGTTTGCTGCCTATCGCTGGCCGGGCAACATTCGACAGTTGGAGAATCTCATCGAGCGCCTCATACTGCTGTCCGACGGAAACGAAATCAGAATGAACGATTTGCCCGAACACATGCGAACGGCTTGCGCCACGGACGACGAACTGCTTCGAATTGAACTTCCGGACACGGCCTGGACCTTGAGGCGGTTGAAAAGGAACTCGTCCTGAAAGCGCTTCGACAAGTTTGGCGGAAACCAGACCCGTGCTGCGGCCTACCTGAATATCAGCCGCAAAACCTTTATACATCGCCTGGACAAAATTCGGGGGTCTGAACCAGGTGGTACGCCTTACCCCCGGGCGCGAAGCGAAGCAGTCGGCCAAAGCCGGCACTCTCAAGTCCCGGAATCTCAAGCCGTTACCGAGCGGCGATCGTAGGACCGGCGATCTTGTAGCCGGTTTGCTTATCGCAAACTCGATCCCGGATAGCGCTCACGGAGAAACTCCGCCGCAGCTTCGCTAACTCCGCCGGACCATTCGTGCCCTCCATCGATCTGAACAGCGCGGACGTTCACCGAACATTCCCGAAGGCGCCGTTGATCCTGGGCGAACTTCTCCGTCGGGTACAAAGCGTCTGACACGCCGCGCACAATGAGAGCTGCCGTCAGTCGCTTCAGCGCGACGGGCTCCAGTTCGGGCGGAATGTCTCCTCCCACGGCAATCACCCCCGCCCCTGCGCCGCTCGCATGCGCCGCTGCCCGAAATGCCATGCCGACGCCCTGCGAAAACCCCGCGAATACGACGGTTGGCGCCATCCGCCATTCCGCTGTAACCGCCTCGATGCAGGCCGCAACATAGCCGATGTTGTCGGCGATAGCCGCGTCACGATCCTGCCGCGTCATCCAGCTCGCGACCACCGCATTCGTACGTGACTGGTAAAACCGGTGAAGCGCCTGGATCGAAACCCTCACCCAGCTCTCGCCTCCGGGAATCGCACGCAGCCGCTCGAGTTGCGCCTCGGCATTCTCTGCATATCCATGAAATCCGACCAGCAGGGGAGCGGGCTCCGAAGTCGCGGGGGGAATCGCGAGATAGCGCCCGTGGATTGTAGTTTCCAGGCTTCGTTCCATCACGTTCTTTTACAGTCTTGCAAACCTGTTCGACGTCTCCATCACCAGCATGGTAGGATGCATGCGGAGTGCAGTCCCAAACCCAGTCGGCGCAAATGCTTAACGTTTATTCGATTCCCCGCGCCTCCCTTCTCGTCGCGCGGCCTCTGGGTATTTTCGATCTGAAGAACGCCGAAGCGCTCATTGATTTCCTCGAGGTTAAGGAAGAAGTGACTGAGAGCGGTTTTAATCGATTTACGGACCTGAGCCGCTTAAAGGGAATACAACTTGCGACATTTGACGTGGTTCAGCTGGCAGCGCGACGCCGCGCCTTTAATCCAAACGATATCCGCGTCAAGTCTGCCTTTCTGGCTGCCGATCCGCTGGCGTTCGGGATAGCCCGCATGTACGAACACGTGCTGAATTCACCGCGCATTGAGGTAAAGACCTGGTGGGACCTGCAATCGGCGGCGAACTGGCTCGGCGTGCAAGCGGATCTCCTGACACTTTAAGCTCTCGGCTGTTTGAGGAGCTTCGAACGAAAGCTCAAGGCAACCTGATTTGTCGTTGTCCGTAGGGTGTGCGGGGAACCGGCAGATCTATCTTTCGCGTCGCGGACGATCGGATCGCGGCTGCCTGCCATCGCTATGGAGTTGTCCCAAATCCGCTTCCGGCAACCGGAACAGCCCCTTCAAAATGATGGGAACTCGCCACCGGCACACGGTTTGGGCCGCCAAACCCTCTCTTCTTCTGACTCAACCGCGTCGGCGGCCCAGCTCTGCAGCAACGATTCCGATCTGAATTTTTGGTGCCCGGCTGGTCTATCCTAAGATCGCGCGCCAGTCCAAAAGATGTGTTGCCTGGTGTCTGAGGACACCATATTCTGATAACTTCGAGGCGCCCTTTCAGCAACTGAAAAGCGGATTGCGCATGGGAAATCATGCGTGCTCGAACTTCGAAAGGATGTATCAGCCATGAAAGTCGCATTTGTTACCGCCCATGACTCTCTGAATCCGCTGAACACGAACGGGAGCGGGTATTACACCAGTCTCGCATTGAAGGAAAGTGGGATCGACCTTGACTATGTCGGCCCGTTGAAGATGCGTCACGCGTTCAGGTACGGTGTGCGAAAGGCCTGGTACAAACACGTGTTCAACCGGGCGTTTGACCGAACCCGTGAACCCGAAATTGTTAAGGATTATGCAAGGCAGATCGAGCGGCGATTGAAAACGGCCGACTACGACATCGTATTCAGCGGTCTGAGTCTGGGATCTCAGCCTATCGCGTACCTTGAAACTGACAAGCCAATTGTGTTCTGGACCGACACGACTTTTGCGGGGGTCCTCGACTTTTATCCGGAGTTCTCCAACCGAGGTCAGACCGCGGCTAACATTCGCAATGCGATGACCAACGAGGCAGCGGCGCTTGAGCGTGCCAGTCTCGCGGTCTACTGGTCGGACTGGGGTGCTCGAACAGCGATCTCGAACTATGACGTCGATCCGGCAAAGGTTAAGGTCGTTCCCGTAGGGCCCAGTCTCGACTGCAACCGCTGCGCCTCGGACATCACGAGTATGGTGGATGCCCGCGGATTTGGCGTGTGCGAGCTCCTTTTCGTGGGCGGGGACTGGCGTCGTAAGGGAGCGGATACGGCGATTCAGGTCGCCGCGCGTTTGAACAAGGCGGGCCTTAAGACCCGATTGACGATCGTGGGTTGCAGGCCGCCTGCCGGCGTCGAAGTTCCCGGATTCGTCACGATAACGGGCCACATCTCCAAAAGTTCGCTCGAGGGTGCACTGCGAATCCACAGCTTGTTTGCCAGTTCTCACTTTATACTGGTTCCCTCGCGCGCAGAGTGCGCGGGACTAGTCTTTGCGGAAGCCAGCTCATTTGGACTGCCTTCGCTATCGCGCGCCGTCGGCGGGATTCCGACCATGATTCGGAATGACATCAACGGACGAACCTTCGATCGCGATGCGAATCCGGATGAATATGTGTCGTATGTCCTCGAACTGATGTCGTCCCCGGCCCGGTATCGCGACCTGGCGCTATCGTCCTTCTGCGAGTACGAGACGAGACTCAACTGGAAATCGGCAGGGCGTTCAATGAAAGCTCTTCTTGAAGAACTGCTGGACCGGCGCAATGTCTCCGGGAACTCACTCAAAGAAATTAGTTGCCTGAACCCGGGCAACGAAGAAGTTCGCCGGCAGACTTGTCTTGTTTCCCCATCTGTATCCGAAGCCCGCGGAATTCCGATCACAGATTTTGAAAAAATATTTTTCAGTGCTATTTGATTGTTATTAAGCATCTTACGTAAAACAAGCCAGACCCATGCGCACCCATTCCCGACAACGCGTGATACGGTTCTAATCGAGAACCAGTTCGTACCCATGATGTAACTGGTCGCTAAGCCGTACAATGCTCGAGCCTCTGTCCGCGGTGATAGTCCAAAACAATGGGCGGCAGGCGCTCCCGTTATTGGTGCGGCCCCGGTTTCGTGGCCAGTGGCGAAGTCGTGCGGTCAACTTATCGGAGGACAAGTTCACCGCTGCGTCTGCGTTCATCGTCAAAACCAAAGCGGCGTTGGTCTGAACGATATCAGGCATTGGGGCGCCCCAAAAAATCAAACAGCAGGTAGCGCCGGCGGTCAAAGCCGCCGGTGTCTTATAAACCGATATGGCCGCGAAGAACACTCTGAAATACAAACGCAACCGATTGCCGCCTTTACTCGAACTCGTCGATCGCGCAATCGACGTGTGTCTCAGCGCCATCCAGAGCCCGGAGTTCAAATTCACCATGTCCGACCTTATACGTCTGGTGCGCCTGAGCCTCGAGCTGAAACCTCCGCGGCGGGAACCCAGGTCCGTACAGTGGCATGACCGGCTCGTCCCCTTGTAATCAGGACCAGCACGCTCGCCATCAAAGCGCAACCGCCCAGAAACAACATGCCGCTTCGATACGACTCCGTCCCGTTACTCAGGAACCCAACCATATAAGGTCCGAGAAACCCGCCCAGGTTACCGAAGCAGTTGATCACGCCTATTCCTGCGGCCGCGCCGGTCCCCTTCAGAAACAATGTCGGCAAGGTCCAGAAACTCGCCCGATAACCATGCAGCCCGGCTGCGGCAATCGAGAACAGAACCATCGTCAGAGCCACGTTCGCTCCTATCCGCTCGCTGGAGGCAAAGACCGCGAAGGCCAGCGCCCCGATTCCTACCGGCACGGCCACATGCCATCGCCGCTCGCCCGTCTTGTCCGAGTGCCACGCGAGTAACAACAGCACGGGTATCTCAATCACAAATGGAATCCCGCTGATGAGCGAAACCTCGAAGGAACCAAGACCCGACAACCGCTGCACGATCTTCGGCAGCCACAGAGTGAATCCCCAGTTAGCGCTGAGAATACAGAAGTAAGCCAGAGCCAGTAGAATCACCCTCGGATTCAGCAGCACGGCCATAACAGGCGAAGGCGGCTTACTCCGCCGCTCCCGCTCCAGTTCGCCGCCAATCCATGCTCGTTGCTCCGGAGTGAGCCAGCTTGCCTGCTCGGGCCGGTCCGTCAGATAAAAGATCGTCGCGATCCCCAGCAGGATTGCGGGCGCGCCTTCGAGAAAGAACAACCACCGCCACCCGTCGATGCCCAGCCAGTGCACCTGCAGCAACAGCCCCGAAACCGGCGCGCCGATGATCTCCGAAAACGGAATCCCCACCATGAAGAACGCTACAGCCTTTGCCCGGTCTTCCTGCCGGTACCAGTGCGAGACATAAACCAGGATGCCCGGAAAGAAGCCGGCTTCGGCCAGTCCCAGCAGAAAACGCGCGCCATAGAACTGGCCTGCGGTATGAATCAGACCCGTAAACGTCGCGAACACGCCCCACGAGATCATGATTCGCGCGATCCATTTACGCGCGCTCCAGCGTTCCACGAGAATCGCGCCGGGAATCTCCAGCAGCAGATATCCCAGAAAGAAAATCCCGGAGCCTGTACCGAACACCAGATTCGAGAAATGAAGATGCCGCGTCATCTCCAGGCTCGCGTAACTTACGTTGACCCGGTCGAGATACGAAGTAAGATACAGCAGAAACAGAAACGGCATCAGCCGCAAAGTAATGCGGCGTCGCGTCTCTCCGGCTATATCTTCAGAACCTGGTCTGTCCCTCATAACCAGTCATTTCCAGATACCCGACGCCGGTCTGGCTTCCCGAGTAATCCACCGCGCCTTCCCAGTAGTTAGACCCGCCCGTTTCTGATTCCGCAGCTCCTGATCCGGCAAAACGGCCTTGCATACCAGGTCGATATTCAGCGAAGGCACGCGCACTCGCCACGCCACCGGATACTTATGCCAGAGGCTACAACGGCTGCAAGCGAGAAATCCTCCCGCCGCAAATGCTTCGCCACACCCTTTTCATCGATGAAGGTCCCCGAAGAATAAGGATCAATCGAGCCGTCCTTCCGCCGCAATTCGAACAGCATCAGTTCGGTGTTGTTATCGAGCTGCACGCTGAACCAGTCCCACCCCACCTGATCCGAGGCCAGTTGCTCGGTGAACCACTCGTGGTCCATCCACGCGCGGCCTTGCACCGGAGTCGAGTTGATCGTTCCCGCAACCTCCAGCAGAGGGAACGAAACGTAATACGACGCCCTGCCCCTTGCCCTCCGCCTTCTGGCTGACGCCGTTCTCGCCCTGAATCACAAACGGCTTCTCGGGCGTGAGCTGCAGATGAAAGCGGAAGTGTTCCGTGATCGCGTCAAGCGTCTGATTGTCGCCTTCCCACTGCGATGACCAGTTCCCGTTCCAGATCCGCCGCCGCTCGAAACTCGCCCCCGCCACGCCCGGTCCGGCCCGATTCAGCGTTCGTCATAACGAGAATCGCTTCCCCTTCGCATCGGTCAGAGCGGCGTGCGCAAGATACAAATCCTGTACTGTCCAGGCCGATTTGATCCTCGGTTCTGCCGGTGTCGCTCGCCCACCTTCGCGAAAAATACCAGCTCGAAACCGAACCGTTCGCCCCCGCGCCCCGGTCACATTACCCGTGTAATACCACCATTCCGTGCGAAAATCTTCGTGTTCGAAATGATCTCGGGGAAACTGATAATGATAACCCGGCAGAGCTTCGCGGTACTTGAAATCGCCCCGGAAAGCGCTGCCTCCAGGAGGAGAATGCAAAGCGAAACTACTACAAACCGCAACGTCCTGAACGGTCGCGGCATCCTGTTACCATGTGTTTGCATCCCCTCGCTGAAATACGATGATTGTTGAATCCCAGTGCGCCCGTTTTGACAAGCATCGCATTGGAAGGCGGGACAACCCTTTCTCCGGTCGAAGTCGCATACGAAACCTACGGCCATCTGAATTCGGACCGCTCGAACGCGATCCTGATCACCCACGCCTTCACCGGTGACGCCCACGCCGCGGGATCATCGGCCAGCGGAAACGCGGGCAAGCCGGGCTGGTGGGACAACATGATCGGTCCCGGCAAAGCGTTCGACACTGACCGCTATTTTGTCATCTGCTCCAACGTGCTCGGCGGCTGCCAGGGAACCACCGGCCCCGCGTCGATCAATCCCGCGACCGGCCGCCCCTACGCGATGTCCTTCCCGGTCATCACCATTCGCGACATGGTGCGGCTGCAGAAGATGCTGATCGATTCGCTCGGCATCGGTCGCCTGCTCTGCGTCTCGCGGCGGTTCCATGGGCGGCATGCAGGCGCTCGAATGGGCGGTCAGCTATCCGGAATGCGGTGCGCTGCGTCATTCCGATCGCCACCACCTGGCGTCACAGCGCGCAGCAGATCGCGTTCAACGAAGTCGGCCGCCAGGCCATCATGGCCGATCCCGACTGGTGCGACGGCGAATACTACGACAAGAAGCCGCCCGCGCGCGGACTCTCGGTCGCGCGCATGGTCGGCCACATCACCTACATGAGCGACGAATCGATGCGCGAGAAGTTCGGCCGCAAGCTCCGCGAGAAGGAGAAATTCGGCTTCGACTTCGGCGTGGATTTCGAAGTCGAAAGCTATCTGCGCTATCGCGGCAACCAGTTTGTCTCGCGCTTCGACGCCAATTCGTATCTCTACATCACCAAGGCCGAGGACTACTTCGACCTCACCAACGGCACCGGCAGACTGACCGACGCTTTCCGCACCGTCGATACCCGTTTCCTCGTCATCAGCTTCACCTCCGACTGGCTCTATCCGAGTTACCAGTCGCAGGAGATCGTGCGCGTGCTGCGGCGCCTCAACGGCGACGTCGCCTACTGCGATCTGCAATCGAACTACGGCCACGACGCGTTTCTGGTCGATATCGCCGAGCAGATCTGAAATCGTGCGCGGCTTTCTCGACAGCACCGCGCGTCTGGCGCGGGCAGCATAGCATGAGCCAGAGCGGTTAGCCGTACTCGCATCACCATCCCGTAACGCTCGCCGAGCGCACCGACTTTCACGTCATCGGCGAGATCATCGAGCCCGGCAGCCGCGTGCTCGATCTCGGCTGCGGCGAAGGCGAGTTGCTCGCCTGGCTGGTGGAACATAAGAATGTGCTCGCCCGCGGCGTTGAGATCTCCCCCGCGCAGGTGCGCCGCGCCATCTGCTCGCGGTGTTTCCGTCTATCAGGGCGACATCGACGAAGGCCTCGCCGACTATCCCGACAAGGCTTTCGACTACGTAATCCTCAGCCAGACGCTGCAGGAGACGCGCTCCCCGCTGCAGGTGCTGCAAGGAAATGCTGCGTGTCGGACGTCGCGCGATCATCTCGTTCCCGAACTTCGGCCACTGGAGCGTGCGCGTCGCCATGCTCATCAACGGCCAGGCGCCGAAGACGAAGCTGTTCCCGTACAACTGGTACAACTCGCCCAACATCCACTTCCTCTCGCATCAATGACTTCGAGGACCTGTGCCGCGAACACCACTTTCCCATCGAGCGCCGCTACTTCCTCGCGGGAGCCAGTCACGTCAAAGCCTTGCCGAATCTGGTTGCCCGGACCGCGGTCTTCCTTCTGGGTTAATATCTGACTGGGTTAATATCTGAACCCTTCCGGGCGCTCCAGGATTCTATAAGAGCGTGACACCGGAAGAACTTTTAACTTCGAGCGCCGTAAATTCCTGGAAGCTCGTGATGGACCGCGTCGATGCCGGGATTGCCAAACTCAGCGACGAAGACCTTCAGCGCCAGGTGGCGCCTGGCAGGAACCGCCTGATGTATCTTGTCGGACACCTTACGGTCACGAATGATCGCATGTTTCCGATGCTGGGACTCGGCGACCGCTTGCATCCCGAACTGGATGAGGCCTATCTCGCGAATCCCGACCGCACCCTGCCGGATCCACTCCCGCCGACGGAACTCAAGAAAGCCTGGAGCGAAGTAAGCGGCAAACTTACCGCGGCCTTTGAAGAGCTTGCTCCCGCACAGTGGCTCGAGAAACACGGAGCTGTCTCGGAAGAGGACTTCTCCAAAAATCCCCTGCGAAATCGTCTCGCCGTTCTGATGAGCCGAACCAACCACGTCTCATTCCACGCCGGTCAGATGATCCTGGCAACTAAATCGTAGTGCTCAGATGCAGGCCGCAATCGAGCTCGATGATCTTTCCGGTCATCAGCGGCGCGCCGGTGGCCACCCAGAAGACCGTCTCCGCGACCTCGGCCGGTTGACCGACCCGCTTTAACGGCGAACGCTCGATCTGGACGGATCGGTGCTGGTCGAATCGGACCGGATCGAGGCGATGTACAAAGCCTTGTTCCACAAGAGCCGGGCAGATTGAATTGACTCTGATGGCCGGACCCAGTACGCGGGCCAGCGACAGTGTAAGCGTATTCAGCGCGCCTTTCGAAGCCGCGTAAGCAATGGACGATCCGCTGCCGTTCACGCCCGCTATTGACGCGATGTTCACCACCGCCGCATCGCCTGTCGCCGTCAGGTAAGGCGCACAGGCCCGGATCATCTGAAAAGGTCCAATCGTATTCACCGCATAAAGGCTGTGAAAATCCTCGGCGGTCAACGCCTCCAGATCCGCGTGCGGCACGATTCGCGTGTTTCCCGCGCAGTTGATCAGAGCGTCGATGCGGCCCAGATCTTCCACCGCCTCGCTGGCTATGCGCCGGCAGTCCGCGTCGATTGTCACATCGCCATCGACCAGAACCGTCTTGACGCAGTAGCGGGCGTCGGCCTCCGAGGCAATAGCTTGGGCGCCCGGCCGGAGCGCTTCGCCGAAGTAATTCAGGACCACATTCCAGCCCCCCTCAATGAACCGTCGCGCGCACGCCGCTCCGATCCCAGACCCCGCGCCGGTTACGACAGCTGTTTTCGTTATCGATTCGGACATACTCGATTCGCTCATGGAATACGCATTCTTGCACAAAATAGTTGAACCTCTGAGGGAACTTTCCCGTCATTGCTTTAGGCCCTGAGTGAAAAGGAGTACGAAGTTATGGGGCGATTCCTGGCAGGTCTAACGTTCACAATCCTCATTTCCAGCATGGCCCTCGCTCAGTCGACCGACGCCACGCCGGCCTTCGCCCTCGCGGATGTACACGCGAGCGCTCACACAAATAATCCGAATATATACATGACCGGAGGCGTGCTTCGCGGCGGGCGCTACGACCTCCGGAAGGCCACGATGCTGGACCTCATATCGACTGCCTGGGGCATCAATGCGGACCGGGTCCTGGGAGGGCCGAGTTGGCTCGAACTCGATCGTTTCGACATCGTCGCGAAAGCTCCGCCCAATACGACTCAGGATACGGTCAAACTGATGCTCCAGGCTCTCTTGAAGGAGCGCTTCAAGCTCGTCCTCCACACCGATACGAAGCCGGTGCCGGGCTTCGTGCTGTCGAAAGGCGAAGGCAAGCCCAAACTGAAGGAGTCCGATGGTTCGGGCACGGGATGTCAGGGTGTGCCGCAGACTCCCCAGCCGGGTACCATTCCTTACGCGATGGTTTCGTGCCATAACCTCACGATGGAAGCGTTCGCGAAAGAGCTGCCCAACATGGCCGGCGCCTATATAACCACCGCTGTAGTGGATTCGACCGGCCTCAGCGGGAAGTATGATTTCGACCTGAAATGGACGGCGCGCGCTCTTCTCGCAGTGGCCGGGTCCGACGCCATTACGATCTATGATGCCGTCGATAAACAACTCGGGTTGAAGCTCAAACCCGAGAAGGTCCCGGCGCCTGTTCTCATCGTCGAAAGCGTCAACCAGAAGCCGGCGCCGAATCCGCCGGGCGTTACCACCGCTGTGCTCCCGCCCCCGCCGACGGAGTTTGAAATTGCGGACATCAAGCCCAGCAGGCCCGATGAGACTCCGAATGGCAGACTGCAGCCCGGCGGCAGGCTTGATCTGCAGGCCATACCGCTGAAGCAATTGATACAGATTGCGTGGGACATCACGGGCGACGACATGATCGCGGGAGCGCCGAAGTTTATCGACACCGCGCGCTTCGATGTCGTCGCCAAGGCCCCCGGCGCCACCGGCGGATCGTCGCTGAATCCTCAGATTGACATCGATGACGTTCGCCTGATGCTGCGCGCGCTTCTTGCCGACAGGTTCAAGCTGGCGGCGCACATCGAGGATCGGCCGCTCGACGCATACGTCCTGCTGGCGGCAAAGCCAAAGCTCACCAAAGCGGATCCGCTCGGCCGCACGGGATGCAAAGAAGGCCCGCCAACTACCGGGAAAGATCCCCGGGATACCACTCCTATTCTTTCCCGTCTCCTGACCTGCCGGAACATGACCATAGCCCAGTTCGGCGAGCAGTTACCCACTCTCGCCAACGGCTATGTTCATACTCCCGTAGCGGATGAAACCGGACTGGAGGGCGCGTACGACTTTACCTTGAGTTTCAGCGCTGCCGGTTTGTTGAACGGAGGTCCGGGAGGCCGGGGTGGCGAAGCTTCCCCACCCTCCACCACGGCGCCGGAGGTTCCGCTGCCCAGCGGCGCGCTCTCCCTGCCCGACGCTGTCAGCAGACAATTGGGACTGAAAATGGAGAAGCGAAAGCGTCCCGTGCCCGTGCTCGTGATCGATCACGTTGAGGAGAAGCCGACCGAGAATTGATTTGTCGGTCCTTTGTCGTCCCCAACGACTTTGCCGATCTATCCTGGAAGAGTGATCGGAGCCGTTTTGAAAGCGGGACGAAGCCGGACCATCGGCGGCATTATCGGCCTGGTCGCGTTCATCGCGGCCGCGGACTGGTATGTCGGTATCACAGCATCCCTCGGCGTCTTTTACATCGTGCCCATGGTGATCGGGGCGACCGTGCTGCAATGGCCGGGACTGGTGCTGCTTGCGATTGTTTGCTCCTGCCTGCGATCTTTTTTCGATGTGCCGGCTCCCCTCTACGAGCAACTACTGCGTTTTGCGTTTGCGACGCTCGCCTACATCGCATCGGGCCTTCTGGTAGCCGCGCTGATCCGAAATCGGGAAATGACGATCGATCATCTGGCGAATATCCGGCACGAGCAGGAGCTTCGGCGAGAGGCCGAAGAGCAGTTGAGGATTCTGGTCGAAAGCAGTCCGGCCGCCGTTCTGACCGTCGACGCCAGCGGTACGGTGCTTGCGGCGAACAGTGCGACGAACACTCTTTTTATGATTCCCGAAGGCGAGACGATGAAGGGGCGCGCGATCGGCGAGTACCTTCCGGTGCTCATGGATGCCTTGCAGTTCGATCCCGGCCCTGGAGGTCTGCGCACGGAGGCGCAATCCCAGGGGCGGCGCGCCAACGATGAAATCTTTCTCGCAAATGCATGGTTTTCTTCCTACATGGCTCCTGAGGGCAAGCGGCTGGCGGCGATTGTTGTGGATTCCTCCGAAGAGATGCGCGACCGCGAAGAGCAGAGTCTGCTTCATCTGTCGGAGGGCAATCGGATCGCGATCTCGGCGGTGTTTCACGAAGTGCGAAATCTTTCCGCCGCGATCGCGGTAATTTCGTCGAACCTCAAACATAGGCACGGCATCGGCGAGGATGAAGACTTTCGCGCCCTGACCTCGCTCGCCGCCGGACTCGAGAGAGTAGCATCCGTCGAGTTACGTTCCCGTACGGAGGGGCGGCTGGACACCGTGGATCTGCAGAGCGTTCTGGACGATCTCCGGATCGTCATCGAACAGGATTGGGGCGATATCGGCGGATCGGTTCGCTGGCAGATACCCCGCGACACGCCGCCGGTGCTGGGCGTCCGCTACGGGATTTTCCAGGCGTTTCTGAATCTGGCGCACAACAGCCATCGGGCGGTGCGGGAATGCGACGTTCGCGAGTTGTCAGTGATAGTCTTTGCGGAGGAGAATAAGCTTGTCATCCGGTTTGTGGATTCCGGTTTGGGCGTTTCCAGGCCGGAGCGTCTTTTCGCACCCTTCCAGTCCGGCTCGAACGGGACGGGACTGGGGTTGTACGTCTCCCGAGCTGTTCTGAGAAGTTATGGGGGCGATCTGCGGTTCGAGCCGCGGACGCTGGGTTGCTGCTTTGCCGTGGAGGTTCAGATCGCCTGAGAGCAAATCATGATTGAGACAGATCAGGAGTTGGCTGTGCGTAATCAATCGCTCGATGAGGTTCGGATTCTACTGGTCGATGATCACGCCATGATTCGCGATGGCATCGCACGAATGCTGGATAAGGAAGCCGACTTCGTGGTGGTCGGGCAGGTGGGCTCGGTTGCGGATGGCATCGCGGAACTGCGGAATTCCAGTCCCGGCGTTGTGCTGCTGGATGTCGACCTCGGATCCGAACGCGCGATCGACTTCGTGAAAAGGGCGCGAGCAGAGGGGTTTGAGGGCAAGATTCTGATCGTCACCGCGGGAATGAGCGATCAGGAGGCCATTCAACTGGTGCAGGCGGGTGTTTCGGGGATTCTGCACAAGCACCACCCGACGGACGTCCTCTGCGAGACGATCCGGAAGATTGTGCGCGGTGACGCTTGTCTGGAACAGACTTATCTGGAGCCCTTGTTCCGGGCGATGGATCGGACGCGGGCGCCGAAACGAGCAACGCTGACGGAGCGTGACAGGACAATCCTGCGGGGCATTCTGCAGGGCTGGACCAACCGGCAAATCGCGGGAAAGCTGGAAATTTCCGAGGGCGCGGTAAAGGCTTCGGTACGGCATGTGTGCGAGAAGTTGAATGTGCGCACGCGCAGCCAGCTGGTCAAGGTTGCGCTGGAGCAGTACAAAGATCAGTTGTGAATTTCCGGTTCTCAGCGCGGTGTTGTTTATTCGCGCTTGCTTGCGGCTCGTGCGTTGCGGCGGAGTTCGAGGCGGCGTCGGTGAAGCCGCACGTTAGTTCGGGGGCCGTGGACGAGCGGGCCGGAATCGAAGAGGACCAGTCGTTCGTAAAGATCGACAATCTCTCGCTGCGGGTTTTGATCGGGATGGCCTGGAGGGTGAAGGCTTTTCAGATCTCCGGGCCCGCCTGGCTGGATGCCGACACCTTCGATATCGTGGCAAAGCCTGCTCCGGGATACCAGCGTGACCAATTGCCGGGGCTGTTGGAAGCACTATTGATCGAGCGGTTCAAAGTGGTCGTACATCATGAATCGCGATCAGCTGCGGCTTATGCTCTGGTCGTTTCAAAAGGCGGCAGTAAGCTCCGGGAAACGGCAGGCCCGCGAACTTATCTCACTGGTCGTCCGGGACTGATCGAGGGAAACCAGCGGTCAATCGTGGAATTAAAAGATCTGCTCGCGGGGATGCTGGAGCGGCCGGTTGAAGACCGTACGGGCCTTACCGGAAGGTACGATCTTAAGCTGGAGTGGAACCCGGCGGAGTTGGGTTCGGCCTCCGCCGATTCGCAAGCAAACAATCGGCCCTCGCTCTTCAGCGCCATTCAGGAACAGCTGGGGCTGAAACTTGAACGGATCACGGCGCCGGTGGATTTCATTGTCGTGGATCGCGCGCAGCGAATTCCGAATGCGAACTAAACGGCGGATTCGCCTCGGTCTCCGTTCCGGATGCGGACGGCTTCGGCCAGATCGTAGACGAAGATCTTGCCGTCGCCGATCTTTCCCGTGCGCGCGGCGTTCGCGATGCACTCGACCACTTCTTCGCCGCGCGCATCCTGAACCACGAGTTCGAACTTGATCTTGGGGAGGAGATCGACGATGTATTCCTGGCCACGATAGACCTCTTTGTGGCCGCGCTGGCGGCCGTGACCGCGAACCTCGCTGATCGTCATGCCGTCGATCCCGAGATTCTTCAGCGCCTCTTTGACTTCTTCCATCTTGAACGGCTGCACTATCGCTTCGATCTTTTTCATGATTTACCTTGACGATCTACCGTTATACCCTGACGCCGATCTTCCAGAGACCGTAGGCTACCGCCTGGCGGAAATATTGCCACCACTCCCGTGGTACGGTGGTGTCGCCCTGAACGCGCGGCGAGCCGTATGCAGTAAAGCCTTTCTGCTGAAGAATCCGCTTCACGCGGAACAGGTGGTATCCATCGCTTACGATGATGCAGGAGTGCAGGCCCATGCGTCGGAGAATTTCGGACGCGGCGGCCAGCGAGTACGCCGTCGATTCTCCTTCGTCCTCGACGATGATCTTTTCCGGTGGGATGCCGCGGTCGATGAGATAAGCGCGGCCGACTCCGGCTTCGGTGAAATTAGGATCGCCGCCCGGTCCGCCGGTGGTCATGATGTAGGGCGCGAGCTGGCGTTCGTAGAGGTCCGCTGCGTGGTCCAGCCGTAGTTTGAAAACGGGTGACGGGTGGCCGCGGTACTCGGCCGCGCCCATCACGATGATTACGTCGGCGCGCCGGGCTTCGTCCTGTCTGCTCTGACGGCCAATCCGGGCCGAAAGCGCGATCAGATAGCCGAGCGTGAACACCACGACGGCCAGAGCCAGAAGACCGGCCACGCGCTTGAGATGCGTTATTCTTATCTCAACATTGTAATCAGAGGGAGAGCGAATTCAATCAATCACCAGTACTACGAACCCGCTTGTCAAGGACGTGCGGCGCGCAATTACGCGCGGCGGATTGACGGACGAGGGTTACTGCGTCGCGGAAGGGTTTCATTTGCTTGAGGAAGCCCGGCGCAGCGGTTGCGAGGTCGGGGTGGTGCTCGCGGCGGAGTCGGTGGGCGCGGTGAGCGGATGCGCCGAAAGCCGTGTGATTGCGCTGCCGGATCGCTTGTTTCAGACCCTTTCGAGTACGGTCACCAGCCAGGGCGTAATTGCGCTGGTGCGACCGCCGGCGTGGGAGATGGAGGATCTTTTTCGGGGACCGGCGGGAGAACAAAGTCTGGTGGTGGTGCTCGACGGTTTACAGGATCCGGGTAATGTGGGGGCGATTGCCCGCGCGGCGGAGGCGTTCGGCGCTACAGGTCTGATGTTTCTGAAAGGGACGGCCAGTCCGTTTCATCCGAAGACTCTGCGGGCATCGGCGGGTTCGTTGTTTCGGGTTCCGTTTGTCACAGCTGCGTCCTTTCCGGCGCGGCCGGTTCAGGTATATGCAGCCATGCCGTTCACAGGTTCGGAACGCATGGCCGCCGACGCGGATTTCAGCGTTCCTTGCGCGATTGTTGTCGGCAGTGAGGGGCGTGGCGTGAGTCCGGAGTTGATGGCGGGCGCTGAGCCTGTGGCGATTCCGACAGTCGCGGTGGAGTCTTTGAACGCGGCGGTTGCGGCGGCGATTCTGTTGTATGAAGCGAGGAAGCAGCGGGTATGAGCCTGTTCGATGCCAGTCCGCTGGCTCATGTGCCGGAGCAGGGGAAGCGGCCGCTTGCCGACCGGATGCGTCCCGAGACCCTCGACGACTATGCGGGGCAGGAGCATATCCTCGGGCCCGGCAAGCCGCTGCGGATGCAGATCGAGCGGGATCAGCTGACGTCGATCATCCTGTGGGGACCGCCGGGCGTGGGGAAGACCACGCTTGCGCAGATTGTTGCCCGGATGACGAAGAGTGAGTTTCTGCCGTTCAGCGCGGTGCTCGCCGGGATCAAAGAAATCAAGGCGGTGATGGCCGATGCGGAGCGGCTGCGGAAGCTGGGCCGCCGGACGATTCTGTTCATCGATGAGATTCACCGGTTCAACAAAGCGCAACAGGACGCATTTCTGCCTTATGTGGAGCGCGGCGACATCATTCTGATCGGCGCCACTACGGAGAACCCTTCGTTCGAGGTGAATGCGGCGCTGCTGTCGCGGTCGAAGGTCTATATGCTTCGGGCCTTGTCGACGGAAGAAATCGTCGTGCTGTTACGGCGCGCTTTGCCGGTGATTGGAGCGACGGCTACGGATGAGGTTCTGGAGCAGATTGCAACGGCGGCGAACGGCGATGCGCGATCGGCCTACAACACGCTCGAGGTGGCCGCGAGTTCGGGCGAGGTTACCGAGCAGGCGGTCACGGACGCTTTGGGCCGCAAGGTTCTGCTCTACGACAAGACCGGCGAGGAGCATTACAATCTGATCTCGGCGCTGCACAAGTCGGTGCGGTCGAGCGATCCGGATGCGGCGCTGTACTGGCTGGCGCGGATGCTGGAATCGGGCGAGGACCGGATGTATATTGCGCGGCGGGTGGTGCGGATGGCGATCGAGGACATCGGTCTGGCGGATCCGCGGGCGCTGGAGCAGTCGATGGCCATGCAGCAGTGCGTGCAGTTCCTCGGGTTGCCGGAAGGCGATCTCGCTATCGCGCAAGCGGTGATTTATTTGAGTGTTGCGCCGAAGTCCGATGCGGCTTACAAGGCTTTGGGCGAGGTCACGCGCGAGGTGCAGTCGGGGCGCGCGGAGCCGGTCCCGATGCATCTGCGGAATGCGCCGACACGGGCGATGAAGTCATGGGGGTATGGCGCCGGGTATCAGCATGCCCATCAATTTGACGATGCGGTCAACCAGATGGAGTGCCTTCCGGAATCGCTCGCGGGCCGGCGCTGGTATCATCCGACCGGGCGCGGCGTGGAGAAGCGGATTCAGGAGAGGCTGGAAGAGATCCGGAATCTGCGGGGCAAACAATGATCTGGACCGTGATGGGGTTGTTGTGACGGAGCCCGTCGGGTAGGGGCGAGCGTGACAGTCTCGTTCCGAATGAGAGCCGTCCCGATTATTCCCCACCGGACAGAAAAGCCGCCGGTCGGCTCTTCTACAGAGCGTTGTGCGCGAGGAGGCGACGGTACCGATGTTGCCAGAAAGTGGGTTTTCGCGTAGTTTTGAAGGGATGGAAGTACATTTCACGCCAGAGCAGGAAGCGCAGATTGCGCAGGTCGCCATCAGGGCCGGAACCGATCCCCAGCATTTGGTGAAGGACGCCGTGTTGCGCCTGCTTGAGGACGAAAGCCACTCCCGCGCCCCAGTCCATGAACTGCCCATTTGGCCTCTCGGAGCCGTAGGCCCCTTTCACCGCCGCGACCTTTACAATGATGTCCGTTGAACCGGGCATCGTTGACGCGAACATTCTGGTTTATGCGTTCGACGCAAACGCTCCTCAGCATTCCGCTTCGCGCCGGCTGATCGACGCGGGCAGGACCGGCGGCACAACGCTTTACGTCACGTCGCAAGTTCTCTGCGAGTTCTATTCCATCGTGACCAACCCGCGACGCGTCACGAATCCGCGCAGCGTCGCCGAGGCCATGGCCGCAATTGTCGGCTTGCTCTCCTTTCTTCATGTCCTCCCCATCCCAGCCCGCGCTGTGGAGGGATGGCTCAATTTGCTTCGCCGGCATCCCGTGACCGGCGGGGAGGTGTTCGACTTGCAGCTGGCGGCCGCCATGCTCGCCAACGGCATCACTCGCATCTACACGTACAACTGCGGCGATTTTGCAGGTTTCGAGGAACTCGTCGTTTCCGAACCCCAAACGGAGTAAAAAGGGCTCTGCAGCATCCACACTTACCAAATTATCTTTTATGAGGAGCGGTTATCGGTTCTGGTCCATCTGAGCCGAGCATTGGGGTTGCGGATGTGGACCGCGGGGCGATGCGCATGATTAGCAGGTTCATGGTGCGCTCAGTCATGCCGTGATCGCTCGGAGTTTCGGAGCGCGGCATAGCGGCCCGGACTCGAGACCGGCGTCTCTTATGGACCCGCGACCTTCCTGGATTGAGTAAGGCCTTCGTGTCATTCGAACTTACCGTCCTCGCTTGCGAGGCGTTTTAGCAATGGCGCGGGTTGCCAGCCGAAGTCTTCGATTCTGTCGCTGACCTTTTTCAGGCCGACGGTATTGGCGTACCACATCGGGCCGCCGCGGTATGCAGGGAAGCCGTAGCCGGAGAAGTAGATCGCGTCGATGTCGGAGGCGCGTGAGGCGATGCCTTCTTCGAGGATATGGGCGCCTTCGTTGACCATTACGTAAATGCAGCGTTCGATGATTTCTTCGTCGGTGATCGGGCGGCGCTTGATGCCGGCGTCTTTTGCGGTCTGCTCGATGAGCGCTTCGACTTCGGGATCGGGCGTGGCTTTGCGGTTTTCGTCGTAGAGGTACCAGCCGCGGCCGGTCTTCTGGCCGTAGCGGCCCATTTCGTAAAGCTTCTGCAGCATCAGGGGGCGGCGCTCGCCCGGTTTGATGAGATGCGCGTTCTGCTGCTGGACGCGCCAGTTGAGGTCGATGCCGCCCATGTCGTCGACGGCGAAAATGCCCATGGCCATGCCGAAATCGGTGAGGGCGCGGTCGACCTGCGCGGGCGTTGCGCCTTCTTCGACCAGGAACTGGGCCTCGCGCATGTAGGGGAACATCATGCGGTTGCCGACGAAGCCCATGCGTTGCCGACAAGCACTCCGACTTTGCGCAGCTTCTTTGCGAGCGCCATCGCGGTGGCGATTACGCGGTCGCTGGTGGCCTTGCCGCGCACGATTTCGACCAGGCGCATGACGTGCGCGGGGCTGAAGAAGTGCGTCCCGATGACCATTTCGGGGCGCGAGGTGGCGGAGGCGATTTCGTCGATATCGAGCGTCGAGGTGTTGGTCGCGAGGACGCAATCGGCCTTTGCGATCTTGTCGATCTCGGCGAAGAGCTGTTTCTTGACCTCCATGCTTTCGAAGGCGGCTTCGATGATGATGTCGGCTTCTTCGAATCCGTCGTAGTCGAGCTGCGGGTGGATCAGGGCCATGCGTTGATCCATGACGGATTGGGGGAAGCGGCCCTTATTGACGGAGTTCTGGTAATTTTTGCGGACCGTAGCGAGGCCGCGGTCGAGTGCTTCCTGTGTGGTGTCTTTGATGCGAACGTCCATGCCGGCATTGGCGAGGGCCATCGCGATTCCGCCGCCCATGGTGCCCGCTCCGATGATGGCCGCTTTGTTTAGGGGATAAGGCTCCGTGTCCTTCGGGAGTCCGGGCACTTTGGAGACGGCGCGCTCGGCGAGAAACGCGTGGATGAGCGCGGCGGCTTGTGGGGTGGTCAACGATTTGACGGAGAGCTCGCGCTCCTTCTTGCAGCCTTCTTCGAACGACAGCGTGGCGGCGGCTTCGAGCGCTTCGAGGGCCATGGGAGGCGCGGTCTGATTGCGGCGAGTCTTGCGCGCGAGATCGCGGGCGGCGGCGAAGGCGGCGGCATTGATTTCGGGCGTGCCGAGTTTGTCGTTCTTGTCGCGGGTCCTGATGTGCGGGCCCGTGGCAGCGGCTTGTCGCGCGAAGGCCATTGCGGCGGGAAGCAGGTCGCCTTCGACGATCTTGTCGATCAGGCCGATTTCCAGGGCTTCGGGGGCTTTGAGGATACGGCCGGAGACCAGCATCTCGGCGGCTTTGGCGAAACCGACAAGTCGGGGAAGGCGCTGGGTGCCTTCGGCTCCGGGGATGATGCCGAGGTTGGCTTCGGGCAATCCCAGGTTCGCGTTCGGAACGGCGATGCGGTAGTGGGCCGCCATGGCGACTTCGAGCCCGCCGCCGAGGGCCGCGCCTTCGATGGCGATCACCACGGGTTTGGGCGAGTCTTCGATGGCGGCCAGCAGGCTGTGGATGTTGGGGCCGCCTACTTTTCCGGCCGCGATGTTCTTTGCGAATTCGTTGATGTCCGCGCCGGCGATGAAGGTGTGGCTGCCACCGATGATCACGATCGCCTCGGTCTCGGGATTCGATTGGGCAGCCTCGATCGCTGCTTCGATCCGTTCGGGGACGCCCGGGACTCAGGGCGTTCACGGGCGGGTTGTCGATGGTGATCAGGGCTACGGGGCCGTCATTGAAGAGAGTTATGAGTTCGGTCATTGAGTGTTCCGGCGTAGTCTGGCGCTTACTTCTTCGGATGAAGGCGGTTCGGGGCAGTCTTTATAATCGGCCAGTCTGCGATAGATTTCGGCGTTGGCGAGGAAGCCCGACGGGAGGTTGGCGGCGTCGAAACTGGCGGCGATCTCCTCCATTTCGCCGGCCCAGCGCCAGGCTTTGAAGGCGCGCGCAGCGATCTGGTCGGACCGTTTGGCTGCGCCCGGATGACTGATGTCCAATTCCTTCAGGAGCGGCTCGTCGACTCCTTCATAGCGCGCAAGAGAACGGATGATGCCGAGGAGGGCGGTTTCGCCTTTGTTCCAGGCGGCGTAGCAGACCTTGAGGGCAGAGGCGGCTCCGGCATCGCCGTCCAGCGGGATGGCTTCGGTCTGGCTGCCTTTGAAGAGAGCCGCGATGGCGGCGCTTGCGGGCCGCTGAGGTAGAGACGCACGGTGCGGGTGGGGGTGGGTGGAAGCCCGAGGATGCCTCCATCGACGAAGGTGGCTCCCGTTTGTTCGACCAGGCGGCCGATCTCGCGGGCATGATCGGGTGAGATAGCGTTGGCGTCGATGTATGTGCCGCGGAAATCGCGGGAGGCGACTTCGCGGGCGAGGTCGAGGGCTCCGCTGGGGACACAGATCGAGAGAACCGCGTCCGATGTCGCGAGGGCGCGGTCGAGGGTCTCGCAGTCTTCGAGGCCGGCTTCGCAGGCTCGTTTGCGGGATGCCGGCGCTGCGGTTTTGAGAGGCCCAGACCACGCGGATGCCGCGGGAAACGAGACAGGCTCCGACTGCGGCGCCCATTTCGCCGGGATGGAGGAGGGCTACGGTCATATCGCCATCATCCGTCATACATTACCGCATGCCCCATCAGGCCGATGAATCCTGATACACTCCACATCCGGAACCGCGAGTTCCACGGAGGTTGTTATGCGAACGATCAGAATGCTGTTTTCGTGGTTTGTTCCTGCTGGTGGTTTGTTATTGGTACGCCGCCGCGCAGCCGTCGGGAACGACGTTGTTCGAGGGCGCCCGGCTCATCGTTGGGGACGGAAGCGCGCCGATTGAGAACTCGGCGTTCCTGGTGGAGAATAATCGGTTCGGGAGAATCGGCAAGAAGGGTCAGCTTCAGCTGCCGCCGGGCGCGGTCCGTGTCGACCTCACTGGCAAGACGGTGATGCCGGCGATTGTCAATGCGCACAACCATCTCGGGTGGGCCATTATCAAGACCGGTGAAATCGGGAAAAACACCTACTCCCGGGAAAACCTGATCGACCATCTTCGCCGGTCTGCTTATTACGGGATCGGCGCGGTCATGAACTTCGGCACCGATCCGGACGATGTCGCGTTTCAGGTTCGTGCGGAGACGATACCCGATGCCGCGCTGTTTCGTACCGCAGGTCGCGGGATGGCCCTGCCGAACGCGGGACCGGGAGCAGATTACTGGAAACCCGTGGCGTACGGGGTGACCACCGAAGCGGAGGCGAGAAAAGCGGTCCAGGAGCTGGCCGCGAAAAAAGTCGACATCGTCAAGATCTGGGTCGACGACAGAAACGGTACGGTGAAGAAACTACCGCCGCCCGTGTACCGGGCGATCATCGATGAAGCGCACAAGCACAATCTGCGCGCGGCCGCGCACATCTTCTATCTGGAGGATGCCAAGGACCTGCTGAGGGCGGGAATAGACGGGTTTACACACGACGTGCGGGATCGGGACGTTGACGACGAATTCATCCGCTTGATTCAAGGGCGACGGAACGTGTTTGTGACGCCGAACCTGCCGGACCGGGGAGCGACGGCTGAGGATTTCGCGCTCATGAGTGAGACCGTGCCTGCGACGGAGGTGAAGCGGATACGTGACGCTCAGGAGAAGCGAAGTCCGCAGGACGAGAAGAAGGCACGCGCGTTCTTTGACTTGCAATCACGGAATCTCGCTAAATTGAACGCTGCCGGTGTCCGGATCGCTCTTGGCACCGACTCCGGGACTACTGTCGGTTGGGATACCCATCAGGAACTGACGGACATGGCGGCATCCGGCATGACTCCTGCTCAGGTTATCGTCGCCGCTACGAAGACAGCGGCGGAAGTCCTGAAGCTGGATCAGCTCGGAACGGTTGCAGCCGGGAAGAGCGCCGACTTCATTGTGCTCGACGCCAATCCGCTGGAGAATATCAATAACACTCGGAAGATCGCGAAAGTGTATCTCAGGGGAAAGGAACTGAATCGCCACGCCATGCGGGCCAGGTGGACCGCTCAATAGATAGACAGCGGTCCCTATTTCTTTTTTTGACGGCCTCTGTTCCGGAGAGCCTTCCCGCTCGTCTCATGCCTCCGAAGGCGCGGCGAACACGCGCTTCAGGAGGCCTCATGCACGTCAAAAAAACTCGATCCAATCTGAATTACCTGCCCGCCGTGACGCTCTTCGTCGCGGCCGCGGCGAGCGCGGTGGCGGCTGGACCACCCGCTCCGAATCTTATTTCTCCGGCGAACGGTTCGTCCGTTCAAACGCCGGTAGCGCTTTCATGGTCCGCCGTGACTTCGCCGAACGGTATCGGCGGTTATAACTGGGAGGTCAGCGCGACCTCGAGCTTCAGTTCCATTGCCTTCCAGGACAGCACGGAAGGCCCGACGACGGGGACCGTCAGCGGTCTCGCAAATGGCAGATACTTCTGGCGGGTTCAATCGTTCGACACGGCGCTGAATCAGAGCGCATGGTCCGCTGTCGACAGTTTCACGGTGACGGGGCCCGGCGCAAACTCGCTCGCGGCCCCCGTCCTGCAGCCGACCAAAGGCTACTCGACGTTTCACCCCCTGGAGGACATGACCTTCCTCTGGAACACCGTTACGGGCGCTGCGACGTACCTCCTGCAGTATTCGACCGATTCCACGTTCCCGCAACAAACAAGAGGTCAGTTCGACAATTTACCTACGCCCACAATGTCCTTCGGGACGCCCGATCAGGGCAATTATTTCGCACGGGTATTCGCCGTCAGTTCGACGGGTGTGTTGAGCCAGCCTTCGAACGTCATTACGTTCTCGGTGTTCTACAGCAATCCGCTGCCGGGTCCACCGTCGCCGATTTCACCCATCAATGGGAGCAGCCTGACCCTTCCGATTACCATGACGTGGACCGACGTTCCGAACCCGCAGCCCAGCGGCTACGAGGTGGAAATCGCCAAAGACTCCGGGTTCGGAACAATCGAAGAAGACGATCCGCAGCTTAACGAGCCGACGCGCACCACGCTGTCGCTCACTTCCGGAACCAAGTTCTGGCGAGCACGGTCGGCCCAGGGCGACGCGTCGCCCACGACCGCAGCGGTGACGGCATGGTCCGCGACGGGTACCTTTACCGTTCCCGCAACCCCGCCCGTTCCAGTCTCAATTACGTTCACCCAAAACCCGATACCCAGCGGGAACTCGGTGTTCCTGCAGCTCCAGCTTTCAGTAGCCGTGGGATCGAACGGCGGGACGGTCCAGCTGGTCAGTTCCAACCCGGCTGCGCTGCCGTTGCCTGCAACTCTTGCCATGCCCGCGAACCTCGGGTGGACTCAGCTTTTCATTCAGACGGTAGGGCAGGTTACGGTATCTACGCCGGTCACGGTGACCGCTACTTTCAATTCGTCGACCGCGTCCACGCAAGTCACGGTTCTTCCGCCGGCGATGAAATCGATCTCGTTCAATTCGAATACGATTACAGGATCTTCCAGCGCGCAGCTGAACGTCGCGCTGACCGGCGAGGCTCCCGCCGGGGGAGCTGTGTTGAACCTTTCGAGCAGTTCGTCTGCCGTGATTCCGCCGGCCACGGCAATCGTGCCGGCAGGAGCTTCCGCCGGCGCAATTGCGGTCCAGACCGCCGCGGTAACCACACCCACAGCGGCCACAGTTACCGCTTCGTGGAATGGAACCAGCGCACAAACGCAGATAACCGTTTTGCCGCAGGCTATGCCGACGTCTCTGACGCTTAGTCCCTCCACTGCGTTCGAGCCGAGCGGCTCAACCGGAATCGTCACGGTAGCGTCGGCGCCGCCATCGGATGAGACGTTGCAACTGACGAACGGGAATCCTTCGGTGATTACGATGCCGGGGACGGTCGTTATCCCCGCCGGCTCGACGAGGGGCAGCTTCCTGATCGAGACCAGCCTCGTGAGTGCGCAGGTCGTGGTGCCGATCTCGGTCACCGGCGGCGGCGTCACGCAAACCGCGAATTTGACGGTCATCCCGCCGCCCCCGCCACCCGCGAACTCTTCGCTGCTGGTGCAGACGAGCGGGCGAAACGGAGAGACGGTGCTGTCAAGCCCCGCGGGTATCAGCGTTCCGGTCGGATCGAATCAATCCGCGCAATTTCCGACCGGCACATCCGTGACCCTCAGTGTTACTGATGGCCGCGATGCAATCTTCTCAGGCGCGTGCAGCAGCGGCGGCGCCAAGCAGAAGACGTGTACGCTTACGGTGAACACGAGTCTGGTGGTCAATGTAAACGTACAGTAGTCAGGGGGCGGACACGGGAGGGCGGGAGTCAGAAGTCAGGAGTCAGAAGTCGGAATGGCTGCGAACGGCCGTTTTCCTCCGATCTCTGGCTCTCCGCCCGGCCGCCCTTTTACTTTTATTGTTCGCTGTTTTCTGTGGCGCCGTATCGGTGTTCGCCGGCGAGACCTCATCGCCGATCGATCGGGCACGCGAGTTGCGGAACCGGGGGCAGCCCGAGAAAGCCAGGACGCTGCTCATCGATGCCGCCGCTCAATATCGCAAAGCGGGCGACAATGACCAACTGGCCCGCGCTCTGGGTATTGCGGCCGATCTGTCTATTTCTCTGGGACTTTACAAGGACGCCATCGCAGAAGCTTCAGAAGCACTGAAGCTTCGCGTGGCGCCTCGCGACGGAGCTTTGATTTCCGAGGACTATAACGTACTAGGGCTTGCCTTTCAATATCTCGCCGACTATCCTGCGTCTCTTGTCAATTACAACCAGGCTCTCGCCAATGATCGCGCTCGCGGCGATCTGGAGGGAGAAGTTGCCAGTCTGAACAACATTGGAAACGTCTACTATTTTCAGGGATATTATTCGGATTCACTTCGTGACTACGACGCTGCGATGGCGAAGATCCGCTCTGCGGCTCCCGCCTCGTGGATCTCCGCCCGGCGCGAACTGACGCTCGCGAATCTCGCCGTTTTATATCAGCGGACCGGACAGGAAGCGCGGGCGCTCGAATACTATCGCGATCTCGCGGGCCGCTCCATGCCCGCTCACGAACGAGCGCAACTGCTGGTCAATCAGGGTGTGCTTTATCGAAGGCTGGGCGATCCGGTGAAAGCGCTCGAGCTCTACCGTTCCGCTCAACAATTGTTCGCGGACGATCGCGATCGCGACGGCGAGATCGGCGCTCTGCGCAATGCGGGAATCACCTGGGCGATGAGCCTGAACGATCGCTCGCGCGCGATGGCCGCGTTTGATCGGGCTTTGACTCTCGCCCGCGAGTCTTCGAATGGACGCTCGATCGCTCAGATCGCTCTCTACCGTGGCGAATTGTGGAGATCGGGGCATGACCACGAGAAGGCCGCCGCCGATTTTCGGACGGCGCTCAGTATTGCGAAGACCGACGGACTGGCCGAGGAAGAGTGGAAGGCATGGTTGGGATTGGGACGTGTGGCGGCCGAGTCGGGACGTGTCGAAGAGGCGGCGGATGATTTTCGCCGTGCCATTGCCATCGTTGAGTCCGTTCGGTCAACGCTTCGGGTCCCTGCGCTGCGCAGCGACTTTCTCGCAGACAAGCGCGACGTGTACGACGCCCTGATTGAGCTCAGGCTTGGCGATCCGAAGCTAAGTGTGGCGGAGATTCTTGACCTGATGGAGAAGAGCCGTGCACGGGAGGCCGGCGATCGGGCCGGGGCGGCGGTCGCTACCGCGAGCCTCTCCGGGATTCAGCGACGACTCTCCGACGGCACCTTGTTCGTCGAGTACTGGATTGGCGACAATCGGGCCGCGGCGGTCTGGATGACGCGCCAGGCTTCGGGCATCGCACGGCTCGGCGATGCGAGTGAAATACGCCGGGAAGCGCAGGCATTGGCGCAAACGATTTCGCAGCCCGGTAATAGCTGGCGCGGGCCTTCCGCGCGGCTGGGCGCAATTCTGCTGGGAAAGCTGCCGCGCGCGCGCCGTGCGATCATTTCGACCGATGACGTGCTCGGCCGGATTCCTCTCGAGGCGTTGCAACTGCCTGGCGCTGATTCGCTTCTGATCGAGAAGACCAACGTCAGCTATGTACCTGCGGCGAGATTCATCCCGGCAACGGGGAAGGGCAGGAAGTGGCGGACTCCCTGGGCGAATGAACTTGTGGCGATCGCGAATCCACCCGTTCCGGATTCAAGGTCCGATGAAATCACATCACCGTTGCCGGCGTCTATCGAGGAGGTCAATGCGATTTCGAAACTTCTGCCTGGACGCTCACAAATTCACACAGGCGAAGACGCGCGGAAAAAATACTTAGGGAACGACGCTCCTCTTTTGCATCTGGCAACTCACGCGGTGGTGGATCCCGACAATCCGGATCTCTCGCGTATTCTGCTCGCGAATGGCCCTTTGTTCCAGCGCGAAGTCTACGATCTCGATCTCCGCGGTATCGATCTGGTTACGCTTTCCGCTTGCGACACGGCGCGCGGCAAGTTTGTTGGCGGCGAAGGAATCGAATCCCTTTCGGCAGCCTTTTTGGTCGCGGGCGCCGCGGCGACGCTGACAACGCTCTGGCGGGTTGAAGACCGGTCGACTGCGGCGTTCATGCAGCAGTTCTACTACGAACTGGCGCGCGGCGAATCGAAGGAGCAAGCCCTTCGGCTTGCCAAACTCAGATTTATCGGGTCGGGTTCCCAGCTGGGCGAGCCTCGTTATTGGGCCGCGTTCGTCCTCAACGGAGACGGCGCGGGAAGCATTGCTCGCGCAGTTTCGTGGAACATCGTCGCTGCGTTCTTGTGCGGACTTATCGTAGTGTTCGTCGTTGCGGGCGCCATCAGGGCGTGGTCGAAGCGGCATGAAACGGCGTAATCAATTGCGTCGAATTATCCGCCAGGAATCCGAACATCTGAACCGGCTGAGTGGCTGAGACTTCGAGGTAGCTGCCGGGCAATGGCTCCGCTCCCGTCAGTTCGCCGATTTCGCGCATCAGACGATAGCCGGGCGGAATCCTGATCGTAGCTGTACCCATGGGAACGGCAAGCGTCGTGTAGAGAGACAACGTAACGTCCGCCGCCGCGGAGCCCGGATTCTGCACCGCTACACCGGTGAATTGAGAACCCAGCCAGGGTGCGATCTGAGTGAATGTCGCCGTCGAGTGTGTCATGGATGAGAACACGGGCACCGCGGATTGGAGAAGAGGAAATCCGCTGGGGCCGAGATCGACGCCGCGAAGATAGGAGTAATAAGTGTCCTGCGAACCGCCGGGGTTCGTCACCTGAATTTCCTTGCCGGTCATATCCGTTGCCTGGGAAAGAACCACGTCGATCTCTGTCGGACTGACAACGGTGATAACGCTTGTGGCCAGGTTTGCGATCTGAGTCTTCGTGCGGGGTCTCGAAACCCACGCCCTCGATCTTCACAACCGATCCCGCGGGAAGCAGACCGCCGCCGGGCACGACGTTCGTGATGGAAATATCGCCTCCCACGGAGACATTCGCGGGCGTAATGGGTTTCATTTCGGCAGCAACTCCACTTATTGCCCAGGTGGAATCCGAGCTGAGCCCAAACTGGCTGGTGCTGCCCGGCGCCGCGTCGGACCTGACATGCAACGCGAGCGTCATAAACGGATAACCGTTTCCTCCGCCGTCTCCGGCAGAAAGAAACGAGACCCAGATGGAATCGCCGTTTACCTGCGCCACGCCGCTCGCATCGCCTTGCGGATTGAAGATCTCAACCCCCAGCACCTGATCGAATATGGACCTGCTGTAAGTGGGATGCGGACGGCCGGCTGAGATCGGCGACGGCTCAGTAACCAAAAGCTTCATCTGGACCACGCCACCCGGAGGAGCCGTCTCATCCGGAATTCGAAATGAAATCTGCGGACGGTCCTTTGCCGCCGCCGCTCGGGCCGCCACCTCCGGTGTTTCCGGGGCCGCCGGTTCCATCCTGCGCTGCCGCGCGCGATAGCGCTAAGATTGCCAGGGCGAGAATGAGTTTCATGAACCTGTACTGTGGTTCCGCTCTTACCTGGGGAGTCGTTTACGGGCGGTAAAAAGATTGTAAAAGCCGGAAACGAGTTGTTTCCGAAGAGGCGATTTTCCGGCCGGCGGAGTCGAATGCCGTCACGTCCAGGAGCAGTGTTTTCGCTGGTGCGATCTTTGCCCGGATACCCGCAGGCAGAGTGGCTGAGGAGCTGGAAGTCACCGTGCTCCACAGTTCGTGGCCGTCGACCTCGGTCAGCCGCACACGGTAAGCCGCGGCGCCTGGTACGCTCATCCACACGATGGAGGCCGGCGGCTGTGTGACATCGCCCGATGGGCTCACGATGGAAACGGCTGCCGGCGACCGGAAGACTTCGGCGCCGCTTTGGGTCGTCATTCGAGCGGGGGTGGATGCATCGGGCGTAACTCGATGCCGACGATCACCAGCAATGCGCTCGCACCGATTGCCACCAGGGCGGAGGCGCCCCATCCACCGGTGAACAAACTCTTCCACCGCGGCGCGGCCGCCGGCGGAACTGGAATGATCTCTCCCGCACGCGATTTGAGGCGCGCCGTTATCGCGTTGATTGCGCTCGCGTCGCTGTCTGCGACTTCGGCGCGGCGAAAGGATTCGAACAGCCGCAGTTCTCCGGCGCAGAAGGCACAGGACGCGGCGTGCCGGGTGATTTCGGGATCCGCGCGATCAATACCCGTGAGTAAACGCTCAACCTCCGGACACGCAGCGGTCGGGGCGGACGCAGCTTTATCGGGCATGGCCGTTACCTCCGACGCGCTCCGATTTCCAGGCGCTCACAGCTTTCGATAGTTTACGCCGCGCACTCACGATATAAGCTTTCGCTCCGCTCTGGTTGCCGAGCGCAAGAACCCGCGTCACCGCCTCCAGGGGCATTTCTTCAACGTAGTGGAGCGTCATTACGCGGCTTTCCGTATCGTCCAGCGTCTCCCGCATCAGTTTTCGAACCAGGCTTTCGGCTTGCCTCCGTTCGACTCGCTCCGAAGCATCCTCGATTCCCAAGTCCGGGAGCGCGTCGGGCAATTCTTTGGCGTCGTACTCTGCGGTGAGCGTTACGGAACGCAGATGGTCCATGCAGTGGTTGCGCGCGATGATGTAGATCCAGGTGGTGAACTTCGAATCCCCGCGGAAGGAATCCAGGCGTTGAAATGCCTTCAGGAATACTTCCTGGGCGAGGTCTGAAGCGATGTTGATATCGCTGGTGAACCTGTAACACCAGGCCGCAACGCGGGTGTGATTTCGATGAAACAGACGATTGAGGGCCGCCCGGCCTGCCGGCGAGGCAGGCGCAGCGCGGTAAAGAGCGACCAACTCCTGGTCGGTAAGCTCGTGCATTGTTCTGTTGGTACAGGACAGTTAGTTTGCTTTCCGGGGAATAAAAAGTTCGGGCGAAATCCAGGGCGCGTTCCAGCAGGAGTGAGTCCGGCGGTAGCTACGTTGTATATACTAAAAACGAACCGGCTGACGGTGCGCTTCGAATGGAACGAGAGTAAGAACCGCGCGAATATCGCGAAGCATGGCGTTGGTTTCGACGAAGCGAGAAGAGTTTTCAGCGATCCGCACGTCATTGTCCGTGAAGACCGTGTGGTCGAGGGTCAAGAACGCATGCATACGATCGGTTATGTCAACTCCGTTTTGCTGGTTGTGCATACGGTCAGGGAAGAGGTGGGCGCCATTATCGGATCATTTCAGCTCGCAGGGCGACGGCTGCAGAAAGGAGGTTGTATGAAGAAATCGACTGAAAAGTCCGGCACGATAACGAGCAGAACCATCGAGCAGATCGAAAACCGCAAAATCACACAAGCGGAACGCCGGCGTTTGAAGCGTGTCGCGGCGTTGCCGGACGATCAGATCGACACGAGGGATATTCCGGAAGTGACGGACCGCGCTGGATGGGTGCGGGTGCATGAACATCCGGAACACCCTCTTCATCGCGTGCTCTCACGCCTGTTGTCGATCCGCTTGCCGGAACCTGACATCGCACTTGCGCAGAAGCTCGCGGAAGCCAGGGGGTTGCCGTACCAGACTTACATCAAGTCGCTGCTGCATGAGGCGCTTGAGCGCGAACGAGTTCTGGCTGAGCGCAGGTAAGCGACCTTACTCGGCACTCACGGGCTTCAGTCCGCTCTTTTTGATGGCCTTGTGCGCGGCCGGCGACGCGAGCCAGCGGATCAATTGCGTGGCGGTCTTCGGGTCCTTCGATGTCGATGGGATGCCTGCCGCAAACACTGTGACCCGCTGCGCCCCCGGCGGCAACTCTCCCACGATGTCAATGCCCTTGACGGGACGCAGCTCGCTGATCTGCTGGAAACCAATCTCGGCATCGCCTTTCGCGACCACTCCACCTACCGGGTCGGCCTCGATCTTTCTCGCTTTGCCCTTGATCTGGTCGGCAATTCCAAGCCTCGGAAACAACTCCGTGGCGAGATAGACGCCGCTGGCGCTATCGGAATACGCAATGGATTTTGCCGCCAGCAACGTTTGCTTCAGCGCGTCCAGCGTGCTGATATCCGGCCTGGGTGCTCCGGCCCTGACAGCCATCCCGATGCTGGATTGGACGAGGTCGACCCGGCTGGCCGCCCGCACCATGCCCCGTTTGATGAGATCGTCGAGCGCGGGCGCGGCCATGATCACGACATCGATCGCCTCACCCCGTTCGAGGCGGACGGGAATCGCATTGTGGGTGGTTCCCATGGAAGGCCCCATTTCCGTCACAAGCTTGTTGTGGGTGGCGCGCTGCCAGACGGGCGCGAGTTCGAGGTAAGCGGCAGTGTATGCCCCGGAGGTCACGACCGTGATCTCGGCCGCGCGCGCCGCATTGCCAACCAGCGCCCAGGTCAACGCCAGGACCGCAGTTCCGGCGAAACTTCTGCGGGAAATCGATTTCATGTGGTCTCCCCTGTCCTTCCCATATATCTTCGTCCTTTTTCGGGTTTGAGCATCGAACCTGATAAAGTGTCTGTTTCCCGAGGACGCCCAGTTCGGCTGCGTATGCTCGCTCGACCAAGCGATGTCAAATTGGGAAGTCGAATCGGTACAGGCCATTCCAGGTTATGCGGAAATATCCCAGTGAGCGCTATGTCTGGGACGCTTTACCAGCAGGTATGCCGGCAAAAGGTGTTTCCTGGTTTGCGGCCGCCTGGCTCCGGGGTGGTGGTAATCTTCGAAATTCCCCCTCTCGATGAGCATTGAACTCCGTGTCGAAAAACTGATCTACGGCGGCGAAGGCCTAAGCCGACAAGGGGGAGAAGTCATTTTCACGCCCTTTGTTCTGCCCGGCGAAACGGTCGAAGCGGAACCGCTCGATACGCGTCAACACGTGCAGCGAACGCGGCTGCTGCGGGTGGCGGAGGCTTCGCCGGAACGCGTGGAAGCACCTTGCCCGGTCTTCGGGAGGTGCGGCGGCTGCCACTACCAGCACGCAAGCTACGACGCACAGTTGCGCCTGAAGCGCGAGATCCTGGTCGAAACGCTCCATCGTGTAGGCCGGATCGATTTCGACGCGAACCGGATCCTCGTGGAAGCCGGGGAGCCGTTTGGCTATCGCAATCGCGCGCAATTTCACTTTGAGGGGAACCGGATCGGCTATCGCGAAATGAATTCGCGCCGGCTCGTTCCGATCGAACAGTGTCCCATCTGCTCGCCCAAAATCAACGAAGCCATCGCGAGTCTGAGCGCGATGGTTCGAGACCGGCGCTGGCCCCGTTTCATCGGCTCGCTCGAGGTGTTTACGGACGAGCGGCAGGTGCAGTGGAACGTGCGCGAGAGTTCGCGGCCCGTCGGAAGACGATTTTTCGAATGGCTCGCCGAGCAGATACCGGGGACGGTGCCGGGACCTCTGACCTACAGGGTCAACCAGGACGATTTCGAGGTTAGCGGTACATCGTTTTTTCAGGTGAATCGTTTTTTGCTGCCCCGCCTGGCCGCGCTGGCGATGGGCGAGGTTCGCGGGACAACGGCGTGGGACCTTTACGCCGGCGCGGGACTGTTCTCACTCCCTCTGGCGCGCCGGTTTGAAAGTGTGGTCGCGGTCGAGGCCGGCCGGAGCGCCGCCGATCTGCAGGTTAACGCCGAGCGCGCCGCGCTGCGGGTGAAAATCTCGACCGAACAAACGGAGGCTTTTCTGGCGAGGGCCCGAACCGCGCCCGAGTTCGTGCTGGCGGACCCACCGCGCGCAGGTCTGGGCAAAGTAGTCACGGCGCGGTTGCTCGAGTTACGCCCTGCCGCCCTGGTAATTGTGGCTTGCGATCCGGCGACTCTGGCTCGCGATCTGGCGGGCCTGGTTCCGGCATACGCGATCGATGAGATCACGATGGTGGATCTGTTTCCGCAAACGTTTCATCTGGAGACGATTGTCAAACTGAGACTAAAATCCTGAACGCGGCCCTGATGAGTCTCTCGCCTGGGAACGACTTGTCACGACTTCGGGAGCACAACCCAGGAGACGATATAGGCGATCAGGCCGATATGCGGCGGGATTAGAAGCAAGGCCACCCAGATCACCCGCATCAGAGTGATGTCGGTGTCGAAGTACTCCGCGAATCCGGCGCATACGCCTGCGATCTTTTTTTCTGCAAGGATGCGACGGAGTCTCCTGGGAGAGGCGGTGGCCGACGCCGCACCGGGCTCCGGCGCGGAGTCGGCCTGGGTGGAAGAATCGCTCCCGGTTGGTTTGCCGCACGAGATACAGTACCGGGCCGAATCGTCAAGATGCGCGCCACATTGCGTACAGTACATGTTGCCGATTCAATTAAAGCACGGATAGATACTGAAATATGGCCTCCGAGAGGTCGGGAACAGGGCCGATCGGGCAGGCATTACCTGCGTTGTATCATTGCGGTTCGCAACGTGATTCAGAACTCATCTATTACCGAAACGCGGCCCACACGGCGCGCTTATCGTTTTCTTCCCGTTCTTCTGGCACTTTTCGTCGGCAGCGGCTGTGCGGCTCTCATTTATGAAGTTGTCTGGCTGCAATTGCTGCAGCTTGTGATCGGGTCGTCCGCCGCGTCGCTGGCGGTGCTGCTCGGAACTTTTATGGGCGGCATGTGCCTCGGCAGTATTTTTGTGCCGCGGCTGATCTCCGCGCGGGAGCATCCTCTGCGCGTCTATGCCCTGCTCGAAGGCGGGACGGGCGTGTTCGGGCTGGCTGTGTTGTTTGGGTTGCCTTATGTGCAGCATCTCTACACCGCGACAATCGGCCATGGCTTTCCCGGCATTCTGCTGCGGAGCGCCGCTTCCGCGATTTGCCTGCTACCGCCCACGCTACTGATGGGCGCGACTCTGCCCGCGATCGCGCGGTGGATTGAGACGACTCCACGGGCGGCGTCGTGGTGGGGATTCTTTTACGGCGGGAATATCGCGGGAGGCGTCTTTGGCTGCCTGCTGGCAGGGTTTTATCTGCTGCGCATGTACGATATGGCGGTCGCCAGTTACGTGGCCGTCGCGATCAACTTCGCGGTTGCGTTCGCCAGCCTGATGTTGTCGCGCTCGGCTCCTTACGCGCAATCTTTGGAAAGGGCCGAAGCAGACATCGGCGCGGGCGAGCGCGCCGAAGACCCGTGGCCCGTCTATTTCGCGATCGGGATTTCCGGCTTGTGCGCGCTGGGGGCCGAGGTGGTGTGGACTCGGACCTTATCGCTCATGCTGGGCCCTACGGTTTACACCTTTTCCATCATTCTGGGCGTGTTTCTTACGGGCCTGGGGCTGGGCAGCAGCGCCGGTTCGACGCTGGGAGCGAGATCTTCGAGTCCGCGAAGTTTACTCGCGTGGTGCCAGATTCTGCAGGTTCTGGCGATCGCGTTCGCGGCCTGGATGCTGGCCGATTTTCTGCCCTACTGGATGGGACATGTGGATTCGCCGAAGAGTCCCTGGCCAGGGTTTCTCAACGATCTGGCGCGCAGTTCGATCGCGATTTTGCCGTCGGCGTTTCTGTGGGGCGCGAGCTTTCCCCTGGCGCTGGCCAGCGTCGCGGCGCCGGGGAGGGATCCGGGGCGGCTGGTCGGTGAGGTTTACGGCGCGAATACGATCGGCGCAATTCTGGGCTCGCTTGGGTTCAGTTTGATTTTTATTCCGCGCGTGGGTACGCAACACGCCGAACAGTTTCTGATTGCGTTTTCGATTGTCGCAGCGCTCCTCCTCAAGAAGATTTCAGCGAAGACCGCGGGGACGGTCGTGGTGGCTGGTCTGGTGGCGTGGAGCGTGCCGGTGATTCCCTGGAAATTGATCGCCTTCGGGCGGCGCCTCGCGACGACCACCGGAAACTGGACCCCGCTCTATGTGGCGGAAGGTTTGAACTCCTCGATTGCATATTCCAAGTACGAGGGGATAACGACTTACTTCCATGTCAGCGGGAAAACCGAGGCCTCGGCTGAACCACAGGATATGCGCCTGCAGCGGCTATTGGGTCATCTGCCGGCGCTGCTGAATGCGAACCCGAAATCGATTCTGGTGGTGGGATGCGGAGCCGGGGTCACCGCGGGGACTTTCGTGGTTCACCCCGAAGTGGAGCACATCACGATCTGCGAGATTGAGCCGCTGATTCCGCCTGCCTCGGCGCGGTATTTCGCGAAGGAAAACCACAACGTGATGCACGATCCGCGCACGAGAATCGTGTATGACGATGCGCGGCACTACATTCTGACGACGACCGAGAAGTTCGACATCATTACGTCGGACCCGATTCATCCCTGGGTCAAGGGGATCGCGCCGCTGTATTCCACCGAATACTTCGATCTGGTCAAGAAGCACCTGAATCCGGGAGGATTCGTTACGCAGTGGGTGCCTCTATATGAGAGCGACATCGAGACGGTACAGAGCGAAGTGGCTACGTTCTTCGAGGCCTTCCCGAATGGCACGATCTGGGGGAATCTGAATACCGACGGGGCCGGGTACGACGTGGTGCTGGTAGGGCAGATGGAAAAGCTGAAGATTAATGTCGACGATTTTCAGGCGCGTCTCAACCGGCCCGAATACAAAAGGGTGGCGGATTCATTGCGCGAGGTGGGGTATAACTCGGCGGCTGATCTCCTCTCGACTTACGCGGTTCAGGCTTCGGATTTGCGGGGGTGGCTGCGGCACGCGCAGATCAATCGGGACCGGAATTTAAGGCTGCAGTATCTCGCGGGGATGGGCCTTGACCAGTACCTGGCCCCTGCCATTTATGACCAGATGCTGCGATACAGCTCGTTTCCGTCGAATATATTTACCGGTTCGCCCACGAATTTGAGGGCTGTGCACACCGCTATGGCGGCACAGCCTTATTGAACGGATACTCGCGGGCGGCTGGGGAATGTCAGCGGCCGGAGGACGCGAAACGATTGCCCCGGCGAGGCCGGAAGGACTGCGTTTTGCTGGCGAAGCGATGCGGGGCCGAGATTTCGATGACGGACGCTCCTTTATCGGAGCCTCTCTCTTCGCGGCCCAGTCCGTCTGGCGTTTCCTTCAGAATCAGGCTGACCTTGAGGGTACGCTCGATGTTCTGAATGTCGCGGCGCTCGCCACGAGTCCCGAAGGTGGAAGCCACACCGCGGGCTCCGGCGCGGCCGGTGCGGCCCACGCGATGGATGAAGTCCTCGGGCTGCTGCGGCAGATCGTAGTTCACCACGTGCGCGATGTTATCCACATGGATTCCGCGAGCGGCCACGTCAGTCGCCACGAGCACGCGATACTGGCCGTCCTGAAAGCCTTTCAACGCCTGATTGCGCTGATTCTGCGAGCGATCGCCGTGGATCGCGGTCGCTTTTACACCCGCGCCATAGCAGCTTCTTCGCGAGGCGCTCCGCGCCGCGCTTGGTGCGCGCGAACACGAGGAACGAACCTTCGCTCGCAACCAGCAGATGATGCAGCAGCGCGAGCTTGCGATCCTGCTCCACTTCATAGACGTGCATGTCGATCTTCTCGGCTGGCTTGGTTATCGAGCCAACCGTGATCCGCACCGGGTCCTTGAGGTGTTTGGCGATCAGACGCGTCACCGAAGCTTCGAGAGTCGCCGAGAAGAACAGCGTCTGCCGCGTCGGCAGAGTCTTTTGCAGAATGCTTTCGACGGCGGGCAGAAAGCCCATGTCGAGCATGCGGTCCGCTTCATCGAGCACAACGATCCGGATCGCGGCCAGCCCGACGAGTTTACGGTCGAGGAAATCGCACAGCCGGCCCGGCGTCGCGATAATGACCTGCGCGCCCTGGCGGAGGGACTTCAACTGGCCGGCTTCGCTCATGCCGCCTACGACGACGGCCGCGCGAATGCCAGTTCCGGGCGAAAGCAGCATGAATGTTTCGTGAATCTGCAATGCGAGTTCGCGTGTCGGGCTCAATATGAGAGCCTGGGGGCCCGCTGTCAGCGGCTTCGCCGCTCAGCGATTCGAGAATCGGAAGAGCGAACGCGAGGGTCTTGCCGGTACCGGTTTGCGCGGTAGCAACGACATCCTGGCCGAGGATGGCGGGCGGGATCGCCTGCGCCTGAATAGGCGTAGGCGTAACGAATCCCTGGGCTGCGAGGTTCTTGCGCAGGACAGGGGAAGTGACTAAGTCAGAAAAGTTATTCATTCAAAAGTTTTTGGGTTAGGTAAAGCCAATCGGCGAGGCCGTGATACACGGTGGGCGTAGCAGATTAACTTGATTTCTAAAGTTATTGTATCGCACAAACGAGGATTTTGGTTCGATATTGCGTTACGGCCCCGTTTCAACGCGCAAGGACCGGCTCCGCCGGCACTTCCGAGGTGACAACCAGGTTGAGGAACTCGCGCGCCGCCCGCGTCAATTTCTTCTTCCTGCGATGGATGATTCCCGTGGGCCGAATCAGTTCCGGCGCGTCGAGGGGGATCGACACCAGCCGGCCGTGTTCCAGTTCGGTCTGAATCGCGCGCTCCGGGAGAATGCTGATACCCGACCCCAGGACCACAGCCTCTTTGATCGATTGAATATTGTCGAACTGCATCACGATGGAAATCGCGACCTCGTGCTCACGGAAGAAACGGTCGAGCTCGCGCCGGATCACCACCTCTTCGTCGAACGAAATGAAGTCCTGGCCATCAAGATCGCGCGGGCGAACCGTCCGCCTTATGGCCAAAGGATGAGAGGGATACACGGCGACTGTCATCTGCTCTTCGCGCCAGGGAATCACGGTCAGGTCGCGGCGGTTCTCGGGGTAGCTGATAAATCCGAGATCGGCCTTGTCGGTCAGGACCGCTTCATAGACCTTGTCCGGACGCAGAAACTCGACGTGCAGCTGGACGCCGGGGCAGGCGTGGCTAAACTGCTCCCGGAGAGCCGGTACTTCAGACAGCCCGATGGAATAGATGGACGCTACCCGAACGCCACCCTCGACCTCCGATTTGACGTCGTCCAGCGCCGCAATGAAGTTCTCCTCGCAGCGCAGCACATCGCGGCACAACTCGGCATAAAGTTTGCCGCCGGGGGTGAGCCCAAGCGGGCGAGTCGAACGGTCGAGTAGCTGAACCCGTAATTTTTTTTCCAGTTCCTGAATGTGTTGAGTGGCCGCGGACTGGCTGATTCCGTTCATCGCAGCCGCGCGACTCAGACTCCGCGTATGCGCTACGTCGCGGAAAAGCTTGCAATCTTCAAAGATCACCACTGCAACTATAACATAAGTCAGGGTGATATTGTCACTCGTTTAGGATTGGTTTGCGTGATACTTCCAGCACCTGCTAATATTGGGAAACTAACCCGGTGTGGTTATGAATGAAAGGGAAAGAAATCCCGCGACCCAGGAGTCGACAATGCCAGGACTGCCGAAACCTCAGGGTCTTTACGACCCGCGCAATGAGCACGATGCGTGCGGAATGGGTTTTGTGGCCAACATCAAAGGCCAGAAATCTCACGACATAATCGAAAAGGGAATTCAAATCCTTATCAATCTGACTCATCGGGGAGCCTGCGGGTGCGACCCCGAAACCGGCGACGGCGCCGGGTTGCTGATTCAGATTCCACACAAATTTTTTGCGAGAGAAGCGGCGATCCTCGGGTTCACACTGCCGCCCGTCGGGGAATACGGGATTGGCATGGTCTTCCTGCCGGTCGAAAAACATCAGCGCCTCAAGGCCGAGGGGATCATCGAACGAATCATCAAGGAAGAGGGCCTGAGCGTCCTCGGGTGGCGGGACACGCCGATTCAGAGCAACGCGATCGGCCGCGAGGCGAGGGCGTCGCAACCCTATATAGAGCAGGTTTTCGTGGGTCGTGGAGCCGGTATGGACACGGACCGGCTCGAGCGCAAGCTCTATGTAGCCCGCAAGCGCATTGAGACGGAAATCGCCGCGATCGACGAGCGGGACATGCCGGACCGGGAAATGTTCTCGATCCCGTCGCTCTCCGGGCGCACGATCGTGTACAAAGGTCTGCTGCTGGCGCCGCAGATCGCAAACTTCTACAGCGAACTATCGGACCCCGATGTGACCAGCGCCCTCTGCCTGGTCCATCAGCGATTCTCGACGAACACCTTCCCCACGTGGAAGCTGGCTCATCCTTTTCATTACGTTGCGCACAACGGCGAGATCAATACCGTGCGCGGGAATGTGAACTGGATGCATGCCCGGGAGTCGGTTCTGGAGTCGGAGCTTTTCGGCGAGGACCTTGCAAAACTTTTCCCGATCGTGCAGCCGGGGGGCAGCGATTCCTCTTCCTTCGACAATGCGCTGGAGCTTCTGGTGCAAGCGGGGCGATCGTTGCCGCATGCGATGGCAATGCTGATACCGGAGGCATGGGACGGCAATCCGCACATGGATGCGGAGAAGCGGGCGTTTTACGAATATCACTGTTCGCTGATGGAGCCGTGGGACGGACCAGCCGCGATCACGTTCACCGACGGCCGTCTGATCGGCGCCACGCTGGACCGGAACGGTCTGCGTCCGGCGCGCTATCTGATCACGAAAGACGATCTGGTGGTGTTGTCTTCCGAGACCGGAGTTTTGCCGGTTAAACCGGAAGACGTAACGATGAAGGGCCGGCTGCAGCCTGGGAAGATGTTTCTTGTGGACCTCGAAGAGGGCCGCATCGTTTCCGACCGCGAGATCAAGGAGCAGCTGGCCACCCGACAGCCCTACGCCGAATGGCTGTCGGGCAACCAGATTACGCTCGAGAATCTGGGCGAACCCGCTCGGGTACACGGCTCGGATCACGCGACGATCATGGCGCGTCAGCGCGCTTTCGGCTATACCGACGAAGATGTCCGTTTTCTGATCACGCCGATGGCGGCCAATGGCGAGGAGCCGGTTGGCTCGATGGGGACGGATATCCCGCTCGCCTGCCTGTCGGATAAACCGCAGCCGCTTTTCAATTATTTCAAACAGCTCTTCGCGCAGGTGACGAACCCGCCGATCGATCCCATTCGCGAAGAGCTGGTGATGTCGCTTGTCAGCTACATCGGCAAGGAGCGGAACATCCTGGCGGAGACACCGCGGCACTGCCATACGCTCAAGCTGCTGCATCCCATCATTCAGAACCGCGATCTGGAAAAGCTGCGCCGGGTTTCCCAGGGCGATTTCCTCGCGACCACATTGTCGGCTCTCTTCCCCGTGGCCGAGGGAGAGAAAGGGCTCCAGCGGTCGCTCGACGGGCTCTGCCGCCGGGCGTCGCTGGCGATTCAGAACGGTTATACGATTCTGATTCTTTCGGACCGCGGGATCAATCCGGATTATGCGCCGATTCCGAGCCTGCTCGCGATGACAGCGGTGCATAATCACCTGGTGCGCCAGGGCTCGCGCACGCAGGTCGCGTTGATCATCGAATCGGGTGAGCCGCGCGAAGTAATGCACTACGCGCTGCTGATCGGATATGGCGCCAGCGCCGTCAATCCTTACCTCGCGATTGAGACACTCGAAGACCTTTCGATGCGGGGGTATCTGCCCGATGGCATCGATTTCGAAAAAGCGCTGTATCAATACCTGAAGTCCATCAACAAAGGGCTGCTGAAGGTCTTTTCGAAGATGGGAATCTCGACGCTGCAGAGTTATCGCGGCGCGCAGGTCTTCGAAGCGATCGGGCTGAACCGGGAACTGGTGGACAGGTACTTCACCGGCACCGCATCGCGTATCGAAGGCGTGGGGCTTGACGTTCTGGCGAAGGAAGCGGCGATGAAACACGCGCTCGCCTTCCAGCCTCTGATGGATCTCGATACTGAGTTGCCGGTGGGCGGCAGTTACGCGTTCCGGCTACGCGGCGAATATCACCTGCTGAACCCGGACACCGTGAGCAAGATGCAGCACGCGGTGCGGCAGAACAGCTTCGAGACGTTCCAGGAATACACCGATCTGATCGATAGCCAGAACCGGCATCTGTGTACGCTGCGAGGCCTGTTCCAGTTCAAAGAGTCCGAGCCGGTGCCGCTCGATTCAGTGGAACCCGCAAGCGAAATTGTGAAGCGGTTCGCGACCGGGGCGATGTCGTTCGGGTCGATTTCGAAAGAGGCGCACGAGACCATCGCCATTGCCATGAACCGGATGGGCGGCCGTTCGAACACCGGCGAGGGCGGCGAAGACGAAGCGCGGTTCGATGCGGACGAGAACGGCGATTCGCGGCGCAGCTCGATCAAACAGGTCGCGTCAGGCCGCTTCGGCGTCACGGCGCATTATCTGGTCAACGCGGATGAGCTGCAGATCAAGATGGCGCAGGGAGCGAAGCCCGGGGAGGGTGGGCAACTGCCGGGGCACAAGGTCGATGAAGTCATCGCGAGGGTGCGCCATTCCGTTCCCGGCGTGGGATTGATCTCCCCGCCGCCGCACCACGATATCTATTCCATCGAAGATCTGGCGCAGTTGATCTACGACCTCAAGAACGTGAACCCGCAGGCTCGCATTGCGGTGAAGCTCGTTGCCGAAGTGGGAGTGGGAACCGTGGCGGCCGGGGTTTCGAAAGCTCACGCCGATGTGGTCCTGATCAGCGGGCACGACGGCGGAACGGGAGCGTCTCCGCTAACTTCGCTGAAGCACGCGGGCGCGCCGTGGGAGCTTGGGCTCGCCGAAACCCAGCAGGTACTGGTGATGAACGATCTGCGCAGCCGGATCCGGGTGCAGACCGACGGCAAATTGCAGACGGGCCGAGATGTCGCGGTTGCGGCTCTGCTGGGCGCGGAGGAGTTCGGATTTTCGACCATGCCTCTGGTGGCGCTGGGCTGCATCATGATGCGCAAGTGCCATCTGAATACCTGCCCGGTCGGGATTGCTACGCAGGACCCGGCGCTGCGGCAGAAGTTCGCGGGCCAGCCCGAGCACGTGATCAATTTCTTCTTCTTTATCGCGGAGCAGGTGCGGCGGATCATGGCGCAGCTCGGCTTTCGTAAATTCGAGGATATGGTGGGGCGCGTCGACATGCTCGAGACGCGCGAGGCTGTCGACCACTGGAAGGCGCGCGGGCTCGATTTTTCCTCGATCCTCTATAATCCGCCGGTGCCCTCCCGGGTCAACCGGCGCTGCACGATGGATCAGGATCACGGGCTCAATGAGGCGCTGGATTACGAGCTGATCGAACATGCCCAGGATGCGATCGACCACCAGACGCCGGTTGTTTACAAGCTTCCGATCAGGAATGTGCACCGTACCGTAGGCGCGATGCTCTCGGGGCGGATTGCGCGGAAGTACGGGTCGGCCGGGCTGCCGGACGACACCATCCATTTCGAATTCAAGGGATCGGCGGGTCAGAGTTTCGGAGCGTTCCTCGCGAAAGGCGTCACGCTCGAGCTCGAAGGGGATGCGAACGATTACGTGGGCAAAGGGCTTTCGGGCGGACGCCTGATTGTTTATCCCCACGAGGAATCGACGTTTGTGCCGGAGGCGAACATCCTCATCGGCAACGTGGTGCTCTACGGAGCGACGAGCGGCGAGGCGTTCTTCAACGGAATGGCGGGCGAGCGGTTCGCGGTGCGCAATTCGGGCGCGACGGCCGTCGTGGAAGGGCTGGGCGATCACGGCTGCGAATACATGACAAACGGGCTGGTGATCGTACTCGGCAAGACCGGCCGGAATTTTGCGGCGGGAATGTCCGGGGGCTTCGCATACGTGCTGGACGAAACGGGCGAGTTCGTGAAGTACGGCTGCAACAAGACCTCGGTGGATCTCGAGCAGGTGTTCGATCCGAACGATCAGCAAGTGTTGCAGACGACCATTTACCGCCATTTCAATGCGACCGGCAGTCCGCGGGCGAAGGTCGTTCTGGAGAACTGGAACACCATGCTGCCGAAATTTGTGAAGGTCTTCCCGCATGAGTTCAAACGCGTCCTGAAGAAGCACGCGCAACGCGAGACGATTACCCGGCACGCTTCGGCAGGAGAACTGCGGCGGATCGAGATCGGAGCGGCACATGGGTAAAACTTCAGGGTTCCTGGAATATACCCGGGAGGTGCCGGAACGGCGGCCCATAACCGAGCGGGTTAACGACTGGTTCGAGATTTATAATCCGTTTCCCGAAGACAAGATCCGATTGCAGGGCGCGCGCTGCATGGACTGCGGCATTCCGTTCTGCCATACCGGCTGCCCGGTATCGAACATCATTCCGGACTGGAACGATCTGGTCTGGCACGGCCGGTGGCGCGAGGCCAGCCGGGTGCTGCACTCGACCAATAATTTTCCGGAGTTTACCGGACGTATCTGCCCGGCGCCCTGCGAAGCAGCTTGTGTGCTTGGCATCAACGAGCCGCCGGTGACGATCAAGAATATCGAAAAGACGATCGTCGACCGGGCGTGGGACGAAGGGTGGATCGTTCCGGAACCGCCGCGGTATCAGACGGGTAAGCGGGTTGCGGTGGTGGGTTCGGGTCCGGCGGGTCTGGCGGCCGCGCAGCAACTCGCACGCGCGGGTCATGCCGTCACGGTGTTCGAGAAGGCCGACCGCATCGGCGGCTTGCTCCGCTACGGGATTCCCAATTTCAAGATGGAGAAACACCTGATCGATCGGCGGATCGACCAGATGCGAGCGGAAGGCGTGGAGTTCGTCATGAATTCGCACGTGGGGCAAGACATCCGCTCGGACGAACTGCGATCCCGGTTCGACGCTGTAGTGCTTGCGGCCGGCGCCGAACACCCGCGCGATTTGAGGGTTCCAGGGCGGGAGTTGAAGGGCATCCATTTCGCGATGGATTTTCTTCCGCAATCGAATAAGGTCTGTCATGGCGACACCGTTGTCGATCAGATTCTGGCGACGGGCAAGCGCGTGGTGATCATCGGCGGCGGTGATACGGGCGCGGATTGCCTCGGCACTTCGCATCGGCACAAGGCCGCGCATATTTCGCAATTTGAGTTGATGCCGAAGCCGCCCGAGGAACGCTCGCCGCAGACTCCCTGGCCGCTGTGGCCGATGCAACTGCGGGTGGAGAGCTCGCACGAAGAAGGCGGACTCCGCGACTGGAGCGTTTCTACCGTTCGTTTCAGCGGCGATCAAGAGGGGAACGTGCGGAAGCTTCACGGGGTACGCGTGGGTGCGCCGCCGAAGTTCGAGGCGATTCCGGATTCCGAGTTCGAGATGGATGTGGACCTGGTGCTGCTCGCCATGGGATTTACGGGACCTGTGCGCGGCGGGTTGCTGGACGCGCTTGGGGTCGCACTCGATGGTCGCGGCAACGTCGCAACGGATCAGAAGTACATGTCGTCCGTGCCTGGAGTTTTCGCCGCGGGCGATGCGCGACGGGGTCAGTCGCTGGTGGTGTGGGCGATCGCGGAAGGACGCAAAGCGGCGCACGCCGTAGATGAGTACCTGATGGGATCGTCGAAACTGCCGGTGTGACTATCCGCCGAATTCCGCCATCTCGAGTTCCTGCACTCCGCCCATGGCCTCGTCTTCGATGACCCGCGTGAGACGATCCAGTTCATCGCGCCGGGGATATCCGGAGGATGTTCTTATGGAGTCGGGAACTTCCATGTCGAACATCACGCGCGCGCTTTTCTCGGCCGATTCTTTGCCCAGCACGATCACCCGCGTGCCCAGATAAATCGCTTCGCTGATGTTATGGGTCACGAACAGGATGGTCGTGCCTGTATCCCGCCATAGCTTTCGCACCAGACGCTGCATCTCCGTACGGGTGGCCGGGTCAAGCGCGCTGAAGGCTTCGTCCATGAGGAGGATCTTCGGCTTCATGATGAGCGCCTGTGCGATCGCGACCCTCTGCTGCATGCCGCCCGAGAGCTGGTCGGGATACTTGCCGGCGTCGGATTGTTGCAAGCCCATCTGCCGCAGGTAGCCGTAGGCTTCCTTGCGGAGTTCGGCGCGGCGGCGGAAGAAGCGGGGCGTCACGCGGCCCAGCAGGCCGAACTCCTCCGTTTCAGGCCCGAAGGTAATGTTGTCCAGCACGATTTTGTCGGGGAACAACGAGTACTTCTGGGGTACGTAACCGCGGTGACGGTCGGGTCGGGGAAGTTCACGGCCGTCGATCAGAATGCGCCCACTGGTCGGCCGTTCGGCGCCCAGAATCATTCGCAGCATGGTGGATTTGCCGCAGCCGGTCTGACCGCAGACGGCTACGAACTGGCCTTCGCCGATGCTGAGGTCGAGGTGCTCCAGAACCTTTTTCGGAGCATGGCCGTGAACCTGATACTCGACGCAGAGGTTTTCGAGTTGAATGAGATGCTTCATCGTCCGCTTAAGCCTCTCTGAGCCTATGCTTCTTTAAACCATGGGTGCAGTTTGTGGTTAATCACGCGCATGGAAAGGTCGACCAGAAACAAGAGCAGCGCCACCCAGAGAACATACGGAATGATGATGTTCATCGCCATGTTGCGGCGCAGCAGGGCGATGCGAAACGCCAGGCCGTCCTGCGACGCGATCATTTCACCCGCGAACAGGAACAGCATCACCGGCTTCAGATTGAGCCGAATGCTGTTGATGACGCGCGGCAGAATCTGCTTCAGGACGATGCGGTACGCGACGCCGAAATCCCGCGCTCCCAAAGTGAAGCCTTTGACCACCTGCTCCGAGGGAACGCTCTTCGTAAGGTTGAACGTATCGAGAATGATCGTCGGGGTCACTCCGATCACGATCAGCATGATCTTCGAAAGCTCGTCGATGCCGAATGCGATGAAGAGAATCGGAAGCACCGATAACGCGATGATCTTGTCGAAGAACAGAATGAAGCGCAGGAAGAAGCTTCCGATTACGGGGAACAGCCCCATGTGCAGTCCGAGAATAACGGCTGGAACCAGCAGCAGCATCGCCCAGGCGAAGCGTTTTGCGCTGGCCACGGTGTCGCTCCAGAGCATGCTGTTAAAGAAACGCTTTCCTATCGAGGCATTGGCGTCCTCCGCACTTGCATCGTCGCTGGCGGGCTGAAGGGCTGCCTGCGGTGAAACCCTCCGCGAGTTGCGTGAGTCCAGGGGCTACTTTATCGTCCGGATTTTCGATATGCCGTGTGCGGGAGGTATTCAGATAAAGCAGGATTCCCGCGGCGAAGAGAAACCAGGAAAGCCCCCAGACCATGACCCGGTTCGGTCTGGCGTCGAATTCGAAAGACCATCAGAGTTTGCCCTCCGCGGCCATCTGCATGTAACTCGCGTCGAAGCGCAGTCTGATGCGGCTGGCGTTGCCCTGGACGGCTTTGCCTGGAAACGCGATGGCAACGTCGTCGACCGATTTCGTGTGCTCTCCGAGCAGGCCGTGCGAGAAGCAGAACTGGCGGACGAGGTTCATCTTCTGCTGGAACTCAGGCGCGGTCGTAAACGCGGCGGCAGATTGCGGCGTGGCGAAGAGATGGGTCGTGCTCAGCATCTCTTTGTAGGACTGCGAGCGTATCCTCCGAGCCCTGCGCGATGCCCTGAAGTACTTTGTCCGTCTCGGGACCTGCTCCTGTCATCAGTTTTGTGGTTTCGTACCAGGCGCCGGCGAGGGCTTTGGCGAAACGCTGCCCGGAGCCATCCGGCCGGTTCAGGATGTCGGTCCGGACCACCATCAGGTCGACGATTTCGCCTGGAATCTTCGAGGAGTCGAAGATCTTCGTCACGCCTTTTGTCTTCGCGATCTGCGACACCATGGGCTTCCAGGTGACGACCGCGTCCTGGGCCGTGTCGCTGATGAACGCGGTAGCGATGTCGGAATCGGAGGTGTTGACCAGCTTGACGTGTCGCGATCTGGCTTTCCAGGCCGCTGATCGTCATGGCCCGCTCGAAAAGATACTGCGAGACGGTCTTCTCGACCATCAGCACCTTTTTGCCCGGCAGCTGCGCGACGGTGAGATTGCGGCGGACGAGCAGAGCGTCATTGCCGTTGGAGTAGTCGCCGGTGATGATCGAAGTCGTGTCGATTCCGGCTGCGGCCGGCATATCGAGAGCTTCCATGTTCGTCATCGCGCAGGCGTCGATGTTCTTCGCGACGAAGGCGTCGAGTGACGGAGCGTAATCGAACCGCTGGACGCGAATGTTGACGTTATATTTGTCGGCCCATTTTTTCAGAATGCCGGATTTGGCCATGTAGTAGTACGGATTCCAGCCGACATACACGGACCAGCCGACCGTGAACGAAGGTTTATCGCCGGCAGGGGCGAGTCCGGCGAAAAGCGCAACAAGGATAAGAAAAACTGCGGGACGCTTCAAGGCTCTATCCATCCTCCAGAGGGGTATAAACAGAGGCAACAGAGCCTGCAGAATAATGACGGGAAACCTCATTGTAGCCCACGAGCCGCTCGTGAGCTACGTTGATTTACCAGGCTGATTTACCAGGCAACGCGAAGTGCGAACTGAATCTGCCGGGGTCTTTTGCCGAAAAGATTTTTCCGAACGTCAGGGGCTGGTCGGCGAAGGCGTCCGGCAGACTAAAGTTGACCCGGTTGAGCATGTTGAACGATTCGGCTTCGGCGGTCAGTCTTACGCCCTCGCGCAGGGCGAAGGCGCGTTTTAAGGCCAGGTCGACGGTGGAGAGACCCGGTCCTCGCAGAATATTTCGCCCCGCGCTGCCCCATGTGTATTGGGGCGGAATGGCGAAGGCCGAGACATTGAACCACTCCTGTGATGTGGGATGGGAGAGAGCCGGGTTGAACAGAACGTTCGGACGATCGACCCCGAAGTTTCCGCCCGTGTTGCCCGTATTGCTGTTGTCGGTCGACAGCTGAGGAGTAAACGCCTGGCCCGACTGCGCCGTAATGATGCTGCTGGTTTCGAATCCGCGGGTCCAGCGGGACGACCCGGGAATGCGGTAGACAAGCGCGATCGTCGCGCGGTTCGGGGTGTCGTAACTCGATAGGCTTCGCTCAAGCCGGTAGTTGTGGCTGTCCTGCGGAAAATTCTGATCGGCGATGGTGGGCAGAAACGCAGAGGTATCGTCGATTGATTTGGAGAACGTATATGCGGCCAACACCAGAAGACGGGCGGCAAGCTGCCGCCTGAAGGTAAACTGCAGCGACTGGTATTGGGAGTTTCCGCCGCTCTCGGTCATAAGAATGTTGCTGAATGCGGGATACGGCGCACGGGACGCAATCGGGCCTGGACCGGGAAACGGCTGGTTGATATCGAGCGAACGCGGAAGATTCGTGCCCTTCGATCCGGCGTAAGCCACGGTGAACGTGCCGATGCGCTCCACCTCGCGCTGGACGTTGAAGTTCCAGTGCTGCACATACGCGGGGACGAAATCCGGACTGATAATACTCAGGGCGGCGGGCGGGACGATGCCGTTGCCGGTGGCGAACGGGTCATTGAGTGTGAGCAGGGACGTCCTGGTCGGGAAGTAGACGGAAGTCGTGAAAAAGGGCGGATTGTAGTAGAGCGACGAGTTCACTTCGAACATGCCGGAGTCGTAATAGATGCCATATGCGCCGCGAATCACGGTGTGATTTGCGGGCGACCAGGCGAAGCCGGCGCGCGGGGCGAAGGCGTCGTACTTCGGGCGTGTGCCCGAGCGGGAGGTTCCATCGGTTCCGACCGGAACGGTCTGGGTTGTCTCGAAATCGAAGGTCGCCATGCGATTCGTCGGGTCGGTGGCCGGTGAGTCGTATTCGTAGCGGAGACCCAGGTTCAGCGTCAGGCTGCGGTTTACCTTCCAGTCGTCCTGAAAGTAGCCGCTCCACGACTTACTGCGAAGCGTTTGCGGGCCGGTGTACTGAGACTGGATGCCAAGGGCGGGCAGCCCAAGCAGCAGATCGCCGATGCCCGAGCCCGTCAAATCGCCGGTGAAGTTGATCTGCCCGCGGCTGTAAACCTCGACGTAACCGTTGGCTTGAAGAGCGCGGAATTCGCCGCCGATTTTCATGCTGTGAGCGCCGCGGATCAGGGTCAGCGTGTCGGCGGCCTGATACGTGTTGCCGGTGCGATCGATCGGCAAAGCGGCCAGGTCTCCCACCCGCGAGTACCCAGTCACCGGGATGCCCGGATAGCCGAAGTCGCGCGGCGTTGTCGGCAGGTAATCCACGCTCCATAACTGATTTACGTCCGTCATGTAGTTCTGAACGAGCACCTGCCTGATCGTCCGATTGAAGCCGATCAGAATCGAATTGATCGTCTGGGGACCGAGCGTCTGCTGAAACTGCGCGAGGGCGTTGTGCCCTCGGTTGTAAACGTAATCGCCGAAGCCCGGCAGTTCGCTCTGATTTTGGGCATAAGGCTCGAAGATATTCTGGCGCCCGTAGCTGTAACGCAGGGTGAACTGGGAGTTCCGGCCCAGACGCTGATCGAGCCGGGTGGTCACTTCGTTCTGTTGATCGGTGCCGATCGGGTTGCCCAGATAATTTCCGGACGATCCCGGGAGGTTTGGCTCGGGGAACAGCGCCAGGACGTCCGCCGAATCAGGCGAGATGAGCGAGGCAGGAATCATCGCGTTGGGAAACGGCTTGCCGGAGTATGGATTAATCAGGGAGGTCCCGAAACTCGAAAGGTCTCCACCGCGTACGGCGGCGGTCGGAACCGTTCCCAGTTGGGTCTGACCCTGATCTTCCTGCAATCCTTCATAACTGGCGAAGAAGAAGGTCGAGTTTCTGGCGACAGGGCCGCCCAGCGTAGCGCCGAATTGGTTTCGGATGAATTGGGGCTTCTCGGAACCGTCGAAAAAATTGCGGGCGTCCAGATCGCGATTTCGCAGGTAATCGTAAGCCGATCCGTGAAAGGTGTTCCCGCCGCTTCGAGTAACGATATTCACCTGGCCTGCCGACGCTACCCCGTATTCGGCGCTGTAGGAGTTCGTCGTTACCTTGAATTCCTGAATTGCATCGACCGACGGCTGGAGCGTGTAGCCGCGGTCATAGGAATCGTTGTTGTCGACGCCGTCAAGCAGGAAATTGTTGTTCTCTGCGCGGCCACCGTTGGCGTGCATGGCGAAGGTGCCGCGCGTCGAGAGTTGGCCGCCCTCGACTGGGGTCGTTGTGCCGGGCAGCAGCAGGGCGAGCTGCAGGAAATCGCGTTCATTGAGCGGAAGACCGTCCACGAGATTTTGGTCGAGCACGGCGCCGAGTTCGCTGGAATCCTTATTCAGGGTCGCACCTTCCGCCGTGACGTCGACCCGCTCATTCCGGACAGCCAGAGCGGCATGAAGATCAAGACGGATTCGCTGATCGACCTGGACGCTGACGGGCCGCTCGGCTATCTCGGCAAACGAGGGGGCGGTGGCTGAAAGCCGGTATTCGGCCGGCGGGAGTCCGTCAAACTCGTAGTATCCGGCGGCGCTCGTCCGAATGATTCGGATCGAAGAACGGGCAGTATCTTCCAGGTTGATTGTCGCGCCGGAAAGAGGCTTATCAGAGGGATCGAGAAAATAACCGGAGATCGAACCGGTGTTGACCTGAGCCGCGAGACCGAGGCTCGTCAGGAGGATGGCAGCGGTGACGCGACACATTGGATGCCCGCCAAGTATACCCTGCGAGCGCTTCGGAATATCAATTTTAAGCGTCGGAATTCTCTGATAATTCCCGATAATTAACGACCGTTCGGCGAAAGTTGCGTCCGGCCGCTCGGGGGCAGATGGTCGTCGCTTCCTATTCCGATTGCCACTGTTTTTTCGTCCAGGCCCTCAACCGAAAATTCTGCATCGTCCGGGAAATCTGTGGGTAACCATGGTCGCCGGGCGCGGTATGAACGGATATGCGTTCCCCGGCCATGTTCCTCTTCCTCTGCGCCCTGGCTTGTGCTGAAGACGCGGCCCCGGTGTTTGAGGTGGCGTCGGTCAAAGTCAATAATTCGGGCCCTGATGCCGCGAACGGGTTTTTCCCAACGCCAGGACGATTGCGAGCAACGAACACTACCCTTCAGCAATTGATACAGGCAGCCTGGCATCTCAACACCGGCTGGCTATTCGGCACTACCGCGTGGATGGAATCCGACCGTTTCGACATTGACGCCAAAGCCGCCGGGAACTCCAGTTTTGAGGAGGATCTGGTGATGCTTCGCGGGCTGCTCGCCGACCGGTTCCAGCTTCGATTCCACCGCGAGGTCCGCCAACTCAGCACGCAAGCCCTCGTGCTGGCAAAGGGTGGCCCTAAGCTTTATGCATCGAAGGACCAGGGCCAGAAGGAAAGTGTGAATATCCACGCCACTGAAATTTCCGGAGTTGCAATTCCGTTCGGCCACTTCGTCTCAATCCTGGCGGCGCAACTGGGGTATCCCATAACCAATCAGACCGGGCTCTCGGGCAAGTACGACCTGGCGCTGAAATACGTTCGCGACGATGCGCCAGACGTCGGCGCGCCCATCGGTCTTCGCCGCGCTTGAAGATTTGGGACTGAAACTGGAAACGCGCAGAGGTCCCGTGGAAGTATTCGTGATCGATTCAGCCACTCGGCCGCGCCAGAATTAGGGGCTTCGCTATCCGAGTCAGCCCGTTTTGAATCCAAATCACGCCTTTCCCCGCGATCCATCAGTGCGGTCGGTTGTTCGGATTCCGGCAATCGTGTTCAGGAGTACGACATGGTGCAGCTTCGCCCCTGACAGCTTTCCCCGGTCGAGGGCGGCTGCAAAGGAAAGCAAGATCAACGAACAAAACGCTGGAACCTCGCGCCTCGCCGAACACGTGCGGCGTTGTCCGACGTATAGCAAAAAAGCTATAATGTGAGAATCGACAATGGTATGGACCGTCGAAACCCTGAATAGCATTGTGGATGCGGAGCTCGAAGAATTGCCCGCCGATATGCGCGCCCGCTTCGTGTTCATTTCCCGGTTGATTGAGGAATTTGGTCTTGAGCGTGTCCGGGAGCCGCACGTAAAGCACCTGCGCGGGCCCATCTGGGAAATGCGCATGAAGGGCAAGGATGGGATTTCGAGAGCTCTCTACGTTACCGCCGTTGGTAGGCGCGTCATCGTAGTCCGCGCATTTATCAAGAAGACGCAGAAAACGCCGAACCGGGAAATCGACCTGGCGTTGAAGCGAGCGAAGGAGATTTCGCAATGACCAAAGTAGACGACCTTCACAAAAAGTGGATGAAAGGAAAGGACTACCGCAAGGCGTACGATGGGCTTGCGCCGGAGTTTGCGCTTGCCCGTGCCGTTATCGATGCCCGCGTTACGGCGGGTCTCACGCAAGAGCAGCTCGCGCAACGCATGGATACGACCCAGTCTGTTATCGCTCGGCTGGAGAGCGGACGAACCCGCCCCTCCACCCAAACTCTTGAGCGCCTCGCCGTGGCGACCGGAACCCGGCTGAAAATCAGCTTCGAACCGGCGGGTGCACATTAGTGCCACGCACGCCCATTCATCCCGGAGAAATCCTCGCCGACGAGCTGCATCGCGGAACTGAAGATACCGGCCTTTCAGCGAAGAAGCTCGCGGACGTTATCGACGTGCCGCCGAACCGTCTTTATCAACTGATCGCCGGAAAGCGCAGCATGACCGCCGACAGCGCATTGCGTCTGGGCCAGTATTTCGGCATGGCGGCCGACTTCTGGATGAACCTGCAAAGCGCATACGAACTCGATCTTGCGCGGCAGGAAAACGGCAAAGAGATCCAGCGCATCCCGAAGCGTAGCGAAACGGCTGAGCCCCGGCTTAAAAAGCGGTGTTGATCTATTTGAAGAAGCAAAAGGGCTCCCGTTCCTTATAGAAACGCTGACGAGCCAATCGGGCGGCCGGGGAGAGAGATACCCTCAAGAGGGCGCACATGACAATCATCGTTGATATTCAGCCCGAGGTTCAAGCCGAACTTGCCCGACAGGCCGCCGCACAGGGCCTCGCTCTCGAAGCTTACGCCGCGGGCCGCTGGACGACGCCGTGAATACCGTACCTGCCCCGCAACCCGCGGTTGCATCAGCCGAGTCCACTCAACCCGAACACCGCACCGGGCAGGCGCTCATTGACGCTTTCGGAAAAATCCGTGGTTTGCTTACCGACGACGAGATTGATCGGATGTTCACCCGCAATCCCTCGGCGGCAAGGCCCGTGGACCCGGCACGGTTCGAGAAGCTCTGGCGGTGAGCTGCGTTACGCTGTACTGCCGCCTTGCCATCGTCAGCTCAACCGCCCGACGCTGTGGCCGATTTCTACCGCTCTCAGCCGGGCGACGCTTTATCGCGCTTTGGCGGTTTAGTCGCCGGAAGCGCCTTTGATGGCCTTGGCTCTATTAGCTGCTGGATTTGTTCCGGTGTGAATACCTTAAGAAAGTCGTCGGGCGACGCCTCGATGCTTATTGGTCCGTTCTTCAGTTTGATTTTGCGGCCGCCGTGCGCGAGATAGCTCTGAAGAAGCTTCCTGAATTCGATGATTGCTCTTGGCCGAGAGTGGTCGCTACAAGTATAAAAATGCCCGTCAGCCCTGGGCTCGTCGCACCGTCGAAAGCCATGCTCCGAGCTGAGAAACTGACATTCGTCCCGCGCAGTCCTTGTGAAAAGTTTGCGACTGCTTTCTGGAACTCTGGATCATCTGTTCCCCTCACAAGGTGGAGCTGTAGCTCCTGTGGAGGTTCAATTATCTGAGCTTCTTCAGTGTCCGCGCCCCATGACTTTCGATACACGGCGATACCCTCCGTCAGTGTCGCATCGTATTGTCGCCCTCCGTCTGACCTGCGAAACCAAAGTTGGTTGACCCATATCTGACGGTAGTCTGTAACACCATGGATGGCCGTAACAGTGGCGTTCATTAACGGTCCAAAGCTTTTCACGAGCCAGTCGTCCAATGCAGGCCGGTTGTGGCTGCACCATGCGGCAACCTCGCGCATCAAGAAGTTCAGGCGAAAGGCAAGCGGGGGGTGCGTCAATCGGTATACGTCCACTCCGTTCAAATCATCCGAGGGGCGCAGGAACATATAACCCGCGACCGCCACCATGAAAAACGCCAAAAACATTTGATCGAGAATTTCGGGGGGAAGGGAAGGATTGAGTGTTAGGAACGGCAGAAACGGCTCTCTTCTGCTGTCGTAGAGGTGGGCAAGTACGAGAAAGGCGGCGTAGCCATCTGCCGCTATTTCTTTGATCTGATCGTCCACGCTTCCAACGCGGTCGCTGTCCAGGACCTCTTGAAAAATTCTCCTTTGGCTGGACAGTTGCCCGAAATGCCCATGCTTGTGATGTGACCATTCATGAGCGACAACGAACGAAAGAAGGATATAGAACATCGTGGCCTGCAGCTCGTTGTACGGCTCGTCAGACGGGCGAAGCCGCAGGGCTTTGCTGATCGCATCCGATTTGCTCAGCACCAGACAGACATCAGACATCTTGAAAACCAAAGGTAGGGTGATCCCGATGAATGCGTAGTTGTGATTGTCATGAGTGGCAATCGCATTTTCGTCGTTGTCCTCGGCATCCAAGTAATCGAAATACAACGGCAGCGTGCGCGCGTACTCAGGAAACGTCCTCTCGCGCTCAAACGCCTCGTTATACATTTTCTGGAGCCCAAGAAGTTGATCTCTCATCGAAGGCGTGAGATCAGACAGAGTATGCCGTCCCCGAAAGCCTAAAGCTCGAAACCAACTGTCGAATGCCTCTTCTGGAGATGGCAGCATAAGTGGAACCGATAAACATTTTACGTCGCTTTTGTTGCGTGGTGTCTTGAGCTAGCGTCCTGCCAACATAACTTCCTTTACGGGAACCCTCAGGCTTTCAGGCGAGTCTTGCCGGTGCCAAGAGCGTTGGACAGTACCGTTTCGCGTCAGTCGCCAAAACCCAGTTCAACAATCTTGCTTAACGGAATCAACAACTTAACATCGGAACCGCAATTTCGTGTGCTTTACTCTTTATCGAGTAAGGAAATTCGCACACGGAAATCAAACACGGAACCCAACAATGATCTCTGAAAAACAGCTCGCAGCCAATCGCCGCAACGCCCAGCGTTCCACGGGTCCCCGGACAGGGGAAGGCAAAAAAGTCTCCGCGCTGAACGCTCGCCGCCACAACCTCACCGGCCAGGTGACCGCCATGACCGACGCCGATCGCATCATGCATGACGCCTTCTCCGCCGCCATGGTCGAGAGCCTCGCGCCCGCAGGAGCCATGGAGACCCAACTCGCCCAGCGCATCGCGACCGATAGCTGGCGTCTGAACCGCATCAGCGCCGTAGAAGACAATCTCTTCGCCCTCGGCCATTCCGCCCACTCGGACGACATCGAAACCGAAAATCCCGAAATCCACGCTGCCCTGACAGCCGCGAAGGTCTTTCAGGAAGAGTCCAAACAGCTCCAACTCCTGACTCTCTACGAGCAGCGCATCAATCGCAACATCCAGAAGAACCTGGCCCTGCTGCAAAGCCTCCAGGCCGCGCGCATCGCGAAGCGCGAAGCCGAAATGAAGGAAGCAAAGAAGCTCCTCCAGCTCAGTGAAATGAAGGGTTTAACTTATCAGCCACTCAACGATGGCTTCGTTTTTTCGAATGAAGAAATCCACGCCTCCATCGACAAAGAACGCCGCCTCCACCGCGCGAACCTCACAGATTTCAGCCGACACAAGCCCAAAATCTCCTGCGCCGCCGCTGCATGATGCTCCACCATACCCCAAGATGTTGTGGAAGACGTGAGGAAAACACATTATGCAGTGTGGTTGCTACTTTACTTTGCTCGGAACCGAGGGTAGTATGGTGACGTTGTAATAGGAATCGAGGTGCCGCCTTGCTGAAGCTGAGAAAAGTCGAACTCCAGGGATTCAAGTCGTTCTGCGACCGCACCGAATTGCGATTCAGCGGCGGGGGTATCGCCGCCGTAGTCGGTCCGAACGGATGCGGGAAATCGAACCTGAGCGACGCCATCAGCTGGGTATTGGGTGAACAGTCGGCGCGCAGTCTGCGCGGCGCCCGAATGGAGGACGTGATTTTCGCGGGAACAAAGTCGCGGAAACCGGTGGGAATGGCCTCGGTAACGATGGTCCTCGTGGATCCGACGCCTCCGCCCTGCCCCGGTGGCCTTCGGAAAGCACGGCCGCCGGTGATGAAGTGGCCAAAGTTCAGGAGATCCCGCAGGCAGCGGCGAAACCCGGCGAGATCACGATCACGCGCCGCCTGTTTCGTTCCGGCGAAAGCGAATATCTGATCGACGGTCGGCAAGCCCGGTTGCGCGATATTCAGGATATTTTCATGGGGAGCGGCCTCGGCCCGGAGAGCTACGCGATTATCGAGCAGGGCCGCATCGGGCAGATCCTTTCGTCCAAACCCCAGGACCGGCGTTCGGTGATTGAAGAGGCGGCGGGCATCACGAAGTACAAGAGCCGGCGGCGTCTGGCTGAAGCAAAGCTCGAAAGCTCGAAACAGAACCTCTCCCGCGTGTTCGACATCCTGGAAGAGGTCACCCGGCAGGTCAATTCGCTGAAGCGGCAGGCAGCGAAAGCGAAGCGGTACCAGGAACTGAAAGGCGATCTCGAAGGCCAGCTCAGGACGGTGCTCGCCGGACGTCATGTTTCCCTGAAGGCCGAAACCGACAGGGCCGCTGCGGCTCTCGAGACTGCGTCGGCCGAACTCAAGGATTTGACGGTACAGGCCGCCGACGGAGACGCTGAGCGGCAAAAGGCTCAGGAGATCTTCTACGCGCTCGAAGCGCAATTGACCGAAGCCCGAAAACAGCTCGCCGAAATGAATGTCGAGGCCGAGCGCACAAAGGGTCGCCTCGAAGCGCATGTTCGCGAAGCTTCCAGCATTGAGCAGCGCATGACCCGGGCCGAACAGGAAACGGTCGATCTCGAGAACCGGATTTCCGGCAATGAAACGGAGCGGAAAGCGCTCCTCGAGAGCATCGCGGAGCTGGAGCAGGAGATGCAGGGTGTTCGCACCGGCGCTTCTCGAAAAGAACCAGGGCCGGGATGCCATTCAAACGCGAGTACGCGAGGCCGAGAAAGCAATCGAAGCCTCCCGTTCGGTCATCCTGCGGCTGCTCGGGGAAGCGTCGACCATTCGCAATCAGATCGCGCAGGCCGACACCTATCTGGCGGGAATCGATCGCGAACGGACTCGGGTGCGAAAAGAGGAGGAGCTTTCCTCAGCGGAAGTGACCCGCCTCGCCGGGGTCAAAGAGCAGCTCTCGGAGCGAATCGCCGAGCGGCAGCTCGAACTTCAGAATGTGGCCACGGGCCGCCGGAATACGGAACAGGGGCTTGCAGAGAAGCGCAAGACGGCCGGCGAACTGCGTCAGCAGATCGACCATCTTCGCGCTGAGTGTTCCCGCGTGCGCGCGAAACGCGAGTCGCTCGAAAACATACTTTCTCACCACAGCTACACAGCCGAGTCCACCAGGAAGCTGCTTACCGCTCTCGAAAACGGGCGCGCCGGCAACTTCCGTCCGGAAGGGGTTCTGGCCGATTTTATCGAGGTCGATGCGTCCTGGGAGCGCGCCGCGGAAGAGTTTCTGCACGATGAGCTTGAATACATCGTGGTGAAAGACTGGACGCAGGCGGAGCAGGGAATGACTCTGCTACGGGGCGAACTGGAAGGTCGGGCGACATTTCTGGTCGAGAGCGGATCGGCAGTGGGGGAAGCCGCCGCGCAGCCCGGTCCGGATCTTCCGCGGCTATCCGAACAGATCAAATTCACCAACGGACTCTCCGGTCAGACTAACGCAATCTGCTGCCGCGACTTGCCGGCTGCTATCTGGCGAACGACCGCGACCAGGCGCGGGGTATGGCTGACGCATATCCCGACAGCTACTTTCTGCTCTCCGACGGCCAATGCTATAACGGCCGGATGCTGACCGGCGGACGCAAGAAGGCCAGCGGACCGCTGGTTCTCAAGCGCGAAATGCGCGAGTTCGCAGCGCAACTCAAGGCGCAGGAGCAGGCTCTGGCGGAGCGGATCGCGAGCCAGGAAACGTTGCAGCGTGAGACAACCGCGCTCGAAGCGGAACTCGAGCGGCTGCGGCAGCTACAGCAGTCCAGCGAAAAGGAATCCGTTTCGCTCGATCACGAATTGCGCCGCGCATCGGAAGAAATCAACCGCGCCAACTCGCGTATCTCGGTCGCCCGGCTCGAACTCGAACGTCTCGGTCGCGTGAAGAAGAGCGCGCGCACGAAAAGCGAACGCTGGAATCTGACACTGGCGGAACAGAAGGATGTCGAGCGGGTCAGCAGGGAACAAGCGCTCGAAGCCATGCGGGACCAGCTGGATTCGGCCCAGGCGGAGGCTCAACGGATCGGCGAAGAGCACTCCGTGCTGCGTGCGAACCTTGCGGCGCTCGAAGAGCGGCATCGCGGCGAGCGTTCAGCCCTGGTGCGGCTCGAAAACCAGTACCGGGAGATGTTCAAACCGCCGACAGCAGATTACAGCGGAAGTTGCGCGTGGGGCGAGCAGCGGGCGCGGCTTCTCACCGAGAACATCGAGCTCGATCAGAAGCTGACGAGTCTCGGGGAACAGATCGTCGCCTCGGACCGCGCCGTGCTGGAACTCGACGAACAGGCTGCGCGCCGCCGCGAGGCGCTGGCGGCGGCGGATGAGATTCTGCGCGAATTGCGCGCGAAAATCGAAACGGGCCACGCGCACCGCTCCGAAATCGAAGTGGAGCTGACGCGGCGCCAGTCGGAGTTGCAATTCCTGGATGAAACCAGTCAAAAGGAATTGAATCTTCCGGTGGCTGAACTTGTAATTCCAGAGGACACGTCGCCGGAAGTGTTGCAGGCCGCCGAAGCTGCGTATAAGGAAACGAGAACGAAGATCGAAAACCTGGGCGCCGTGAATCCCAGCGCCTGGGAAGAGTTCCAGGAAGCGCAGCAGCGCCATGACTTCCTGACGACGCAGCGGCAGGACCTGCTCGATTCGATTCGCGATACCGAGAAGGCCATTCAGGAAATCGACGAATTTTCGAAGAACCGGTTCTCCGAAGCCTTCAAGGCGATCAACGAAAACTTCAAACAGGCGTTCCAGACGTTGTTCGGCGGCGGTTCGGGCGAGATGCACCTCACCGACGAATCGAACATCAACGATAGCGGCATCGATATCATCGCGTCGCCTCCCGGCAAGAAGCTGCAGAACGTGTTGCTGCTCTCGGGCGGCGAGAAAGCGCTGACGGCGATGTCGCTGCTGATGGCGATTTTCAAGTATCAGCCGAGTCCGTTCTGCATGCTGGATGAGGTGGACGCGCCGCTCGACGAGGCGAACATCGGCCGGCTGACGCGGCTGCTGACGGAGATGGCGATCGACACGCAGTTCATCGTGATTACGCACTCCAAGCGGACGATGGAAGCCGCGCAGGCGATGTACGGCGTCACGATGCAGGAGGCGGGCGTTTCCAAGCTGGTGTCGGTGAAGTTCCATCACACCGAACACCGTGCCGGCGCCGCGGCGTAGAGCTTACCGAGCCGCGACCGGGAGGGAGCGTTACCGGTCGAGGAGATCGAGGGTGACCACACTCCGCGCGGACGCAGTGGCGAATGCGGCCACGTAGGCATCCGCCATCGATTTCCCGGCGGCCAGTAACGGTGGAAGGGTGCTATCGAGACCTGCCGGTTCCGGAATGAACGCGATTCGCTCATCCTGAAGCAGTTCTCCGATCAAACGCCAGGCCGTTCCGGAAGGAACGGCGTCGTCTCCCATGATGCGGCTGTTCCCCAGCAGGCGGATCAGCGCCAGTTGCACGAACCGGCAAAGACCTGCTTCATCGGCGGCCAGACGATCAAACCACTGGAGCGCAATATTGTGGTGTTCGTGTTGACGCACGAGCAGAGCGAGTAGAACGTTTACGTCAGCCAAACATGGCTTCATCGATCTGCTCCGGCGTCAGGAGTCCGATGGGCGCTGCGTGGGGGCTGCCGATGGAGGGCGGAGGACGGCGCACCCGCCTCTTCTCCGGGTTTAGCCTCTGCGCAACCGCCTGAAGAAAGAACGTTTTGAGAGAGATCCCGTCCACTGCGGCGCGGTTCTTCGCCTGTGCCAGGAGATCGTCGGGCATTTCGATGGTGGTGCGCATATGTCATAAATATGGCATATCTTTTGGGGAAGTCAAGTCAGAGCGAAGCCGAAGGCGAGCTGGACCGCGTCGGTCGCGGAGTGTGGCGGTGCGCTGACGTTCCCTTCAGCGTAATCCTGCATCCAGAATTGTTCGCGTTCGATACGCGACACGCCCGGAAGGTCGCCCGAATCTCTGGCGGTCTGCGCCATGTGTTCCAGCAATTCCACTATTTCGGCGAAGCGTTCGGTCGATTTTAACTCGGCGACAATCGCCCAGCCGGAGCGCAGAGCTGCTGCAGGATTCGTTTCCCGCAGTCCGTGAAACTGGCGCACCGAGCAGCCGATGGAATGCGGGTCTGAAGGGAAGGCGGCGCGATCGGTCAGAATCGTCGAGATTCTTCCGCCAAGGCCGCTACCTCGCGAGCCTCCGGGCCGATGCCTGCGAGCAGCAAGAGAACGCGTCGATCGCGGCAGTGCTCACGCAAATCGCGAACGTTTCTCTCCAGAGTGCCGGAGAGCCGCAGACCCATGACAGAACCCAGATCGCCAACAATACCGGCGGCACTTCTTTCGCGGCAATCGAATGAATAGACGGCCTCGAAGTCCGCTCCACAATCCCCCGCGAATTTAAATGCGAGCTCGGGGTCGACGCCGTCGATTATGCCAGGCTGGTCCGCGATGCGGAGGCGAAGGTCGTTCAGTTCCGCGGATGGATGGGCAGTGGGTCTGGGAATTAACGGCTGTGGCCGTACGAGCCACCGCTTCAAATCCCGCATAGCGCCAAGCGCATCCTGCGAGGCATCGAAGAAGTATCTGCGGCGCAGGAGATCCGGAAAGCGGCACGGCCGTACGAGAACGAAACCGAGAAGCGCATCGAATTCAAGCGGTTTGGCGAAGAATACGGGCTCCCAAATCTCGCGACGCCACGTTTTCGGGACGGAATCGGGTGAAAGCAGTACGAGCGCTACATCGGCCGAAAGGGCGCGTTCGGTGGCCTCGATCAGATCGAAGTCCGGCTTGACTACGCCTTCGGTGTACGAAATCGCGATCGGCAAATTGACTTCAAGATAGCGGCCCAGGTCCCGGGCAAACGGCTCGTCCTGCGGGGCATAACAAAGAACCAGGGAAGGCATCCGAAGATTACAGTTTAAACTTCTGAAAAATGTCGCCGGGCGGCTTGAGTCATGATGTAATTGTCCCGGCACGTAAAACCGTGTCAACTCCGTTGCCCTCCGTAACCGGCAGCGAAGGGAAAACGCTTCTCAACTTGATGGACGAAAGCGCCAAACCGCAGTATTTGCTGTTTAAAGCCTCGATTGCCATCGGGTTGCTGCTGGGCGTGCTGCTCCTTGGCCAGACCGTGCTGACGTATCGGTTCGTCAAAACTGGAATGGTCCGGCAGGAAGCAAGGCGTGAAGCCGACCGCAGGGTACAGTCTCTGATTGCGTCTTCCCGGCTGGCTGGAAACCGCGACGCCGCGACGCTCCTTCCCGTCGTCGACGATCTGATCAAGGGGGCACCGCAGCAGTTCGCCTGGGCTCGAGTGCTGAAGATGGACGGTACGGTAATCGTTCAGAGCGGTAAGCCGGTGAATGCGCCGTCGTACGCTCCCGGGCAGTTGTCGAAGCTGATGCTCGACCGGGACAGCAGGCCTGAAATCCGGCAAACCCCGTCCGGGTCAGTGCTCATCGCTTTGAATACAATCCGGATCGGCCGCGCGCCTGGACCAGGGCCCGGTGTGCCGATCGCCGTCGGGGTTATGGAAATCGCCGTCTACACGGACAGCGTTTCGACCCGCTTCGGACCGTTGCGCGAAAACCTCATTCTGGGCTGTTCGGCCGCCTTCGCGCTGATGGCCGCGGCATTGCTGATCGGCATCCGGTTCCGGCACTATCTGCGGGGCAAGCAGGTGGAAGAGCAAATGGCGATGGCCCGGCGAGTGCAGTTCGATCTGCTGCCTCCGGGAAGCCTGCTGACGCGCGATCTCGAATTCGCTGCGAAATGCGTGCCGACGTGGCAGGTCGGCGGGGACTTCTACGATGCTTTTGAGACCGAGGATCACCAGATCGGGCTTGTTCTGGGCGACGTGTCCGGGAAGGGACTCTCGGCCGCCCTTCTGATCGGCGTTGTGCAGGGCGTGATTCATGCCAGCAACGGTACCGCGTCGCCGTTCAGCCACGAGCAAAGCATGGAGCGACTCAATCACCTGCTTTGCATGAAGACCGCCCGCGAGCGGTTCGTGAGCCTCGTCTGGTGCTACTTCGACCCCGTGCGGTCCGTGCTTCGTTATATCAATGCGGGGCATCTGCCGCCGTTCCTGGTGCGCCAGAACCCTTCGGGATCCATCGAAACGCATCGACTGGACGAGGGTGGAGGGCCTGTGCTCGGTCTGCTGCCCGGCGCCAGCTACAGTCAGGTGGAGATTCCGGTTCTTCCCGGCGATCTGCTGGTCGTGTTCTCGGATGGCATTGTGGAGGCTGAGAACTCGCTCGATCAGGAGTTCGGGGAGGAACGGATTCTGAGCGCAATCAAGGAGAACTGGGCCGGTTCGCCCACCCAGATCCGTGATGCCATTCTTGGCAAGGTGCGTCAGTTCCTCGGGAAAGGTACTCCGCAGGATGATCAGACGCTGATGGTTGTGCGCCTGCAGCAGGTGCCGCTTGCATCGCGCCGTGAGGACGGCGTGAAGGCGGCCGAGATCATGGCGCGATAGACCAAATTCACAGGACTTCGGGTTCGGGGATCTCGATCTTTTCTCCCAGAAAGTCGAAGTCGCAGCCTTTGTCGGCCTGAGTTACACGCTCGTTATAAAGTGCCATGTACCCTCGGCCGTAACGGGGCTGGGGCGCGACCCATCGGGTGCGTCGGCGTTGCAGTTCAGTATCGGGAATCAGGAGGTCGATTCTTCGATTTTTCGTGTCCAGCGAAATCAAATCGCCATCTTCGACTAACGCCAGCGGGCCGCCGATCCAGCTTTCCGGCGCAACGTGCAGCACACAAGTTCCATATGCAGTGCCGCTCATGCGCGCATCCGAGATCCGAAGCATGTCGCGGACTCCCTGCTTGAACAGCTTGTTCGGGAGCGGCAGCATGCCCCATTCCGGCATCCCCGGACCACCAAGAGGGCCGGCGTTCTGCAATACGAGGACGGAATCCGCCGTGACATCGAGATCCTCACTGTCGATACGCGCGTGCATGTCTCGGTAGTCTTTAAAGACGACGGCGGGGCCGGTATGCTGAAGCAGCCTGGGGTCCGCCGCGGAAGTTTTGATTACCGCGCCACTCGGTGCGAGGTTTCCGTAAAGCACCGTTGTGCCGCCGCTTGCGTGCAGCGGATTCGCGCGCGGCCGAATGACCTCGGGATTGTGTATCGATGCGCCATCGAGATTTTCACCGAGCGACTTCCCATTGACGGTTCGACAGTCCAGATGGAGCAGATCCCGGATCTCGCCCATGAGAGCGCGGATGCCGCCCGCGTAGTAGAAGTCCTCCATGAGAAACCGGCCGGAAGGGCGGATATCGGCAAGCACCGGGACGCGCCGCGAAATTTCGTCAAACGCCGCCAGTTCCAACGGCAGACCACAGCGCCCCGCCAGCGCCACGAGATGGATGAGTGCGTTGGTCGAGCCGCCGATCGCCATGTCGACCGTGATCGCGTTCTCGAACGATTCCCGAGTAAGAATTTCCGATGGCCTCAGATCTTCCCAGACCATCTCCACAATGCGCTGGCCGCAGTTCATGGCCATGCGCACGTGATTCGAATCGGCAGCGGGAATGGACGATGCGCCCGGGAGCGTCATACCCAGAGCCTCTGAAATCGCGGTCATCGTGGATGCGGTTCCCATCGTCATGCAGAAACCGGGCGAACGCGCGATGCCGTTCTCGATGTCTTGCCAGTCTTCTTCCGTGATATTGCCGGCGCATCGTTCGGCCCAGAACTTCCAGGCGTCGGTCCCGCTGCCAAGAGGTTTGCCGTTCCAGTTGCCGCGCAGCATGGGCCCTGCGGGCAAATAGATCGCCGGCAGGTCCATGCTGATTGCGCCCATCAGAAGTGCTGGGGTCGTCTTATCGCATCCACCCAGCAGGACGGCGCCGTCGACCGGCAGGCTGCGCAGGGCTTCTTCCGTATCCATCGCGAGCAGGTTGCGGTAGAGCATCGGGCTCGGCTTCATGTACATCTCGGTGATCGAGAATGCCGGAATTTCCACCGGAAATCCGCCCGCCTGCCAGACACCTTTCTTGACGGACTCCGCGCGCTCGCGCAAGTGCAAGTGGCAGGGGTTGATTTCGCTCCAGGTATTCACGATCGCGATAACGGGGCGACCGGTGAAGTCCTGCTGGCGGAAGCCGATCTGCTTCATGCGGGAACGATGGCCGAAGTTGTGCAACGTGTTCGGCCCGAACCAGCGAAAGCTGCGAAGATCCTCAGGACTTCTCTTCAAACCGAAGCCTCGGATCGCTGTTCGCCTGCCATCACGGATTCCAGAATACCGGTAATCGCTTCAAAGATGTAGGAGGTGGAGCGGTCTCCCGAGATCTGGAAATAACGATCGCTGGGATAGTGCGCGATGACGGGCCGAGTGAGCTCGTTGTAGGTGCGGAGGCGTTCGCGGATGGTCTCTTCCGCATCGTCCTTACGAACCGAGAGCGGCTCGCCATCGAGATCGCAGCGTCCTGCGACTTTCGGGCGCTTCGAAAGGATGTTGTACATCTGGCCGCACCTTGAGCACTGGCGACGGCTGATCATGCGGCCCACGAGCACATCAGCGGGAACGTCAAGGTGGATGATGATCGGCAGCGGCTGATTTCGTTCCGTGAGCAATTCGTCGAGATACTGCGCCTGCTCGACAGTGCGAGGGTAGCCGTCGAGAATAAACCCCTCGGCGCAATCGGGCCGCGCGATGCGGGCCGCGACCATTCTGTTTACGACATCGTCCGGAACCAGCCCTCCGGAGGCTATGATCGAACGGGCTTCGAGCCCGAGGGGCGAGCCGGCGGCGAGTTCCGCGCGCAGCATGTCACCCGTCGAGATGGACGGAATTTTGTGTTTCAGCCACTCAATAATGAGGCGACCCTGCGTGCCCTTGCCCGAGCCAGGGGGGCCAAAGAGAAGGATAATCAACCACAATTGTACGGCACATGCGGCTTGCGCGCGGCCGATCGTTTAAGCTTAGGGCATGGCACTATCTGCGCGTAATCAGCTCCCTGGCCGAGTGAAGGAAGTTCATCTGGGCACGATCACGGCACTCATTACGGTGATGGTCGGCGAGAACGAAGTGGAGAGCGTTATTACGCGGCGGAGTGCGGAAGAGATGAACTTGAAGGCGGGCGATATGGTTTCGGTCGTGATCAAGTCGACTGAGGTGATGATCCAGAAATAGCGGCGCCGGCAGGGTTCCCGAAGGCCGTTGAGATGTGGCTCAAGCGTAAACCGGGTGGGATGTGAGGTCCGCAGCGCGGATGCCCTTCGAGTAATTCGTCTTGCCCACCATGAATTCTTCGTCGGGGCGGTCGACGGGTGTAATGCCGGCCCTGGCGTAATTCCGGCGGATCAACTCGCGAGCTTTGGGGTCGAGCACAGGCAGGTATTCGGCGGGTTTCAGCGGAAGCAGGCCGCCGTTTCCGCCGGTACACCATTGCATGTATTTCATATGCGCCCATGGGTGACTTCCATGTAGCAGAAGAGGCGCCTGCAGGTCGTAGATCGCATCGACGAGCGGCTGCATCCGCCAGTAGACCTTCATGGCTTCGTCCATGCGGCCTTTAGCCGCGAGCGTCATAAATTCGACGGCATAGGGCTTTTCCGGCGATTGCACCGCCTCCACAATCCATTCGCCGCTCCACTGGATATTGCGATAGTGCTTGCCGAGCACGGGAACGAGATCCAGATTCACCGGCCCGAGGATCAGGCGGTCGGAGAGGCGCTCGCAGAGCTCATACGCTGTCGCGGCACTCATCGGTTGAGTCAGCTTCACGCCTACGACATTCGGAACGTCCGCCAGCCGGTCGAAGACATTAACCGGTATCCCGGTGGGATGGAAACGCCGCAAGGCCGGCACGTCGGAACCGTAAAGCAGGATCGCCAGCGATGTGGAATCGACGACCTTCCTGAAATGGGCGTAAACCTCGTCTTCCGATTGCGGCTGCAGGTTGCCGGGGTACATCACCATGGCGTGCGTGCAGCCGCTTTTCTCAGCGGCGGCAAGCGACGCGATGGCCGATTCGGCAGATCCACCGACGATCGTGGACGTGAGGATTTTGCCCTTCGATTCGTCTCGCACCACTTCCATAAGGCGCTCGCGCTGCGCCGCATTGGCTCCTGTGGCGGAAACGGTCGAGGAGCAGAAGCCGTGCCGGATGCTTTGGCGTACGTCATGCCGGATGCCTTCTTCATCAAGCCCCTTGAAATCGGGGGTGAAGGACGGCATCACGACATTTTCCATGCCCTTCAGATGCTCATGCGCCCACTGCTTTTTCTCAGTTTTGGAGTTGGACGCTCGGGCGGAGGAAACGAGCCCGCCGACCGCCAGGGCGCTGAGTGCCAGACTCTGAGAGAACTCGCGTCGATCCATAAACTGAACACGCCTCCGGGCGGGAACGCCCGGTTCTCATTATAGGCGTGTCTGGCAGGCAGGTCAGCGGGAGGCTATTGCGCTGTCGAAACCGAGGATGTACTTCTTGCGCGGATGCTGGAACGGGCTCATTCCGTACCCTTTCGCTTCGGCAAGGGCTTTATCGTTGGCCCAGTGGTCGTGTGAAATCCGATAACAGGCGACTACCGTTCCCGTTCGATCTTTTCCTTCGCGACAGTGGACGAAAACAGGAGCCGTATCGGCACCGTCGAAAACGGCCAGAATGTTGGCGATCTGCTCGTCCGTGGGCGCTGTGAGGCCTGACATCGGCACGCTGATATAGCGCAGGCCGAGATCTTCAACTTCTTTCTGCTCTTCAGGAAGCCGATCGTCGCCACGAAGATCCACGATTGTCTTCACACCGAGAGCGGCAAGGCTTCGGAATCCCTCAATGCTGGGTTGTGCGCCACGATACACATTGGGATCGACTTCGTGAAAATTCGGAACGCCAGCAATTACCGGTGTTAATTCCGCCGAAAAACCGACACTGCTAAAACCGAAAACCAGAATGGAAGGAAGCCACAAACGGGAAAATTTCATTCTTGTAGTTTGATGCGTACCAGGGCGGAAGGTTTCCGGTCGAAGAGGGGAGTAGGATGAAAGAAACATCATGTTTCTGCTCATGCAGCAGCGGCTCGCCGGTATGAAGTGGGCCTCCGGTGGTTGTCACACGGGGAAGTGCTTCGAAATCGAGCCGTATTTGAGATGAGCATTTCATCGCCGTTCATTCAGAGACCGGTAGCAACCACTCTTCTCACAATCGCGGTGACGCTGGCGGGTGTGATTGGATACACTCAGCTGCCCGTTTCGCCCCTGCCGCAGATCGATTTCCCGACAATTCTGGTGAATGCGGGGCTGCCCGGCGCCAGTCCGGAAGTGATGGCGGCAGCCGTAGCCACTCCGCTCGAAAAGCAATTCACGCGTATTGCCGGTGTCACCGAAATGACCTCGCGGAGTTCGCTGGGTGGTGCGGTCGTGGTGCTGCAGTTCGATATGAACCGCGATATCAATGCCGCGGCCCGGGACGTTCAGGCGGCGATTAATGCAGCCGCCGGGTATTTGCCCTCGAATCTTCCGAGAAAGCCGACGTACCGCAAGATCAATCCGACTGACTCTTCGATTCTGAACCTTTCGCTCACCTCGGATGTGGTTCCCAGGCCGAAGCTGTACGATATGGCTTCGTCGGTATTTGCCCAAAAGCTTTCTCAGGTTCCGGGTGTCGGCCAGGTGAACGTCGGGGGCAGTTCGCTGCCGGCGGTCCGAGTGGAATTAAATCCGCAGCCGATCTCGAACTACAACGTCGGGCTGGACCAAATCAGCTCTTTTCTGGCGAGAGCCAACGCCCTTAGCCCCAAAGGACAGCTCGAAAATTCCCGCACCGCGATACCCCTGCTCGCGACGGACCAACTCTTCGTGGCTAAAGATTACAGGGATCTGGTCGTGCTTTACCGCAACGGGGCTCCTGTGCGTCTGTCGGATCTCGGCCGTGTGGTCGACGGAAACGAGGATGTGCGGAACATGGGTCTTTCGCGCGGCAAGCCAGCGGTCATGATTTGGGTCAACCGCCAGCCAAACGCCAATATTATCGATACCGTCGAGCGCATTAAGGCATTACTGCCGCAGTTCCGCGCGTCGCTTCCGCCCGACGTTCGTCTGAACATCGACAGCGATCGCACCGTCACGATCCGGGCTTCGGTGAACGAAGCTCAGAAAAACACCTTGATTTCCATTTCACTCGTCATTCTGGTAGTTTTCATTTTTCTGAGGAATGGCTGGGCAACCTTCATACCGAGCATTTCGGTTCCGGTGTCGCTGATCGGAACGTTCGGAGTGATGTATCTGCTCGGGTACAACCTGGACAATCTTTCGCTAATGGCGCTCACCATCGCCACCGGCTTTGTGGTGGACGACGCCATCGTCGTTATCGAAAATATTACGCGGCACATCGAGAACGGCATGCGGCCGATGCAGGCGGCGCTCAGGGGCGCTTCCGAAATCGGCTTCACAGTTCTGTCAATGAGCGTTTCCCTCATCGCCGTCTTTATCCCGATCCTCCTGATGGGCGGCATAGTGGGCCGTTTGTTTCGGGAATTCGCCGTGGTGCTTTCGGTTTCGATCGTCGTGTCGATGGTGGTTTCGCTCACAGCGACACCCATGATGTGCTCGCGGCTGCTGAAGACGAAACACTCCCACGGGCGGCTGTACAACTGGACGGAGAACATTTTTCAGTGGGTGATCTCGACTTACGCGTCGGCGCTCGAGGTGGTGCTGGATCATTCCGTGCCGATGATTCTGCTGATCATCGCCACTGTGGGAACCAGCGTCTATCTTTACATCAAGATTCCCAAGGGTTTTTTCCCGCAGCAGGATACGGGCCGTATGCAGGGCATCGTCGAAGGCCAGCAACACATTTCCTATCAGGCGCTGGTGGAAAAGGCGAAGTGGTTTGAACAGCAGGTCCGCAGCGATCCGGATGTCGAGACAGTCGATATGGTCGCCGGTACGAGCGGTGGCGGTTTTGGCGGCAATCGGGCCCAGATCTGGCTGCAACTGAAGCCGGTAGGAGTCCGAAAAAGCAGTATCGACGAAGTGATCGACCGCATCCGGGCCAAAACGGAAAGCATGCCTGGCGCGACTCTCTACCTTCAGGCGAATCAGGATATCCGTATCGGAGGCAGACAGGGGAACGGCGAATATCAGTACACGCTGCAGGCTCAGGATTTCAACTTGCTCGACAAATGGGGAAATAAGGTTCTGGAACAGATGCGGAAACTTCCCCAGATTGCCGACGTCAGTTCGGATCTCGAGAGTTCGGGCCTGTCGTCGAACGTCGAAGTGGATCGCGACACCGCATCCCGGCTGGGCCTGACAGCGCAAGCGGTCGACAGCGCATTGTACGATGCGTTCGGCCAGAGACAGGTGTCGACGATGTATAAGTCGATCAACCAGTACCACGTGGTTCTCGCGCTTCAGCAGCAATGGTGGTCCAGTCCCGATTTTCTGGAAAAGATCTACGTCCAGACGCCGCGCGGCACCGATGTTCCGTTATCGGCGTTTGCGCACTTTTCGGAAGGAATCACTCCGATTTCACTGCCCCATCAGGGGCAGTTTCCGTCGGCCACCATGTCCTTCAATCTTCCGGCCAACGTTCCGCTCAGCGATGCCGTGCTGGCGATCCAGAAGGCGGAAGAGGAGATGGGAATGCCCGCCAGCATCACGGGCAAGTTCGCGGGCACCGCGAAGGCGTTCCAGGACTCGCTTTCGAGTCAGCCGGTCCTCATTCTGACCGCCCTGTGCGCGGTTTACATTGTCCTGGGAATCCTGTATGAGAGCCTGATCCATCCGCTGACGATTATCTCGACGCTTCCTTCGGCCGGGTTTGGGCGCCCTGATCGCGCTGGTCATCTTCGATACGGACCTGAGCATCATCGCCTTGATCGGCATCATTCTGCTGATCGGCATCGTGAAGAAGAACGCGATCATGATGATCGATTTCGCGCTCGCGGCCGAACGAAACGAAGGACTGTCATCGCGCGACGCCATTTTTCGGGCGTGTCTGCTGCGTTTTCGCCCGATCATGATGACGACCTGTTGCGCGCTTCTGGGAGGACTACCTCTTGCTCTCGGCAGGGGGACCGGTTCGGAATTGCGTAAACCGTTGGGTATCGCGATCGTGGGCGGCCTGGTCGTCAGCCAGATGCTGACTCTGTTTACGACGCCGGTGGTTTATCTTGCGCTCGATCGCCTGCGCCTGCGCTTCAGCCGCCGCCCGAGTAAGTACCGGCCGGGCATTCTGGTTCCCGGCGGTCTCGGGGACACTGCCGATTAATCCTGTGACCGAACCTCTGATCGAACTGCGCAACGTCACTGTGATGCGCGGGGCCAATATCGCCCTGCGGAATCTCAGCCTGACCATAGGCGCCGGGGAGCACGTCGCGATCCTGGGTCCGAACGGCTGCGGCAAGTCGACTCTGATCAAGACCATTACTCGCGAATGTTATCCACTGGCCCGACCCGATTCGTCGGTTCGTATTCTCGGTCGCTCGCTCTGGAACGTTTTTGATCTGCGGAGCATGTTGGGAATCGTCTCGAACGACCTGATGACACAATGCACGCGGGAAATCACCGGCTTCGATGTTGTCCTTTCTGGTTTTTTCTCGAGTATTGGAATCTGGCCGAACCATCATGTGACGGACGAGATGCGTCAGAAAGCGAATGACGTGCTCAGGCTCCTCGAAGCGCCGCATCTTGCGCAAAAGCCGGTGGACGAAATGTCGTCCGGCGAGGCGCGGCGGATGCTGATCGGTCGCGTGCTTTGGTGCACGGACCTCTGGCTCTGCTGCTGGACGAGCCTTCGACCAGTCTCGATCTGTTCGCTCAGCATGAGCTGCGCGAAATGGTTCGTAAGCTGGCGCGATCGGGTATCGGGATTCTGCTGGTAACACACCATCTGGCCGACATTATTCCCGAGATCGATCGCGTCATACTGATGCGCGGCGGGCAGATTTCCGGCGACGGCCCGAAAGAAGAAATGCTAACGGCGCGCGTACTTAAGGATCTGTTCGGGGTCGATGTGGAACTCGCCCGGCGTGACGGGTATTATCACCTGTGGTGAGCCGAATCGCTTCAGCATCGCTTAAACTAGGCGAAGAATGACTAAACTCCTCGCAGTGATGGCGCTTGCCGCGTCGCTCTTCACGGCTCCTGGATTCGGCGCGAAGGTCCCCCGGAAGGCGCCGGAATTCACCTTTCAGATGGCGGACGGCTCAAAACAGGACCTGAGCCAGTACAAAGGCAAAACCATCGTGCTGGCCTTCATGTACACCACGTGCCCGCACTGCCAGAAGACCTCTCAGTTGCTCGCGCAGGTTCAGAAAGAGTACGAGGGCAAAGACGTTCAGATATTGGGCGCGGTTTTCGATAGTGGCGCGGCGGCCCGCGTACAGGAGTTCAACAAGACGCTTAGCCTGAATTTCCCGGTTGGCTATTCCGACCCGAAACCAGTGCTCGACTTCCTGCAATTCCCGGCCACCGATCCCTACTTCGTTCCCATTCTCGTGTTCATCGATCGGAACGGAATGATCCGGGCGCAATACTTTGGCGACGACAAGTTCCTCGAGAGTCCGGAAGTGAACATTCGCGGCGAGATCGATAAATTGCTGAAGGGCGGCGCGACAACCACCGGTGTGGCGCCGAAGAAGACGCCGAAATCGTAGTCTCGCGATGCTGAATCTTCACGTGGTCAAGCTCCGGATCCCGGAGAACGCGAATATTGTCTTCGGGCAGAGCCACTTCATCAAGACAGTGGAAGATCTCTATGAGGCGATGGTCAACTCCGCGCCTCAAATCAAATTCGGCATAGCTTTCAACGAAGCTTCCGGCCCGTGTCTGACGCGCGGCGAGGGTAACGATTCGGAGTTGCAGGAAGCGGCGCTGCAAATGGCTTCGTCGGTGGCGGCGGGGCACTTCTTTGCCGTTGTGATGCGCGATGCGTTCCCGATCAACACTCTTAAAGCGATTCAGGGCGTGCCGGAGATCTGCAATATCTTTTGCGCGACTGCGAATCCTGTGGAAGTTATCGTTGCGGAGACAGAGCAGGGACGCGGAGTTCTGGGCGTTGTGGATGGGGCGTCTCCGAAAGGCGTTGAGGGCGCCGAACACGCGCAGCAGCGTCACGAATTTCTGCGCATGATCGGCTATAAACGATAACGATAGGGCGCTGCGGACTTTAAGGGGCACCACGAAAAAAGAGTAGTCGCTCCCTCCCGTGCCAGCACCCCTGAAGGGGATGCCGGGTCGCGGCTCGAAAAAAGGATGTTCGCGGGTCAAATGCCTGTTCTGAGCCGTGCATAGCAGCAGGGCCACCGTGACTTCCTTGAGAGATTTAAGGCTTCGGCGGAGTAATGACCTTACCGTCGGGCCCGACCACGTCGTTTGGTTTCACTCCGGCTGGGCAGGCCCCAATGTACTTCCAATCCGCCACCATCTTCATCCCGGTCATGCCATTCATTGGCGGATCGAACGTCGAGTCCACGATCGTGTGACCTTCGTTCTCGCCGTTCATCGTAAACATTTGCTTCATCCGCGTCTTTCGGCCATTTTGGGTGCATCGCATCTCTATGACGGTGGTGCTTCCTTCGGAATTCCTGCTGATCAGCTTGCATTCCGGCACCGTCGCAGAATTGCCGGGAATCGGCAAGGGTGTGTCTTTACCCTGGCAACGGGAAAGCGTGATGTCGGTTGTTTTTGGCGCCGCATTACCTGCCGGCGTGGTCGTTTGGAGCATGTGGAACGACCAAAGACCGTCTTTCGTGGGCGCGTCCACCCCAAGAGCCATTCCTGCCAAAATCGCCCCTGCGCCGACCGAAAGCAGCAGAGTCTTCATTTGTATTCCTCGATTCGGGTTCTGCCCTACTATGTGCCTTTCATACTCATGCCGTTACATCAACTTTCGTGGATTGAACGATGTTCTGACGGAATGATGAGCGCTACGCCGGTTCTCTCGCGAGAGCTTCCTTGATCACGCGGCCGATTTCCATGAACTCCGCCAGACCGCTCGGCTTGCAGAAATAGCCGGTCGCCCCGAATTTCGCCGATTCCGTGCGATCCACAGGGGAGTCCGAAGAAGTCAGAACAATGAACGGAACACGGCCGGATCTTCGGCTCTTTCGGACAAGTTGCAGAAGTTCCAGGCCGCCTTTCTTCGGCAGGTTCAAGTCGGCCAGTATGAGCGCCGGGGGCGCGGCGGACTCGTCGGCGTCCAGACCCTCGATGAATCGAACGGCTTTCTCACCGTCGGCAAACACCCGAAGCTCGAAATCCTGGAGGTGTTTGTTTAAAGCTCGCTCAAGGAGGAAGACGTCGGCCGGATTGTCCTCCGCCAGCAGAATTAAAGGCGCACTGGAGAGTTCCGCGGTCAATCCATTCAAGGTTATCTCAGAATGGAAGGAACACGGCCGTATTCCGGCGATCTGGTTATCCGTGCACAGCTTTTCCGCGCTGTTAACTCTGCATCAGCGACGCAATGGCAAAAACGCCATCCGCCGCTTGCGGGCTGATGCCCGGGTAATCAGGAGTGCCCTTCGGTCGAGGCTGTCGCCGCGAACGAGGTCTCGCCACCGTATTCCGCGTCCGCCTCTTTGTCCCTGCCCAGCAACCGCAGAGCCGCTGACGTAACGTGTTCCGCTGTGAATCCGAAGTTCTTCAGGACGACATCGCCGGGTGCGGACGCTCCAAAGTGGTCGATCGCGATGATCGTCCCCTCACCGGACCACCGATGCCATCCAAAGGAACTGGCGGCTTCGACGGTAACCCTCTTCTTCAGGGCCGCCGGTAAAACACTCTCGCGATATGCCTCGTCTTGTGCCTCGAACAAGTTCCAGCTGGGCATGCTCACTACACGCGCCTGAATGCCGAGGGTAAGCAACCGCTCCTGCGCTTTCATGCACAGGGCGACTTCGGATCCTGTGCCGATCAGAATCACTTCCGGCGCTCCGTTCTGAGCTTCGGACAGAATGTAGGCGCCCTTTGCGACCGACGGATCCTTTGCCCGGCCGCGATCGAGGTGCTGCAGGTTCTGGCGCGTCAGCGCGAACAGCGTCGGACCTTTGTGCTGGACGGCGAACGCCCACGCGTCCGCGGTCTCCGTTGCGTCGGCGGGACGAATCACCGTCAACCCAGGAATGGCCCTTAGCCCCGCAAGTTGCTCGATTGGCTCGTGCGTCGGTCCGTCTTCGCCCACAGCGATACTGTCATGCGTAAAAACGTAAAACACCTGGAGCTGACTCAACGCGCCCAGCCGGATGGCCGGTTTCATATAGTCCGAGAAGACCAGAAACGTTGCGCTGAACGGCAGGAGGCCGCCATGCGCGGCCATACCGTTCACCGCGGCCCCCATGGCGTGCTCTCGAACTCCGAAAGCCATGTTACGGCCACCGTAGTCCCAGTCGCCGCCTACCGCGCCCTGCGTTCCAGGACCTTCATATTCGGACGGTTGAAAATCGCCGAAGCCCTTGAGCGCCGTATCAGTCGACGGGTTCAAATCGGCCGAGCCGCCGACAATGTTCGGGATGTGTTTTGCGAGCGCGTTTAACGCGGCTCCGCCCGCCGCGCGTGTCGCGAGCGGTTTGTCGGCCGGCGTCCATTTCGGAAGGTCCGCGCTCCAATTTTCCGGGAGCTTGCCGGCGATCATGCTCTCGAGTTCGCCAGCTTCCGAGGGAAATGCTTTGCGATATTCGTCGAAACGCCTGCTCCACTCCTGTTGAGCGCTGGCGCCCTTGGGAAGCGCTTCGCGGAAGTGCTCGACGGCATCTTTCGGCAGGAAAAACTTATCCATCGTGGGCCAGCCGAGCGCTTTCTTGGTCGCCTGCAGTTCCTCTTCGCCCAACGGACTTCCGTGCGCTGAAAAGGTATCCTGCTTTTTCGGGCTTCCGTAGCCGATGTGAGTGTGAACAAGGATGAGCGAGGGTCGCTGGTCCTCTTTCTGTGCCGCCTCGATCGCGGCCGCAACGGCGACAAGATCATTCCCGTTCTCAATCGATTGCGTGTGCCAGCCATAGCCTTTGAATCGTGCGGCAACGTCTTCGGTGAAGGTCATGCCGGTTCCACCCGCGAGCGAGATGTGGTTCTGGTCGTAGAGGTAAATGATTTTTCCCAGCCGCAGATGGCCTGCGAGCGAAGCGGCCTCCTGGGTAATGCCTTCCATCAAGTCGCCATCGCCGCAGATGGCATATGTGTGGTGGTCGATGATTTGATGGCCGGGGCGGTTGTACCGCGCCGCAAGCCAAGCCTCAGCCATTGCCATGCCGACCCCATTACTGAAACCCTGTCCCAGCGGACCCGTGGCCACTTCGACACCAACGGTGTGTCCGCGCTCCGGATGACCGGGCGTTTTGCTGCCCCATTGCCGGAACCGCTTAAGTTCATCGAGCGGCAGATCATAGCCGGTGAGGTGCAACAGGCTGTACAGGAGCATGGACCCGTGGCCGGCCGAAAGGACGAAGCGATCGCGATCAAACCATTGAGGATCGGCTGGATTGTATTTCAGGTAACGCGTCCAAAGCGTATAAGCCATTGCCGCCGCGCCCATCGGCATGCCGGGGTGGCCGGAATTCGCGTTCTGCACGGCATCCGCCGACAGAATGCGGATCGTGTTGACGCACAGGTTGTCCAGGGCTTCCATGTTTTCTTCAGGCAAAAGTGATTCCTTTCATTGCTGAGGTTTGGGATTCGCGACGAACTCGGACGAGATCGGATTCGGCAGCGCGCCGCGCCCGCGGGCCCGCCGTCTCCCAGTTTCACATAAGCCGCCGGGACGGTAACCGGCGTTAAGACGGTAGTAATACAGAGGGTGCTGAAAGTGTTATTCGAATGCCACTCCGTCGAAGACACGGTTTCTACAAGGGCCGGCTGCAAGATCGCCGGCGCTACCGCCAGTGACGTAAAGCTCCGTGCCGAGCGGAAGCTCGGCTGCAGGGCCGAAGCCCTGACCCCACCACAACTGCGCATCGTCTTCATTCGATTTGGCGGCAGGCGGTGGTTCACGCCTGCTAAAGAGGCTGCTCAAATCCTTCCTCGCTGAGCACCTTACTGCCGTCCCGCCTCACCGCGAAGTAACCGTCTTCCGACTTGCCGGCATAATGATCCGCGGTCTGACCGGTCACATCGACGGTCTTCCACTTCTTCCGTAGAATTTCCTTGTAAGCGTCGAAATACTTCGCCGCCGCATCCGCGTCGGTCCATTCGGATTCGTAGGTCAAAGTCAGGCGGTGGCTTTGTTTCGCTTCGTCCACGCGGTAGCCGGAGCCTATAAGCTTGGGTCCGAGAGCGTCTGCCAGTTCCGCGCTCACGTATTGTTCGAGCAGGATCCGGGTCTCGAGTTCTCCCAGTTCGCCGCTCACAAATGGCTTCGAATGTTTGAGAGGCTTCGGCAGGCTGGGATCGTCAAACGCAACCTTCCCGAAGTAAAGCTGCGGATGCAAAATCTGCGCACTTGAGGCAGGCGGATTGCGGAAAAGCTCCGCGAAGGCGAGCTTACCGTCGCGGAGGAAGATTGCCTCCTGGAACCTCCCGCCGTCCGTGTACGGAAATGTGAGCGTTCTTCGCAGATAAAGGGGAGCGTTGTTGAACACGGGGTAGTCGGCGTCCGGAGAATCGTCGTCGGCCCTGAGGTATTGCCGCGCGGTTTGGGGGTCGGCAAGGGTTCGGCCGGCGCGCCGCGCCGCGACTTCGACCATCAGCCAGGACGCCTGGCCCTCCACGACAGCCTGTCGCGCCAGCGACTCTTCGCTGTCATCCGCAACCTTGCCGAGGAAGCGTTGAATGGGGAAATTCTGGTCCGCGAGAGCGTGCGCGAGCTCGTGAATAATGGCGGCATCCCGCATGTTCACCGTAGCCCAATCGGAGATGAACAGCTTTTTTCTTTTGAAGTCGTAAAATGCCGCTGCCTGTTCCGTGAGGAGATCAATCGTCGTCTGCTTGAGATCAAAGGCAGGGGGAGCGAAACCGAACTTCTTCAGGGTGGCCTCTTCCGCACGCACTTCTTCGGGTTTGACGGACGCTTTGATCTGCTCTCTGATGTACTTGTTGACCTGCTCCCGCGTAATGAGGGCGAAAGGCAGCTCTTTGCGAATTTGAAAACCGGTGACGTCCGAAAGCTCCTTGAGAATGGAGTTGATTTCCTGAGCTGTGGGAAGCTTCGGCGAAGGGGCGGATGCAGCCAGACTGTGCGATGCGGCGCTTAGCAGCGCGATTATGGCGAAACCACGCCGATAAATTCCACCCGGATTCGAGCCCCGAGACATCTACTGAAATAGTCCCACGCCTGCCAATGCGGCGCTAACCGAAGTTAACGTGACTGTACAATGTAAGTTAAATTCGGCGGATTCAATTTACTACTGGAGCGAAACTTGGCAGAAGATAAACTTTACAAAGCGGAATACGTTGGCAGCGGCACCTTCATCATCAGTAAACCGAAGCGGAAAAAGAATAAACAGAGACAGTCCGATCTGAAGAACGTCTCTCGCGGGTCGCGCAAATAGCCGACGGCTCCGCCCCGGGTCACCGTTTGTCTGGCGCGATCGCCCTGAGGCAAACCGCCAGAATCGCGCGTTGAATCATCCACGCGGTGCCAAGGCTTCCTGCAAACGTTGCGCCCAGAATCAAGGTATCCATCGTCTGACCTCGTCTGACGTCTGAGCACGGCGCGTGCCATTCTTCCCGAACGGCACGCCGCATGCATCAGCGGGCGCGAGGTGTTTCTTGAGACAAAGTTTTCGTGCCTGCGCCAATCAGATCGCGGATAAGGTCGGCTCGCCAGGCGCATTTGCGGCAGGGATTCTGCTGGTTTTGATCTGGGTTCTGACCGGCCCCCTGTTCCGATTCTCGGACACATGGCAGCTGGTCATTAACACAGGCACCAGTGTCGTCACCTTTCTGATGGTGTTTCTGATTCAGAACACCCAGAATCGTGATACCCAGGCGATGCAGTTGAAGTTGAACGAATTGATCCGCGCCGTTTCCACCGCGCGGAATACGTTGCTGGATCTTGAAAACTGTACCGAAGACGAGATTGAGGCAATGCAGAAGGAGTTTGCCGCTATTCGCGAGAAGATGGCCTCGCGAAACGATTTGAAAGACAGCGCAAGCGCTTTGAAAGAGAGCCTGAAACAGCAATGAGCGGAACGCGGAAGAGATTCCGGGTACCGCTCATTGGCACGAAAGCCGCATTTTCGAGCCGCGCCGCCGCCGAAACTGGTGTTCCTTTCGGCTCCTGGCGGCGCGACACAGCGCGCCTGGCGCTGCTTAGTATCTGCCGCTCGTGCGGACTGTCTCGGACTCAACAACATTGTGAGAACTCTCGCCCGTCGACGAGACGTCCTCGGCCCCCGTGTTTTTGAGTAATTCCCTGGCGCTCTTGATCTGGTTCGACGTATCGCAGTGGACCGAAAGCAGGACGCCCCCTGACTTGACCCGGCCTTCATAGCGCTTGGCCTCGTACTCGGGAATACCCATTCCGACAAGAGCGCCAATCATGCCGCCCACCGCGCCACCGACGCCGAGACCTGCCAGTCCCGCCATGATCGGGCCGGCTGCGATGAAGGGGCCCAAGCCGGGGATCGCAAGCGTTCCGATGCCGGCGAGTATACCGAGCCCGCCGCCGATTATGCCGCCAGTGGTAACACCGGCCGCCGTACCTTCAGGAGCTTTGGTCTCTTTTTCATGCGCGAAATCTTTGGTACCGCGGTTGTCGGCGAGAAGCACCGAGATATCGGCACTGCGAAATCCCGCCTGAACAAGAGTGTCTACCGCTCTCTCCGCCTGCGTTTCCGACGGATAAATACCGAATACTGCCGTTTTTTTATCTTCCATAATGAACCTCCTGGGACCTGTGTGCTATTGCTGCTTTACCGAAAGCTCGTCCGTCACCTTTCCGGTGCCGGCGATCGCTTCGGCTTTTGCAACTACTGCGTGTTTTTCATCCTCCGAACGAACCGGTCCCTTGAGGGTTACGGTGCCGTTCTGGCTGACGATTTTGACGTTATGGGCGTAGGTAGAAAGCGACTTGTCGCCGACCACGGCTTTACGAATCTGCTGAGTGAGATAGCGATCTGTGTGATTGTCTTTCTGCTGGTCAGCCGTCACTGCCGTTTTCGACCCGTCCCCTTTGTTGTTCTTGGTGTTGTCCGGTTGCTGGGCGGGGATCTGCACCGCCAGGCAACCGGCCACGATCGCGGCGAGCGCCGCAAATCGAGGAACTGAGTGATTTCGAATCATGCGCTCTCTCTCGCACTTGCGAGGCCATGCCGCGACTCAATGGAGCTGATTCGAAGCCGGATGGTAAACTTCAGCACAACCGGAATAGAAAAGACCCGGGGATGACTTTTGGTACGCCGTGCATTCTAATATCTGAAGGGTTGCCGCGAGGGCGGCATCCGCACAAGAAGGAGAAAAGACGAATGAAGATTTCCCGCATCCTGACGGGCCTGCTCCCCGCCATTGCCCTGCTTCTTACCATGTCTCGCCCGGTCGTCCGCGCGGCGGACGACATGCCCCAGGTCGGCTCCGTTGCTCCCGATTTTACTCTGAGCTCGCAGGAAGGCAAGAAAGTCAGCCTGCACGATTATCGCGGCCAGTGGGTCGTGCTCTACTTTTATCCGAAGGACATGACTCCTGGCTGTACGATCGAAGCGCACAACTTCCAGCGCGATCAGAAGGAATACGATGCGAAGAAGGCCGCCATTCTGGGCGTGAGCGTCGACAGCGTCGATTCCCACGTAGAGTTCTGCACCAAAGAGAACCTGACTTTCAAGCTGCTCGCCGACCCCGATAAGAAAGTCGTGAACATGTACGGTTCCACGCAGAAGTTCGGCGAGAACGTAGTAGCGGCGCGCAACACGTTCCTGATCGACCCCAAGGGTGTCATTCGGAAGGTTTTCGTTAAAGTCAACCCGACTCCTCACAGCGCGGAGGTGCTGGCTGCCATTGACGAACTGAAGAAAGCGAGCTGACGGCGGCCGCCGTCTCACTTCGCGAGTTCACTCCGCCATGCGAACGCGTTGGCGGAGCGAACCGAAGCAGCATGAATTCCAGGCAAGACGAATTCGAACAGGTCGCCTTGTGTCACTCCCGCAGCCTGCTGCGCGTCGCACGGCGGATGACGTCCGGATCTTCCGCGGCTGAGGATCTCGTCCAGGAGTGTCTTCTTCTGGCCTGGCGCAGCTTCGACCAATTCGACCCGGGAACGAACGTGCGCGCGTGGCTGTTTCGGATTCTTTTCAATGTGTTCTATGCGCAGGGGCGGAAGCTCCGCCGCGTTCCCGAAATCATTCCTATTACACGCGATCTGACAAGCGTTCAGCCCTCACTGGACCAGGCAATGGAGGTCTCCCGCGCACTGGACGGCCTGCACATCGATCATCGGACCGTATTGATGCTCGGTGTGGTTGAGGGATTCACCTGCGGCGAGATTGCCGGGATATTGGAAGTTCCCGTCGGAACTGTGATGTCGCGTTTGAGCCGGGCTCGTGCCTCGATGCGCACCCGCCTTGCCACGAGACCACAGAACGTGGAATGGGCCGAAAGGGAAATCTCATGAATTGCGAAGACGTGTCCATGATAACCCCGCTCTATCTGGCCGGAGATCTCGATTCGGTTCGGATGGAGCTTTTTGCGGCGCATGTAAACTCGTGCTCTGCCTGCGCCTGCGAACTCGGGCAGCAGGCTGCGTTCGACGCATCGCTGCGGACCAGCATACTGGCTGAGACCATCGACACCACCCGAATTGATCGCCATATTGAAGGCCAGATCGCTCCGCAAGATGCTTCGCACGATACACGGCGCTGGCTGCTCGCGGCGGCCGGTGTGGCGGCTCTCGTGACAGCGGCTCTGGCCGGAATCCACGTTTTTTCATCCGGGGCGAAACCCGTTTACGCGGCCGCGGCGAAAGATCACCATTCGGAAATCGTTGACGGGCAGCCTCGGAAATGGCTCACCGACCGCGCTTCTATCGCAGCACTGGCGGAGCGCCAGGGAGTTTCAGAGTCAGCAATCGCCGCAGTGGCGCCCGCTGGATATCAGCTCGTTGAGGGTAAGCTGTGCCGCCTGGACGGGCACGTGTTTCTGCATCTTGTCTATGCGAAAGGTCTCGCGAACTTCTCAGTCTTCCTCCGGCGGCCAGACGGCAAAGCGCGGGTGCGAGCGAATCACGAAATTCTTGTGGTCACGCAGGGCGCGGCGCACATCGCGGGATTCGATGACACGCAGCTGACCGCGCTGATCGTGACCGAACAATCCGGGAATGCTGCGTTGACTTTCGCAAAGTCTGCGGCCGCCGTGCTCTAAAGAGCGCCTCGGCCTATGGATTCTCGCGAGGCCGACGCGCCCGCAGAGCTTCCTCCACTTGTTCCTGAAATCTCCTGTCAACGCGGTTGATTTCCATCGCCGCCATCGCCAATTCGGAACTACTGCCGCTGCCATCACGAATCAGCTCGAGGAGAAATGCGATCGCGGGTTCCGTCCTCGACGTGGCGAGCGAGAGGAGAATGCACTGCCGAGTATCGATGTCGGCTACGCGCACGAAGCGCTCTGTCAGCCATTCGACGGCGTCGGCCCGGCGGCTCGCGCCTAAACTCAGCAGAGCGGCTTCGCGCACTCCCTGGTCTTTCGAGCAGTGCAAACGATGCCACTAATCGCACCGCTTCGGCCCCCTCCGCAGCAAGCAATCCGTTGAAGCAATCGGAGAGTACCTCCGGCTCCTGATCGCCCGGAGAGCGCCTTCAGGCGCAGCAGCAAGAGCGCGGGTTCCGAACCTGCGCTGGCGAGTGCGCGCGCCGCGCCGGCCCGCGCCTGCCACTCGCGATCCACCAGCAGATGGACGAGCTCGCGCAGTTTCTCCGGCCATGAAGTGCTTGCCAGACCCATCGCGCACACTGCCCGCAACTCAGCGGCGGTGTCGACCGATCCACCCCAGACCGGCTCCATCTGCACGTGCTTCATGCCCTTGAGGTACAGGTCGGGGTCGCTGAAATCGAGCGTGTAAAGCGCTCGCGCAATGGCGTTCAGGGCCGTGCAGCCTTTGTCGAGGTCGGCTCCGCGCTTCAGGAATCGGTCGAACGCGGTAGCCAGCTCGCCGGTGAGTTCGCTCCATTGGGCATCACCCGCTGATCCGCGCCGCTTTGGCGGCTACAAGATTCGATTTCGAAGCCAGGCGCCTTCGCGATCTGCCTTCGGCCCTCCGCCGTATGCAGCGGAATTTCATCCAGTCGCGCGAGAGCCGTCTGAACCGGATCGTTCTTCACTGCCAGTGTTTCACTGCACCGGAGATGATTTGAGCGCTCACGCCCTGACTGTTCAAGGCGCGCGGACGGACGCGGATCAGCCGGTTCGCCGCATACGGCAGATCGAGAGTCGCCTTGACGTAGTTGTCGGTGAGCGCCAGGCCCGGGTGGATCGAGCGTGACCGCCGTGAATTCGCGGCCGAGCAGACTGTGACGGAACGCCGCGTTCTTCTCATCGGCCAGTTCGCGCAGAATACGATTGCGGTCCTTGCGGACGCGAATCGGAACCACGCCGGGCATCTCCGCCGCCGGGGTTCCGGGCCTTTCCGAATAAGTGAAGACGTGCAGGTAAGTGAACGGCATCGAGGCGATGAACTGGCGCGATTCCTCGAACAGATCGTCAGTCTCTCCCGGAAATCCCACCATGACATCGGCGCCGATTGCCGCGTCGGGCATCAGCCGGCGCGCTTTCATTACGCGGTCTGAATAGTGCCGCGGCCGGTACTTCCGATGCATGCGGCGCAGTATCGTGTCCGATCCCGATTGGAGCGGCGCATGAACGTGCTTCGAGATGCGCGGATTCTCCGCCATCAGACCCAGCAGGTCGTCCGAGAAATCCATCGGCTCGACCGAGCTCAGGCGCAGGCGCTCGATTTCTGTTTCGGCAAGCAACCGGCGCAGCAGATCGGGCAGCCGCATCGTACTTCCGGACTCCCGGCCCCAGCGCCCCAGATTGATGCCGGAGAGCACCACCTCCCGGTACTTTGCACTGAGAGCGCGCACCTGTTCGACGATGCGGTCCGCCTCCACGTAACGGCTCTTCCCGCGAACGAAGGGGATGATGCAGAACGAGCAGCGGTTGTGGCATCCGTCCTGAATCTTCAGGTTCGGGCGCGTGCGGTCGCCGGTCGCATCGAGAATCGGTGCCGTGAGGATATCGCGGGTATCGAATATATTCCCGGTCACGATCTGCCCGTGATAGGGGGCATCCTGATTCGAGCCGGCATCCTGACTCAACCCTCGAGCGAGCAGGTCCGCGATCTGTGTCTTGTGCGAATTTCCGACCACCCACTCGACGCCCGGCATCGAGGCCAGTTCGTCCGGCGCGCGTTGCGCGTAGCAGCCGGTCACCAGAATGCGAGCATCAGGATTTTCGCGATGAACCCGGCGTATGGTCGAACGGGCGTCGCTATCCGCTTCCGCGGTCACTGTGCAAGTGTTGAGAACTACAAGATCGGCCTTTTCGCGCGAATTGGATGCAGTGAGTCCCTGCTCAGCGAGTTGAGCCTCGAGCGCGGCGCCGTCAGCCTGTGTAGCCCGGCAGCCGAAATTTTGTACGAAAAAGCGGCTCATTAGTCTTCCGGGGGCATGTCTCGAAAATCTCTTTCAGCGAAATCGCGAACGCGCCATCAGATGTCTCACAGTGTCGCGGCAGATCTTGCCCCCTTCGCGGTCTGAATCGTCACGCGATGACGCCTGGGATCGACCACCCAGATGTTCTCAACACCGAAATCGAGATAGTCTTCGATCTTGTCATCCAGGTCGCTCTTTCGGTCGTCTCGCGAGAGGACTTCTACCGCGATGTACGGCGGCTGCTGCAGACCGGCCGGCGGGCTTGGCTCCTCGAATCGCCAGCAACGTCCGGTATCCGCAACCGGTCGGTCCGCACTTGCATGCGCACCGATATAAAGGGAACAAGGCTACCTCGATCCAGCAAGTGCGCAAGGCGGCCCTCGCAGATAACTGTAATCGAGTTCTCCCAAGTTCCTCTCAAGCAGCCGTCCATCGACATACTCGCGGTCGGGTCCCCAGGACGTCGACAGATATTCCTCGATCGGCACCAGTGTCGCCACGGCCACACCCTTATTCTGGCAGAGCCTATGTGCGCGGGTGAGCCTTTATACTGAAGGCGAGTCCCCCAAATGGGCGAAACCAGTATCCTCTGGCTCCGCGTCGCCGCCGGATTTTATTCTTTCGGCCTTCTCGATGCCATCATCACGATTCTGCGCCGGCGCGAAAGTCTCTTCCGCGCCGCCTTAGGCGCATTCGGTCTCGGCGCGCTCTTCCAACTGGTTTCGATAGTCGAACAGGGGCTGGTGCAACACCATTTTCCCGCAAACGACTTCTTCGAGACCATGTCGCTCTGCGCCTGGCTGGTGACTCTCGCCTTCCTGATCATCTACTGGCGTTATAAAGTCGAAAGCCTGAGCGTCTTTGTCTTTCCTCTTGTCTTCGTCATGACTCTTGTAGCCGCCCTCCGGAATCCGGTATCGCACTGGTCCAGCGAGGCTCTGCGCAGCACCTGGCTGATTGTCCACATCGTTCTGGCGCTGCTCGGATACGCCGCCCTGATCTTTACAGCAGTCGCCGCGGTCGCCTATCTCATGCAGGAGCGCCAGCTCAAACAAAAGCGGCCCACTTCCATTTACCGCTTTTTCCCGCCCCTCAGCACGCTCGACGAACTGATTTCACGCACCCTGGGCGCCGGATTCGCCTTCATCACAACAAGCATTATCGTTGGCATTGTCTGGGCTTACATCGAGCGTGGGGCAGCCTGGATCGGCAACGGGCTCATCAGCTCAGCCAGTATCACCTGGGGAATTTATCTCGCGCTGATTTTCTTCCGCGTCAGCGCCGGTTGGCGCGGCAGGAAGGCCGCCATTCTCGCTATCGTGGCGCTCTGCTGTTCCGCGATCGCGTGGATTGCACATGCGCAGCTGGAGCAGCGTCTCATCCAATGAAGCTCCTGTTGACCGGCCTCAGTCACAAGACCGCTTCCGTGGACCTTCGCGAAAAGCTTGCTCTCCGGGAGGCCGAACTCCCCGACGCGCTGCACGAACTGCAAAACCTCGGTGCTTCGGAGGCGATGATCCTCTCGACTTGCAACCGGGTCGAGATCGCCCTGACATCGCCCGATCACATCGAGCCCCTGACCATCGTCGAGCGCTTTCTGAGGCCTGGCAAAGCTCGGCCACCGATTTCGAGGGCCATCTTTATCACCTGGAAGCGCGGGAGGCGATCCGACATCTTTTCCGTGTGGCCGCAAGTCTCGATTCGATGGTCGTCGGAGAGCCCCAGGTACTCGGGCAGCTTAAGGGCGCATATGCCATTGCCAAGACCGAGGGGGCCGTCGGCGGTCTGCTGGAGCAGGTGCTCACAAGATCGTTCAGCGTAGGCAAACGGGTCCGCACCGAAACCGGCATCGGGCACATGGCCGTATCGGTCAGTTATGCCGCGGTCGAACTCGCGCGAACCATCTTCGGTTCGCTGAAGGGCCGTTCGGTGATGATCGTCGGTTCGGGAAAAATGGGCGAGCTCGCGGCCAAACACCTGCACCGTTCCGGCGCGAAGCGGATCTTTGTAGCCAACCGGACCTGGGAACGCGCCGAGGAGATGGCGGCGCTCTTCAAGGGACAGGCCGTCGAATACACGCACTTCCTCTCGATGCTGCCTGAAATCGACATCGTGATCGCGTCGAGCGCGGCGCCGCATTACATCCTCACGAAGGACGACATGCAGCGGGTGATCGCCGCCCGCAAGAACAAGCCGATTTACCTGATCGATATCGCGGTTCCCCGCAATATCGATCCCTCGGTGAACGAAATCGAAGGCGTCTTCCGGAAAGACATCGACGATCTGGAAGGGGTTGTCAACGCGAATATCAAAGAGCGATCGAAGCAGGCCGAGCAGGCCGAGGCGATCGTAGCCGATGAAGTGGAGCGGATGATCTCGCGTCTCAAGCTCGAAGAGGTCACCCCGACCATTGTCAGCCTGCAGGAGCAGTTCGAAAACATTCGGTCAACCGAGGTCTCGCGCGCCCTCCGGCGCCTGCCGGACACCCTCACCGCCGATCAGCAGCGCCAGGTTACTGCGCAGATGGACGCGATGACGAAATCAATCGTGAACAAGATTGCCCATCTTCCTATTTCGGCCCTTAGAACCAATGCAGGTCAGCCAGATGGCGATCAGTTCCTGGACGCCGTACGCAAGGTTTTTCACCTGCAGGACTGACGCGGGACGGCCATGAACGCGACAGAATCGCCGATCCGCCCCCGCCGCCAATGTACAATTTGAAAGGCTATTTAAGAACCGATTTAAACACGACCGACAAATTGAAATGACTTATCAACCAGGCAGACACTTCCTTCAAATTCCCGGCCCGACCAACGTTCCCGACCGGGTCTTGCGCGCGATTGACAACCCTACGATCGACCACCGCGGTTCCGAATTCGCCGTTCTCGCCAAGGTGTGCCTGGAAGGGATGAAAACCGTCTTTCAGACCGAAGATCCGGTCATCATCTACACCGCTTCCGGTACCGGAGGCTGGGAAGCTGCGTTGGTGAATACGCTGAACCCCGGCGATAAAATTCTGGCGTCCGACACCGGTCAGTTTGCCGCGCTATGGACCAAAATGGCGCGTCACCTGGGCTTTTGCGTGGACCTGATCCCCAGCGACTGGCGCCACGGCGCGGATCCGGCCGAAATTGGAAGAAGGCTCGCCGCTGACACCAATCATGAGATCAAGGCGCTGCTCACGGTCCACAACGAGACCGCGACCGGCGTCACCAGCGACATCGCAGCGGTGCGAAAGGCAATCGACGCCGCCAAACACCCGACGCTCCTGATGGTGGATACCGTATCTTCCCTGGGATCGATCGATTACCGGCATACCGAATGGGGCGTCGACGTCGCGGTCGGCGGATCGCAAAAAGGTATGATGCTGCCTCCCGGCCTCAGTTTCAACGCCATCAGCAAAAAGTCGCTCGCCGCCAGTAAGACATCCACGATGCCCAAAAGCTTCTGGCGATGGGACGACATGCTGGAGGCTAATACCAAAGGCTTCTTCCCCTACACTCCCGCGACGAATCTCTTCTATGGTTTGAAGGAAGCGCTGGCCATTATGAAGGAAGAAGGCATGCGAAACCATCTTCAACCGCCACAAGCGCCACGCCGAAGCCACGCGGCGCGCGGTAAAGGCCTGGGGTCTTGAGATCTGCGCGCTCGATCCTCACGAATACAGCTCCACCGTGACCACGATCCTTCTGCCCGAAGGCTTCGACGAAGCGGCGTTCCGCGCCATGGTTCTCGAAAAGTTCAACATGTCTCTCGGCGCAGGGCTCGGAAGGCTCGCGGGCAAAGCTTTCCGCATCGGCCACCTCGGCAACTTCAACGACCTGATGCTGGCGGGAACGCTCGGCGGCGTCGAGATGGGTCTCGAACTGTTTGGCGTACCGCACAAGAAGGGCGGGGTTGACGCCGCTCTCGATTATCTGGGCGAATCGGCCAGAACCCGATAGGAGTGGACCGCGGAACCTCGCCGCTGCGTCGTCACGCAGCGGCGGAGGTCCCCTGCGGAAAAACCCGCACATCCATACCTTCCGCCTCGTTAATCAACCTGTCGACCGGGTTTTTCATCCACACTTTCCAGGCGCTTTGCTGTGTGTGGCCTATGAACACCTGTGTGATTCGCTGCTCTCGAGCAAGATTGATGATCCCCTCGATGGGGTCCGAAACCTCTACCTCGTGAACCTCGGCGCCCAGCTTTCGTGCGAACGCGAGATTCTCCTGGACCGTTTCCTCCGCCTCACGGGTGAGATCGTGCTGTTTCACATATATCGCGAACAGCTGGCCATGAAAACGGCCTGCGGCGCGCGCGCCGCTCTCGATCATTTCGCGCGCATTGCTGCGGGGAGTGATGCATACCAGGATGCGCTCCTGCGTGCCCCAGCTCTGCTGAATGCCGTGTGAATCCATGTAGGCCTGAAGCTGGCTTTCAACCACCTGCGCAGCCAGCAGCAGCGCCAATTCCCGCAGTTCGGAAAGCTGGGCAGCGGTCGGGCTCTTCGTACCCGCCTGCTGCTGCACCACATCCTCGGTCGGCACGTCCACAATCACAATTTCGTCGGCCGATTCGATGAACTTCTGGGGGACGGCATTGCTCGATCGCCGGCCCGTGATACGTTCGACCGCGTCCTGTTGCTCGCAAATGTGCTGCAGATTGATCGCGCCCACCACGTTGACGCCACGCTCGCGAATCTCGTCGACGTCCTGCCATCGGTGCGCATGGCGGCTGCCAGGAGGATTATCCTTGGCCATCTCATCGATCAGACAAACCTGAGGCGCGCGTTTGAGCACCGCTTCCACATCCAGCGTGTCCGAATCGCCAATGCGAAGCGGAGGAATGACTTCGAACTCCCGGACCAGTTCCTCCACTTCCTGCAGGCCTTTTCTCTGGATCACGCCGACGACAACGTCCTGTCCGCGCTTCTTCCGGCGCTTTCCCTCGTCGAACATCCTGAGGGACTTCCCGACGCGGGGGGCGTACCCCAGAAAGATCTTCAGCCGGCCCCGCGCATTGTGAGCTTCCTGCGCCTGGATCTGGCGCAGCAGTTCTTCAGGATCCGGGCGGCAGAATTCTTTCGAGGCCATAGTTATCGCTTTACCGGAAATGCCTCATCGAGAGCCAGATTCAGTTTCAGTACATTTACGCGCGGTTCGCCGAGTACCCCAAGGTCGCGCTTTTGCGTATTGGCCGTGACAAGATCCCGCACTGCGTCAGCTGAAGCTCCACGCGACTTGGCTACGCGGGCCGCTTGCGCCAGAGCGTTCGCCGGGCTGATCTCCGGATCGAGGCCACTGGCCGACGCCGTAATCGCATCCGCGGGAATTGTCCCCGGGTAATCCGGATTGTCTTTATGAAACTGATCCGCATCCTTCTTCAGGCGGTCGGCCAGCGCCGGGTTGGTCGGTCCGAGGTTCGAGCCGCCCGAGTTCGCGGCGTCGTACGAGTTCTGCGAAGGCCGCGGATGGAAGTATTCTGGTTTGGCGAAATTCTGGCCAATAATCTCCGATCCAATCACCTTGCCGTTGTGTTCGATCAGGCTGCCATCGGCCTGTTTATGGAAGATGGTCTGAGCCAGGCCGGTCACGGCCAGCGGGTACAGAAGCCCCGTAAGGATGGTAAGCACGAAAGTAATCAGAATCGCGGGTTTCAGTTCTTTCCACATGATGTTTCTCCTATTCGCCTCGCATTACGCAAGGTGCAGCAGCCCGAGCAGCCGGTCGATCGCCCAGATACCGGGGAACGGCGCGATAATTCCACCCAGCCCGTAGATCAGCAAATTCCGGCGCAAGAGCGCGCCGGCCGAGAGCGCCCGGTATTTCACGCCACGCAAAGCCAGCGGAACCAGCGCGATGATGATCAGCGCGTTGAAAATCACGGCCGCGAGAATCGCGCTCTCCGGCGTATGCAATCCCATGATGTTCAGCCGGTTCAGCGCCGGATAAGTGACCGCGAACATGGCCGGGATGATCGCGAAATACTTCGCAACATCGTTGGCGATCGAGAACGTCGTCAAAGATCCGCGCGTAATCAGCAGCTGCTTTCCGATAGCCACGATTTCAATCAGCTTCGTCGGATTGCTGTCGAGGTCCACCATGTTGCCCGCCTCTTTCGCGGCCATGGTGCCTGTGTTCATCGCAACGCCGACATCCGCTTGCGCCAGCGCCGGCGCATCGTTCGTGCCGTCGCCCGTCATCGCGACCAGACGTCCACCCGCCTGCTCGCGCTTGATGAGGTCCAGCTTGTCGCGCGGCGTTGCCTGCGCCAGGAAGTCGTCAACGCCTGCTTCCGAAGCAATGGCGGACGCAGTCAGAGGATTGTCGCCCGTGATCATGACCGTTCGAATGCCCATCACCCGCATCTGCGCGAATCGCTCGCGCATGCCGCCCTTGACAATGTCCTTGAGGTGAATCACGCCCAAAACGCGGGCGCCGTCCGACACCACCAGCGGAGTTCCTCCGGTACGCGAGATGCCATCCGATACATTCGCAACCCGTTGCGGATATGTGCCGCCGAGCGCGGTGACGTGCTGACGAATCGATTCCGAAGCGCCCTTGCGAATCGTGCGCCCTTCGTAGTTCAATCCGCTCATGCGAGTCTGGGCGGTGAACGGAATAAACTCGGCGTCGTGCTCCGCGATTTCGCGACCACGCAGCCCGTATTTTTCTTTCGCGAGCACAACGATGCTGCGGCCCTCCGGTGTTTCATCAGCGAGGCTCGAAAGTTGTGCGGCATCCGCCAGATCGGCCTCGCTAACGCCATCCGCCGGAATGAATTCCACCGCCTGACGATTACCCAGCGTGATGGTTCCCGTCTTGTCCAGAAGCAGCGTATTTACGTCGCCCGCCGCTTCCACGGCTTTGCCGCTCATGGCGAGCACATTGTGCTGCATGACCCGGTCCATGCCGGCGATCCCGATAGCGGAAAGCAGGCCGCCGATGGTCGTCGGGATCAAACACACAAGCAACGACACCAGAACGATTACGGTCGGCGCCGTTCCCGCCTTCGCCGCGTCGACGCTGTACTGCGCGAAAGGCGCCAGCGTTACAACG
>CAVQYP010000028.1:0-93384 GCA_963718155.1 Terriglobia bacterium | reverse complement strand
ATTGGGCGTTTTGGCGCCAGTGCCCGCCAGTGCGTCAACCAGAAGAGCGGAGAACTCGAAGTGCAAAGTCGTTTGGCTCCTACAGGTAGGATCGAACCTGCAACCCCTCGGTCAACAGCCACCATCTGAACCGTGTAATCAGAGAGAGGGAGCGATGCAACTGTCGAAGGCAGGGCTCAGTGCTGAGTTCCTGGTACGGACGGAGTGGACTTGATCCTCCTGCCATTTCTGTCCGGAACAACGAATTCCCGGCTGTGAACTCAGGGATGTACCATTTTCGTCTCATTCGAACCACGTCGCGCGCCCTGTTTTACTCAACCCGCAGCCCCGGAAAGCGGGAGCACCCCAACTGATTCTCCAGGGTTTCATATCACAAAGACACGCTTCGGCGTATTTGTTATTTGGGCGCCCCGGGGGCTGCGCCGGGATCCCCTGCGGAGGATCCGACAAATAACTTCTTTCCATCCGTGAACGTGATAACGCTGCCGTTGGCGCGATTCGTTCCATCTTTAGCCTGGAAACCCTCGACGAGAATTTCTGTGCCAGCCGGCAACGAGTTTTTGTTCCAGCCTCGGCGCAGCAGCGCATTTGGAGCCGCGGCTTCGATCATCCAGGGCGTGACCTTGCCATCGTCGCCCTTCACGTCGATGTGAATCCAGGCGTGCGGGTTAATCCATTCCATCCTGGTGACGGTTCCCTTGAATTTGACCGGCTTTTCTCCGTCAAATTCCGCGGGCAAACGCATGGTGGGCCTATACCGGCGCCGCGGTCAACAGTAAAGCGCCCACGGCGGCAACAAGTACAAGTGCTTTTCGCACGGATGGTCTCCTCGAGCAAAACTATTTCTTCTTTTCAGCTTCGGCCGCGGCTCTCTCTTTGGCACGGGCGCCGCTCAGGGAATCGAACATGGCGTAGTTGCCCTCGTGGCACGCATACTCGAAATTCTGATAGCCGGGTTCCTGTGTGAGCGGGAACGCGATCTTGAAGGGTCGCGCGTACGTCTTCGGATCCTCGACCGTAACTTCGTATCGCATCTCGTCCGCACTGACACGCATGAAGCGTTCGGTCAATTTCAGAGCATCGCTGGTGGGCACGCCGCCTCCATTGAGGCCGATTCCAGTCTTGTTACCCAGGAAATTCGTGGTTTCGACCACCAGCGTGTTGCCCTCCCAGTGGCCGCGAGCGTCGCCCATGTAGGAACGGATGGCAGCACTCGCATGAGGCCGGCCGTCCAACGGAATCACGCGGGCTTCATGGACCATTTCCTGCAGAATCGTCACGTAGCCTGGCGCCTGGATAAACTGTTGTCCGTTTCCATAAATAACCGGGAGTATGGAGCCTGTTACTCCACGGCTGATGCAACGGATGTAATAGCTGAAGTCTTCCCACGAATCGGCTTTGGGGGCGTTGTTGCCGGCTCCTTCCGGGATCGGCCGGGTCCTGGCTTCTGGAAGCAGGTCGGGTGTTCTGCCATTCAGCGGATCGACGACGAGCGACGTCTGCTTGCACGGCCGGCGCGCCCGCTCTCCCCAGTGCCCAGGAGGACCCGTGCCCACCCTGGCATCGGGATCCGCGGTTTCTTTCAGATCGTTCTGATGTTGCGTCTCAAGCCGTTTTTCACGTTCCGCCAGTTCCTGCTCCGTGTAGTAGCCTCGGTCGCCGAGGTTGGCGGGCCGGTTCAAGGGAGTGCCGATACAGTCGTCACTGGTCCATGTTCCCTGCAGATCCGGATCGCCCCACTGTGTCTTCGGCTGCACCCAACTCTTGCCTGCAGTCACAGCTCTGGCAGTCTGCGCGAGTGCCGGTCTGGCTGTCAGTGTCAACATGCCAGCGCCGGCCAACACCGCGGCGGCCGGCACGAGAAACAGGTATCTCATACGACTCTCCTTCCTGGCTGTCGCTATTTCTTCCTCAGATCTCCGTATATCAGTTCTTCCGCGAATTCAACGCATTTGAATTCGTTGAGCTGTGCGTTCTTCTCTTTGCGCCTGTAGAAGACCGTGCTGATCTTCCAGGGGCGTGTGTAGATTGTTTTGTCGTCGATGGTCGCTTCGTAGCTGATGTGATCGGCGTCGGGCAGCGTAAATCGTTCCAGGACATGGGTGCTTTCGGTCTGAAAGTTTCCCGATCGGTCGAACCAGCTGCTCCCATTCAAACTGCTGACATCGATGACTAGCGTGTCGCCTTCCCAATGGCCATTCGACGTCCCCATCCAGGTATCCACTTGGCCGTCTTTGAACTTGCCCATGTTGACTACCCGATTCGAACTCGCATACTCATAGGCGAAAGCGATATCTCGCTGCGATTGAATGATCTGGAACGGGAAATGCATGTAATTCGCCCGCGGAATCCCCGGCATATCGCATTTGATTTCGGGGTCCAGTTTCAGCCGGTTCTGGAAATTTTCTTTCTGCTTTGTCGCGGCGGCTGGTGTATAGGGAATCTCGCCACCTTCGACAATCCCCTGACCGGCAGGCATGGCGCCGGTCGCCCCGAGCTGATAGAAAGGGCCCGGCCGCGCGCTGTGATCCTGAATATCCCAATCCGCTGTACCCAAAGCCTGCCAAAGACCTGTGAAGTTCGGTTTGCCATCCGGCATGCGCGGGATCAGCGAAGCCGTCCTGGCCGCAGTTTGGCCGTTGCCCGGCATCGTTGTGAAGAGAACAACGAGCGTCGCAGACAGCAAGATCGAAGCCCGCCATCGATAAGGCATAGCCCTCAGTTTCCTGAATTCACACGTCCACTGGCGAAGCGCGTGCAACAGGTCCACCCGGCGGCAACTATATCATAAAGTTACAGTCCATAATCGACGGTTTGGCTGCTCGATGAGCAGCCCTCTGCGAGTGGATGTGGGTCTGGACTGCTCCCGCCAGCGAAGTTCTCCGATAGTGAATATCGAGCCCCGACCTCCTGACTGCGGTGCGAGGATCAGGCGCGGCGCGCGAGAGCGGAACTCTGTGAGGGAAACGATGACTGAAAGAGCGAAACTCGCTGTTCTTTATGCGACCAGTGTTTGAGTTCGCTTCCCAGGTTGACAACGCCGCGCGGAGAGTTGCCGATGGACTTCCCGAGAGTTACAGAGGCGCTACTGCTTCGCGGGTTCGACGGCCAGCGCGAGCGCCTGCGTGTACGTGGCCTCGACCTGATCGCCCTTCGCAATAAGCTTGAACTGCTCGGGGTCTTTGACGACCAAGTCGACTGTGTGCTGCGGTCCCTTCAATGTCACCAGTTGCCTCGCCGGATCCAGGCCAACCACGTCAGCGACAATCGTCACCTGCCGGCCGACTGCGCCGCCGGGCTGTGCACCCTCCTTCGCTCTTGCGCCGCCCACTTGCTCCGTGCGTGCCACCGTTTGCCCGCCGCCCTTCACGAGCTGCAGCGCCAAAGCCTCGACGTATTTGGTTTTGACCTGGTCGCCGACCTTCAACTTGTCGAAGTTCTTGATTTTCGGACCGGCCGTGACCGTAATCTCGTTGCCCTGCGGTCCCTTGAGCGTGACGTCGCGGGTTGCCTTGTCGATGGCGGTAATGGTCGCGGTGACGTCCACGGTCTGGGCGAAACCAACCCTACCCGGCTCAGAGGCCGTCGCAACCTTTTCGGTTTGGGCGGCGACGGGGCCGCCAATGGCTGCCGAAATTGCGAGTCCACACGAAAGCACGTACAAGCGCATGTCAGAAACGCCTCCTATGGGATTGGCTGAACGCTATATCGCGGCCGTGGCCATTTTACCACGATTCGAGCGCAATGAATAGAGCGCTGAGCAGACCGACTGTCGCTAGTATGTGATCTGTCCGGTCGAATTCACACATGAACTGTCCGCTTTGAAAAAGCGGCGGCGGGTAACGCTGGGAGGTTGGACAATCCCAGCAGTACTCCGCCGCGGAAATGGAGCGGATGATGAAACTACAAGACGTGCTGTTGAAGGCGATGGCGAAGAAGATCACCTGGTGGGAGGCGGCCGAGATCATCGGGGTGACGGATCGGACGATGCGACGGTGGCGGGAGCGGATGGAGACCGACGGCTATTCGGGGCTGGTGGACCGGCGCAAGGGCAAGCCGAGCGACGCACGGGTGCCGCTGGCGACGGTGGAGGAGGTGCTGCGGCTGTACCGGAAAGACTACTTCGACCTGAACATGCGGCACTTTCACGAAAAGCTGCGGGAAGAGCATGGCATCGAGTTGAGCTACACGTGGGTGCAGAAGGCGCTGCAAGGAGCGGGGCTGGTGGCGCGACGGCGCAAGCGCGGGGCCGCACCGGCGCAGGAGACCGCGGCGGCCGATGCCGGGGATGCTGCTGCACATCGATGGCAGCAAGCACCAGTGGTTCGGCGACGATCGCTGGTACGACCTGATCGTGATTCTGGACGATGCCACCAGCGAGATCTACTACGCGCAACTGGTGGAGGAAGAATCGACGCGCACGGTGATGGCGGGCCTGCGCGAGGTGATCGAAAGCAAGGGATTGTTCTGCGCGCTGTACAGCGACCGGGGCAGCCACTTCTTCGTGACGCCGAAGGCGGGCGAGAAGGTGGACAAGCATCGTCTGACGCAGGTGGGCCGGGCGCTGAAGGAACTGGGCGTGCAGATGATTCCGGCCTATTCGCCGCAGGCGCGCGGCCGCAGCGAAGCGCAGCTTCGGGACCTGGCAAGGACGGTTGCCGCAGGAACTGCGGCTGGCGGGGATCGCCACGGTGGAGGCGGCCAACGCGTTTCTGCGCGAGCAGTACATCGCCGAGTTCAACGACAAGTTCACGCGTGACGGCGCGCAGAGAAAGGAACGGCGTTTCGGCGCACCAGCCGCGCGGACCTGGACTGGATCTTCACCGTTCAAACCGAGCGCGTGGTGGCCAAGGACAACACGGTGGCCATGGCGAGATCGGCTGCTGGCAGACTCGAGAAGAGCCGGTTTCGCAGTTCCCTGGCCGGCTACGACGGTGACGATCCATGAACATCTGGACGGGACCGTGTCGATCCGCTACGGGCCGCACGTGGTGGGCCGCTTCGACAGCCACCGGCCAGACTACCGGCGCCGCCACAGAAGAGCGCCGTGGAAAAGGCGGGCCCGTGGAAGACGGGGAAAACCAAAAGCAGGTTTTCACCGTCTCCCACGCTCCCTTGGAAATCCCGCAGAAGCGCGGGATTCCCACTTTCCCACCGCTCCGGCTGCGGTCTTCCCTGTTTCCAAGGCAAAGACCAAACCCAACAAGGCGGCGGCCTGACGGCCGCATCGCTTTGTATCACAAAGCGGACAGATCACTAATTATTAAAACCGGACAACTTGACTTGTTACCGACAGAGCGCTGAGCAGAGCTGAGCGAGAGCGCTGAGCGACCGCAGACGAGGTAGAAGCTTCGCATGACGAATGGAATCAGGGACTGGGGCTGTGCCGAACCCCCATCGCTTACCGGCAACCCAGCGCTTACGTTTCGCCATCTTCTCAGCCTGTTCGGCCGGTACCGCAGATGTATCGAACAGTCACTCCGTGTCTCAGGCAACAGGTTCACAGCTTGCCAGCAGTTACGGATACACTACTGCGCTCGGCCTCGCCAGCGCGGTAATGCCGAACAGCTCCACGGCAAGCCAGACGTTTGACCCTGTAACGGGCCTCCTCTCATCCAGCATTTCCGTAAACGGCGCAACCACCACATACGCCTGTCCCAGGCGTCGGCGGCAGGCTGGGGGCAGTCGTTCGCGTATGATGGTTTCGGAAACCTGACGGGCAAGACGGCAACTGCCGGTTCGGCGCCCTATATGTCCTTGAGCGTTGATCCCACGACGAATCGCACAACCAGGAGCGGATTTCAATACGACGCGAATGGAAACCTGACAAATCTGCCCAACGTCAGCGGCGCGCTCAGCTACGATATCGAGAACCGCACTGGCAGCACCAATTCCCTGTACGGCAATTTGGCATACGACATGGAAAACCAACCGCTGGATCGCGGCGGCCAGCGGAATTTATATGGCCTGAACGGGGAGCGCCTCGGGACATACACCTACACCTTCGGCCGTGCTGTGACCTATATTAGCGGTGTCGATTACGACGCCACATTGGTCTACCCGGCACAGGCCTCCCGGAACATCTACTTTGGCGGCCGGCTGATTCAATCGAACAATACGACAGTCGGGGTGGACGCCCAGGTTCGGTCCGTGCGAACGAATCGGGGCAGACATTCGAATTCTATCCCTACGGTGAAGAAATGGGCACAGGGACAACGAATGGCCGCGAGAAGTTCGCGACGTACACGCGCGAATCGAACGGCCTGGACTACGCAAACCAGCGGTATTATTCAAGCACATAGGGAGCGTTCACGTCCGCGGACCCGCTGCATCAGACCGCGACAAGTCCGGCAGCTCCGAACACCCCGGGAACCTGGAATCGATTTGCGTACACGGCGGCCGACCCGATCAATCGCTTCGATTCGTCAGGAACGTCCAACTGCGTGGTGGACTCGTTCGACGACTCTGACGGCAGCGATGTCAGTCTCGGCTCACTGTGGTGCGGGATTACTGCGAGCGGAAGCACGCGGTGCTACTCTCGGCCAGGCCTCATCTTTACCTTCAAGAGTGTGACATTGACCTGTCAGGATTCGATAATCGTAGCCGGTAAACAGCCGGAGAATCATCGACTTCCATAATTCGCGCTTGGGCCGCCTAAACGTGGCGGCGGAGCCGGCGCATCGGTGTCGCGATTTTTCACCCCCGTTTTGGCGCAGCAGTTGGAGCCATTCACACATTTTCACCGACAAAATTCCTAATAAATCCAACTACTTCCGAAAAACCACCCACGGATTCCTAAAATCATCTGCCACAATTCTGCCGTGAGCTCAAAATTTCGCATCGCCGCCTCGCGCGCAAACGGCGCCAAATCCGGCGGTCCTGTCACGGACGAGGGAAAACGCATCGCAGCGCTCAACGCCACCCGGTCCACAGGCCGCGACTCCCGGAACGCAACGCGTCACGGCCTCCTCGCCGACTCCCTCGTTCTCGAAGGCGAATCCGAAGCTCGCTTTTGCGGGCTGCTGGCCGCTTTCGAGGCCGAACTCCAGCCCGAATCCCAAATCGAATCCGGCCAGATGGAAATCATGGCCGTAGCCCAATGGCGTCGCATGCGCCTATGGAGCATTGAAAAGGCCGAATACATCGAGGAGGCCCCCAGACGCAAGGCCGCCCGGGATCAAAGCAGACACAACGTCGGCGGCGGCGAAACTCCAATCACACACCTCGCCCGCACCTTCCGCATCCGCGCCCTTGGCCTGTGTCACCACTCAACAAACCCTGCGCGAGCAGCGCGAGCGCCGGCACGCAAGACAAGCCGGACGCAATCGCAACAACCCGCCCGCTATTCGGGGAAATCCAATGAAAATTCGTGTGAATTCGTGTTCATTCGTGGCCAGATTATCTTGCGGGCCAACGACTGTCCGGCCCGGATTCGCACGCCTCCAGACCAAAAATTTCCAAACAAAGTGAACCTAACCTCGGAAAACTACGGATGCATAACCGCGAAACGCCTGACCCGCTATATATCGAGAGATCCGCGCGATTGCATGGCGCTTCACTCCCGATTAAGCCTGACGCGATGCCCGTGCGGCGTCGAACCGGCCGCGTGCAATCCGGTTGATCGGGCCTCGAAGCAGGATATACGGAAGCAGCGCCAGCAGGAAAGCCGTGATCAGCGCTTCACCTGGATAGAACGTCCGGAATTCCATAATCTGATAGATCGCATCCAGCAGAATCGCGATCAAAAAGACTTTCCCGACGCCTTTCCACCCATTAAGCAGCAACTCGCGTCTCTGAACCTTATCGCTCCACACGGTCCACAGATAAGCGGGATTTTCTGCCTTCGCATCGCGAATTCCGTCTCTTGCCGCAAAAAGCGTCGACATCGCCGGCTGCAGAAAAAACCGCAGGTGCATTGGGCCGTCGAGCCGCTCCCCGAGATGCTGCACCACTCGTACTATCAGGTCCGCCATTCGTTCCTAAACTGTTCCCTGTTCCGCCGGGCCGCGCAGTTCGGACGACCCGAGCTCGTTCCTCTGCTTGTCTCTGTATTCGTCTATTTCGCGAGCAAGGAAATAATTGAGCGCGGTTCGGATTACAGCCGTCGCACCCAGCTTGCCGATCTCCTGCCACGAAGGCGCGATCGAAGTGGAAAGAATGTCGGAGGCGAGTTGAAATTCGAGTGCCAGAGACAGATAGCGTCCGAAAGTGAGGCGAATGCGAGTGAAACTCGAGATCCGCAAACGCGCGAACGCCACCACCAGTTCCGTCATCGTGACCAGGAAGCCCACGCCGATCCAGAACGCGCCCGTTGCCTCCAGAACGAGCCGAATCCCTCGGACGATGGGAACCAATCCCGCTTCCGCGGATTCTATAGATGGCACGCGCGATTCTCGATGCCTCGCGCGCACGGAAGTTGTATATTTTTGTTCCGGGCTTCGGCTCGACGCGGAGCTTTACGTCACCGCCGGTAGGGCCGGCGATCTGGTCGCCGGTCGTCGTACACCCGGTCCGCCACACTTTTTTAAATACTTCCGGCCGGATCGGCATCCAACCCGAGGAGCACCATCAGAGAGAGGACTATTCATGCCAGACGTCGAGAGGGACCCGGAGTCGGAGCGCCTTCAGGAGGCTCGGGAATCCGCAATCCCGTGGCGCAAATGGGGACCCTATCTGAGTGAGCGTCAGTGGGGAACGGTCCGCGAAGACTACAGCGCCGACGGCAACGCCTGGAGCTACTTCAGCCACGATCAGTCGCGGTCCCGAGCTTACCATTGGGGTGAAGACGGCATAGCCGGGATCTCGGACGACAAGCAGCATCTGTGTTTCGCTCTCGCCTTCTGGAACGGGCGCGACCCCATCCTGAAAGAGCGGATCTTCGGGCTGACGAACGCCGAGGGAAACCACGGTGAAGACGTCAAAGAGTACTACTTCTATCTGGATTCGACGCCCACGCACTCGTACATGAAGCAGTTGTACAAGTACCCGCAAGAGGCATTTCCCTACGGCAATCTGGTGGAAACGAATCAGCGCCGGTCACGGTTCGAGCCGGAATATGAACTGCTGGACACCGGCATTTTCACGGATAACAAGTATTTTGACATCGCAATCGAGTACGCGAAGGCCTCGCCGGACGACATTCTGATAAAAATCACCGCTTCGAACCGCGGGCCTGAAACGGCGGAACTCCACATCGTCCCCACCCTGTGGTTCCGGAATACGTGGGCTTGGTGGCCTGATCCGCCAAAGCCGGCGCTGCGCGCCGCGTCCGCATCCGGGACAAGCATCGTGCAGGCGTCGCATGCGGAACTGGGAGACTTGTGGCTATATCTCGACGGCGATGCGGCGCTGCTCTTCACGGAAAACGAGACCAATAATGACCGCCTCTTCGGAGGCCAGAATTCCGGCCCGTTTGTGAAAGACGGCATTAACGACTACATCGTCGGCGGGCGGCAGTCCGCCATTAATCCCGCACAGGAAGGCACAAAGGCAGCGGCGCACTGCCGGGCGGCCGTCAATGCGGGCAGCTCGGTGACTGTGCGCCTTCGTCTGACGAAGGCGTCGCCGGCCACGCTCGCCGCTCCCTTTGCGGACTTCGATGGCGTTATGGCGCGGCGGACGGACGAGGCCGACAAGTTTTACCGCAGCCTTACTCCACCCTCGGTGAGCTCCGACGCTGCCCTGGTCATGCGGCAGGCCTTCGCCGGAATGCTCTGGAGCAAGCAGTTTTACTTTCTCGAAGCAGACCGCTGGCTGGTCGAACACGGGGTGGACCCCTTCTCAAACAAGACTTACACCAGCCGCAACAGCGATTGGTCCCATATGATCAATCGCAGCGTGATTTCCATGCCCGATAAGTGGGAGTACCCATGGTACGCGGCGTGGGATCTGGCCTTTCACACCGTCGTTCTCTCGGCTGTCGACCTGGACTTCGCGAAGGGTCAGCTGGATATGCTCATGCGGGAATTTTACATTCATCCGAGCGGACAGATTCCCGCTTACGAATGGAATTTTGGCGACGTAAATCCGCCGGTGCATGCGTGGGCCACCATCTTCGTCTTCAGGATGGAACAGGCATTCCGGGGAACGGGCGACGTCGAATTCCTGAAGCGTATTTTCGGGAAACTGATTTCCAACTTTACCTGGTGGGTGAATCGCAAGGACCGTTTTGGAAAAAACGTCTTCGAAGGCGGCTTCCTCGGTCTGGATAACATCGGCGTTTTCGACCGATCGGCCCCGTTGCCCACTGGTGGTCATCTGGAGCAGGCGGATGGCACCGCGTGGATGGCGATGTATTGCCAGAACATGCTCGAGATCGCGGTCGAGATCGCGGCCCAGGATCGAACCTTCGAAGATCTCGCTGCCAAATTTGTCGACCATTTTCTCTGGATCGCCCACGCGCTGAACCGGGTGGGAACCGGAGGAATGTGGGACGAAGAGGATGGCTTCTACTACGACGTTCTTCGATGGCCCGATGGCAGCGGTACGCGTTTGAAAGTTCGCTCCCTGGTCGGGTTGCTTCCGCTTTGCGCCACCGTGATTGTGGAACCCTGGCACAGAGCGCAGGTGCCGAGACTCACGGACTACGCAATGGAACGAATGCGTCTGATGCCTGCTCTCGTGGAGGCCATTCATCCGGTGGGGCCTGAGCACTGGGGATACGGAGACCGTGGAATTATGGCCGTGGTTCGTCCCGATCGATTGCGCCGAATACTCGCGCGAATGCTGGACGAGAACGAATTTCTCAGTCCGTACGGAATCCGATCCATCTCCCGTTATCACCGGGACCACCCCTACGTCCTGAATACCGATGGTAAGGAGTATCGCGTCGACTACCTGCCGGCCGAATCCGACACCGGCATGTTCGGCGGAAACTCGAACTGGCGAGGCCCCATCTGGATGCCCATGAACGTTCTCCTGATCCGCTCCCTGATGAGCTTCTACCTCTATTACGGAGACACCTTCAAGGTGGAATGCCCGACGGGGTCGGGGCAACTGATGAATTTGTTTGAGGTAGCGCGCGAAATCGCAAACCGCCTGGAACGAATCTTCCTGCGCGCGCCGGATGGAAACAGGCCCGTTTTTGGAGGAGCCGAAAAGTTCCAAAAGGACCCGAACTGGCAGGACAACCTGCTCTTTTATGAGTACTTCCACGGCGATAACGGTGCGGGAATCGGAGCCAGTCATCAGACGGGCTGGACGGGGTTGGTCGCAGCTCTTATAAGGCTCTTCGGGCGTATCGATCCGTCGGAGTTCCTCGAGGGCGGAACCCGCTCTGCGTTTCACGGGCACAAGTTCTGAGGAGGCGGCTTGCGCGGACCGCTATGGGCAGGTATCGCAATCATCGTTGCCTGCGTACCTGCCCGATGCCAGGAACTGGAGCCGCGCGCGTACTCGGTCTCGCCGGTGGGCCTGAATTTTCTCGTCACCGGGTTTGGCCGTTCGTCGGGAGATTTGTCCTTCGACCCGACGCTCCCTGTTCAGGATGGCCATGCCTCGCTGCAGCTCGCAATTGCGGGTTATGCCCGGACGCTCGATTTCTTCGGCAGATCGGCGAACGTGGCTGTCCAGGCGCCATACGTGTGGGGCAACGTGAGCGGCGTTGTATCGGATGTGTTCCAGAGTGTGCACCGCTCCGGATTGGGTGACCCCTCGGTACGGTTCGCCGTCAACCTCTGGGGCGCCCCGGCCATGAACGCTCGGAAATTCGCCCGATACCGCCAGCGCACGACCCTCGGGGCCAGCATAGTAGTGACGGTGCCGCTCGGTCAGTATGACCCCGCCAAACTCGTCAACATCGGGTCAAATCGCTGGGCTTTCAAGCCCGAGCTCGGACTCTCGCGGCGGCTCGGGCGCTGGTACATCGATTTCTACGCGGGTGCCTGGTTGTTTGCGGCAAATTCGAATTATCAGGGCAGAGTGCGTACCCAGGAAGCGCTCGGCAGCGGGCAGTTTCACGTCAGCTACAACTTCCGCCCGCGCGTGTGGGCGGCATTTGACGCCAACTTCTATGCGGGAGGCGATACCTCGATCAACGGAGTCCGAACCGATACATTTCAGCGGAACTCGCGCCTCGGGGGCACCTTCGCGTTGCCGCTCAGCCGGCACAATGCCCTTAAGGTCTCCGTTTCCACGGGAGCCGTGACCAGGATCGGAGGCGCATTCACCACAGTCGCGATTGGATATCAGTATCTCTGGGGAGCCGGCCTCTGAGAAACGTAATAAGATCCTTTCATGTTGACTCGCCGGGAACTTGGCGTCTTTGCGGCAAGCGCGCTGGCCGCGTTGCCACGGAACGCCCGCGCACAAGGGCCTTCGAAGGAACCGGATCCGGTTCTCGATATCGCGGAGTGGAGTTACTTCTGGTACGGCGTGGAGCACGCCGTGCTCGCCCGCGGTACGGTGTGCAACGGCATGCAGATGTATGTGGAGCACTGGATTCCGGTCACTGTGAGGCATCCCTGGCCCGTGGTCCTGATCCATGGCGGTTACGGGCAGGGCTCGGACTGGATCAGCACGCCCGATGGCCGGCGGGGATGGGCCACGCTTCTTCTGGAACAGGGCTATAAGGTTTACGTGATCGATCGGCCGGGGCAGGGCCGAGGTCCTTATCAACCATTTGTGCACGGCAACTTCGACCCACAGGCGCCGACCTTCGAAAAGACGGCGGCCAGTGTTGCCGGCGCTCAGTGGCCTGGAAGCGGCGCGGCGGAGGATCCCGCCGTCGTGCAACTCACAGCTTCCATGGGCCAGCCGATGGGCAACAACCCCGTCACCCGGAACGTCTGGCGCACGCGCGGGGCATTGCTCCTGGACCGAATCGGCCCGGCCATCCTCATTACCCACGGCGATGGAGCCATCTTCGCGGAGGTAACGGCCGAGGCGCGGCCGGATCTGGTGAAGGGCATCGTCGCGGTTCAACCGTCCGCCTCCTCGCAGCAGTTTCTTGCGAAGACGCCCATTGCGAACATCGTTCTGGCGGAACCCGGCAACGGACCGATGGCCATCGTGGAGAAGAACAATCGCGAGCTTCTCCGACCAGTCCTCGACTGGACGCGAACCACGGAGCCGCGAACGGACGCTCGTGCCACGCCGGGACTCGATCCCAACCGCAACGCCGAATCGACCGCCCTGAAGCTCGTCGATCAGGGCGGCTTCTGGGTTGGAGCGCAGCGGAAGTCTATGCCCTACGGCACCATCGCGCAGGGGCAGATGTTCGTGCAGTACATGATTCCGGCGGAGAAGCGCCACCCGTTTCCGGTCGTCATGGTCCATGGCGGGGGTGGCCAGGGGACTCACATGATGGGCATCGGCGGGCGTCCCGGATGGGTGCATTACTTCGTTCAGGCGGGCTACAGCGTTTACTGGATTGACCGCCCCGCTTACGGCCGTTCGCCCTATCATCCGGACGCCCTTGGGCCAAGTCATTTGCCGAACGTTCCGCCCTTCGAGCCCCTGCTCGCGAGCACCGCTGTTTTCGATACCGGGCAGTGGCCGGGTCCGGGAGGGATGAACGACCCGCTGATCGATCAATTTATGGCGTGCGAATCGGGGAACGTGACCGACGAGGCATTCCACAGCGAACTCGCATGGCGCGGCGGCGCGGAACTGCTGGACCATATAGGGCCTTCGATTCTTTTCGTTCACGCGTTCGGCGGATTCTTCGCGTGGGGCGTGGCTGACCGCCGTCCGAATCTGGTAAAGGCCATCATGTGCATGGAGATCAACGGCAATCCCTTCGCGGCGCAGCTGCGCTGGGGACTTACCGCTGCGCCGATGACTTACGAACCGCCGGTCACGGATGTCGCACAGTTCAAGCTGGTAGAGAAAACCGAACCGCCTGATTCACCTCGCCCGGTCGTTGCAGCTTATAAGCTGCAGGCCGAACCCGCGCACAAATGGAAGAACCTGCGAAACATTCCTATAGGATGGGTGACCAGCGAATTCGGCGGCGGCGGATCGCCGGTGTCCAATGTTGAGTTTCTCAAGCAGGTGGGATGTTCGGCTGACATGATTCGCCTGCGCGATTACGGCATCCTGGGCAACGGCAATCTGATGCTGCTGGAAAAGAACAATCATGAGGTCTTCGTCGTCATCCGGGACTGGTTGGATAGAAAGCATGTAAGCGGGTGAGGATAAAATCAGAGATCATGCGAGCCGACATCGCGCCAGGCGCGGTATTTCCGGATTACGAACTCAGCGATCACACCGGCAAACACCAGAAACTGTCGGATCTCCAGGGGCCGGATCCGATGATCGTAGTGCTGAGCCGCGGATCGTTTTGCCCGAAAGACCGGCGTCAGGCCGAGGGGTTGGTGCAGCTTCATCGCGAGATGGAGGTCGGTTATTGCCGGCTCGTCACGATCAGCACGGATAATCTGATCGCGACGAACGAATTCCGCACCGGCGTCGACGCGCACTGGACATTCTTGTCGGATCCCGGCCGCAAGGTGCAGAAGGATCTCGATATTGCGGAGTACACCGACCCCACCAACAATCCGATGATTCCGCACACGATAGTGCTTGAACCCGGACTGAGTGTTTACCGCATTTACAACGGCTACTGGTTCTTTGGACGTCCTACCGTTGAGGAACTCCGGCAGGACGTCAGAGCCGTGCTGAAGAAGTGCCGGCCGGATTGGGACATCACCGGTCCCGAACTAAAAGCCGCGTGGGAACGAGGCGAAAAGGATCGCTTCTATCCTTACGGTAAGAGCCTGTCCAAAATCTTCGCGGAGCAGCAGTAGCCGCCTACTTTGATTTCACTTCGTTGTTGCCGCGGTCGTCGTCGGGCAGAAAGTGATCCGGGTCAACAGTGGCGGAAACGACCTGCTTCCTGCCTTCCACATTCCAGACGAACGATCCTTTGGATAACCATGTTTCGACGGGAACCTTGATTCGCGCGCTGGTACCGTCCTGGAGTTTCGCCTCCACGGTGGCCGGCAAGACCAGTTGGCCGCGATTACTGATCGTCACCTCCGAACCCGCAATCTTGTCGATCGCCATGTCGAACGTCCAGTTATTCATGTACCAGCCTCGCCAGAACCAGCTCAGGTCCTCGCCGCCTTCGCTTTCCATGGCCCGAAAGAAATCGGACGGCGAAGGATGTTTGTAAGCCCAGTCCCGGATGTACTTGCGGAAAGCCCAGTCAAAGCGCTCCGGCCCGAGAATCTGCTCTCGCAGCAGCACCATTCCGTAGGCTCCTTTGAAGTAGCTGACCGGATGTCCCAGTTCGGCGGGGAATGCATCGGCCCGCGACAGAAGCGTCGGCGCCGACGGATTATCGAGAACCTTGAGGATCGTATCGGGCGGCTCTCCACCTGCGGAATATTCGGAATCGCGTTTCGGACCGTACTTGCCTCCCTCGAACTCGGCGGATTCGGCGATGTCGATGAAAGTGTTGAAGCCTTCGTCCATGAACGCGCTGCGCCGCTCGTTGGAACCGACGATCATGGGGAACCAGCTGTGCCCGATCTCATGCGCCGTGAGCCAGAAAAGGAATGTGCCTTTGTCGGTAACGCCGTCGAACACAAGGCCCGGATATTCCATGCCGCTGCTGAATCCCGCGATGCTGACGGCGGTCGGCCAGGGGAAAGGAAACCACTGCTTCGAGAAGCGCTCCACGGCATCTTTCATGTATTCAGTTGAGCGGTCCCATGCATCGGCCCCGGCGCTTTCCGGCGGATAAACGGACATGGCCAGTGACTTCTTTCCATCGGGCAGATTGATTCGCGCGGCATCCCATACGAATGCGGGCGACGCGCTCCAGGCCACGTCGCGTGTGTGATCCATATGGAAATGCCACGTCAGGGTTCCGTCCTGCTTCGGTCGACTGGCGGGATCAGTCACTTCAGCGGCTGTCCGAATAAAAACGGATTTATCGCTGTTGCGCGCCTGAGCGAGGCGATCAATCTGCACTTTCGTCAGAACATCCTGAGGGTTGACGAGCTCGCCCGATCCCGCAATCAGCATGGCCGAAGGAGCGGTTATGTAGTAGTCGAATGTGCCGTATTCCAGATAGAACTCAGACCCGATGTACGGCAACGTGTCCCAGCCGCGCAGATCATCGTAAACGGCCATGCGCGGATACCACTGCGCCATGTCATAGATCTCACCATTTTTAGAAGCGCCCCAGGAAGTCCGGCCGCCCCACGTTCCGGGGATCTGATAGTGGTAGGCGATATGGATCTTCAATTGGCCGCCGCGGCCCTTGAGCGGCTCCGCGAGACGAATCTGCATGCGGGTATCGCTGACGATATATTCGGCTTTCGTGAGCTTCGCGCCCGTTTCAATTTCGACTGAATCGAAGACAAACCCGTCTGTCGAGGGAGTCGGGACCGACGGATCCGCATTCCTTCTGCCGCGGCCGCCGCCCATGAGCCTTGCCCGGGAGTCCTTCTTATAAGTATTCTGTTCGAGTTGCACCCAAAGACTGGGTAAAGTATCCGGACTGTTGTTGGTGTAAGTGATGGTCTCGGTTGCTTTCAAGATCTTCGCGGCAGTGTCCAGCTCTGCGTGCAGCTCATAGTCCGCCTGATTCTGCCAGTAGTCCGGTCCCGGGGCTCCGTTGCTCGATCGATAGGAATTCACCGGGTCAGGCAAGGTCAGCGGGGCGAAGGTTACGCGCGGGTCATAGACAGGATGAGTGGGCGCGCTCTGCCCGAACGCGCTGGCGCAGATTGATGAGACGATGGCGGTCAACAGACAGCGGAAAGCTCGCATGACACCCTTACCTTCCCGAGGTGAATCAGGAGTACACTCAGTCCACTCCTTCGACCTCAACGAGACAGCTGTAAAACGTAGGGCCGCCGCCTTTATCCGTGAGGCGCTGCGAGGTCAGCATATTGACGGAGTTTCCATCCGCCGCAAGCTTGGGCCACCGCATGGAAGGAGTCGAAACCACGCCGCGCATGATTGTTTCGTGAAACCGCGGCACGCAGCCGGCATTCACCGCGATCATTAAAGACCCGGACATTATCGCCGTTCGAAATCCCGCGTGGAGAGGCATCGGCCGGGTGAAGTTTCAGGATGGAGGTCTGCAGATCCGCGTCGGCTCGGTTGCCGAATGTCGAATTCATGCTGTCGTCGTTCTTGGGCGAGATCATCTCGAGCGGAAAGCGGCTTGCTGAGTGCGGGATCGCCGAGACGCGACTCGATCGGCGGTGTGTAGTCCAGAGTATCGGCGCTGAATTCGCACTTGCCCGAAGGTGTGCCGAAACCGCCATTCGCGAACGGAAGAAACGTTTCGCCGATCTTCAGACGAACGAAGTGTTCGCATCCAGTTGCTCGATCGTGATGCCGTTAATGAAGGGGTGACGCGAATCGAGCAGTGTGCGAATCATGTCGTCCTCCGTGTCCTGGAAACAAGGCTCGTTGAAACCCATCCGGCCGGCCAGGCGACGGAAGATCTCGGTGTTTGGCTTTGTCTCGCCCGGAGGAGCCAGAGCCGGACGCGCGAGTTGCAGATAGTAATGGCCGTACGCCAGATAAAGATCGGTGTGTTCCAGGAAGGTAGTGACCGGCAGCACGATATCGGCAAAATCGGCGGTGTCGGTTTGAAACTGTTCCAGCACTACGGTGAACAGATCCTTGCGTGTTAAGCCGCGGCGCACCGTGTGCTGATCCGGCGCGATCGCTCCGGGGTTGGAGTTGTAGACAACCAGAGCCTTGACCGGAGGGTCGTCAATTTCGGTCAGAATACGCCCCAGCTCCGTCATATTCAGAATGCGAGCTTCGCGGCCGAGGGAAGACACCTGCTGGAGATCGGGCCGTTCCAGCGCAGGCCTGTTCAGTTGAAATGCAGCCGAGGTGGTGAGCTGCAGGCCGCCGCCCACGTCTCGCCACGATCCGGTCAGAGCGGGAAGCAGCGCGATCGTGCGCACCGCCATCGCCCCTCGCTCCGAACGCTGCACGCCGTAGTTCACCCGGATCGCGGCCGGTCGGGTGGTGGCGTACTCGCGCGCGAGATCGACGATGTCCTGCGCGGGGATGCCTGTCAGTTCAGACGCACGGGATGGCGTCCACTGGCGTACCCGGGTCTTCAACTCGTCGAAGCCGACGGTGCACTGGTCGACGTAATCCCGGTTCTCAAGGCCTTCGCAGAGGATCACATGCATCATCCCCAGCGCGAGCGCGGTGTCGCTTCCAGGTCGAATCGAATAGTGCTGGTCCGAAAGCTTCCCGGTGCGATTCTGTACAGGATCGATGGTGTAGAACTTTGCTCCGTTACGTCGCGCCTCCACGATGAACGGCCACAGATGCACGTTCGTGCCGAGAATATTCGCGCCCCAGGCGATGATCAGCTTCGCGTTCCGGAACTGCTCGGGCTCCGTACCGTATCGAAGTCCGAGAGCGTCCTTCAGTCCCGCGACGCCCGCCGACGAGCAGATGGTGCGATCGAGGCGCGAGGCGCCGAGGCGATGAAAGAAGCGGCGATCCATGCCGGAGCCGTTGAGCAGGCCCATGGTGCCCGCGTAGCTGTAAGGCAGGATCGACTCCGGGCCGAATTCGTTCGCGATACTCTTCAACCGCGACGCGATTTCGTCGAGTGCTTCGTCCCATGAAATGGGTTCGAATTTTCCTTCGCCTTTCTCTCCCGTCGCGCCGCATGGGGTGCAGCAGTCGCTCCGGCGCGTATTCACGGTCGAGATACCGCGCTACTTTGCCGCAGAGAAAGCCCCGCGTAACCGGATGGGCGGGATTGCCACGCAGACGAGAGCCGCGGCCAGCCGCTTCGCCGACGGTTTCGACGTCGATGAGCAAAGAGCAGGTGTCCGGACAGTCAAGGGCACATATCGAATGGCGGGTCTCAGGCACTTACTTTGATCTTAGTAAATGAAGACACAGTACCAGGAGTTCCCTCGAAACACTGGTACGGAACGTTTGCTAATTGCGAAAGCTCGACGGGCTTGACAAGATGGGATCATGGATATCGGGAAGGTGCTTGCCGAGCTTCGCCAGGAGCTCGTACAAGTGGAGGAGGCTATTCTCAGTCTGGAGAGAATGGCAATTGGAGCGGGGAAAAGAAGGGGGCGTCCGCCGGCGTGGATGATCGCCGCGAAGGAGGCTCCGGTGAAAAGAAGAGGGCGTCCGCCCGGATCGAGAAACAAGACCACCAACAAAACAGCCGGCTGAATTCAGTTTTCGACGCGTTCGGAAGGTGCTCAATAAAACAGGCTTGAAGAAGTCTCAGAGCGTCTGAACCGGGCGAAAACCAGTTCCGCCAGTTTTCGCTCGAACTCCGAGCTCACGCGCACGATGCCAGTGAGGCGGGCGCGTATCCGACCTCAAGCCGCGTGGCCGGCTCCAATCACATCGCCGGGCGTGCTCGCAGCCGAGGAGGGCAATGGATCGGGCTGCTGCAATTCCACAAAGAAGCCGTCGGGATCGCGCAGCACGATCTCGCGAAGCGTGCTGTTCGGGTTTCCGGTCGGATTGACGGGTGCGCCACCTATGGTCACAACCGGCGCCCCCGCAGCCTTGACTCTCGCCATAACTTTTTCGATATCGCGAACCTGTAAAGCCAGAGTCGCGGCGCCGATATCCCGGATGTTCGGCCGCACAGGCTTGCGGGGGCCGCCGGTGAATTCCGTCAACTCAAAGCCGAAAGTTGCGTTCGGAATGCGAAACGTTGCTCCGCGAAAGCTCATCCCGGTGGTCGCCGTGAACTTCGACATGTCTTCGTCGAGCTTCTGAGGCCGCTGCGCCAGGGGATCAGCGGTTCCATTCAGCGCGAGACCCAGCACATCGCGATAAAACGGCACTGTCTTTTCGAGACTTTCAGCGGTATGCGCCAGATTCTGCAACTGGATTACAGGGGTTGTTTGAGCAAGCGCAAATACAGCGAAGAGGCTCCCGGCGGCGGAAAGCTTCCAGAGGGTTGGGAGCGGCATCCCCGAAGTATATCCCCGTGCGGACCTGGCTTCGAACAGAGGCGTATACTCGCATTGTTCAAAATGCGCGCTTTACGCAGGCGTTGTTCCGCACTTGTAATCTTTGCCGGTTTAGGCGTTTCGGCGCGGGCGCAAACGACACCCGCGCTCCAGCAACTGAACTCATATTTGAACGGAATCGGAATCGCGCAAGCCGACGCCCGTGCGCAAAAAGTTGCCGCGATCCGCACGCGCGCGGAGGCCGACCGGCGGCAAGCCGAAGTTCGAAGCACGATCCTGAAGTTGATCGGCGGCTTGCCTGAAGGTAACAGGCCCGTGCGTGTGCGGCCGTTCGGTACCGTGGCCGGCGATGGCTTTCGGATCGAAAACATCGCACATGAAAGCCTGCCCGGGTTCTGAATCCCGCGGATGCGATCGGCCCACCGATGCGCTTCGATCAGGTCCGCCGGCGGCTACCGGTGGCACTCGATTCGGATCGGAATCTGGGATATTCGGACCGCATTCGCCTTCAGCACCGCAGCGCCCGCGATCCGTTGCCCATTGAATAAGCACCTTCGGATCGCGGCCGTCTTCTCGCTAAAACGAATACCGCAGGCTCAACTGAACAACCCGCGCCGGAAGAGCGTTCTGAAATTCTCCAAACTGCGAGCTGTTGTAGACGTTCAGAATCGGATTGTACAGGTTCACGTGGTTGAAGGCATTGAATGCCTCGCCCCGAAACTGCAACCGGTGGCCTTCCCACGGAAGGGCGAACGACTTCATCACGGCGATGTCGACATTCACCACCCCGGGTAAACGGACAATTGCCCGGGTCCCCGTCGTACCACCCGGCTGCTGGAAGTAATTGTTGACCGACGATGTGCTCGCAAACAGGCTCGGAACGCCGTTGTCGTCGATGTACGAACCGTAGTTGTTTGTCGCTCCGGGCAGCACGTTCGCCAGAGCGCTGATTTCGTAATTGGTCGGATAAACGCCCGACGCCGTGATGGTTGAGGGCAAGCCGGAGTGGTATCGGACGAGTGTCGTGGTCTCCCATCCTCCGATAAATGCGTCGACCACGCGATTCGCGCCCTTGAAGAACTTACGCCCCTTTCCAAACGGCAGCTCATAGAGAGCGTCCGCCGTGATGTTGTGCCGCATGTCGAAGTCCGAAGAGCCCGCGAAAGCGTTCACATTGAAAGCGTCCTGCAGAATTGCGCCGCTTGTACCGGCCCCCGATTCCGCGCCCGAGGAATTGTCGATCGAATGCGACCACGTGTAATTGAAATCGAACGAAAAACCGTTCGCCAGCCGGTGCCGCAATGTAATGGTCAGGGCGTTGTAGTTGGCCCATGCGTTATTGGTCCAGGTCGGCAGACCGGCCTGCTGCAGCGGATAGAAAGTATTGCAGCCGGTTACCGAGTAGCACTGATTGGTTCCCTCGATGCGCTGGCGGTCCATGAGATTGAGGTTGTCCTCGTCGCTCAGGCCGTTGATGTTCACCCAGCCGTTGTAATAGTTCTGGGTTGCGCTGCCGGGCACGAAAGCGTTTGCCAGACCCGGGAACATATTTTCGATAAAAGGCACGTTTGCGATGGGGCCGTAGTTCTGCCCCGCGGCGAGGTAGTCGTTATGCAGAATTCCGACGGCTTGCGCCCAGGTGGTACCCGACTTCTTGTCGAGAAACCCTGTCAGAGGCTGGTCGAAATCCTGCTGGACCAGACCGTTCCGGTAAAGCCGGCCCGAGTATCCGAGTTCGAGCACCATGCCGCCCGGAAGCGGTCTTGCGTAGTTGGCATTGAAGACAAGCGAATGCGGAGCCTTCAGATTCGAAACGATACCGACGCCCTCGTCGAAACCGCCGGTGATGGTCGGAGGGGTGAATGGAAATCCTCCTTGCGGAGCGGCAGGCAGACCTGGTAATACGCCGCCGTAGCGCGGCGAAGTAGTGTAGTTCGTGTTGATCGGCTGCGTTACGGAACTGGCCAGACCGGGGGATCCGCTCTGGTCGACGTTGAACACCATATCCTGACCGTACTGGTCGTACAACATGGCGAAGCCGCCGCGAAGCGCGCTCCCCTTGCCCAGCAGTTTTGTGAACCAGTTGTCTGTCGAGTCGGGCGCGTAAGCGATCGAGGCGCGCGGAGCGAAGTTCAGGTTCGCGCGCTGGTACCAGCCCGGTTTGCCGTTAGCCGCGCCGCCCAGCGCATATGTCAGTGAGGCGTCGGGAAGCTGGTTATTAGGAATGCCCGCATTCATAGCGGCGACGCGATTCGCGAAATAGTTCTGCAGTGGCTCGGTGGTAACCACTTCCGTTCCGTTGACCTCCCACGGAGCTGTGGAGTTGCTGTAACGCAATCCGGCGGTGATGGTGAGATTCGAGCGGACGCGCCAGCTGTCCATGACGTACTCCTCGTAGTCGTTGACGGCGTATGCGCGGTCGGCGGCAGTGCCGAACGGGATAACCGACCCCGCTTTTGTGTACTGGTAAGTGGCTCCGTAGTCATTGATCAGCCCGAGCAGAATGCCCAGTCCATTCTGAACGGCCGTGGTCTGCGTCAGTTTCAGGTCGGTTGCGCCGAGCAGCGAGTTGACGTAATTGGTTACGGCCGCGGTCGCGTCGCCCCCCAGACCCCCCAGGGTGTTCCGATTGAACGCGTACGACGGGAAGGAGTTCACATAATTGAGGTGCGTGTTGCGGATGAACCGGAAGTCGATGCCCGTGGTAATCGTATGTTTGCCCTTCGTCCAGGTCAGATCGTCGCCCACATTTGTGGTCGGCATGAGCTGGATCGATGGCCGCAGATTGTAGTTAACCGGTGAAGTCAGGCCCGAAAGCGAAAGTGAGGTCCCAAGCGCCCCCGATTCGTTCAGTCCCAGGCGGGTGATTCCGTACCTCACGGAATTGATCAGGTTCGGCGTCGCGATCCAGGTGTAGTTTGCTGCCAGACCCTTGCTGTTGTCGATCAGAAGCTGGGCCGGCGAGCCGCCTGGCAGAGGTTCCGGCGTAACGTCCTGCGTAGCGTCGTTCAGCGTCCCGCGAACCGAGAGCTTATGCTTCCCTGCCTGATCGATGTTGTAATCCATTTTCGCCACATACGCGTCCTGATGAAGGTCGAGCGGCGCATTGAAGCGGAGGCCATTGAAGTTCAGGTTGCCATCGAGCGACAGCGCCGGATCGTTGCCCACCGGATACGTTTTGAGAAAGTTCTGCATCGCGGCGTTGACGCCGATTCCCAGCGGGTCGACCGCCTGCACCTGAGCGGGCGTGAGCGCCTGAACGAAAGTTGAGGATCCATCAGTTACCTGGGCCAGCAACTCGCCTGCGCGAAGCGTGGCGCTGGGAACGTTCGCCGTCTGCGGCGTCGAACTCGCATCGATACGACGTTCCCAGTTGCCGAACAGGAACAGCCGGTTTTTGATGATCGGGCCGCCGAGCGATACTCCGAACTGATTGCGAACCAGCGGGGAGCGCGGCACGCCGGCCTGGTTGTTAAAGAAATCGTTGGAGGCAAGAAGGGTGTTGCGGTTGTATTCGTAAAGCGATCCATGGATCGTATTGGTGCCGCTCTTCGTGATCAGCGCCACCTGCCCGCCCGAAGAACGGCCCTCGTCCGCGGTCTGACCCGCGACGGTCACGCGAAACTCCTCGACCGAATCGAGCGGTACCGGAAGCGCCGCGTTGAACCCTGGCGTATTTCCGTTTTGTCCCGCGGGCCCCGTGTCGTACTGCGATCCGTTGGTAAGGGCATGAGTGATGCCCGAGGTCTGATTGTTGTTGACGTCGACTCCGTCCAGCGTGATGTTGTTCTGATCGCGTCTCGCGCCCAGAACCTCGCCCGTCTGTGTAACGCCGGGCTGAATGCTGAGCAGTTCGACGACGTTTCTGGTTTGCAGCGGAAGATCCTGAATCTGCTTTTGCGCGAACGCGTTACCGAGCGTCCCATCGACGGTGTTCACCTGGCTCGCCTCGGCCTCGACGCTCACGCTGCTGCCGACGGCGCCCACTTCGAGAACGCAATCGAGCGTGGCCGGAACGTTCACTTCAAGCGTGATGTCCTTGCGTGTGAGGACCGAGAATCCGGTCTTCTCGATCATCAGGTCGTAGGTGCCCGGCGGAACCTGCAGGAACTGATAGAGGCCGGTCGCGTCGGAGAGAGCCTTCCGCATCGCGCCGGTCGATTTGTCGGTCAACGTGACGGCGCTCTCCGGGACGGCCGCTCCAGATGCGTCTCTGATGACGCCTCTCAACGAACTTGTGGATTGGCCGAACGCGGCAGCGCAGGCCAGGAACAGGAACAAGGATAAAAATACGGATGCGCGCTTGAGCAAGGAGTCTCCCCTCTTTCAATTCAAGGAATGGTTTGTGTACGGGACGATCGGCCGCGGAACCGGGCGGAAAGTTGCAGACGGGGGCGCTCAAACACGAGGAGCGGCTAAGTTTTCCCAATCGTACAACGGGAATACAAGCTTTTTGGGGCGAATCCCCATCAAAGTTTTTAATATCGTGGATACCCGAGACTGAATACACGCAGACGGAGCTGCGGCAGGTGTGTCCAGATGAATCGAGCGAACCCCCAACCCGCCGAGGTCGTGATAGTCTGTCATCCGGGCGGCAGACCACCGTCCCCCGAATTAAAGGACACATTGAAATGACCGCACCTTACATCAATGGACAGACGATCGAAATCGAACCATCGGCCATGACGCCGGTGATCAATCCTGCCAACGGAAAGGCCTTCTCCAAAGTTTTCATGGGCCGGCCGGAACATGTCACCCGGGCTATCGACGCCGCCTGGGCCGTCAAAGATGTGTGGGGCAACACGCTACCCTCCGAGCGGGAGCTGATTCTGATTCGAGCCGCGGATGTTCTCGAATCCATGCGCAACGAAGTCGTTGATGTCCTGATCGAGGAAGCTGGTTCGACCTTTGGAAAGGCCCAGCTCGAGGTATCCGTCGTAACCGGGATTCTTCGTTCCGCGGCCGGCGAATGCCGCCGCATCATGGGGCAAACGATTCCCTGCGACGTTCCGGGCCGCATCTCGATGGTGATCCGCCGCCCCCTGGGCGTGGTCGCGGGCATCGCGCCATTTAACTTTCCGCTGATCCTCGCGACAAAGAAGGTCGCACTGGCACTGGCCGCGGGCAACACCTTCGTGCTGAAGCCGTCGGAGGAGACCTCACTGGTGGGGCTCAAGATCGCCGAGATTTTCGACAAAGCCGGTCTGCCGCCCGGAGTGCTCAACGTCGTGATTGGCGACGGTCCCACGCTCGGCGAAGTTCTCTACAGCGACCCGCGCGTCAAAGCCGTCCTGTTTACCGGCTCCACCGCCGTCGGACGCCAGATCGGCGTGGAATGCGCCCGGCGCGGCAAGAAGTTCGATCTCGAGATGGGCGGCAAGAGTCCGCTGCTTGTGATGAAGGATGCCAACCTGAACTACGCCGTGGATACGGCCTCGTTCGGAATGTTCATTCATCAGGGCCAGATCTGTATGGCCGGCTCGCGCGTGATTGTGGAAGAGCCGGTATACGAGAAATTCCTCGAGCTGTTCGTGCCTAAGGTGAAGTCTCTGAAAGTGGGTGACCCTCGCGATCCGCATACCGTGATCGGGCCGTTGATCCGTGCCTCACAATGCCCGTTTATTGCCGGCAGAATCGAGTCCGCCAAAGCCGAAGGCGCTCGCGTTCTCTGCGGAGGAACATACGAAGGAAACTACTTCCAGCCGACGGTGATCGCCGATGTCACGCCGTCGATGGCCGTGTTTCAGGAAGAGTTGTTCGGGCCGGTTGTCAGCGTCATCAAGGCCAAAGATGCCGACGACGCCATCCGGTTGGCTAACGACACCCGCTACGGTCTTACATCGGCGGTGATCACCAATGACCTGCAACTCGCGATGCGGTGCGCGCTGGAACTGGAATCCGGTTCCGTACACATCAACGGCTCAACCGTTCACGACGAACCACACGGACCCTTCAGCGGCGTCAAAGATTCCGGGCATGGGGCGCGAAGGCGGCCAGTGGTCCATGGACGAACTTACGCAGTTAAAGTGGGTCACGATTCAGATGGGCGAAGCGCACTATCCGTTTTAGCGGATAGAAGAGCGGTTGCCGAGGCGCGCGGCTCAGCAGCCATGTGGGGCCAGCGCTTCGGCGCTGCCGCCGAGCTTCCGCTCGGCGCGGACCTTTACGTCAGTGCCCGTAGCACTGGCGATCTCGTGGCCGGTGTTCGTACGAACCCGGTCTTCAACGGAGCGGTAACAGCCCCTTTTCAGCACCCAGCCAGGTGTACCCTGAAAAAGATGCTCCCGCGATGCTGCCATGCGGCTGCCGACATAGAGAACGTGAATCTGGCACGGGCGGCGGTCGAAGTTTCAGAGTGTCTGATCCAACGGTCTCCAAACCATTGTGCCCATCAATCGCGCCGCTGCGATTGACGTGTCGGTTATGAAGTCAGCGATGCAATCTGCCGCACAAGACGCGCCGAAACTGGAACGGACGCAGAACGAATCGAGCTTCTTCTCCAGCGAGTCCGTTCTCAAAATCCTCGAGTTGATTCTTGCCGGATCTGAATTGTCCGAGGTGCTGACGATCATTGCCCAATTGGTCGAATCTCAAGGCAACGGTACGTTATGCACCATCTGGCTTCCCGATGCCGATGGAAAGCACGTCTATTGCGCAGCCGCCCCCAGTCTTCCCGGATTTGCCGTAAACGTCGGGTCGCATGTCGGTCGGCCCGAAAGGCGCCTCCTGCGGCACGGCCGTATATCGGAGAGAGCCGGTCTATGTCGCCGACATTCTCCGGGAGTCTATGTGGGACGATTATCGTGACCTGGTCCTGCCTTACGGTATTCGTGCCGTCTGGTCGCGGCCCCTGTTCACCCGTGAAGGTAAGGTCCTCGGCACTTTCGCCATCCTTTATCGTGAAGTGCGCAGTCCTGACGCCATCGACCTGCAGATGATCGAGAATGCCGGCCACATTGCGGGGATCGCGATTGAGCGGCACATTCACGAAGCAAGCGTTGCGGCATGAACGCGACCGGCTGCGCCTGCTTCTGGAAATTACGAACAGCACGACGTCGAAGCTGGACCTGCCGCGTTTGGTTGAGGCGCTATCCACGAATCTGCTGGGCGTAACGCGATGCGATTTCTGCGCCTTGCTGCTGCCGGATGCCGATAGCGGGGAATTGCGGCTGACAACCTTGTACAACCCGGAGGCGCGAGGTTCCCGTCTGCGACGGGACGATTATTCCGATCCATGGCTCGATCTGCGGCAAAGCCTTCCGGACCGGCAAGACGCAACATCTGAACCACTTTGAAGAGGTGCGCGACGACCCGGAAAGCTTCGGCAGCAGCGTAGGCCGACGTTTTCTATGCGCGTGTTATGGCGGAAGGCCTGGTGTCGGGATGCGATCTCCCGCTCATCGGCAGAAGCGGTGTTGTGGGCGTCTTGTCCGCCCTGAAACGGTCCGAGAGGGCATTCGAGAGAGAGGACGTCGTCTTTCTGGAACAGGTGGCCCGGCAGGTGGCGATTGCGGTTGAGAACGCGTTGGAGTACGAAAAGGCGATAAAGGATCGAGATAAGGAAGCGAAACAGAGACTCTACCTGGAGGAGGAAATTCGCGCGCAGTGTGGGGCAATCGTGGGAGAGAGCCCCGCTTTGAAGGCCGCGTTGCAACTCGTATCCGTTGTGGCGCCTACCGATTCCAGCGTGCTGATCCTGGGCGAGACCGGAACCGGTAAAGAGCTGATTGCCCGCGCGCTGCACGATTTGAGTTCCCGCCGCGAACGCGCCTTCGTTAAGTTGAATTGCGCCGCGATTCCGCTCGGACTTCTGGAGAGCGAACTGTTCGGTCATGAAAAGGGAGCATTTACCGGAGCGATCGCTCAAAAAATGGGCCGCTTTGAACTTGCGCACAAGGGCACGCTGTTTTTGGACGAAGTCGGCGACATCCCGCTGGAACTTCAGGCGAAACTGCTGCGCGTTTTGCAAGAGCAGGAATTTGAGAGACTCGGCAGCAACCGCACTCATAAAGTTGACGTCCGCCTGATCGCCGCTACGCATCGCGATCTCTCCGGAATGGTGAAGCAGGCGACATTTCGCGAGGACCTGTACTACCGATTGAAAGTATTTCCGATCAACGTTCCCGCGCTGCGGCAGCGCACTGAGGACATTCCGAAACTGGTTCGGCATTTCACGGATTTCTACGCCCGGCGAATAAACAAGCAAATCGACGAAATCCCTTCAGAGACCATGGAGCGGTTGGTCCGATACCCCTGGCCGGGAAACGTTCGGGAGTTGCAAAACTTCATCGAGCGAGCCGTCATTCTCTCTCCGCACTCCGTGTTGCGCGCCCCAACCTCCGAGTTGGAGCCCTTCCAGGAGCACAGAGACGCCGGCTAGGACCGCTTGCCCATGACGGGTCTGCAGGAAGTTGAGCGGGATCACATACTCCGGGCGCTTGAGGCGAGCAATTGGGTCGTCGGCGGCCGGCAATGGCGCTGCGGCGCGATTGGGAATGAAGAGGACATCGTTGGTTTATCGGATGCGAAAGCTTCGCATCAGCCGTCCGGCGTGATGCGCTGACGCATCGCCGCTAACGACTAGGCGCGACGAAATGCCGCGACCAATCTCGGTCAGTGTCGGAGATCCGTCGCGATTCCGTCAGCTGGATGCGAGACTCGTTCGCTCATGCTGCGACGAGATCTCACGGAAGCAAAACCTACTTACCGCTCCCGGTGATTCCGAATTGAGATCTCTTTTGTTCTGGCCTGTCGGGTGCCACTCCGATCGGTAAGGAGCGTTTTGATGAGCAGGGTCGTTCAACTCAAACGGCGCAGATCACCGCAACGGTGGACGGCGCCTGTTACATCCATCCATCACATCGAAGCGGATGGAGTCCGCGTCTTCTACCGGGCGGCCGGCGACCCGGCGTTCGCCGGTAATACTGCTGCTGCACGGATTCCCGTCATCGTCTTTCATGTTTCGCGAACTCATTCCGCGTCTGGCCGGCGACTATCGGGTGATCGCGCCGGACCTCCCCGGTTTCGGATTCACCGACGTTCCGGCCGAACGAAAATACATCTATTCGTTCGATCGATTGGCCGCGACGCTGAATGCGTTCACGCAAGCGCTCAAACTCAGGCGCTATGCGCTGTATGTCTTCGACTATGGCGCGCCGACTGGATTCCGTCTGGCGATGGCTCACCCGGATCGAGTGACAGCGATCGTTTCGCAGAACGGGAACGCCTATGAAGAAGGGCTTGGCGATGCCTGGGGGCCGATTCGGAAATACTGGGCTGAGCCGACACCGGAGAATCGAGAGGTAATCCGCAAGAACATTCTGACGCTGGAAGGAACGCGCTGGCAGTACACGCACGGCGTGAACGATCCGGAGAGTGTTCCGCCTGAATCGTACACGCTGGACGCCGCTCTGCTGGAGCGTCCGGGAAACAAAGACATTCAGCTGGATTTGTTCCTCGATTACGCGTCGAATGTGAAGCTCTATCCGGCGTTTCAGGACTACTTCCGGAAAGCTAAGCCGCCGTTGCTCGCGATCTGGGGTAAGAACGATCCCTTTTTCCTTCCCGCAGGGGCCGAAGCATATCGGAAGGACATACCGAACGCACGGGTCGAATTCCTGGATACCGGGCATTTTGCTACAGAGACGCACGTACGTCGAAATCGCGGCTGCGATGAAGGAGTTTCTGGCAGCGAACGGCGTATCGAAATGAGTTCGCCTTGAATTTACGATGGGTCCAGGTACACGGCACTGTCGTGGGGTCAGGGCTTCGGCCCTGCCGCCGAGCTTCCGCTCGGCGCGGAGCCTTACGCCAGTGCCGATAGCGGAACCAAAGGAGATGAATCACATGAATGCAGCGGAAAAATACGACGTCCTCGTATTTGGCGGCGGCACCGCCGGCAAATTGATGGCCTGGACAATGGCCGAAGAAGGAAAGCGAACCGCCGTCGTCGATCGGAAGTATATCGGCGGTTCCTGTCCCAATGTGGCATGCCTGCCCAGCAAGAACGTCATTCATTCTGCGAAGGTCGCCTCGCTCGTGGGGCGGCATCGGGAATTCGGGATCGAGACCGGGCCGATCGCCATCGACATGGCTGGCGTATACGCGCGCAAGCGCGAAATGGTCGAAGGTATTATCCAGGTTCATCTCGACAAATATCATGCGGCGCTGAACCCGGATCGCGGTGATGAACTCATCTTCGGCGATGGCGCATTCGTCGCGCCTCGCACCCTTCGCGTCGCATTGCGCGATGGGGGCGAACGTACGCTCACCGCGGACCGCGTCTTCGTGAACGTTGGAACCCACGCCACAATACCCGACACGCCCGGTTTGCGGGAATCGAGGCCGATGACCCATATCGAGGCGCTGGACTTGCAGCGGCGTCCCGAGCACCTGATCGTTCTGGGAGGCGGCTACGTCGGCCTCGAACTGAGCCAGGCCCTGCGCAGACTGGGAAGCCGCGTAACCCTGATCGAACGCAGCTCGCAACTTGTCTCCAACGAAGATGCCGACGTTTCGCAGGCGATTCTGCAGTTGTTCCGGGACGAAGGCATCGACGTGCTCCTGGGCACGCACGTCCTCCGTGTCGACGGGCTTTCCGGCGGGCACGTAAGCCTTCAACTGCAAAGCGCGAACGGTACACGAACCATCGACGGAACCGACATTCTTGTGGCGCTTGGACGTACGCCCAACACAAGCGGTATCGGACTCGAGAACGCCGGAATCGAGGTCACGGAAAAGGGACACATCCGAGTCAACGATCGCCTGGAAACAACCGCGCCGAACGTGTGGGCCATGGGAGAGTGCGCGGGCAGCCCATACTTCACGCACGTATCCGAGGACGACTTTAACATCATTCATCGAAAACCTGAACGGAGGCCGCCGCAGCACGAAGGACCGGCTGGTTCCCTACTGCGTCTTCATTGATCCGGAACTGGCGCGTGTTGGTCTCAACGAGTCACAGGCGCGGGAAAGAAGTATTGCGTACCGGGTTGCATCCGTGCCGGTCGACGCCGGATGGCGGCCCTGGACCATTTCGGAAAGACGAGGGTTCATGAAGACGCTCATCGACGTGCAGAGTGACCGCATTCTCGGGTTCACGGCCTTTGGGCCTGAGGCGGGTGAACTCATGAGCACGGTTCAACTCGCGATGCTGGCAGGCCAGCCGTACACAATTTTGCGAGACACCATGTTTGCGCACCCGACGATGACGGAAGGCCTGAAGGCGCTGTTCATGAGTGTGCCCGCGGGCGAGCGTCAACGGGAGAACCATTCTGAGCAGTTCCGACGCGCGCAAACGTCCACGGATCAGGACTGAAGTAGCCGAAAAAGGTACTCTGGGCGCACCCGGCAGCCTGCGTCTCGACTGGCAAGAGTACCTTATGGAAGCCGGAGAGTCAGGCCTCTACCTGTTCGCCGCCTGCGCAGTTGCCACCTTGTTATGGCACCCCGCTTCGCCGATCGGCCGGCATCTGCCGAACGACGCCGTTCGCCGAATGCTGATGGGCCTTGCAATGGGTGCGACCATCATTGCAATCGTTGTCTCACCGTGGGGCAAGCAATCCGGAGCGCACTTCAATCCCGCGGTCACATTCACGTTTTTTCGATTGAGGAAAGTGGCGTTATGGGATCTGGTGTTCTATTGTGCAGCGCAATTTCTCGGCGCGGTGGCCGGCGTGACGCTCGCCCGCCTTGTGCTCCACGGCGCGCCGGCGAACAAAGCGGTCCGTTACGCTGCCACCACTCCCGGCATTTACGGCGACACCATCGCGTTTGTTGCCGAACTCACTATCTCACTTGTCTTGATGAGCGCGATCCTGTTCGCCTCCAATCGCGAAGCCCTTGCCCCTTATACCCATCACTTCGCCGCCATTCTGGTCGCCGTGTACATCGCCTTCGAATCTCCCGTATCCGGTATGAGTACGAATCCGGCACGGACATTCGGCCCGGCATTGTATGCCAGTTACTGGCACACCCTCTGGAGCTATTTCATCGGGCCACCGCTCGGCATGCTCGCGGGGGCTGAAGTTTTTCTTCTGGCCCGTGACCGCCAAGGCCCCTGGTCCGCGAAGTTGCACCACCACAACGACAAGCGCTGCATCTTTTGCCACTCCGGAGCAATAACAAAAAAGTCGTCATCTTAAAGCTTTTAGTCCCGGGTCGGGTGTAAGTGCCCAACCACTGAGACCCAATGGAGGAAGGAATGAGGGGCGAGGTCCGACCTCTTAAGTTCCAGCAAAAAGCCTAACTCGGCGCCCGTCAAGCAACGCGTGTTCCGGCACCCCCTTTAGCAGGGTACTGAAAAGGGCCCTCTGATTAACGCTTTGTTGACGCGGCCCGGCAAGTCCTTCCCAATGAACACACTCTGTTCTGAGCCGCGACAGGAAGGGAGGGACTATAGCCCTTTTTCAGCAACCTGTTACGTTAGGGTGTCGGCTCGGCAGTAAGGGTCTTTCGAACGGCCGTTTTCAGCACCCTTCAGGGGTGCTGGCACATGAGGGAGCGGTAAGCAGCCCTGTTCTTCAGCCCGCTAATCGAAATAAACGCGATCAGGCGAATGTCGGAAACTGATGATCGTCAAAAAGCGAGGACCGCCTGCAGCATCGGCACCCAGCCCGTCATACCTGCGGTATAGGGAGTAAAGGCCCCGCTATAAGGAGCTTTGTTGACCTGGAACACTTCTGCGCTGAACCAGAGTCGCTCGGTCGGAACGTAATTCCACTTTACCCCGGCCCCATACTCATAAGAGTTGCCGAACTGCCCGCGCACCCATGAGGTGCGGACATACGGCATCAACTTTTTCGGCTTGACAAAGTAACTCGCCGAAAACTCGCCGCCATGGTCGAATGTGGATGCGAGCGGAAGCGGTCCGTCGGCTACGAAATCACCCAGCCAGCGCATGAAGTATTGCCCGTTGACCGCAAGCCCGTTCCATTTGATGCCGCCGTCGATCGCCAACATCTTATACGTGGCATCCTGGAGTGTTACACCCGGCGCAAACGCTCCGGTCGCGAAGGCCTGCACGCCGTCGGAATTGTATATTGAAGTGTTCTCGGGACTGGATTGATCGAGATCTGAAAAACGGTTCTCCCGGGATCTTGTAAACGCGCCACCCAGTCGAATGCGAACTTTCCTGGAGGAGAAATAATCATCGTACATGTTGCGTGATTTACCGGGTTCCCCGTAGGGTCCCAGCGGCTCCCACCAGACGCTTCCGGAAGTCAGCAGATTCGTATCGATCTTGTTTGCCGAGATACTCAGGGTATTGAGACCGTTGCCGAGGAACGCCAGGTAATTCAGTCCCTTCACGGGTTCTCCGCTCAACCAGACGCCCTGAGTGAACCCGGGGCGGAAGAAGTTGTCAGCCATGCTCCTGTCGGTTGCCGTAAAAAATGGGAACGTGGCAACCAGTGATCGGCTGCCTGGAACGCCAGTGTAACCTCCGGTGAGCGTGAGAGCCTTGTTGAATCGCCAGCCAATGTTGCCGGCTACGACGATCGAAGCGGCCCCGGCGGATGTCCAGACGGTGAAGCTATATAGCGCCCTCTTGTCGAAAATGTAGCCGCCGAAGATGAACATTGCGCGATTTACCGTGATATCGTTGCGCGTCATGAACATCGTGGGTAACGCCCAGGTGGTCAGTGAAAGTCCCGTTGCTATCAAGAGTGTTGAGATATCGGAGTTGGGTATTGACGTTGAACTTCAGCAGGAAAGGCACCTTAGCGTCTTCGGAAGTTTCCCAGATTACGATTCCATCTCTATAACGATCCGCTGTTTGTCTGTGGTGCGACAACGGATTCCGGCTGTACGGAAGTACTTGCTGCCTGTGCCACCGCCGCTGAGGTATTCACCGCATTCGCTGCCGGAATCTGAATTGAGGCCGTCTGTACCGGCTTGCCTGGCGGCATACTGACCAGGGACGCCACAAGTGGAGTCTCGGTCAGTGGCTGCGTTGGAGGAGGAGCAGGAGGGGGAATTCCCGAACCACGGTGGCAGGCTCCCCATCCAACCGTTGCTCGAGTTTGCTGACCGTATCTATTAACGTCTTTAACTGTTCTCGTACGGCTGCATTTTCGGCTCGAAGGTTCTCGATTTCCTGCTCCATACTGGCTGATGACGACGATGGAGCTTGCCCCAGCGCAGAAGCCGCGAAAAACGTCGACAATGTCAATACTGCTGAACACCCGTAGATTGACGAGCGAATCGGCATAGCTGGTCTCCCATTTGGCACAAGAAATCCTCCTTACCTTCTCAACGCTCGAATCCTGCAGCGCGAACGCGGCTTCGACCCTGGGTTGGGGGCGTTACGGCTTCTTTGCCGTTACGGTGATCTCCACATGCCCTTCACCAACGAGCCTGGCAACCACGACGGTGGTGCGCGCGGGCTTGGGATCTTTGAACTGCGTCTTATAAACAGTGTTCATCCGATCGAACAAAGCACCGTCGGTGAGATACACCTGTACGCTCACAACGTCAGAGAACGACATTTTGGCTTCCTTGAGAACAGCGCCGATGTTGTCGAAGGCCTGCTTCATTTCGCCCTCGAAGCTCGCCGGAATCTTTCCCGCGGCGTCCTCGCCGGCCATACCGGAAATATAGAGGGTGTCATCGGCCAGAATTCCATAGCTCCAGCCGGCGTTTGGCGGGGCTCCTTTCGGAAGAATCATCTTCTTGTCCCCGCCCTGCGACACTCCTGCTGAAATGGCCAGAAAGACCACGCTTGTAATGAATGGTTTCAGCATGAGCCCTTCCTTGCGGCCAGCTTCAGCAGAGCACCACAGAAACCGCCAGGCCGCCTTCGGAGGTCTCCTTGTACTTCGAATTCATCTCTTTAGCCGTTAGCGCCATGGCGTTGACGGTTGTATCGAAATCAACCCGGCGGTTGGCGGGAATCTCGTTGCTCGCGATCATGAAACCCGTCCATGCCTTCACTGCCCCGAAAGCGCAGCGTTCGATGCACGGGATCTGCACAAACCCGGCAACAGGATCGCAGGTCATCCCGAGGTGATGTTGCAGGGAAGATTCAGCGGCGTTCGCCACAACCTGAGGGCTGAAGTCATGCGCTTGCGCGATCAGAGCGGCGCCCATCGCGGAGGCGACACCAATCTCCGCCTGGCAGCCGCCTTCGGCCCCGGAAAGCGTGGCATTATGTTTGCACAAGTAGCCTACCGCCGCACCGGCCAACAGTCCGTCCCGTAGTTTCTCCTTCGGAAGCTTTCGGCCGCCTTCGCCGAGAGCGTACACCAGCGCGGGCATCACGCCGGCGGAGCCGCCTGTGGGAGCCGTGATGACGAGATGGCCGCGAGCATTCTCCTCGGAACCAGCCAGCGCGTACGCCGAGACGACACCCAGTCCCTGCTGCCTCTGATACTTGTCGTCCATCGCCCGCTTGTAGACTTCGCCGGCTTTGGTCTTTAGCATAATGGGACCCGGCAGAACGCCTTCGGGCGCTTTCAGGCCTGCATTCACGGTGTTGACCATGGCGTTCAAAATCTTGTCGCAGAACGCGTACACCTCGGCCTCGCTCTTCCCCGAGACGGCCACTTCGTTCGCGAGCACAAGTTGTGCGACGGAAAGCTTGTTCTTCTCCGTGTGCTCCAGCAACTCCTTCATCGTCGAGTAGGGATACTTCGGCTGACCTTTTTGGGGAGGTTGATAGCCCTTCCATTCGATAAATCCGCCGCCCACCGAATAGTACTCCTGCTCGAGCAGCACCGAATCGCCCGCCATCAGTTTGCAGGTCATCGTGTTCGGGTGCGGGAAATTCCCCTTGGTTTCGTCGTAGATGATGTCCTTCAGCGAGACGTTGATGGTCTTGTCCCCCAGTTTCACCGGGAAGACCTGGTCGGGTTTGTCTCTCAGACTGTCCAGGAACAGAGGATCCACCGTAGCCGGCTCCTTGCCGACGATGCCGGCAAGTGAGGCGCGTTCGGTGCCGTGACCCTTTCCCGTAGCGCTGAGGCTGCCGAAGAGGTGGACCTTCATCGCGGTGGCTTTCGAAAGTTGGTCTGGCGGAAGTTTGGTGGAGCGCTGGTAAAAGTCGTACGTGATGCGCATCGGACCAATGGTGTGCGAGCTCGACGGCCCGGGCCCAACTTTATAGAACTCGTCGATGGTGGTCATCACCGGACCCTTCGACTTCTTCACCACGTTCAAGTCAGGAGACAAGTCGGTGGCCGCAGCTTGCGCAGGTGCGGGCGGAGGGTTAGAGCCAACCTGTTTGGCTTTTTCTTCGGCCGAGCAGCCGGTAAGGACCGCAGCCGCGCCGATGGAGGCGCTGCGCATCAGGAATGCGCGGCGATCCACGCCAGCCGGAGCTTCCGGAAGGTCCATTTGAAGAAAGGTCTTGTTGTCAGTCTTTTTGGTTGTCATTGGCTCCTCGCCCCGTTAAATCGGGAAATCGTTCCCGTCGTGGAGCTATAGATGCGCTCTATCCCGAGGGGTTGTATTCTTTTTCGCAACGGCCGCCCGCCCGCGGTCGAGCCCGCCATCCATCGAACTCGTGCGCGGTGTCCAGAGCCGTTCACACTTTTTTTCTGAGTTTTTGCCCAGTGGAATCAATCTGTTAACCCCACCCCCGTGCACCATCCCGATTTCGGCGTGGTATCTGAAAACCGGAGAAACAGAGAAGCGATGTCACCTGCTACCTATGCCGCGCCGGCCACCGGACCCACCGGGCCCCGCACCGAAGAAGGAAAGAAGAAATCGGCACTGAACGCGCTGCGTCACGGGTTGACGAGCCGCGTGGTCGTCATGCCATGGGAAGACATGGATGCATACATGCGCTTCTGCGCCGAGCTCATGACGGATCTCGCGCCCGAAACGGCCATCGAACGCCAGTACGCGCAGACCTTCTGCGATACCCAATGGCGCCTCAACCGCATGCGTTCCATCGAAGACTCCATGTTGGCGCTCGGTCACGTCGAGGAAGCTGCCCGGATTGAGACAGACCACTCTCAGGTCCATGCCGCCCTGACCGCCGCGCGAGTCTTCCGCGACGACTCCAAGACCTTCGCCAACCTCAGCCTCTACGAACAGCGCCTGCAGCGCACCCTCGATAAATCGCTGAAGCAGCTGCAGACCCTTCAGGCCGAGCGGAGAGCCCAAACCCATGCCGCCGCCCTGCAGCGGAAGGAAGCGGAAGCCCACGCACAGGCCGAAGCTCCACGCAATCCTCACAAAATAAACGAAGAATGCAAGGTTCCGGCCGAAGAGCCAGATGCGGAAGAGTTCGTTTTTTCGACACCGGAAATCACCTCCGAAACCGTGCACGAATGCGATTCCAGCCGCGAAGGTCCCTCCCCATTCGTGCCACCCCTGGCCGCGTGACCGCGAAAACCGCTTCGCCCCTGCCGCGGAGCTTACGACAGCGCGGAGCTTTACGTGAGCGCCGCCCTCGTAAGAACCGCGTCTTCACGGAGGAACCGTGGCCCTTCGGGCGGGCAAAGTGGATGAAGACACTGCGCAGTCGGTCTGGGGCCACGCTCCGGCGCGGAGCTTTGCGCGAGTGCCGGTAGCTCGCGCGAACCGCGTCCTCAACAGAGTCGTTCAAATCACCCTTCCGCACCCTGTCGGGTAGATATCAGAAAGCGGAGATCGAAAAGGTTGCGATCGGAAGAGCTGAGATCGAAAGCGTTGATTTAAAAAAGAGCAGCCCTTCGCACCCCTGCATCTCAGGCTCAGAGCTTCGTGGTGGGCGGGCATGGCGTACTCAGTTTCGTGGACAGATCGACTGGGGGAGAAGTAACGCGCACCTCGGCATGTGTGGCTCCGCCGTGGCGGGCTGGGCCGCTTCAATTTCAAACAGAACGATTCAGTGGGATGGCCTGAATGCAATCCAGGCGAGCGACAGCGCCAGTGCGAACCGCCCGCCCCATCAACTTGAGCGCAAACGTCAGAGCGTCAAAAGGCGGGGCGGAACTTGTCCCGCGGCGACCCGCGGGATCACTCAGTTCATTACAAAGACTCGGCTTCAAGAAAAGGAAACCTTTATGTTAAGCACAAATCTTTCCGCAAAGACTCTCGTCCTTGCAGCGGTCCTGGCCGCCTCTTCTTTCACCTGGACCCCATTGCAAGCGCAAGCCCCGGCTCCAGCCAAAACCCCGTCCGCGCAGCAGCAGCGGCTCCGGGCCGCCGTCGATGAGGCGTACCAGAGATTCAAGGGTGACACAAAAGGTAAGAATGCGGACTACATCCCTTACCTCGCGCAGGTTGATTCCAAACTGTTCGGCATATCCGTGGTTACCACCGACGGCCAGGTGTACTCGGTCGGCGATATCAAGTATTCGTTCTCTATCCAATCGATTTCCAAGGTGTACTCTCTGGCGCTGGCCATGAACGAACTGGGGGCCGGTACAGTTTTCTCCCGGATCGGATCCGAACCCACGGGGAGGGCGTTTAACTCAGTTACGGCCGTGGTTGACATGCCGACCCACACGGGAAATCCCCTTGTGAACGCCGGCGCTATTGCTACGGTCAGCTTGATTCCCGCCAAAAACGCCGCTGAGAAGTGGAATAAGATCCTGAACTTCTACAGCGATGCGGCGGGTGAGAAGCTGACCCTGATCAACGACGTCTACAAGTCCGAGGCAGCCACGAACCAGGGCAACCGTGCTCTGGCCGCCCTTCTTTTGAAATACGAGCGGATTTACGCCGACCCGCTGGAATCGGTCGATGTCTACACGAAACAGTGCTCGGTCGGCGTCAACACCGCTCAGCTTGGCATGATGGCTGCCACGCTGGCCAACAACGGCAAGAACCCGGTCACGGGCAAGCAGGTGATCAAACCCGAGAACGTTTCGCATATCCTCGCGACGATGATGTCTGCCGGCCTTTACGATGGTTCCGGCGGATGGGCCTGGACCGTCGGCCTTCCCGCCAAGAGTGGCGTCGGGGGAGGCATCATTGCTGTGATCCCTGGCGAGGGTGCAATCTCTGTCTTTTCGCCCCGTCTGGACGACGCAGGTAACAGCGTGAAAGCGCAGGAAGTGATTCAATATGTCGCCGGCAAGCTGCACCTCAACGTGTTCGACGAATCTCCGGACCGGATGAAATAGCGCCTTCCTCGTAGCGGAAAGCAGCCATGACACTCTTATCCGGTGCCCTGCCCCTGGCAGCCATAACGGGACTGATTTTAGCCGGCTCCGCCACCGCTCAGACGCCGCCCGCGGATCAGTCCAAAAGCACGCAGGACGTCCTGAAGGCGCTCGATCAGGTAGTGGAACAAAACAAAAAGCTGGAAGAACAGAACCGCGAATTGATGGAGCAGGTCAACGCTTTGCGCCAGAGGCTCGCGTCGCCATCCGAGGCGGTGCAGCCACCCGCTGCCCAACCGGTTGCACACACAGTTGCCGTGCCGGGCGCGGGAAGCGCCTCCGGCGCGCCGGTTGATTCCGAGCACGATGACAAAACCCTGCTTCCGCAAGCCTCCGAAGGACAGCCGGGTGTCTTTGGAGAATTCAACCCGGGCCGTGGATTCACTGTGGCGGAGGGCCCTCTCGGAGAGCTGAATTTCAGCGGGTATATGGCCGCCCGGTATCTCAACCAGTTGCCGGCCGATCAGACTGCCAGGGATCATCTGGGTCGTCCGCTGGCGGTATGACCCTCGCCAGGATTTTCAGCTTCACAGGGTGATGCTCTTTACGCAGGGCTGGTTGTTCTCGCCGAAGTTTCAATACAGCACATTCCTGTGGACCGTCCAGGACACGAATCAGGTGGCTGTCGGCGGCGCTCTCACCTACAGCTTCAATAAATATGCCCTGGTGGGAATAGGCTGGAATGCCTATCCAGGTACGCAATCGTTGCAGGGCTCCCACCCTTATTGGGAGTCTTACGATCGCGTCATGGCCGACGAATACTTCCGCCCCTTCTTTTCACAGGGTATTTACGGCCAGGGGATCCTTGTCAGGCGGTTGGAATACAGGTGGATGGTCGGTAATAATAATAGCAACCTGGACGCCCCGGCTACCAAACTCGACCGGATTCTCTCCGAAGGAGTTGCGTTGACATGGCTCCCCACTACGGGCGAATTTGGCCCCCGCGGCGCTTTCGGCGATTACGAGCGTCATGAGAAACTTGCGACCCGCTTCAATCTGGCGTTCACTAACAGCCCTGAGGAGCGGCAGAGTGCGATCGGCTCCGCTGCTGCGAATACGACTCTTCGTCTGGCGGACAGCTTGAACGTCTTTGATACAGGAGCCTTTGCCAACGGTGTGACCGTTGAGAAGGCCCGCTATAGATTGATAACCGGGGCGGCCGGAATTAAATACCATGGCTTCTGGCTCCAAGGAGAGGGCTACTACCGGAAACTGGATCAGTTCGCTGCGGACGGCCGTCTACCGGTGGGCGCCGTCCGGGATACGGGCTTCTACGCACAGATGGCGCAAATGGTTGTGCGCAATAGAATCGAGCTTTACGGGTCGACGTCTTATGTTTTCAGCAATTACGGACGCCCGAAGGAATTCATCGTAGGGGGCAACTATTATCCCTGGGATACGCGTAACATCCGTCTGAATCTGCAGCTGATCAATGTCGATCACTCACCCGTCAGCAGCACATTCGGTTTCTATACTGGGCAGATAACGGGTCAGGTCATTGCGATCGGCATGACGGCACTCTACTAAAAGGCCATGACTGCTCACGTTCAACCTGAAGGAGGTGTCGGTATGAAGCGATTATTCCTGACGGTCTTATTCGCCGCAATCGCGTGTCCCGTCAGCGCTCAAACGCCCAACTACGAGTTGAACGACGATCACTTTCACCTCACAAACTACATTCAGGAAGGCACCAGCATAAACGATTTCATCAAGATCATGGGTGACAAGGTGGGCCGTGTGGCTATCTTCGGCATACCGCTTCAACAGCAGTGGTCTTATCGTTCCGATGGCGACCGCGCCCCGACATATTATCTGAACACTGACGCACCACTCTACTACTACTCTTTCACGGACGCCTGGATCGCAATGGCATACAAGTCGCTACCAAAAGAGCAGCAGGCGCGTCTCGATCCGATGATCACGGGCTTCAATCCCAGTGACATGTATGCTGCCGACCACATCCGGCGCGTGTTGCAGACCTTCCCGGGCGTCTTCACGGGAATCGGCGAGTTCAGTATTCATAAGGAGTTTGTCTCGGCCAAGGTTGCCGGAGAAGTCGCCAGCCTGCGGGATCCTGCCCTGGACCGAATCTTTGACTTCACCGCGGAGGTGGGACTGGTATCCATCCTGCATAACGACATGGATGTGCCCTTTGCAAAAGAGGGTTCCACGCCGGCCTATCTGGACGAGACCAAGGCTTTGTTCAGGCGTCATCCGAACTCGACCATCATCTGGGCGCATACCGGCATGGGAAGGATTGTACGCCCGGTCAAGAACCACGCCGCGATAATCGAGGCAATGTTGACGGACCACGCGTTCGATCGGGTGTATTTCGACATCTCCTGGGACGAAGTGGCCAAGTATCTGGACTCGACTCCGGAATCGACCAGAATCGTTGCCGACCTGATCAATCGATACCCGGACCGTTTCCTTTTCGGAACCGACGAAGTCGCGCCCGCGACGCAGGAAAAATACCTGAAAGTCTACTATCAGTACGGACCCCTGTGGAGTCTGCTGAGCCCGGACGCTCGCCAGAAGGTCCTCAAAGGAAACTACGAACGGATCTTTGACCAGTCTCGGCTTAACGTCAGGGCCTGGGAGAAGAGTCACGTAATCCGTTAACAAAGATTCACCGCGCAACTCTTCCTCTCCGGATGCGTTATACCTTGTAGCAGGTATTGAATGCAGAGCAGGGCAATCGCTGCGCTTTCGATCGTTCTGGCGGGGATTTCGTCGGGGCTTTACGCGAAGAAAAAGACCCTCCCGGCGCCCGTTTCGGCGATTCCGCAGATGACGCCGGACCAGAAGGTGATTCACGCGCTCAACCGGCTCACCTTCGGCGCGCGCCAGGAGGATTTCGAAGCAGTTAAGCGAATCGGCCTCGATCAGTGGATCGAGCAGCAGCTACATCCACAGACTATTCCCGAAAATGCCGCACTGGTAGCGAAACTGGCTCCGTTCGACAGCCTTCGCATGAGTTCGGCCGACCTGATTCAACATTACCCGACTCCCCAAATGGTCAAGGCGATGGTGGACGGCAAGCAGCCGTTTCCGGCGGATATCGAGACTCGCTACGCCGTAGAGAAACTTGTTGCCCGCTTGCAGCGTAGAGACCCAGCGGACAACCCGCTTCACGATGAGCAGAAGCAGATCCTGCCGAATGGAACGCCGGCGGATCAGGCAGCGTTGATCGAATCGATGCCCTCTGCGCAGCAGTACGAGGTGCTCGACTCTCTCCCCGATAACGCGCGGAGAAAGCTCTACGCGCCCGCCACGCCCGACCTCCGGCGGAAAATTCAGATTCTCGCAGGCTCCGTTCAGGTGGTCAATCAGGACCTCATGGAAGGCAAACTGATGCGGGCAATCTACAGCAACCGCCAACTCGGAGAGGTTTTAACGGACTTCTGGTACAACCACTTCAACGTCTTCCTGGACAAAGGCGCGGACCGCTACATGGTCACGTCATACGAGCGCGACGTGATCCGCCCGCACGTGCTGGGGCACTTCAAAGATCTGCTGCTGGCCACCGCCCAAAGCCCGGCCATGCTCTTCTATCTCGATAACTGGCAGTCGCGCGGCGCCGATCCACGCCCGAACTCGAAGAACCGTCAGGGTCTGAATGAAAACTACGGCCGCGAGTTGATGGAGTTACACACGCTGGGTGTGGACGGCGGCTATTCGCAGCACGATGTGACCGAAGTGGCAAGGTGCTTTACGGGCTGGACCATCCGCGAACCCAACCGCGGCGGCGGGTTCGAATTTAACGAGAAGATCCACGACAGAGGCGAGAAGCATGTGCTCGGTGTGACAATCCCGGCGGGCGGCGGTATGGACGACGGGCTCAAGGTAATCGACATTCTCGCGCATCATCCTTCCACGGCTGCTTTCATTTCAAGAAGCCTGGCGATTCGATTCGTTTCCGATGATCCGCCGGAAGGACTGGTCCGGAAGATGGCCGCCACGTTTCTGAAAACCGACGGCGACCTGCTGGAAGTGATGCGCACCATGATCAACGCGCCGGAATTCTGGGATCCCGCGAACTTCCGCTCGAAGATGAAATCGCCGCTCGAGATGGTGACGAGCGCGGTGCGCGCTCTGAACGGTGACGTCGATTTTGCTCAGACGCTTACCGGCCAGTTAAATCAGCTCGGCGAGCCGCTCTACCGGAAGCTGGAGCCGACCGGCTATTCCAATCGCGGAGCCGACTGGATCAACTCGGCGTCCTTGCTGGCCCGTATGAATTTCGCGGTTGCGCTGGCCCACGGGAAGATCGCGGGGGTGAAGATCGATCCCGCGCAGTTTGTGCTGCGAATGGATGCCTCGGGGATCGAGCGGAGCATTCTTTTAACGGACGCATCGCCCGCTGCACACGATGCGATTCAGGCGGGTCTCGAACAGCAGCAGGAACTGGGCGCAAGCGCAGCGGGACTCACGCTGGGCTCTCCGGACTTTCAACGCCGATAAGCAGGATCACGCTATGGAACTTTCACGCAGAATTTTTCTTCGCAACTCCGCGATCGCGATGGCCGGCGTGGGCTCCGCGCCGCTGTGGCTGCAGCGGGCGGCGTTTGCGGGTGAACAGCAAAGCGGCCGGCAGGAAGGTGTTGGTCGCGATCTTCCAGCGCGGCGCCGCGGACGGACTTGAATATCGTCGTTCCCCACGGCGAGCAACGCTACTACGATCTGCGCCCGACGATCGCGATTCCGAGGCCTTCTTCGAACATTGCCCCGGCAGACACGGTAATCGATCTGGATGGTTTCTTCGGCCTGCATCCTTCCCTCGTGGGGTTAAAAACCTTGTGGCAGCAGCGGCGGCTTGCGATCGTTCACGCCGCGGGCTCGCCCGATCCGTCGCGATCGCACTTCGACGCTCAGGATTATATGGAGTCGGGCACGCCTGGTCTGAAAGGTACAGCCGGTGGGTGGCTGAATCGCGCCCTCCCCGTCGAGACCGGAAAAACCTCGCCCGTGCGGGCCGTGAGCCTGGGACCCGCGCTGCCGCGCACGTTGCGGGGCGCGCAGAATGCGATCGCCATCGAGAATCTGAACAACTTCACGGTTCGGGATGCAGGCGCTTCGAAGGTCCTTCAATCCATGTATGCCGGGACAAGCGACCAGATCCTGAATGGAGCCGGGCGCGAGACGTTCGATGCGGTGGCGCTGCTGCAATCGATCCAGAAGACTCCGTACCAGCCCGCCGCCGGAGCAAACTATCCGCGCGGACGCTTCGGCGACAGCATGAGACAGATCGCGCAGCTGATCAAAGCGGATGTCGGCGTAGAGGTGGCTTTCGCAGATATCGGCGGCTGGGACCATCACGTGAATGAGGTCGGGCCGAGGCACTCGACAACTGGCGAATGTCCTGAGCGAGTTTCGGGAATTCGCTGGCGGCTTTTTATCAGGACCTGGGAGATCGGATGGAGGACGTCGTCCTGGTCACGATGTCCGAGTTCGGGCGAACCGCAAAAGAGAACGGCGACCGGGGAACCGACCACGGCCATGCGAACGTGATGTTCGTCATGGGCGGCCCCGTGAAGGGCGGCAAGGTTTACGGGAAGTGGCCTGGACTGGCGCCGGAGCAACTCAACGAGCAGCGCGACCTGGCTTTGACCACCGATTTTCGCGATGTGCTGAGCGAGGCGGTGTATTCGCACCTGGGAAATCGGGCGATCAATTCAGTATTTCCGAATTATGATGGAGGTCCGGCGAAGTTCCGCGGAATTCTAAGCGCCTGATTTTCACCTCAACGCTTGCGCTGTGACGTCCGTCACTTTTTCGGAGTCGGGCTGTGAAGCGCAAGTTCCAAAAGATGATCCTGCTGGCGCTCGTGAGTGCGCCGCTTTCCGCGGCGGTGGTGCAGGGTGTCGTCCTTGAGAATTCGACCGGCGATCGCCTCGCGGGTTCGGAAGTGACGCTACAGCCCGTGGGCGGCAATCCTTTAAAGACGCGCACCAGCAGTTCCGGAGTATTTGAATTCCGCAACGTCGCCGCGGGAGAGTATTTCGTCAAATCCACCCGTCGCGGCTTTCTGCCCGCCGAATACGGCCAGCGGCAGTGGAACGCCTCAGGGCAGCCGATAGCAATCCAGAAAGACGGAGTCGTTTCGCTGAGCCTGAGGATGCTGCGGTTCGGGGGCATTACCGGAATCGTTCGGGACGAGAACGAGGTGGGCATTGCGGATCAGGACGTCGCGGCTTACACCAATACCGAGCCGCCCCGCGTCGTCAGCAGAGCAACCACCGACGATCGCGGGGTCTTCCGCATTTCCGGGTTATATCCGGGTTCTTATCTGGTGCGCACGACCGGCAATCGGGATTTCGACATCGCCTATGTCCCGACGTTTTCAAGGCAGACCCTGCGCGTGGCGGAGGCGCGCCCGGTCGAGGTATATCCCGACGACGACGCGCGGGACGCGGACGTCAGACCGATACGGGGTAACCTGTTCAATCTTTCGGGTTTCGTGGCGCCACTGGCGGACCCGCAAAATTTCACGATTAAGGTCACGCTGGCTTCGGACCTCGGAAGGCGCACCAGCGAGGGTCCGGGATTCCGTTTCGGAGCCCTGCCGCCGGGCACGTACGAGTTGTATGCCGAGGCGCGGGAGAATCCGCCAGGCACGAGGTTCTTCGGTGGTTATACGGAACTGAGAATCGATCGCGACATCGGTAATTTCGCGCTGGTGATGAGTCAGATTCGGCCGATGTGTTTCAACATTCAGGGAGGGGCCGGAGACGCGCCCGAGGTGATGGCGCGCCGGAAAGATCTCACTGGTACGGGAATGCCCGAGGATCTTGATGTTACGGCCAACCACGGGGCGCTGCTGGCCCCGGGGCGATGGGAGATCCTGGTAATTCCGCCCGCGGGTTACTATGTGCAGCAATTCTCGCCGGCGCCGCGAGACGGGAACTCGAGGCCGGACGGCTGGAACGAGGTCGCGGTGCGGAACTTCACCGCCGTGCGCGTCGGGCTTTCCGGCGGCGCGAGCACGCTGCAGGGAAGGGTGAAGGCTGCGGGGGATCCGGCTGCGTGGGCTCCGGTGTTTCTCGAAGAGTGGGACCCGATCAACCGGAAACGCCTCATGGACCTGAGAGAGACGTACGCCGACGCGCGGGGTAACTACCGGTTTGAGGGACTTGCGCCCGGCACTTACCGGGTTCTGGCGACGTTCGATTATCGGGCGCCAACCGCCCAGGCAATGGATCAGGCGGGAGCGCAAGCCATCGACCTAACGGAACACGCCAGCCGTGAGATGGATCTCGAACTGTTCGGCAACCGCTGAGGCGATCGGGTTTATTCCTTCAACGCCAGCTTGAGCGCCGCGCGATCGGCTACGGACACTCCCGAGTGAGCGCGAATATCCTCGCGCGTTTTCAGTAAGTCTCGATATCGCCCGAAGTAGCGCGTAATATCTCCTCCGTACTGGAAGCTGTACATGATGTCTGCGAAGTTACTGGTATGGACCAGACCGAGAGCATGGCCGCTTTCGTGAACGCAGGTTAAATAGACGATCGTGTCGCGCAGCAGCGGGTCGGCGCCCGGAGCGACGCTGGGGAGCACGTAAATGTTCGCTCCGCGTACCCCATCTATCATGATCGGTTCCGTTTCGCCGTAGAGTTGCGAAGTGCCGTTCGCCCAGTGCAGCCGCAGACGCGCGTGCGCTTCCGTGAGGCTCTTCTTCAGAACGATCTCACCGCCCGATTCCCTGCGCCATGCCTCGAGCGCCCATTGCCCGAGTTCCGGGTCGCCGGCCTGACAACTCGTGGCGCGGGCCGTCTCGGGCGGGCACGGTTCGATCCACCAGGAGTATTCCTCAGCAGCGGGAAGCAGAGCGGCTAAGACGAGCGTAAGAAGGCCGGCGCGCAGCACTGTTTTTAATTCTAATGCCCCCGGAAAATCCCGGAGCACCTCGCGTATTTCCGGAGGATCCGTCGATAAGTCAACTGGAAGCAGAAAAATGACCACTCCAGCAGGCTTGAAGCAGTTGTGTTATTCGCTCACGATTTTAACTCTCCTGGCGACTTTGCCACCGCAAGGAAAGTCGGCCACCCCGAGTTCCTCATTGTCTCCAGGAGCGGCCGCGCGGTTCCTCGACCAGGCGACATGGGGGTCCTCTCCGGGCTCCGTAGCTCAACTGCAACAGATGGGAACCGACGCATGGCTGAATGCGCAATTCGCTCATGAATGTCTCCGATCTGCCCGATCAGCCCGTTCTTGCCCCGGACGGCTCGAGCAACGTCGACCTTACGCCCGTACAGCGCGCATTTTTCGAAGATGTGGTAGCGGGCCCGGATCAGTTGCGGCAGCGGGTTGCTTTCGCTCTTTCCGAGACCTGGGTCATATCCTCAATCTCGGTGACTCCGGCATACGCCTATCCTCCCTATTGGCGCATTTTTCGCGATAACGCGTTCGGCAATTACCGTGACATTATCAAGGCGGTCACTCTGAGCCCCGCCATGGGCAAGTATCTGACCATGGCGAACAACGTCAAAGCGAGCGCTCTTCTCGGCACCGCTCCGAATGAAAACTATGCTCGCGAGTTGCTCCAGTTGTTCACACTGGGCCTCAATCAGCTGAATCTCGACGGAAGCCCCGTCCTGGTGAACGGCGCGCCGGTTTCGAATATCAGCACCAGCGTGATCACCAACCTCGCGGCTCTCCTGACCGGATGGACTTATCCGACAGCGCCCGGCGCCGCTCCCCAGATTCTCAATCCCCCTTACTATGTGGGCCAGATGATTCCGGTCGAAGCGGCGCACGATACAACGGCAAAGACGATCTTCGGCAATATCACCATTCCCGCAGGCCAGAGCGCGGAAATGGATCTCGAGTCTCTGCTCGACGCGCTGATGAGACAACCGACGATGGCGCCGTTTGTATGCCAGCAACTGATCCAGCACCTCGTGACGAGCAATCCCAGCCAGGCTTATATCCAGCGGGTCGCCACGGTCTTCGAAAACAATGGAAGCGGCGTCGTGGGAGACATGAAAACGGTGATCACGGCGATTTTGATGGATCCCGAGGCGCGCGCGGGAGATCAACCAGGACCTGCGCTCAGTAACTTCGGCCACCTTCGCGAACCGATCCTTTTCCTGGCGAATATTCTGCGGGGATTGAATGCGACGCTCGGTCCGCAGAACAACATCAGTGCTCTGACCGCCGCCCTGGGACAGAACCTCTTTCAATCGCCAACCGTGTTCGGCTATTTCTCCCCTCAATATCGCCTTCCAAACGGGCTGTTCGGGCCGGAGTTTCAGATCTACACCACGCAAACCGCGGCTGATCGGGCCGATATCGTTTTCGCCCTTCTTTATGGCTCCGTTGATCAGACTACGAGCATCAATCTGACGCCTTTTCTTCAAAATGCCGGCAGCATCGACAGCCTGCTGACTTACATCGGAACCGTTTTCCTGCACGGCGGGATGTCGACGAATCTGTACCAGGCAGCGTACAACGCAGCTTCGGGCGCGGCATTGGGAAACTCAAGCGCCGCCAAAAAGGCTCAGACGCTGGCTGCGCTGCGCGTGGTGCTGTCGTCAGCCGAATACCAGATTGTCCAGTAAGGAGAAAAATCATGTTAAATCGACGGGCACTCATTCGTAACGGACTTCGCATCGGCGCGACGGCCTTGGGGTCGATGGCGTTGAAACCTTTCGGGCTTGTGCCGGCTCTGGCGCAAAACGGACCCGATTACCGCGCGCTGGTCTGCGTGTTCCTGCTGGGGGGAAACGATTCCAATAACACCATCGTTCCGATGGACGACGCGAATTTCAAAGCCTATTCCGCGATCCGCCGCGGACTTGCCCTTAAGGAAAGTAACCTGACTTCGGCTGTGACCAGCATCTCAGGCGCGCCATATGCTTTCCATGGGCAACTCGCCGATGTCGCAAGCATGTTTTCGTCGAAAGAACTCGCTGTGGTGGCCAACGTAGGATCTCTCGTGCAGCCATTGACGCGGGCACAATATCAGGCGCAGGGGTCGGCTGTTCCGTCCAATCTCTTTTCCCACACGGATCAGCAATCGCAGTGGCAGACCTCGGTCGCCCAGGGCAACAGCCCGACCGGCTGGGGCGGACGCGTCGCCGATTACATCGCGGCGGCCAGAATAAATTCGTCGAACTTCCCCACGTTTTTCTCGGTTTCCGGGAACACCATTGAAGGCGCCGGGGCAAACACCCAGCAAGTTACCTTAAGCCCGGGAGAGACTCTGACGCTTGCCGGATTCAACAACACGGCGTCTTCGCAGTCGACCTGGAACGCGGTCACGAATCTGCTGAGTATGAGCAACGGCGTGTCTCTGGTTCAGGCGGCCGACAGTACTATTTCAAGCAGCATCTCCGACGCCGCCGCTCTCGGCGCCGCACTGGGTAAAGCGCCGGCGTTGAGTACTCGGTTTCCGGCGACGAACATCGGCGTGCAGTTGCAGCAGATCGCACAAATCATTCAGGTACAGTCCTACCTGGGAATGCGGCGCCAGATTTTCTTCTGCACTCTCGGCGGATTCGACACCCACGCGCAGGAATTGGAGTCGCACAACTACCTGTATCCCCAGTTGAGTCAGGGCCTTTCGGCGTTTTACAACGCCACGCAGGAAATGGGAGTGGCGCAGAACGTCACCACTTTCACGGAATCGGAGTTCAGCCGGACGCTTCAACCCACCACGGGTGACGGAAGCGATCACGCGTGGGGCAGCCACCACCTGGTGATGGGCGGGGCGGTCCAGGGCGGTCAGATTTACGGCAAGTTCCCCAAATTTCAACTCGGCGGCCCCGACGATGCCGACACACGCGGCCGCTGGATTCCGTCGACGGCGGTCGACCAGTACGGCGCAACCCTGTGCTCGTGGTTCGGCGTTCCCGACAATACGCTGCCAGCGATTTTTCCAAACTTCGCAAACTTCAGGTCGCAGAAGCTCGGGTTTCTGGGCTGAGTTAAGAGGGCGGTGAACAGGCAATTCTGTTCGTTCGATAAAGTCAGCGCCCAGTTAGTTTTTCCGGCCGGGGCGGGGCTCGGAGGCCGGCGGCACGATGTCTTTCATACGCAGATAAGCGACCATGCTGCCGTAAATCTCGTTATTGTGCCCATAATTCAGGGTCAGCAGGCCCATCCGAAGACTTTTTGTCTGGCGGCCGTTTTCCTGAGTGATGTCGATCGTCTCCGCTCCCGAGGAATCAGTAAGCCCGTTGTAAGCGCTCTCGCAGTAGGTGAACGCGTCATTGAGGACTTTCAGAATGTCGGCTTTGGCGGTTAGCTTATCGAGGTTGCCGGGGCTGGGATTCTTTTCACCTTTGGCCTGAGAGCACCAAAGAAAATTGAAGGTGGCGACATGCGTCACCTGCTGGCCGAAGGTGCGTACGTTTGTCTGGGTGCCCGGTCTCATGCCGTAGTTCTCTTCCGGCATCTTTTCGGCGGTCCGGGCGATGTTGTTGCGATTCCCCATCCACGCGTTTCGAAGCCATGTGGACATCGGGTTGGCCGCATCGGGAGCCGGGGCCTGCGCAACGGCGGAGGCGGTTAACAGGGAGAACAGCAGGAAAGACCTGATCATAGGTCATAGCTTATCGTTTTTGCTTCGCGATCGGGAAGCCGCGCCAGACTCCAGCGCGCGTGTTCGGCGATAAGCGAGTCCTGCGAAGAGGCCAGCTTTTCCAGAGGCGCCCGGAATTTTTCGAGACCGGCATTGCCCATTGCAACCGCGACGTTGCGCAAAAAACCCCTGTATTTGGCTCGACTGACGGGAGTGTTCCGGAATATGGCGCGGAAGTCCGTTTCGCTCAATCCGGCCATACGTTCCAGCGGGGGCGCGAATTCCGTGGGATGGAATGCGGCTTCTTCCGTTTCGGCGGCGCGCCGATTCCAGGGACAGACGTCCTGGCAGATGTCGCAACCAAACACGTTAGCGCCGATGGCGGGGCGATGAGCCTCGGGAATCGAAGAGCGCAGCTCGATGGTGAAGTAGGAGATGCATAAGTTCGCGTCGAGTTCGTAGCCACCATCGGGCGAGGGGACGATTGCGATCGTCGGACAAGCGTCTATGCAGCGCGTACAGGAACCGCAGCGGTCAGGCGGGGGCTGATCGGATTCGAGATCGAGAGTCGTGAGCAGCTCGCCCAGAAAGAACCAGGAGCCGAGCTTCTGATTGATGAGACAAGTGTTTTTTCCGATCCAGCCGAGGCCAGCACGATGAGCGAGGGAGCGCTCGAGAAGAGGCGCAGTATCAACGCAGACCCGCCACTCAAAAGGCTGAATTTCGCATAGACTACGTGCGAGGGTTTCCAGCCTTGTTCGAAGCAACCCATGGTAATCTTCACCCCACGCGTAACGGGAAATCCAGGCTCGCTCAATGTCTGAGAATTCTGTTGATAATGGCTGGGGTCCGTTATATATGATTCCCACGCAGATGATCGAGCGGACTCCGGGAAGCAGATGTTCCGGATCGCTGCGCGCTATGGCGCGATGGTCGGTGAGATAACGCATCTCGCCTGCGAGCCCCCGATGAGCCCAGCTCTGATATCTCGCAAAATCGCGGATTGGAACCGCAGGCGCCACACCACAGAGTTCAAATCCGAACTCTGCCGCCGTTCGATGGACAAGCCGATTGTTCAGTGTTCCGTTCAGGATATTTCTCGACCACTCCGGCCATTTTCGAAGTGCAGATGAAGGCGCTTTGATCGCCTCGGGGCTTACGCAGTCGCCGCTGCAATTGACCTTCCATCGAGTGGAATCAGGCGTTCGCCGGGTTGTGCCATCCTCCGGACGGCGCGACGATAGAATCGACCTCGGCGGGTCCCCAGGTTCCCGGATCATATTCATACACCGGGGTGTCGGACTTCAGCACAGGGTCGACAATACGCCACGCTTCTTCGACATAATCCTCGCGCGCGAATTGAGTAGCGTCGCCGATCATGGCGGCGCTCAGCAATCGCTCATAAGCATCCTCTTCGCCGGCACTGGGGTGATGGCTCGCTATCATTTCCGCCAGGCGCCCCTCGGTGGGCTTATCTTCGGCCATCACCATCATGCCGAGCGCGATAACAACATCCGGACTGATCCGCAGACGCATATAAGCCGAATCCGAATCGTTCGATAAATAGCCGACGGGCGGCTCGCGAAATCTGACCATCACCTCGGTACAGGTCACGGGTAAACATTTCCCCGCGCGAATGAAGAACGGGACGCCCTGCCATCGCCACGAGTTGATTTCGAGCCGCAGCGCCGCGAAAGTCTCGACTTTCGAATCCTTAGCGACGCCCTTATCCGACCGATAGCCACGGAACTGTCCCCGGCAGAGATTGCTTTTCTCCACAGGAGGGATCGCCTTGAGCACCTTCGCTTTCTCGTCGCGAATCGATTCGCTGTCGTTTCTCGCAGGGGGCTCCATCGCAATATTCGCCATGATCTGAAACAGATGGTTCTGAATTACGTCGCGAATGGCGCCCGTCTGATCGTAGAACGCGCCGCGGTCCTCGACGCCGAAGTTCTCCGCCATTGTGATCTGGACGCTCTCGACACATGTGCGATTCCAGAACGGTTCCAGGAAGGAATTCGCGAAGCGGAAATAGAGCAGGTTGTTGACCGGTAGTTTGCCGAGATAATGATCGATGCGGAAGATCGAGGATTCGGGGAAGGACGCCAGCAGAATCTCATTCAGCTTTTGCGCGGACTGAAGATCGGTTCCAAATGGCTTTTCGACGATCACACGGCCGCCCGCGGAACAGCCCGATTTCCCCAGTTGCTCCACGACCGCCCCGAACAGAACCGGTGGAATGGCGAGGTAATGCGCGGGGCGCTGCGCTCCGTCAAGCTGCTGCCGGAGGGCTTCGAACGTCGCGGGGTTCTGGTAATCGCCGTCGACATAGCGAAGCAGGCTGCTCAGCTTTTCGAATGCAGCCTGATCGACGCCGCCGTGTTTCTCCAGACTGTCACGGGCGCGTTCACGAAGCTTTTCAACGTCCCATCCCGCTTTGGCCACGCCGATAACGGGTACATTCAGACGGCCGCTTTTCACCATCGCCTGGAGCGACGGAAAGATCTTCTTGTAAGCCAGGTCACCCGTGGCGCCGAAGAAGACGAGAGCGTCCGACTGCGGCTCACTCATGGCGGCCTTTCTCAAGGTGGCCGCCGAACGCAAAACGCATGGCGGAGAGGAGCTTGTCCTGGTACTCGGCCTCGCCGCGTGAAGAGAAGCGGGCGTAAAGAGCGGCTGAGAGAACCGGCACAGGAACGGCCTCGTCGATCGCGGCCTTGATCGTCCATCGGCCTTCACCCGAATCGGATACCCGACCTGCAAACTTGGATAGCGTCTGGTCCTGAACCAGCGCGGCGGCCGTCAGATCGAGGAGCCAGGAGGCAATTACGCTTCCCCGTCTCCATACTTCCGTGACATCGCCCAGATTGAAGTCGTACTGATAGTGCTCGGGCTCGCGGAGTGGGGTGGTCTCCGCATCTATGGCATGAGTCTGCTTGCCGATATTTGCGGCCCGAAGCACGCCAAGCCCTTCGGCATAGGCGGCCATGAGACCGTACTCGATCCCGTTGTGAACCATCTTGACGAAGTGACCGCCGCCGTTGAGCCCGCAGTGCAGATAGCCCATTTCCGCGGTGCCGCCCACCTTTTCGCGACCGGGCGTGCGGGGAGCGTCGCCCATTCCGGGCGCCAGGGTTTTGAAGATGGGATCGAGGTGATTGACTATGTCGGGCTCGCCGCCGATCATCATGCAGTAGCCGCGCTCGAGACCCCAGACGCCGCCGCTGGTACCCACGTCCACGTAATGAATCTGCTTCGCCGCGAGTTCTTTGGCCCGCCGGATGTCGTCAATGTAGTAGGAGTTGCCTCCGTCGATCAGGATGTCACCGGCCTCAAGCGCAGGAAGCAGAGCAGAGATCGTCTCGTCCACCGCCGCGGCGGGAACCATCAGCCAGATGGCTCGGGGCTTCTGGAGTTTGCCGGCGAAGTCCGCTAAAGAGGATGATCCGGTGGCTTTTTCTTTCACCAGCCCGGCGACCGCGTCCGGCGATCTGTCGTACACGACGCAATCGTGGCCCGCTGCGAGGAGCCTGCGTACCATGTTGGCGCCCATTCTTCCGAGACCTACCATTCCCAGTTGCATATCGTTCCTTTCTTTGTTTGCGGAGATTGCGGGTGAAAGAGGCGGTTTGTATCAGGGCAAGCGAATGAATCGCCGCCGGTATCAGGGTGCGGAAATACCCGGCCAGTCGCTCCCTTCCGGTCGCGGCTCGGAAACATGAGCGTGTAAAGCTCCGCGCCGAGCGGAAGCTCGGCGGCAGGGCCGAAGCCCTGGCCCCACGCCTGGGTCGCTTCTGAGGCTGGGATGGCGTTTTTCGGCATGCGACTAGGCTGCCGGGGTATCCCTGAGCTTGCGGTACTTTCGGATCACGGCATTGGTGGAGCTGTCGTGCTGGAGTTCCGGCTCGCCTGGGCTCTCGAGTTCCGGGACGATTCGCTGCGCCAGCACCTTGCCCAACTCGACGCCCCACTGGTCGAAAGAATCGATGTTCCAGATGGCGCCCTGCGTGAATACCGAGTGCTCATACAGCGCAATCAGTTTGCCCAGCATCGCCGGCGTGAGACGCGCGCCCAGAATCGTGTTCGAGGGACGATTGCCTTCAAAGACGCGATGAGGAGCCAGCCAGTCCGGCGTGCCTTCCTGCCTGACCTGCCGCAGCGTTTTACCGAAAGCGAGCGCCTCGGCCTGCGCGCAAACATTCGCAACCAGGATATCGTGATGACGGCCAAGAGGGTTCAGCGTCTGGCCGAATGCGATGAAGTCGCACGGGATCAGCGTGGTTCCCTGATGGATCAGCTGATAGAACGAATGCTGGCCGTTGGTACCTGGCTCTCCCCAGTAGATGGGACTCGTCTGGTAAGTGACTGCGCTCCCATCGAGCGTCACATGTTTCCCGTTACTCTCCATCGTCAATTGCTGAAGATAAGCGGGGAAGCGCTTGAGATATTGCTCGTACGGCAGCACCGCAACGGTTTGCGAGCCGAAAAAGTCGCGGTACCAGATGCCAAGCAGGCCCATCAGCACGGGAAGATTGCTCTCGAATGGCGCCGTGCGGAAATGCTCGTCCATCTGGTGGAACCCGTCGAGCATCGCGCGAAAGTTTTCCGGACCCACCGCGACCATGGTTGAAAGGCCGATCGCGGAATCCATCGAGTAGCGGCCGCCCACCCAATCCCAGAACTCGAACATATTGGCGGTGTCGATCCCGAACTTCGCGACTCCCTTGTCGTTGGTGGAGACGGCCACGAAGTGCCGGGCGATCGACTTTTCGTCGCCTCCGAGCGCTTTGAGCGTCCACTCCCGCGCAGTCTGCGCGTTGGTCATGGTTTCGAGCGTTGTAAAGGTCTTGGAAGAGACGATGAACAGAGTCTCCGCCGCGTCGAGATCGCGAACGGCTTCCGCGAAATCCGTTCCATCGACATTCGAAACAAAACGGAACGTCATGGAGCGATCGCTGTAATATTTCAGCGCCTCGTAAGCCATTACCGGTCCGAGATCGGAGCCGCCGATGCCGATGTTGACCACGTTCCGAATGCGCTTGCCGGTGTGTCCTTTCCAGCCTCCGCTTCGGACGCGGTCCGCAAAACCGGCCATCTTGTCCAGCACCGCGTGAACCTGGGGCACCACGTTTTCCCCATCGACCACGATGGATGCGCCTTTGGGCGCGCGCAACGCGACGTGCAGTACGGCGCGGTTTTCGGTGATGTTGATTTTGTCGCCGCGGAACATCGCGTCGATCCGGTCGCGCAGACCGCATTCCCCAGCCAACTGAACCAGCAGCTTGAGAGTCTGGTCGGTGACCCTGTTCTTTGAATAATCGAAGTACAGGCCGACGGCCTCTGCCACGAGGCGCTCCCCACGCGAGGGATCTGCATCGAAGAGCGCACGAAGCGTCAGGGGCTGAACTTCAGCGTAATGCGCTTCGAGAGCTTTCCAGGCGGGACGTTGAGTAAGCGACGCGATTTCAGGTGCGATCGGATTCGCCACGTCCGCCTAACCGGCCTTCCTGAGTGCGCCGCTTCGGGACTCGATGACTCCCATCAGTTCCTCCCACGACTTCACGAACGATTTGGCGCCCTCGTCCTGCAGCTCCGCCGCGAGGGCATCGGCGTCGATACCGGCCTTTGCAAACTCCGCAATCACCTCTTCGCAATCAGCGCCGTCGTCCGCCATAATCGGGCCCACTTCCGTATAGGTTGCGAGAGCCTTCAGGGTATTTTCGGGCATCGTGTTAACGGTATTCGGAGCGGTGAGCGCCTTGACGTAAAGCACATCGGAGGCTTTCGGATCTTTGGTGCCGGTGCTGGCCCAGAGCACCCGCTGGGGCCGGCCTCCTTCGTTATAGATCCTTTGCCACCGAGGCGAGTTGAGCAGTTCGCGAGCCGCTTTATATGTGCGCTGCGCGATGGCAATCCCGAGCTTCTCGCGAAGCGCCTCCGGGACCTTGTTCGCGACGGCCACGTCCCATCGGCTGATAAAGAGGGAAGCCACCGAGCCTACCAGGGGATTGAGCCCGGCCTCGATCCGGCGTTCGATGCCGCGCAGATATGCCTCCGCGACAGGCAGGTAGTGCTCGCGTGAGAATAATAGCGTTACGTTGATGGGTATGCCCGCAAAAATCGCCTCTTCGATGGCGGGCAGTCCCTGCTTCGTTCCAGGAATCTTGATCAGTAAATTCGTTCTGCCCGCCCTCGCGAAGAGTTCCTTCGCGGCGGCCAGAGTGCGTGCGGTTTCGTACGCGAGAAGGGGCGAAACTTCGAGCGAGACCCAGCCATCGACGCCATTGGTGCGGTCGTGGACAGGGCGGAACAGATCCGCGGCTCGAGTCAGATCGTCAAGCGCGAGATCGAAGAATAGAGACTCGCCGGACTTTCCCTGGCGTATCTTTTCGGCAATTTCGGCGTCGTAGTCCGAACTGTTCTTGATCGCGTGATCGAAAATAGTGGGATTTGAAGTCAGTCCGGTTACCGAAAATTCGTCGATGTATTGTTTGAGCGTTCCGCTGTTGAGCAGAGCGCGCGTGATGTTGTCGAGCCAGATGCTCTGCCCCAGATTGTGAAGCAGCTGCGTTGCTTTCATTTATCAGCACCTTTTCATGACTGCGGGCCCGCAGCGGCGGTCCCTAAGACATTATGACGCGAGGGCGACAGCGGGTCCCGGGAGTTTAATGTTTCCAATTGAAGACTGCCTGCACGAAATGCGCGTCCTGGCGAGGTCCCGAGCGGAAACGGATATCATTGATTGAACATCATTGTTCAACGTCGCCATGAAAAACAAAATCATTGCGGGATTGGTGCTGTTTCTAGCAGGGGCGTTGATCGGATTCGTCCCGCAGTATATGAAGCTGACGGACGCAGAACATCAGCTCGAGGTCTCTAAACGGGCGAACGCGATTAATGATTTCCGAAACCGGTTCGCTCTCCTCTATTTCGAGACCACCAAAAGCAACTTCAGCGCCGCCCTCACCATGGCGTCGAAGGAATTCACCGACCTCCGGGCTTTTGAGGATCAGACATCGGACCAGACTTTGAAGGCTGCGCTGGGGGATGTATTGAGTTCACGGGATTCGGTCATCGCGGGTTTGGCTAAAGCGGACCCCGCGGTCAGCGCGCAGATCCAGAGCCTGTTTATGAAGATGCAGAAGATTGAGTGACCGACGCCGTTCGCGGAGCCCGGCCCGGGGCCCGGCGCGGACGAGGGCGTCTGCCCCACCTACCTATACTGAACTCATATGTCTTTCCAGCTTGCAGTCGCCTACAGCCCGAAAGGCGACCAGAAGACCGCGATCCAGGAGTTGTCGCAGGGTCTGGCGGACGGTGAGAAGCATCAGGTTCTGCTCGGCGTGACCGGTTCGGGCAAGACGTTCACGATGGCGAAGCTCATCGAGAAGTCCGGACGCCCCGCCTTAGTACTCGCGCACAACAAGACGCTGGCGGCGCAGCTTTATCACGAATTCAAGAACTTCTTTCCCGCAAACGCGGTCGAATATTTCGTCAGTTATTACGATTACTACCAGCCGGAAGCTTACATCCCGTCGAGCGGCGTCTATATCGAGAAGGAGGCGACGATCAACGACGAACTGGATCGGCTGCGCCTCTCCGCCACGAAGTCCCTTTTCGAACGGCGCGATTGCGTAATTGTCGCCAGTGTGAGCTGCATCTACGGTCTCGGTTCGCCTGAGGCTTACTACGGCATGCTGCTGATGCTGGAGAAGGGGCAGCGCATCACCCGAAAGGAGATTACAGCGAAGCTCGTCGAGATTCTCTACGACCGGAACGACAACGATTTCCGGCGGGGCACGTTTCGCGTTCGCGGCGACGTGATTGAGATTTATCCGACTTACGACGAAAGCGCCTACCGGATCGAGATGTGGGGCGATGAAGTGGAGGCTCTTTCGCAGATCGATCCGCTGCTGGGGCAGGTGAAACAGACCTATCAACGGCTGCCGATTTACCCGAAAACGCATTACGTCATGTCGGCACTGACAAAGGAGGCGGCCATCGACTCCATCAAAGCTGAGCTGGAGTTGTGGCGTCCGCAACTGGAAGCGCAGGGCAAACTCATCGAGGCCCAGCGGCTGCACCAGCGCACGATGTTCGATCTCGAAATGATGAAAGAGATCGGATACTGCCACGGGATCGAGAACTATTCGCGCCACTTTTCGGGACGGCTGCCGGGCGAAGCTCCCCCGACCCTGCTCGACTACCTGCCGCACGACTCCATCATGTTCATCGACGAGAGCCACCAGACGGTTCCGCAATTGCACGGCATGTATCATGGCGACCGTTCGCGGAAAGAGGTGCTGGTGTCGCACGGATTCAGGCTGCCCAGCGCGCTCGACAACCGTCCGCTTACGTTCGAAGAGTTCGAACATCGGGTCAACCAGGTGGTCTATGTGTCGGCAACACCGGGGCCGTACGAACTGACGAAGTCGGCGGGCGTTGTGGTGGAGCAGATTATCCGGCCGACCGGGCTGGTGGATCCGGAAATAGAGATACGGCCCATCAAAGGACAGGTGGACGATCTGCTCAACCAGATCCGGCAGCGCGTGGCGAACAATCAGCGCGTGCTGGTCACGACTCTGACGAAGCGCATGGCCGAGGACCTGGCGGAGTACTACTCGGAGGTAGGCGTCAAGTGCAACTACCTGCATTCGGAAGTCAGCACACTCGATCGACTCAAGATTCTGCGCGATCTGCGCCGCGGCGAGCACGATGTCCTTATCGGCATCAATCTGTTGCGCGAAGGTCTCGATCTGCCGGAAGTGTCCCTGGTGGCGATTCTCGATGCGGATAAGGAAGGCTTCCTGCGTTCGTCAGGCGCATTGATTCAGACGATAGGGCGGGCGGCGCGACATCTGGAAGGAAGAGCGATTCTCTACGCGGACGTCATGACGGACAGCATGAAGCGCGCGATCGACGAAACCACGCGCCGGAGGGTAACTCAGCTTCGATACAACGAAGAAAACGGAATCACGCCGCAATCGATCATCAAACCGATCGATATGAGCCTGATTGCGATCGCCGAGGGGGACTACGTCACGGTTCCGGCGGAACCAGAAGAAAGCGGCGAGGAGCTTACCCCGGCGGAGAGGGAAAAATTCATTGAAGACCTCGAGCGTCGAATGCGCGATGCAGCCCGTAAATTTGAGTTCGAAAAAGCCGCGCAATTACGCGATAGAATCAAACACCTCAGAACAATTGAAGCGGCGAGCGTCGGCATTCCGGCCTGAAGTCCCGGGCGGAAGCTTGTCCGCCATTGAAAGGACCGGGCCATGTGAGCAACTCTGGTTTCCAATTCGGAGTGTTAGGCGCCGGCGCGATCGCCAAGGGGCTCATCGGCAGGCTGCCCGCAAAATCGCGCGATGTTGGCCCGGTTGCGGCGGTGTCGTTGCGCGTTGCCAGCCGCATTGCGAATACGCTGAGAGCGGGATATCCGGTCCGGAGCGTGGACCAACTGAACGTAGTTCCCACCATCCTGTTCCAGTCTCCCGCAGATCAGGCTCCGGCGCTGCTTGAAAAGCTGGAAGCATCCAATATCGGGTGGCACGGCAAAGCCCTGATCTTCTGCGATTGCGATGACGCCCCCCCGGTGAGAGCCCGGCTGGAGGCCCGGGGCGCGAGCACGGCCTCCGCCCGCCAATTTGGAATACCGGGGCGCATCGCGGCAGAAGGAAACGGATCCGCTTTGAGCGTCGTTCATCAAATGGCGCGCGATCTGAAACTGAAAGCCCTTGAGATTCTGCCCGGCTCAACCGATGCCTTTGATGCGGCCGTCACGCTGGGATGCTGCGCGATAACGCCGCTGATCGATTCCGCCGCCGCCCTTTTCCGGCGCGCCGGCGTTCGAGACTCAGAAGCCGCGCAGGTAGCGGCCGCCCTGATTCAGCAGACCGCGAGCGAATACGCGCATTCGGGAAAACAAAGCTGGGGATGGTACATCCGCAGACCGGAACTCGATCGCCTCGAAGCGCAACTGGCTGCGGCGGGCGAGCCGCTTGGTCCGATCCTCCGGCAGTTGCTCGTTTTCGGTATTGAAACGTTCGAGAAATACCCGGAACTCGGGTGCGAACTGAAGAATGGCGGTTTGCCGGTTGAATAGCAGGCTGGAAGGGGCTCAAGAAAGCGCTCGCTGACCGCGCGCGGCTCGCCATCAGCTCTCCCATTGATCGGAAAGCAGCCGGGCATATTCTTCGGAAGCGTAGAGCTCAAAGTGGAATCCTTTCCCGTTCAGAGGGAGGAATGCTTTCAGATGCTGGTAACAGATATATGCGTGGTCGGCGTAGCGATGGTAGTTCTTCAGGAATATGGGGGACAGGACGTCCAGGGGTGGCGGCTCCTCAAACACGCTGCGAATCCCGATTGCGCGAGAGAATACCGCTTTGCGGTCCGTTACACCCCAGCTTTCCAGTTTTCGCCTGACCGACTCGGGCGGATCCTCCACGATCAGGGCCGCAAAACTTTGTGCGACGATGCGGTGGTCCACCCCTTTCGTGGCATTCAAATGCTCCACGCAATGTTCCATCCACCGGAATATATCTTTCCCCAGAAACAACAACATCCGCGTTTCCTGATAGCGCCCGTTAACCATACGCTGAAACAGGACGGATTCATCCTCATCCGAGGCGACGAATCCTTGCAGCGCAAGCGACGCGCGCGACCCCTGCACCAGATCCCCCGGCTCACCACCGCCGCTGAATGGGTGGAGAATCAACGGGGGCAACTGCGTCACCTGGGTAGAGTCAGCCATTTTTCGTGAGACGAGATGATTGATGCTGTCAGGTTGCACTCAGATACTAAATCGGCTGAAAATGTTTAAAACTATACGTTAATATTTGGATTTCCTCGCGTTAACCCTGAATCGGCGGGCGGAGGCGTCTCTATTTAGCTCAGGGAAACGACAGTTACCCGGGTAAACGACTCGAGGGATCGGATTGGCCTATTTGCGCTCAGTCAGATGTACTGTCGCGGTAATGGTTTTGCCGTCGCGCAGCACCTCCACGACGACTTGATCGCCCGGCTTGTGCGATCGGAGCGCATAGGTGAAATCGTAGAGATTCTGCACGGGGGTTCCGCCAAACCCAACCAATATGTCGCCGGCCTTAAGTCCCGCGAGGGCGGCGGGGGAACCGGGGGTAACGTCGGCGAACCGAACGCCGCGCGGCTGCTCGGCAAAATCGGGAACGCTTCCGAAATCAGGTCCGTAACCCTTTCCAGCGGATCCGGAAATGCCGCTGTGCGAGTCGAGTTTTTCCTCGACTCGAATGAACTGCGGCCGATCCGGCTGCTGGTCGATTCGATCCGCGACATCCGCGACGAGCTGCAGGACGTCAACGGCTCCGGCGGCGTTGATTTTGTCCCATGTGTCGCTGGGCTTGTGATAATCCGCGTGCAGGCCGGAGAAGAAGAAAAGCGCCGGTATCTGGCCCGCTGTGAAGGAAGTGTGGTCGCTCGAGCCATAGCCGCTGGAGTCCGAGTAGTCGACATGAAGCGAAAAGCGGGGGGTGATCGCGTCGAGGTCGGAGCGAAGGGTCGTGCCCGTCCGAACACCGCCGATGAACAACTTGCCATCCCGCACGCGGCCGATCATATCCATATTGATCATCGTCACCGCCTTGTCGAGCGGCAGATCGGGATGGTTTACGTAGTAACCGGATCCCAGCAGGCCCAGTTCCTCGCCCGCGAATGCGATGAAGAGTATTCCCCGCTTTGGTTTGGGTAGCGCGGCGAAGTGGCGCGCCAGTTCGATGACGCCGGCTGTGCCTGATGCATTGTCGTCGGCGCCGGGGTGAACGGTCCCTGCCATCGACGGAGCCAGCGAGAACCGCCCGCCCAGGCCGAGGTGATCGTAGTGAGCGCCAATGATCAGGTACTCATTCGTCTCGCCCGGCAGCCAGCCGACAACGTTGTGAACGGTCCTGGCCGCCCGTTCGACGTCCACCTTTTCATGGACCTCAATGCCGGTCAGCGCGAAGGAACGCGGCTTCAGATCTTCGTCGATGCCGCGCTCGAGATCCATAAGATCCTTGCCGGCGGCCTGGAACCAGGGCTCGACGACGTCCTCTTTCAACTGCACGAAGAGAATTCCCGCGTTCGCGGGACCGGCGGCATTGCCGAAAGCCTCGAGTTCGTCGGCGGAGGTCTTGTGATTGATCCGGTCGTTGACTAATATCACGCCGGCGGCGCCGTGGCGGCGCGCATTCGCGGCCTTGCTGTAGTTCTGGGCGTGATCGGTGTAAACCTTGCCTTCAAAGACGCTCTTTTCGTCGTATTCCTGCGGTTCGTGCGCGAGCACGAGAACGAGTTTGCCGGTCACGTCGATTCCGGCATAGTCGTCGTAGTTGTATTCCGGGGCAGTAATCCCGTAGCCGGCGAAGACGACTCCGCCCGAAGCCTTTCCGCTCGAAGAGAAATCGAACGGCACGAAGTCCTTATCGGGCTGGAGATCCTGGCGACTGGAGCCGTTCGAGAAGTCGAAGCGATTCCCTTTCCCCAGTTTCGCGCTGGTGGTGATCGGGAAAGCCTGGAGATACGTGCCGCCCTCCAGCGGCTTCAACCCGTCGGCTCGGAACTGACCAGCTATGTATTCAGCCGCTTTTTCAAGTTCGGGCGAACCGCTGGCCCGACCCCGCAGTTCCGGGGAGGCAAGATACCTGATGTGGCTCAAGTACCGGTTGGCGTCAAACGCGGCATCTCCCGCCGCCGCTAAAACAATCCCCCCGAGAGAGGCCGCGAGGCAGCCAAAGATGCAGGTTTTGCCAAACATTTACTTGGGCAGGCCGCCAGCGACGCTGCCTGGGGAAACACCCGCCGCTGTCGGCAACTGGAGGCTGCAACCGCAATCTTCGCCTGCGTTCTTTGCCGTTTTCTGGTATTCGATCTCGTAATCGATCACGCGCTTCAGCTCCGGCCATTGGATGGTGCCCACCATCCGGCGGCCGTTGACGAATAGAGTCGGCGTGGAGTTGAGGCTCAGGGCCTGACCCTCCGCTTTCGTCGTCTCGACTTCCGCCTCGGTAGCGCGGGTGTCCATGCAGACCGAAAGCTGTGGGCCATCAATTCCCTTGCCTTTGGAAAAATCGAGGACTTTGTCCTTCAGATTGTCGGGCGTGATTTCTTCCTGATGCTGAAAGATCCAGTCGTGATAGTCCCAGAAAGTGCTGGCGTTCTGGTGAAAAATGCAGCGGCCCATCATCGCCGCGGATTTGGCCCAGGGATGGAGGGTCTCCAGCGGAAAGTCGAGGTAGTACAAACGAACTTCCTTCGGGTAGGCGGCGAGCAGGTTATCGTGCAGCGTTTTCGCCTGTTCCCGGCAATAGGGACATTCGAAGTCACTGAACTCTACCAGAACGACCGGCGCCCCGGGAGTGCCGATGCTCGGCTGGTATTGCGTCTTGATCTGGTCCAGTTCGTGCTTGAACGGGTTCTGGTTGAGATCGAAAACTGTTCCGCGGATGATCTTCTGGCCGTCCAGTGAGACATAGAAGGTCTCTTCCTGACTGGCATTGCCTTGAGATCCGCGAACGTGAATTTCATAAAACCCGGCCATCGGTCCGGGCGTCGGATCGCTGATCGTCATTTCGATGGGAGGCGGCCACACAAAGAGGTGTCTGAGATATGCCTCCAGTTTCGGTTTGTCCAGAGCGGGTTTGTCGAGCCCGGCGGCCGCCTTCGGCGGTGTGGGCTGATTGGCCGCGATCGCTTTTTTGGGCGGGGTCTGGGCAAGGAGCGTGGTGGCGGCGGCAAGAGTGACGATCACTTTACGGTACATAAATACAGATCACTTTCTTCTGGTGAGCAAAAAACGGCAGCGAACGCACTGAAGTATTATAGCGACGGCGCCCGAGTCCGCCGGGGTACGGGAATCCACTCGTTACGGTTTTCCGTAGACGTGTATGGTTGCGGTTTGAAATTGATGGCAGGAGGTTTAGCCGTGAAAGCAGGGCTCCGGGCGGCATTTGACAAGGGTATTCCTGTGCTAAAATCCAAGCGAGGGTGGAAAGCTCGTCTTAATATTCCAAAATCGGAAACGGAAGACGGCATGCTTTCGTCATTCGACAAGGTGGCGCTAATGCCCCGTGCAGGATTGGTCAACTCAAATGCCTGAAGTTCCGCATCCCGGTCTGCCTCAAAATACCCCGCCCGACCCGGTGAAGCTCCAGACCGACATGGACGATCACTTGAATCGTCTGTTCGCTCCGGACAAGGCGGAGATTCCCTGGTTCGTTTCTCTCTACGAGAATATCCGGGACGTGATCAAACCCGAGAAACTCCCCCCGCTTGAGATCACGTCGAAACCGGTCGCGGTAAAGAGTATCTGGGGCCTGTACGACAAGGACTGGAAGTCGTGGATGTTTTCGACCGGCTTTCAAGTCGCGGTCGTGGCCGTGCTGATGATTGGATTTACCACCAAGGTTGTTCAGCAGCAGGTTAAGCAGACCATTGACATTATCGATCCCAATCTCAAGCCGTATGAGGCTCCCAAGAAGCCGAAAGCGGCCGGCGGAGGCGGTGGAGGCGGCGCACGGGAACCGCTACCGGTATCCAAGGGCCAGGCACCGAAGCCTTCCATGAAGCAGTTCACGCCGCCGATGATTGTTAAGGAACAGCCGAAGCTGGCGATGACCCCGACCATTATTGCCCCTCCCGACGCGGTCATTCCGCAGAATAATCTGCCCAACTGGGGCGACCCGCTCGCGAAGTTGTCCAACCTTTCGAATGGTCAGGGTTTCGGCGGCGGCATGGGAAGCGGTAGCGGCGGTGGTTTGGGATCAGGCAAGGGTGGCGGCTTCGGTCCGGGTGAGGGCGGCGGCGTAGGTGGCGGCGTGTTCCGCGTTGGCGGCGGCGTCAGTCAACCGGCGGTGATCTTCAAGGTCGATCCCGAATACTCGGAAGAGGCGCGCAAGGCAAAGTACAGCGGCGAGGTTATGCTCTCAATCGTTGTCGACACCGAAGGACGCGCGCGCGACATTCATATCGTCAAGAGCCTCGGTATGGGTCTCGACGAGAAGGCCGTCGAAGCGGTCGAAAAATGGAAGTTTAAACCTGGGATGAAGGCCGGGCAGCCGGTTAACGTCCGGGCGACAATCGCTGTGAATTTCCGCCTGTTGTAGACCGCGCTGTAATTTCCTCTGTTAGGATTTCCCGCGCTGCGCCGTTTAACGGATGTGCAGCAAGCTCAAGAAGCATCGCCGGGCGTCGCGTCGGAATCGCCGCATGCTCGCGATTTCGACGAACTCTTTCTCCATCACTACCCGCGGCTTGTGCGGATTCTTTTGCGGTTGACGGGAAATCCCGGACAGGCCGAAGAGCTGGCTGCGGACGCCTTTTACCGATTCCATCAGCATCGAAATCAGTGGGCGTCCGAGGATAATCCGGCCGGGTGGCTGTACCAGACCGCGATGAACCTGGGGCTCGACTCGCTCCGGGCGAATGCGCGGCGGTCCCGTCGCGAGGACCGGGCGCAACGGGAAAGTTCGGCGGAGGCATCCCACGGCAATCCGCTCTACGAACTGCTGGCTGAGGAACAACGCGCGCGTGTACGGTCCGTAATTTCTCAACTGAAGCCAATCCAGGGTCAGGTCCTTCTGATGCAGAGCAGCGGATTTGCCTGCAAGGAGATCGCGGCCGTGTTGGGGGTGAAACTCGACTCCCTGTACGTCCTGATTTCGCGGGCGAGGGCGCAGTTCGAAAAAGAATACGTAAGTCTCTACGGGAGATCCGAATGACACATTGTTTGACAGAGTCCGACCTGCAGGGGTATCTGGAGGAATCCGGACAGACTCCGCTTCGACAGATGGTGGAGGGTCATCTTGTTTCCTGCCCGGGATGCCGGGCCGCATTTGATCGTGTGGTGGCGACTCATCAGAGGGTCAACGCATGGCTCGGTGAGCTCGCCTCGCCTGCTGAGGCTGTGGCCACGGTTGATCCCGCCGGTGCTCTGAACCGCGTGATGCGCCGGATCGAAGGAACAGCGCCAGGGCGGGCGAACGATCATCTGGACCGTTTATTCGCGCCGGACAAGGCGGAGATTCCGTGGTTCGTTTCTCTTTACGAGAACGTACGCGACATGATCAGGCCCGAGAAGCTGCCTCCGCTCGAGATCACCTCGAAACCTGTCGCGGTGAAGAGCATTTGGGGGCTGTACGACAAGGATTGGAAGTCATGGTTGTTTTCGACTGGGTTTCAAGTCGCGGTCGTGGCTGTGCTGATGGTCGGATTTACCAGTAAGGTGGTCCAGCAGCAGGTTAAGCAGACGGTTGACATCATCGATCCGAACCTCAAGCCGTATGAGGCTCCGAAGCAGCCGAAAGCGGCCGGGGGAGGGGGTGGGGGCGGGGCGAGGGAACCGCTGCCGGTGTCGAAGGGTCAGGCGCCCAAGCCTTCCATGAAGCAATTCACGCCGCCGATGATCGTTAAGGAGCAGCCGAAGCTGGCGATGACGCCGACCATCATTGCGCCTCCCGACGCGGTAATTCCCCAGAATAATTTGCCCAACTGGGGCGACCCGCTGGCCAAATTGTCGAATCTCTCGAACGGACAAGGGTTCGGGGGCGGCATGGGGAGCGGCAGCGGCGGCGGTTTGGGATCGGGCAAGGGTGGCGGCTTCGGTCCGGGTGAGGGCGGCGGTGTTGGGGGCGGCGTGTTCCGGGTGGGCGGCGGAGTCAGTCAGCCAGCGGTGATCTTCAAGGTGGATCCTGAGTACTCGGAAGAGGCGCGGAAGGCCAAGTACAGCGGCGAGGTTATGCTTTCGATCGTAGTCGATACGGAGGGCCGCGCGCGGGACATTCATGTCGTGAAGAGCCTCGGCATGGGTCTTGATGAGAAAGCCGTTGAGGCGGTCGAGAAATGGAAGTTCAAGCCGGGGATGAAGGCCGGGCAACCGGTAAACGTACGGGCTACGATCGCGGTAAATTTCCGGCTTCTGTAATCACAGATCCAGCGGCTCCAATGTCGCGGCTTCGAAGGTCCAGGGGCATTCGGCAGGAAAGTTGTTATCCGGAATCGCTGTCTCCACGGAAGCTTTCCGGATCGCATCTGCGTAGACCTTTGGCATCTCCCGTTCAATCCTGCCTTTAAAGCCTGGACTGTCGGCGACGATCAGCTGTATCCGGTTACGCTGCGTCAGGATTGTACTCGCCCAGCCGTGGGAACGCTTCTCCCTCTGGTACCGCCATTTGAGCAGGTGCGTGAGAAGTACTTCTGTCCGAATGAGCAGCGCGCGGTAATCTCGCTTGCCAAGGCGCGATCTCCTCGGCGATGTTCTCCCAGTCCAGAGAAGATGCGTCGTGTTCCCGGAGTCGACGCCCCATTTCCTCCGTCCAGTAGAAAAAATCGGCGTCGTACCCATTCGGACGTTGGGACATCGATCACCCGGCTTGCGTTTCCGGGTCGAGGAGTTCGTTTATTCGTTCGGGGCTAAGGCCGCTCTGCTCGATCGCTACTTCCCTAACGGTGCGCCCCGTCAGGTACGCATTCTTAACGAGGGTAGCGGCGTTCTCATAGCCGATCTCCGGAGCGAGCGCAGTCCCCATAGCCAGCGATTGTTCGACCAATCCCGTCGTCCGCCCGCGGTCTGCCTCGAGTCCCGAGACCAGGCGATGAGCGAAGTTTCTCGTCGCAGCGCCGACAATCTGAGCCGACTCGATCAGATCGTAAGCCATTACCGGCATCATGACATTCAATTCGAAATTTCCCGCCGCCCCACACCAGGCAATCGTTGCGTCATATCCGATCACCTGTGCACACACCATCAGCAGACTCTCGGCGATCACCGGATTTACCTTCCCTGGCATAATGCTGGATCCCGGCTGAACCGCCGGCAACTTCAATTCGCCGAAACCGCAGCGAGGCCCCGAACCCATCCACCGGATGTCGTTGGCGATCTTTGTCAACGTGACCGCAGTACCCCGCAGCGCGCCGCTGAGGCACACGGCCGCATCCTTTGCCGCCTGCGCTTCGAAGTGATTCTTCGCCTCGACGAACGGGCACTGGGTTACGCGCGCGACCTCCGCAATGGTTTCCGCCGCGAAACCCGCGGGCGCGTTCAGTCCCGTACCGACCGCGGTGCCCCCCAGGGGAAGTTCGTACATGCCGTCAAGCGCCTTCAGAATTCGTCCTATCGAGTTCTTGACTTGTTGTGCGTAGCCGCTGAACTCCTGCCCGAGGCGCATCGGCACAGCGTCCTGCAAATGCGTCCTGCCGATCTTGATGATGTCGTGAAATTCGCGTTCCTTGCGGGCGAGTTCCCGGTTCAGAAAATCGAGGCCGGCCAGCGTTCGGTGCATGACAGTCTCCACCGCGGCGACATGCATAGCAGACGGAAAAACGTCGTTGCTCGACTGGCCCCGGTTTACATCGTCGTTCGGATGGACCGGCCTGCCCAGTTCCTTTGAGGCGAGGTGGGCGATGACCTCGTTGGCATTCATATTCGTCGAAGTCCCGCTGCCGGTCTGAAACACGTCTACGACGAAATGCTGGTCGTGATGGCCCTCCGCGACTTCCATGGCGGCCCGCCGAATGGCGGCGGCAATATCCGGAGCGAGCCATCCGTGTGAGCCATTCACATGGGCCGCAGCGGCCTTGATCAGCCCGAGAGCGCGAATGAATGGGCGCTGCAACCGCAGATCGCTGACTGGAAAATTCTCAATCGCGCGCGCCGTCTGCGCCCCGTAGAACGCATCCTCGGGTACGGCCATGCCGCCCATGCTGTCGTGTTCGATTCGCGTCTTGTGTTTCGGGGCCTTCTCGTCGACGGGCGCTTCGTGAGTCATCGGGCGTGCTCTCCTGTAATTGAGACTATGCACGCGAACCGCCTGATGCAAGAGAAAAGCCCGTACCTGCTGCAACACGCGCACAATCCGGTCGACTGGTATCCCTGGGGCGAAGAAGCGTTCGAAAAAGCACGGCGCGAAGACAAGCCGATTTTCCTGTCGATCGGCTATTCCACCTGCCACTGGTGCCACGTGATGGAGCGCGAGTCGTTCGAAAACGAGGCGATCGCCGAACTGGTGAACCGCTGGTTCGTTCCGATCAAGGTGGATCGCGAAGAGCGGCCCGATATCGACCGCATCTACATGACGTACGTGCAGGCGACGACCGGCGGCGGCGGCTGGCCGATGTCCGTATGGCTGACGCCGGATTTGAAGCCGTTTGTCGGTGGAACGTATTTCCCGCCGGAGAACCGGTATGGGCGCGCTGGATTTCCGCTCATTCTCGAACGCATCGCGCAGGCCTGGCAGAACGACCGGCAGAAGATCGTCGATACGAGCGCCGGCCTGATGGAGCAGTTGCGCTCGCAGGCAAATTCGGCGGCTTCCGGATCGGATCGCGATCGACGCCTCGATTGCGGACAGCGCCTTCCAGCAGTTCCGCCGCTCCTTCGATTCGAAGCTCGGCGGATTTGGCTCAGCGCCCAAATTTCCGCGTCCTTCCGTGCACAATTTCCTGCTGCGCTACTGGAAGCGGACGGGAAACAGCGAGGCTCTCGACATGGTTGTCGAGACGCTGCTCGCGATGGAAAGAGGCGGAATGCACGATCAGCTCGGCGGCGGCTTTCATCGCTACTCGGTCGATGAATACTGGTTCGTCCCGCACTTCGAAAAGATGCTCTACGATCAGGCGCAGCTGGTCATCTCGTATCTCGAAGCGTTTCAGATCACCGGAGAAGCGACCCTGGCGCGCGCGGCGCGGCGCACGCTCGATTACGTCATGCGCGATATGACCGCGCCGAAGGCGGATTCTATTCGGCCGAAGATGCCGACAGCGCGATCGACGCCGCGCGCCCGACCGAAAAGAGCGAGGGCGCTTTCTACATCTGGTCGATGCAGGAGGTGACGAGCCTTCTCGGAGCGGATCACGCCCGATGGTTCGCGATTCCGCTACGGCATGGAACCAGACGGCAATGTTTCGAACGATCCGCACCACGAGTTCACCGGCCGGAACATTCTGTTCCAGGCCCATTCCGTGGAAGAGACGGCGCATCATTTCGACAGGCCCGTCGAAGAGAGTGGCCGTCCGCGCTGGACGGCCGCGGAACATGCGTCTGTTCGAGGCACGCGCCAAACGTCCGCGACCGCATCTCGACGACAAAATTCTGACCGCGTGGAACGGCCTGATGATTTCGGCGTTCGCGAAAGGAGGGGCGATTCTCGACGAACCGAAGTACGTCGAAGCCGCGCGAGGCGCCGCGGATTTCATCCTCGCAACGCTTCGGCGGGAGGACGGAACGTTACTGCGGCGGTTCCGCGACGGCGATGCCGCCATCGACGGGATGCTCGACGATTACACGTTCTTCGTTCAGGGGCTGCTCGATCTGTACGAAGCTACTTCGAGTTCCGCTATCTGGCCGACGCCATCGCCCTTACGCAGAAACAAATCGAACTTCTTGAAGACGAAGCGGGCGGCTTCTTCGCTTCGGCGCATGAAGACGCCACGCGCCTGATGCGCTTTAAAGACGACTACGACGGCGCCGAGCCCTCGGGCAACTCAATCGCTCTCGGCAATCTGCTGCGCCTGCACCGGATCACCGGTATCCGGGAATTCGAAACGTCGGCGCGCAAATTGATCGGGACATTTCATTCGAGGCTGGCCGCGGGTCCGTTCGGAATGCCCCAAATGCTCGCCGCCTGCGAGTTCGATCTCGCGCCGCAGAGGGAAATCGTCATCGCGGGAACACCCTCAGGCCCTCTGGCGCGCCTGATCCGGGCGCAATTCGACCCGAACAGAATCCTGCTTCACGCCGACTCTGAAATCGCCCGCTATCAGCCCGCAGTGGAATCGATGAGCGCTCGCGAGAACGAGACTACCGTCTACGTCTGCGAAAACTTCGCCTGTCACGCGCCCGTCTCCACGGAACCGGATCTTGCGCCATTGCTAAGATAGTCTTTTCATTTCAACAAAAACTCACACAAAAACAAGGAGAATCGAATGGAGCGCACAGGAGCAACTACGCTGATGGGAAACCCGATGACCCTGGTGGGGCCGGAACTGAAAGCCGGAGACAAAGCGCCGGATTTTTCGGCTCTCGACAACGGATTGAAGCCTGTGCACCTGAGCGATACAGGCCATAAGACCCGAATCTTCAGTGTTGTGCCATCACTCGACACGCCGGTTTGCGATGCCCAGACCAAGCGTTTCAATGAAGAAGCCGGCAAGCTTGTCCGATGTGGACATCTACACCGTCAGCATGGATCTTCCGTTCGCGCAAAAACGTTTCTGTAACTCTTTCGCGCTGGACAAAGTCAAAATGCTTTCGGATCACAAGGACGCCTCGTTCGGCTCTTCCTACGGAACTCTCATCAAAGAACTGCGCATTTTAAGCCGCGCAATCTTTGTTGTCGGTCCCGATGACAAGCTCAAGTATGTCGAGTATGTTCCGGAAGTATCGCAGCATCCCGACTACGAGGCCGCCCTCGCCGCCGCGAAGAGCTGACGGCCTTCCCATCGGAAGCGGACCGACCGAGGGGTCCGTTGTGCGGGTGTTCCTGAAAAACAGGCTGGTTCACGGGGGCCTGATTGTAGGAGCGGGAATTCTCCTTGGCAACATCAGCGGTTTCTTCCGGGTGGCGGTGACAGCCTGGCTGCTTGGAACGCACGCGAGGGCAGACGTCCTGGCGGTTGCAATGGGACCGCTCGACACGCTCAACTCTGTAATCGTCAACACCATGCTGTTCGCTTTCGTGCCGATGCTGCTGCTTCGGCGCGACGGCGATCGCGCGACGGTTTTTGCACGCTCAGCCCGAGTGTTCGCAGTCATTGTGCTGGCGCTCAGCATTGCGGTTGCGGTATTCGCTCCCCAATTGATCCCGATTGTTGGACCAGGATTGGGGCCTCTGGAGCGCACGCAGGCCACGGTGCTGCTGCGTTTATTCGCTCCGGCGACATTCTTCTCCGGCTGCGCCGCGATCTTCTCGGCGCTTCTCTATACCGATCGCCGGTTTCTGGTCCCCGGACTGTACCAGACCTGCCTGAACGGGGGGATCGTCGCAGGCGCCCTGCTACTCAGGAAGACATCCGGGATTAATGGCTTCGCAATCGGTTACACGGCAGGCACGGCTTTGCAACTTCTCCTCACCTGGTTCTTCAGCCGCGATCTGCGCCGCGAGCCACGCTCCGCGTTGCGGTTGTCAATGAGCGAGGTGATGCTGAGGCCGGGCATGTTTGTGCTTTACGGCGGACTGATCGCGGGAAACCTGGTTGTCACGCGCGCTTTTGCCACGCATGCGGGCTCGGGAATGGCCGCGGCATTCGACTACTCCACGCGATGCACAAGCGTGGTCCTGGCATATCTGGTTTATCCCGTGGCTTCTACGCTGATTCCCGAGATCGCGCGTCTGCGCGGCACGAACGATACACGAAAGGCCTGGTCGCTGATCGACCGCGGGGTCGGGTTGATGGCGCTCGCCGCGACCGCCTCCTGCGCAATTGGAATTCTCTTGCGGACACCCGTGATTGCTTTACTGTTTGAACGGGGCAGCTTTACGGCGGAATCGACGCGCCTGGTCTCGGCCGTTTTTCTTGGCTTTGCGCCGAGCATAGTCGGTTGGGCGTTGCTCGATTTGATCGCACGCTGTTTCTTTGCACTTGATCGATGGCGGTTGCCGCTGATCGCGGCGTTCATTCCGATTACTCTGAACGTCGCGATCACGTCATTTCTGCGTGCCTCCGGCAGGCTTAGAGATCCGGCGTTCCTCGGGCTCGGCGCATCCATCGGCCTGCTCGCGGGCTTTGCGGCGTTATTCGTCATGATCCATATCAGACGTAACGCCGCAAAGCTGGAGCCGGCACTTGTTGAAGCCGGTTGACAGTTACGCGGTGGTCGCTGCCGGCCTGGAGGCGAAAGCGCGAATGCGCGCCGCGACAGCACGCACCTTCTCAATCCCCCCCGGCGCGCTCAGACAGACTTTCTCCAGGCTCTTGAACGCGTTCGGGCTCCCTAACTTTGCGCGCAGATCATCGAGGAAAGGCTCGATCTTCGCGAATACAATGACGTGTTCGCCGTTGGTTTCGTCGAACATCGTGGCGTCGATTGCCCCGTTCACCACGAAGGAACAAGCCATCTCCCAATAAGATGTCACCATGCGTACGGACGCGCTGTGCGGGCCGCCCATCGCGGCGAGATACTCATCGGCTGAGGTCGGATTAAAGGAAAAGAGGTAATTGCGCGCCTGGCGCATGGTTTCCTCGCGACGGAGTTCGTAGAGCTTCAGAATCAGATTTGCGCTTTCGACGGGTGTCGTCGAGCTTTCGGCTGGCATCATTATTTTCGGTCCTCTTTCATGGAGTTTTCATTTCGATTACGCGGCTTTACCGCGGACAACCCGCTTGTGATGATCCGCTCGTCATTGTGGATTCCGGCGGGCGGATCCGCGATTGTCTATATGGTTGAATCTATCAGGTGATCGGCGATCCTCCTTCGCTTTCGGCTTTCTTTGAAATCTGGCGGCGCAATCGTGGCGAGTTTCTGCGGCATGAGGGCGGCATCGGCCCCGGCTCAGCCCGTCTGACGTATCAGGCCGCAGGACGCCAGGCGTCGGCGTTCGCGTCGCGTCTTCGAGAGACGGGAATCGCGAAGGGTGAACGCGTACTTTTCTGGGGCGAGAACAGTCCGGAATGGGTAGTTGCGCTTTGGGGATGCATTCTCGAAGGCGTGATCGCGGTGCCCCTCGATTTTCGGTCATCCGCCGCTATGGTCGAACGGATCTCCGGGATCGTAAGCGCCAGAGCACTGCTGATTGGAGACGACCTGCAGGCGCCATCCGAATTAGCATGCCCGGTCTGGCCCCTTCGAGGCGCGCTCACGAGCGCCGCGGCAGACGCCTCCTTTGTGGCCGCGGCTCCCGACGATGTGGCGGAAATTCTTTTCACCTCGGGGGCCACGGGCGATCCCAGGGGTGTCACCATAACCCACCGCAACATACTCGCGAACCTCAAACCTATTGATGAGGGGATTGAGAAGTACCGCAAGTATATGGGGCCTTTCGTGCCGATTCGATTCCTGAATCTGCTCCCGCTCAGCCACATGTTCGGTCAGACGATGGCGGCCTTTATTCCGCCGATCATCGCGGGCGAGGTGTTCTTCATGTCCGGATACAGTCCAAAGGATGTGGCGCATCTCATCCGCCGCAGGCGCATATCCGTGCTGGTCTGCGTTCCGCAGATGCTCGAGTTGCTCCGCGATTACATTGTGCAGGCCCTGCCCGAGGCGAATGCCCCAGCACGCCGCGCCAAATGGTACTGGAAATGGTGGCAGTACAGACGGGTGCACCGGCGCTTCGGCTGGAAGTTCTGGAGCTTCGTGGTGGGCGCCGCGCCGCTGGATCCGGCGCTCGAAGAATTCTGGGGAAAGCTCGGCTACGTGGTGATTCAGGGCTACGGACTCACAGAGACCGCGCCGGTCGCAACGCTGAATCACCCGTTCGACACGAAAAGAGGCACCGTCGGCAAGCCCATCGCGGGCGTCGAAATCCGCGTTGCGCCGGATGGCGAAGTCCTGCTGCGCGGCGAAAACATAACGCCCGGTTATTTCGGCGAAGGCAGCCTGCGCGACCCCGAAGGCTGGCTTCATACGGGCGATATCGGCGAGCTCGACGCAGATAACCGGCTGAAGATTCTGGGTCGCAAGAAAGAGATGATCGTTTCGCCGGATGGCCTGAACGTCTTCCCCGAAGACATTGAGCACGTATTAGACGCGATCGGCGGCGTACGGGAATCGGCGGTGGTTCCGGCGAAGCAGGGCGCGCGTGAGCAAGTCCACGCTGTCCTCGTGCTGAAACCGGACGCCGATCCCGAAGCGATTGTCTCGGAAGCGAACGGCCGGCTCGAGCCTTATCAGCGGATTCGCGGCTTTTCCGTTTGGCCCCAAGCGTCGCTGCCCCGGACGTCTGGCACGAAGAAGCTCAAGCGCGTGGAAATTGCGGCGAGTGTCGCGGGACCTGCGAATGATGGCACGCAAACGGGCGATTCCGTGTCGGACGTCATCCGTAAATTCGCGGGCGGCCGCCAGATCGACTCTGCAACCTCCCTTGACGATCTGGCGCTCAGTTCCCTCGATCGAATCCAGTTGTTGATGGAACTAGAGCAGCGCACCGGCGCTTCGATGGATGAATCGCAGTTCGCCCGCGCCCGGACTGTGGGGGATCTTGCACATCTTGCACCCGCGGTGCAGGAAAGCTTCTCGTTCCCGGAATGGAACCGTTCGAAAGCGTCACAGTGGCTGCGACGAATCGCGCTGCCCGGTTTTCTTCTGCCGCTCGCGCGGATTTTCGCATGGGTAAAGGCCGAGGGCCTCGAAAATGTGGACAACCTCAGTCCACCCGTGATCTTTGCTTCCAATCACCAGAGCCACTTCGACGTCCCTGCGATTCTTTCTGCCCTGCCGCCAAAGTGGCGGTATCGGCTGGCGCCGGCCATGGCGAAGGAATTTTTCGATGCGCACTTTCATCCCGGGAACTATCCAGTCGCAAGCGCTTCACGAATGGGCTGAACTACCTCCTGGCTTGTCTGATGTTCAACGCGTTCCCGTTGCCGCAACGTGAGTCCGGCGCCCGCGAGGCGCTCCGCTACGCTTCAGACCTCGCGGCCGAGGGCTACTGCATTCTCATTTTCCCGGAGGGAAAGCGTACCGATGTCGGCGAGGTTATGGCGTTCCAGCCGGGCGTCGGCATGCTGGCTTCAAAGCTGAAAATTCCCGTCGTCCCCCTGCGCATCGAGGGTCTTGAGCGAGTGCTGCACCAATCGGCAAAGTTCCCGACGCCGGGCCGCGCAAGAGTGAAATTCGGTCCCGCCCTTCGGCTCGAAGGCAGCGACTACGCGGCGTTGGCGAAGCGAATCGAAAGCGCCGTTCGCGCCATTTCCTGACTGCGGCTCCTGACGGCGAGCCGAATCGTATATGCTGTACCAGATGATGCACCTGACTTCTGCCCTCGTATTGGCGGCTCTCAGCTCGCCTTTATTCGCCGCCATCGCGGTAACTCCGGCCAAGGATCAGTCTCAATTTCTGAAGAGCCACGACCCGAAACTCGCTGCGAACAAGAAAATCGCATACGATTTCTACCGGATCGTTCTTCGGGGACTCCGCCTCGATCAGGCGGACAAATATATGCGGGAGGACTACATCCAGCACAATCCGAACGCCGACACCGGTATGGCCGGCTTCAAGGCCTACTTCACGAAACTCGGCGGCCCGAAGCCGATCCCGGACACCCTGCCCGACCTGGTTGCAATTCAGGCCGAAGGCGACTACGTCACGCTCTCTCTTGTGCGCACGTATGACGATCCGGTACACAAAGGCGAGAAGTATACCAGCACCTGGTTCGACATGTTCCGCATTCAGGACGGCAAGATTGCAGAACACTGGGATAATGCCACGAAGCCGATCCCGGCGCCCGCGGGTAAGTAAGACGGGGCCTGGTTTAGTTTTCGCTACGATCGATGCCGGAATCTTTCGATTTCGCGTCGATCGCGCTTTGACGGTTTGCCTTCCCGGGGCGCGTCGAAACTCATCATTGCCTTACGTTCTTCCGCGAGCTTCATTCGCGCTTCCCGGCTCGCGTCCGTTTCCCGGTAGAGCGTTTGCGCAACGGCCGCCGGGCCTCGCATTTCGCTGAGGGCCAGAACTTCTACGTGGAATTCGCCGCCTTCGTTCCTGACGCGCAAGGAATCGCTGGCGCGAACCTCGCGGGCCGGTTTGGCCGGTTGCCCGTTCGATTCGATCCGGCCCAGTTCGCAGGCCCGAGCGGCAAGTGCCCGCGTCTTGAAGAACCGGGCTGCCCACAGCCACTTGTCCATTCGCACGCTCATCATGTTCTCATCTCATTCCGGCCCTGTGTTACGTTGGGATTTCGCCAGCACAGGCAAGCAGAACTCACGCCACGCGTCATTTCCCGGGTATGGACTGGAGCTATCTCGCGCAACGATTCCTCGGACGAGAGCGAGTCATGAAGCTGGTCTACCAGGCGTACAGTCATGGCATTGTAATTGCCGCGCCGATGCGTTCCAGCCGATCCACTCGCAACCACGCGGTTCTGCAGGGAGAATACATCCGGTGTTCCTCACTGGAGCTGGTCGCAAATGAAATCCTGGAACGCAACACCCCTGGCGCCGTCGCCGAACTGGGGGTCTATCGGGGAGAGTTTGCCCGGTTGATCAACGTCGCTTTCCCGGACAGGAAACTTTATCTATTCGATACTTTCAGCGGGTTCGATAAGGAACAGGTTCGGGAGGATCGGGAACAGGAAAACGTCAAGACCGATCTGATTGAGCAGCGAGTGTTCTCCGACACTTCGGTTGAGATCGTACTTTCAAAGATGAAATACAGGGAGAATTGCGTCGTGTTTCCGGGCGTGTTCCCGGAGTCCGCAGCCGGGTGTACCGAGCGAAGTTTTGCGTTCGTCTCGCTGGATTGCGATCTCTACAGGCCGATCTACGAGGGGCTTCAGTACTTTTACCCGAAGCTTTCCAGCGGGGGCTATATTTTTATCCACGATTACAACAACGAATCTTACGCCGGCGCCAAGCAGGCCGTCAGGCAGTTTGCGGAGGAGGCGGGTGTTGCGTATTTCCCGCTGTCGGATGCCTGCGGGTCGGCCGTGATCTCAAAGCCCTGAACCGTTTGGGGCCCCCTCTGAACCGGAACTCACTCGTCAGGAGTTTCTTCCGACGAAAAGAACCAGGAGGGTGATCACGACCAGCATGGCGAGCAGCAGCCACATCCACTGCCAGATCGAACTCGCATGTCTTGACGCCCAGCTCTCGGACTGCGCGTCCGTCTTTTGGGAGAGTTCCGCAGATCCACCTTCAATGAACGTGTTCCTCCAACGATCGATGCGGTGAATCGAAACATTGAGTTCCCTGCTGAGGGATTCAATTGACTCGCCGGCCATGACACGCAGCACGGCGTCGATTTTCGCCCTTGTTGCAATGCGCTCGGGACGGCGGTTCTGACGCTGCCGCGACTCGGGGGCGGTTGACGGTTGCTCGCTGGATTTCATGCCTTCCCAAACCGGATGAACTCAGAACCCCGAACTGCTACAACGCGGCGCCCAGAGCCGAGACGCGCGTTCAGGGTCCTCAAGAAAGTATAAACTGTAACATAGAGGAGTGAGATTTCGTCCTTCAGACGGGTAGGCTGTGGGTCTTCTTTCTCGGCCTCCGGGTCCGTCTTCGAGGCAGCGGAATCGTTTGCTATCGTTTTTGGAATTGACCTGAAATGATGATATGATTCACGGTCAGGAAGATGTATTCGGAATCGGGAGACACTGTTGGGAAAGAATTGTGGTTGTTGAATTCCGTCAGCCGGGCTGTAACCTCGTCAAAAAGGATCTCGTCAGCAACAGAATCAGCTCTCCTGAGACAAAGAAATTTAAAGGCATAGGACATGGAGGTTTTTGCATGAAGATCAGTTTGCTGTGTGGTTTTTTGGCCGTTGTCGGCCTCGCTGCGGTGCCGGCGTTCGCTCATCATTCTTTCGCGGCGGAGTACGACGCGAAGAAACCCATCGATCTGACCGGTACGGTCACGAAGATCGAATGGATGAACCCGCACGCCCGGTTTTATATGGACGTGAAGGATGACGCCGGAAAGGTGACCAACTGGGAGTTCGAGTTGGGCAGCCCGAATGGCCTCATGCGGCAGGGATGGACCCGGAATTCAATGAAGATCGGCGACACAATTGCGGTTCAGGGTTCGCTCGCGAAGGACGGCTCCAACCTCGCCAATGCGCGTAGCGTGAAGCTTTCCGACGGAAGAAAGTTGTTCGCTGGTTCGGCCAGTGAAACCGGCGCGGCGCCGGAAGCCAAGTCCGGCCAGTAATTAGCAGGCGTTCGTAGTTCAAGACCGGTGTCCCGAGCCGCCCGGCTCCGGGACGCTTGGCTGTACAAGCTACAGCGGAAGCGTTCCGACTGCAATTTCGCGCCAATGAAGCCCTGATGGCGGGTTCTCAGGAGTGGTGGGCGCCGGTTCTTGAAAGATGTAATCCTCGATTCGAAATCTTTTCTTACCTTTTTTGCGGAGAACACAATATATATGAAACATTGGTCGAGGCGACTCCCGCTAGCGGTCGCTGCAATGGCGGTCGTGGGGCTGGGTGGGGTCGCGTTGGTCAACCGTGCCGCCGCGCAGTCGGCTGCGGCGACCACAGGGAAGACGGCGGGAACAGTCTTCAAAAACGTTACGACTACAAGCCTTAAGGGACTGACCGTCGACGATTTCCTGGGTACGATGGGCGTCATTTCAGCCGACCTCGGCTATGACTGTGCGGATTGCCATCCTGGCGCCGGCTCTGACAAAGTCGACTGGGTTATCGATACGCCGAAGAAGCGAATGACTCGGCGGATGGTCGATATGGTTGCGACGATTAACAAGACCAACTTTGGGGGAGCCCAGATGGTCACATGCTTTACCTGCCATCATGGCAAGGATACTCCGCTGACGACTATTTCTTTGGATACTCTATACGCCGCTCCCAGCGATCTGCAGCCAGATATCATTTCGCAGGCTCAAGGGTTGCCGTCGGCCGATTCAATTCTCGACAAATACATCGCGGCTGCCGGTGGTGCGCAGAAGCTCGCTGGTCTCACGAGCTGGCTCGCTTCCGGAACCAGCGTCGGCTACGAAGGGCTGGGCGGAGGCGGATCGTTTCAGATTTTCGCCAAGGCGCCGGACAAGCGCACGATCCTGATCGAGTTTAAAGATCATCCGGAGCGCGGGGATAGCGAACGCACCTATAACGGCACAACCGGCTGGATCAAGTCGCCGCGCGGGCTCCTCGGTTCTTATGATGTGAGCGGCAAGGAACTGGACGGGCTCAAACTGGACGCCGAACTGGCGTTTCCGGGGCAGATCAAGAAGGTCCTGACGAGTCTTCGCTCCGGCAACCCGGACAGCATCGACGGAAAAGATGTCGACGTTGTTCAGGGGAACGGACCCGGCGGTCTGCTGGTAACGTTGTATTTCGACAAAGCGACCGGACTTCTTTCGCGAATGGTCCGTTACAGCCCCTCACCGATCGGCCGCATTCCTTCTCAGGAGGATTACGCCGATTACAAGGATTTCGACGGAATCAAGTTTCCCACCACGTACAAGTTCGCCTGGCTTGACGGACGCGATCAGTTCAAGATCGACAACGTAAAGGTTAACGCTCCGATCGACGATAAGGTGTTCAACAAACCGGCCGGGAAATAAGCAAGCTTTCTCGGGATTGCAGCCCGTATTGAATCCGATGAGATCGGATTCAATACGGGTTTTTTGTTTTGGTGGCGGTGATTCGAAGGTCGAGCCGCCGGTGGCGGAAACTTCAATCTGGCGGGCCTGGATCGGTCTGAGATCGCAATGAGCCGGATCGCAATCAGCCGGTGACTGGCAATCGGGAGCTTCCGCTGCTGACTACTTTTTCTTGTCGTCGATGATGTAGATTTTTTCCCCAGGTCCGGCAAGTTTCAGACGCTGGCGAATCTCGATCTCCTGCGCGCGCGGATCGTTCTGAAGCCGCTGTATCCGCTCCTGCTTCTGTTCAATCTCACGCTGGAGTTGTTCGTTACTGATTTCGTACTCGCGCACTTGCCGCCGCTTATCCAGCAGTCCCGGTATTCCATTGGGACTCCGGAGCTCGGCAAACGCATAGGCTATGCCGCACAACACGATGAGGGCATAGACGGTCTTGACGATCGAGATCTTCATCGGAGTGGTGCAGTAATATTAACATTGGATGTTAGTAACATGCCACTGGAAATCTCCGCTTGACTGACAAGATCGTCGTCTTCAATACTTGCGGATCCCTTGAAGAAGCCGAGCGTCTTTCCCGCAGGCTCGTCGACGAGCGTCTCGCCGCTTGTGTAACTGTAATTTCGCCGGTTCGCAGTTTCTATCGCTGGAAGGGCGAAGTTACAGATTCCTCTGAATGGCTCCTGATGATCAAGACCGCCCGCCATATGTTCGAGCCGCTTCGCGCGGTCCTCGAATCCGCGCACTCTTATGAACTCCCCGAAGTTATCGCGATCCCCGTAATTGAAGGATCTCCGAACTATCTTGCCTGGATCGAACAGGGAGTCAAGCCTGCGGATGTTGAGTAACACTTGACTGACATTCACGCACTTATCTTCGATATGGATGGCGTCATTCTCGACTCCAATCCGTTGCATCGCGTGGCATGGAATGAATACAACCGCAAACTCGGTATCAACACTACCGAGGCTATGCAGCAAACCATGTACGGAAAGCGGAATGACGAACTGATCCGGGAGTTTTTCGGGCCGCATCTGAGCGACGAGGAAGTCTTCGCCCATGGCGCTGCCAAAGAGGCGATGTACCGCGAGCTTATGAAACCGAATCTCGAATGCTCGCTCGTGCCGGGAATCCGGGAGTTTCTTACTCGCCACCGCGATCTGGATCTTGCGATCGCAACCAACGCCGAACCGGCGAACGTCGATTTCGTTCTCGATGGCGCTGGTATCCGTTCCCTCTTCCGGGCCATCGTGAACGGCCACGAGGTCAGCCGCCCGAAACCTGATCCCGAGATCTACCTGCGCGCCGCGCAGCTTCTCGAAGCCGAGCCGGCAAGCTGCGTCGTATTTGAGGATTCGCGGGCTGGGGTGGAAGCGGGTCTCGCAGCCGGGATGCCGGTTGTCGGAGTCAGCACGACCCACGACGACCTTGCCGGCGTCGCTCTTTCGATCTCCGACTTCAACGATCCGGCGCTCGAAGCGTGGCTGGGAACAAGGCTGACCGCTATTTAGGCGCGGCCGGCGGATTGATCAAGCCTTCGTCCCAATGCTCGTCGGCTTTACCGTCCACGAACCGCCACATATCGAAATGAGTGGTCGTGTAAGTCTTGCCCGGATTTCGTGGATCGGGTAACTCCCTCCGGCTCGCCACGCACACGAGATCGCCCTGCGCGAGCACTGCGACGATCTTCGTTTTCCAGTCTTTGGGAGAATCCGGAAGCGGACGGCCCGGTCTCGAACCAAAGGCCTTCATCACCGTCTCCCGTCCCGAACTGAAGGCCGGATTGTGCTGGATGTAGCGCTCGGTTAGCCACTTGTCGGCCTCATTCCAGTGTCCGGCTTCCAGAAGATCGATGACGATGTGCATCGCCGCCTGCTTGTTCCGATTTAGAACCGGGTCTTTATCCGTAAAGAGCGGAGCGGGATCGTCGACTCCGGTAACCGGCACGGCCTGCCCGAACAACGTACCGGAGGCTAAAACAGCAACTAATCCGATGAGAGCGTAACTTTTCATGGGTACTATCCTTTGCCAATGTGCCCGTCTTGTCAAGGGGAAAACCTGAGTCCGGTATGACAGTGCCCGTGCTAAACTGAACCGTTAATCGTCCGCTTTCCGAGTGGCCGTTCCAGTCTCAAATGCTGTTTCCCTCCGTCGGTGAGCCAGCATCCCCATACAGTCCCTATGTCGATTCACGTTGCGCTGAATCATAAAACGGAATATCGGTACGATCGCCGAATCAAGCTCGGTCCTCAGGTGGTACGACTCCGCCCGGCGCCACACTGCCGCACTCCGATCCTGTCGTATTCGCTGAAAATCCAGCCGAAAGACCACTTCATTAACTGGCAGCAGGATCCGCAGGCCAACTATCTTGCTCGCCTCGTGTTTCCGGAACCCACCAGCGAGTTTCTCGTGGAAGTCGACCTGATCGCCGAAATGGCGGTCTTCAATCCGTTCGATTTCTTTCTCGAACCGGATGCCGAGAATTATCCGTTCCAATACGATACGGCGCTCGCCCGCGAATTGCGCGCGTTTCTCGAAGTGGAACCCGCCACGCCACGCTTATCCCAGTGGCTTTCGAAGGTGTCCCGTGAGAAGATCCGCACGATCGATTTCCTGATAGGTATCAATCAACGCCTGCAGGGCGAGATCGGCTACGTGATCCGGATGGAGCCCGGCATCCAGTCCTGCGAAGATACTCTCGGGCTGCGCACCGGGTCCTGCCGCGATTCCGCGTGGCTGCTGGTTCAGATTCTGCGGAATCTGGGTCTCGCCGCCCGCTTCGTTTCGGGATATCTGATCCAGTTGACGCCCGACGTGAAGCCCCTCGAAGGTCCGGCGGGAGCGACTTCGGACTTCACCGACCTCCATGCGTGGACAGAGGTATACCTTCCCGGCGCAGGTTGGGTTGGCCTGGACCCGACTTCGGGACTCCTCGCCGGCGAAGGGCACATCCCGCTCGCCTGTACTCCGGACGCGAGCAGCGCCGCGCCCATCTCCGGTCTTCTCGACCCGTGTGAAACGCAATTCCACCACGAGATGAGCGTCCGGCGTATTCACGAGTCGCCTCGAGTAACAAAGCCGTACAGCGAGCCGCAATGGCAGGAGATCGCTGCGCTCGGCCAATGCGTGGATCAAAAGCTCTGCGCGGGTGACGTCCGTCTGACGATGGGCGGCGAGCCGACCTTTGTATCCGTTGATGACGCAGATGGGGACGAATGGACCACCAGCGCTTTCGGCCCGAACAAACGTAAACTTTCGGTCGATCTCTTCTTCAAGCTCGCGAACCGATTTGTCTCCGGGGGCCTGCTCCATTTCGGACAGGGTAAGTGGTATCCCGGCGAACCGCTACCTCGTTGGGCACTCGCGGCTTACTGGCGGAAGGACGGCGTCCCCATCTGGGAAAATCAGTCGCTGCTCGCGGAAGACTCAAAGGATTACAAATACAACGCGGCATCGGGCCGCAAGTTTCTGGAAGCTCTGACGCGCCGCTTGCAGGTGGACCCGTCGTCCATCATGACGGCGTATGAGGACGTCTTTTACTACCTCTGGAAAGAGCGCAAGCTTCCGGTTAATGTCGACCCACTGAATTCAAAGCTGGAGGACCCGATCGAGCGGGCCACCCTGGCGCGTGTTTTCGAGGAAGGTCTCGGAAAAACAATCGGTTACGTCCTGCCGCTGCGCCGTCTGCCGACGCCTCAGGGAACGCCCTACTGGTCGAGCCAGCCCTGGTTTCTCGCCGCGCCGCGTATGTTTCTGGTCCCAGGTTCATCGCCCATGGGGTACCGGCTCCCGCTGGAGTCCCTACCGTGGACCAGGCCCGAAGACGTGGAATGGAGCTTCGACCCGGATCCATTCCAGCAGCGGGACACTCTGCCGGATCGCGCTCCTCGCAAACCGAATCTCTTCACCGAACTCGCGGCTAAACCATCCAGCCAGCAAGTCGCCGTATCCGAAAAAACAAAGCCAATTAAGAAGGACGAATCCTCGCCCTGGATCGCGCGGCCTGCCCTCTGTGTACAGGTGCGCGAGGGCAAACTGTACGTATTCATGCCTCCGGTGGAGTACCTCGTCGATTATCTCGACCTGGTCGCCGCCATCGAAGATACTGCCGTCTACCTCTCCATGCCGGTTGTGATCGAAGGATATACCCCGCCCTACGATCCGCGTATTTCGGTTCTCAAGATCACGCCGGACCCAGGCGTGATCGAGGTCAACATACAGCCAGCGTCGTCGTGGAGCGAACTGGTGGAGAATACGACCGAGCTTTACGAACTCGCTCGCCAGTCGCGGCTCGGCACAGAGAAATTCATGCTGGATGGCCGGCACACGGGTACCGGTGGCGGCAATCATGTCGTGATCGGCGCGGGCGTCCCGGGGGACAGCCCTTTCCTGCGCCGCCCGGATCTGCTGCGGAGCATGGTCGGATTCTGGCAGAACCATCCTTCGCTGTCATATCTGTTTTCAGGATTATTCATCGGGCCCACCAGCCAGCACCCGCGAGTCGATGAAGCCCGTATGGATTCGCTCTACGAACTCGAGATTGCCTTCAGCCAGGTTCCCGACAAGGGAGAGGAAAACATCTCGCCCTGGCTGGTGGACCGGATTTTTCGCAACCTGCTGATCGATCTGACCGGGAACACCCATCGCACGGAACTCTGTATCGATAAGCTGTATCCCCCCGAATCGGCTTCGCAGCGCCTCGGCCTGGTGGAACTGCGCGCCTTCGAAATGCCTCCGCATGCGCGCATGAGCCTCACACAGCAATTACTCGTGCGGGCCTTGATCGCCTGGTTCTGGGAACAACCTTATAAGAGGCCGCTCGTCTACTGGGGCAATGCCATACACGATCGGTTCATGCTGCCTCACTTCATTGAGAGCGATTTTGACGACGTTCTCGAAGAGCTCAGCCAGGCCGGGTTATCCATTCAAACGAGAGTGGTTCGCGGCCCACAAGGAGTTCCGATTCCCGGCGATTGGTTCGGCAACGAACCGCGGCATCCAACTCGAACTCCGCCACGCGCTCGAACCGTGGAATGTGCTGGGCGAAGAGGCTTCCGCCGGGGGCACCGCGCGCAACGTGGATTCGTCGGTCGAGCGCCTGCAAGTGAAGGTTTCCGGGCTGACGGACCCGCGCTTCGTCGTGCTGTGCAATCGCCGCCCGATCCCTCTGCATCCTACGGGCGTGCCGGGAGAATTTGTGGCAGGCGTCCGCTACCGCGCCTGGCAGCCGCCTTCGTGCCTGCATCCCAATATCCCGGTTCATACGCCTCTGGTGTTTGATATTTTGGACACATGGGCCGGGCGTGCAATCGGGGGTTGCACTTATCACGTGTCCCATCCCGGTGGGAGAGCCAACGAACAATTTCCGGTGAACGCGTATGAGGCGGAGAGCCGGCGTCTGGCACGGTTCAGCCGTATCGGCCATTCCCCGGGTCCGATGGTGACGCCGGACGCCGAAAGCAATCCTGAATTTCCCTTTACCCTGGATCTTCGTCGCTCACCCTGACTGGACACGCATGACCGTGCGAGCTTGAATGAGTATCTCGGTTGACACGCTCGTTCCTCCGTTGCTGGGAGAGGGTTACGGCCCCGCCGAGGGCATCTACGACGAGATGGCCAGCGCTCCCGGCGTTTTTCGGCCGCTCTGGGACGACTATATCGCCGCGCTTTCGGGCCTCGGCGCCGAGGAGCTGGCACGCCGCTGGAAGGCTGCCCGGCAACGAATCCGTGAAAACGGCGTTACCTATAATGTCTACGGCGACCCTCAGGGAATGCACCGCCCCTGGAGCCTGGATGCCATTCCTATCCTCATCTCGCCGGGCGAATGGAGAAATCTGGAAGCCGGGCTCATCCAGAGGGCGCGCCTTCTCAACTGGATACTGGCTGATCTTTACGGCGACCAGAAACTGCTTCGCGGCGGTCACCTGCCGCCTGCCATCGTGTTCGGCAACCCGGGATTTCTGCGTCCCTGTCACGGGATCAAAGTGCCGGATGACAACTATCTCCACATACTGGCCGTCGATCTTGCCCGCTCAGCCGACGGGCAGTGGTGGGTGCTCGCGGATCGCGCGCAGTCGCCATCCGGAGCCGGCTATGCGCTCGAAAACCGTATCGTCCTGGCGGAAACGTTTCCCGATCTCTTCAGGGAGTTTCAGGTCAAGCGCCTCGTCTTCGTTCTTCCGGACTTTGCGAACCAACCTGATGCGTCTGTCGCCTGCGATGGAGCGAAATCCGCTCATCGTGCTGCTCACGCCCGGCCCTCTCAACGAAACATATTTCGAGCACTCCTACCTCGCGAAATATCTCGGCTTCACGCTTGCGCAGGGCGGCGATCTGACCGTGCGCGACAGCCGCGTGTTTCTCAAGACGCTCGAAGGGCTCAAGCAGGTGAACGTGATCCTGCGACGCGTCGACGACAGTTTCTGCGACCCGATCGAACTTCGCTCCGGTTCCTTCCTTGGGGTCGCGGGTCTCGTCGAAGCCGTGCGCGCGGGCAACGTGGTAGTCGCAAACGCGCTGGGCAGCGGTCTGATCGAGACCCCGTCGCTGATGCCTTTCCTGCCCGGGCTCAGCCACCGATTTTCTGGGCGAGAAACTGAGACTACCGTCCGTCGCGACCTGGTGGTGCGGGCAGCCCGACGCGATGAAGTACGTTCGCGAAAACCTGAGCCACCTCGTGATCAAGCCGTCTTTTCCCGCGGGAGGAATGGAGCCGAGTTTCGGCGGCCGGCTCACCGCCGGAAGGGCGGGCGCAACTGATCGAGAAGATGGAGGCGCGCCCATACGACTTCACGGGTCAGGAACTGCTTCACCTGTCAACCGCGCCTGTGTGGTCCGATAACACGCTGAGCCCAAGGCGCGTCGTCCTGCGCGTTTATCTCGCCGCGAATGGAGACTCGTGGGCGGTCATGCCCGGCGGACTCGCCCGCGTTTCGCCGTCGCTCGACTCGCCCGTCGTTTCCATGCAGCGCGGAGGCGGCAGCAAAGATACCTGGGTGATTTCCGACGGCCCCGTGGAGCATCGATCGCTTCGCCCCGCCTCGCGATCAGCCGGTGGAAATCAATCGCGGTACATCGACCGGTCTTCCCAGCCGCGCAGCCGATAACCTCTTCTGGCTCGGACGCTATGGCGAACGCTGCGAGCATCTAGCGCGGGTGCTGCGGTGCATGCTGGTTCGTACTAACGGGCGAGTCCGGATTTCCCGGTACGGCCGAGTGGAGTTCGCTGATGCAGCTGCACGGCTACCTGGCAAGCGAAAATTCGACGCATGAAAGCGGACGATCCCCAGGGGCATCTCGATCTCGAGCGGGACTTCGAACAGGAGCTTCTGTCGTTGATTTTTGAGGAGCAGCGCGACGATAGTCTCCATGCGAATCTGAATCGCGTCTCGAGAGCGTGCGCCTCGGTGCGCGACAGGCTTTCGACAGATCTCTTGCGCGTGGTGAGCCAGCTCGGCGTCTATCGCCCAGATCGAAGATAACTCTGCCTGGGGATATGTCTCGGCGGGCGACGCTTTGGGAGTGTTGAATCGCTGTATCAGGACCCTCTCCGCGCTGCGTGGGATGGAGCTGGAAAATATCACGCGCGGGCCGGGCTGGCATTTCCTGGGCATCGGGCGGCGCATCGAGAGATCGCTTCAGATCGTCGCGCTTTTTCGCGCCGCGATCGTGCCTTTCAGCGCCAGGGACCTGGCCCATGCTCGAAATGCTGCTCGAAATAGGCGACAGTTCGATGACCTACCGCTCGCGCTATTTCACCACCATGCAGACCGCTCCCGTGCTGGATCTGCTGATGAACGATGAAGCGAATCCGCGCTCCCTCGCCTTTCAGCTGCGCGATCTGTCGAAACACAGCAAGGTGCTAGCGAAAACGCTGCAGGGCGCCGAGTGGCCGGCTAGCGAAACAGACCAGAGTGGACGAGGTCGGCGTGAATCTGTTCAGCGCCGATGTGCGACGGCTCTGCGCGCCGGACGCCGACGGATCGCGGTGGTATCTGGATAATCTTCTGTCGGCCATGGACAGCGCTCTCGCTTCTTTATCCGACGCGATCACCAATACCTGGTTCAGCCACGCGGAGATGGAGCGGCCCGCGTGATTTATCAGGTCCGGCATAAGACCACTTACGACTACGAAGACACGGTCTCCGTGTCGCATCACATTCTGCGGCTGACGCCTCACAATTCGAAAATCCAGACCTGCAGGCGAAACGAGATCTTCATCATTCCCCGGCCGCCCGCGCGCAGTCACCACCACGATTACTTCGGCAATGAGACCACCTCTTTCACGCTGCTCGAGCCGCACGAGCGCCTGATCGTGGACGCCGTCAGTGAACTGGAAGTGCTGGCGCAACCGTTGCCGGATTTTGCAAATTCGCCGCCCTGGGAAAGCGTTCGTGATTCTCTGGCGCACGACTATACGGATGATGGGCTGAACGCCTTCCAGTTCGTATTCGATTCAAACCGCATACAGGCGAGGCCGGAACTGGCGGAATACGCGCGCGACTCGTTTCCGCCGGACCGTCCGATTCTCGAAGGCGCATTCGATCTCACGCGCCGGATCTACGAGGATTTCCGTTTCGATACGAAAGCAACCGAAGTCAGCACTCCGGTGGAAACATTTTTCGAGAAGCGCCGCGGTGTCTGCCAGGACTTCGCCCATCTGCAAATTGCGTGCATGAGATCGCTCGGCCTGCCCGCGCGCTATGTCAGCGGGTACCTGCGAACGCTGCCGCCTCCCGGCAAACCGCGTCTGGTCGGAGCGGACGCTTCGCACGCCTGGTGCGCAGGTTGGAGTCCCGGCGTCGGATGGGTGGATTTCGACCCGACCAATAACTGCATCCCGTCGGACGGCCACATTACCGTCGCGTGGGGACGGGACTACAGCGATGTGAGCCCCGTCCATGGAGTTCTTCTCGGCGGTGCGCGTCACAAGCTGGACACCGGGGTGGACGTCATTCCGATGAACGAGAAGTAAGTCACTGTTGTTGTTGCAAAGCGAAGCGGAGTGTATCGAGCGGAAGGGTAAGCCTCAAGGGATCGTCGACCAGCTGCAGAGCGCCAAAACGTTCGTACCACACGGCAGCCCGGTCGTCTCTCGCGTCGATCGCCAGCGCGACGCCTTTCGAGCAGATCAGCGCCAGGGTCTCGGCCGGGGCAGGTCTGAGATTCGCTAGCCGGCCCCAGCGGAAAACGGGCACTTCATAGCGACCGAGTCGTCTCGTGACGACCGACGGGGCTTTGGCGAGCGCAATCGCGCCGGGGCTGATCGTGTAGTAGCCGAGAACGGTAGCCGGCGAATCAGGCGCGACCGCGACGAAGGTTTTGTCGAGCAAACCGTTTCAGGTATTGTTCAGAGCAGCCCCCAATCGAACTTTGAACGTTGTGGCGCCCGCCAGGCGCTTCTCTCGCGACTGAACATTCTCTCTCACGCGCGTCTCCGCCTTCTTCGGGCTGCTGCGCGCAATGCCGGCGGAGGAGCGGGTGGATGTTCCAGCAGATCCACAACCCGCAATGTGTCACGCTCGGATAACGCAATGATTGCGTTACGCGCGAAGGGTTCCTCAGCCGCCGCAACGAGATGACGCTTCCGTTCACGCGGGGCGGGCAATTCGAGCGGGTCTTTCCGCATACCTGGTATTGCCATACATCAATGGTTCCTGATCTCAAGATGGCACTACATTGTACGGCAGCCGGCAATCTTCCTCTACTGCTCCGCTCTGATCCGGACGGTACGTTCCAGCTCGTCCCGGACTTCGAGAATTTTCAGACGCAGGTCGGGATCGACTGGACTCGTTTTTGAGAAAGTCGTCCACCGTCTGGAGTGCCGCCGGCGAGTGCTGGTTTCCTGTGAAGCTGTCCAGCCAGTCCACGATGAAGAAGATCTTTCGTTCGCGCTTCAACTGCGGCAATGCATCGAGCGCAGATTTCAGCCAGGCCGACGTGAGGTCCGACTGGCTCCAGTAGTTGAACGAAGAGAGACTCGCGGTGATCCAGTCTTCTTTCACTCCAGACGGCGCGAGATACTCGGTGAAGTATTTCCGCTTGTTCTCAGGCGTAGCGAATCCGGCGCCTGAGACGTATGCAGTACTTGGCTCCGTCGTCGGAAGTGTCGCGCTTTGTTTCCGCTGCGAGTAACTCCGGCGCCGTCGGGGTCTCCGCCCGCGACCAGCGCCGCGATGATGTTCCAGCGGTCGCGCTGCTTCAGCGGAACGTCGGGAATCGTCATGCGGCCCGTGAAAAGATCCTTCAGCACTCCGCGGGCACGCTTTGTTGTGGCGATCGCGATCAGGCCGCGGAAACAAGTGATTCGCAGATCAGTGGTCGGCGCTTCGGCGAGCTCGCCGGATCAGCAGATTCTCGAACGGTTCTGCAATTGAGGCGCGCTGCCGGTCCGGAAGGTAATCGGTGAAGGCTGTGCGCATGCGGCCCAGAATCGAAACCGCGAGTTCGGCGTCCTTTTCCGCGGGTAAGAGGCGCAGTCCGAGCTCTGAGTATGCGAAGGGCGGCATCCTTCGCTCCCGCACTCCGTCCCACAGCGCGCCCCAGAGCAGCGCGCGAAGAAAAGGATCTGATACCTGTGCAAGCTTATCGACAACCGCGTTCTGACTCTTCGCGTCGAGAAGAAACAGACCATAAGCGTGGTCTTCGTTATTGCCAAAGACGTAATCCGGGCAGCCTTTGCCGATCGCGCCGGGAACAGGAGCCTCGGCGCCATTCAGGGACGCCGGTATGCGCTCAAATTTGTCGTTGTAGGCCAGCAGAACTTCTGTGCTGATCGGCCAGACATGGCCGCCGCCGAGAATGTCCTTCTGCCGGATCTGGAATGAAGAGATGCGATGGTCCCGGTTGCAGGACCAGGCAATGTCCACTTGGGGCATTCCGGGTTGTTCAACCCAGGCTTTTGCCCACGGCTTCAGATCTTTACCGGAAGCGCGCGAAAACGCGGCGATCAGGTCGCTCCATTCCGCATTGCCGTATGCGTGCTCGCGGAGAAAGACGCGAACGCCGTCGCGAAAGGCATCCTCGCCGATGTTGTAACGCGAGGACGCGCAGCAGGCTCGGCGCCTTCTGGTAGACGATGGCGCCGTAGGCCGACTTGGCGTCCTTCAGGTTGGCAATCTGCTGGTAAATCGGCGTGGTGCCGTGTGTTTCGTCGATTTTGTAAGCGGCAGGTTTGCGGGCGCGCTCTTCTCGTTGTGTGGTCACCGCACTGGCCGAAGAACGCCGTCTACTACCACGACCCGCTGTATCCGTTCCCTGCACCGCGTCTTCGTGCCTCGTGGATGCGCGGACACGGACGTTCGCCTCGCCCTCGACGCAGAGCTCCGACGTCTGGGCGCCGAAAGGCACCTTCGGCGCGCGCCTCTGGGCGACCGCGCGCGCGCTCGCAACCTTCTCCTTCGTGCCGAACGACTCGGGGGCGGCTCGACAACCTCCCGGTGTTCGGAAGCCTCTTCACGCTGCTGGTCCCCGCTCTGCCCCTCTTGCGGGCACGCGGGCGACTCTGGGGCCGGTTCTTGCGGGCAACGTCGGAGTCTTCACCTGGTACTGGCTGTCGCACCAGGATCGCCACCTCCAGGCGCTGCTGCCCTTGCTCGCCACCGCCACCGCGGCGGCCATCGCCGGCGCGTGGGAGTCGGGGTGGTTCGCGCGCGTGGGCGTCTCGGCGCTCGTCGCCGCGCAGGTGGTGTGGGCGCGGGGCTGCCCTTCGTGCACGCCCATCGCATGCTCGGCGAGTCGCAGCTCAAGGTCGGCATGGACATCATCACGAGCGGTTTCGACCATGCCACCCAGCGCCGCACGGCGGCGTTCGCCGAAATGTCCGCCCTCGGAAAGCACCTGCCGCCACGAGCCAGGCTGCTGGTGCACGAGCACGAGGTGCATCTGGGGCACGGGGCACGACGGTCAATGACTCGCCGCGGTGGCAGGGAGGTCTGAGCTACGGGGCGTCCCGCTCCCCGGCCGCGCTGGACGACGGCCTTCGAGCGCTGGGGGTGACGCACATCGCGATGGCTGGGCCCAGCATGGATGTCGACGGTCTGCCGGGGGCGACGTCGCCTTCGACCACTACTTAACCACGCACTTCGCACGTCCGGTGGCCACCAGCGGGCCTGGTCGTTACTCGAGCTGCCTGCGACGCGCCCGCCCGATCAGCCCTACGGCTACATCTTGCGCGGGCCGGCTGCGCCACCCCCTACGCGAAGGGACGGTACACGATGGTCGACATGGCCATCCCCTTCAGCAACGAGCTCGCGCGCTCATGTACCTGGTGCTGCGCCACGCCGTGACAGGGTCGATCCCGAGGACTTCATCGACGCGGAGGCCGAGACCGTCGACGTCGTTGCCCTCTATTCGCCGTGCCAGAAGCTCGTCCCGAGTCGGATTCCCCCGACTTCGTCTCGGCGACGTCCCGCGGGACGATGCAGCTCTGGCTCCGCCGGCGCAAGCCGACGGGGAAGTACGTGCTCACCGCGCCGTGACGCGCGGAGGCAGCCGACGCGTTCAGCTCGGGGCGCCGGTCAGCTGGGCGGCTCGAGACGCGCGGTGGGCGCGGAAGCGTCGGATGTCGCCCGAGACGAGGTAGACGACCTCGGCGAGGACGGCGGCGTCGTCGAGGAGCTGATCAGAGCAATACGCAACCTACGCGCGGCAA
>CAVQYP010000027.1:0-29180 GCA_963718155.1 Terriglobia bacterium | reverse complement strand
TCCTCGGCCGCGGTCTAGCGGCAGCTTGCGCATGCCGAAGTCGTCGATGATGAGCAGCGGCACGGTGGTCAGCGATTCCATGAACTCCTTGCGCGTGCCGTCGGCGACGGCCTCGGCCAGTTCGTCCAGCAGCACATGCGTTTCGCGATAGAGCACGCGATAGCCCTGCTGGATGGCGGCTTGGCCGATGGCCTGGGCCAGGTGACTCTTGCCCGTGCCGCCGGGCCCGAGAAACAGTGCGTCTTCCCGCTTGCCGATGAAGGCGCAGGTGGCCAGATCGAAGACCAGACTGCGATTCATCTTCGGATTGAAAGTGAAGTCGAAGTTGTCCAGAGTCCTGTTGCGGGTCGCGGAAGGCGGCCTGTTTGCGCCGGCGTTCCAGCAGTCGGTCGCTGCGGCGGGTCAGTTCGTCGCTGACCAGGCACGAGATCAGATCGATCGGCGCCATGGCTTCGGCCTGCGCCTGGTGCAGTCGGGTTTCCAGCACGGCGGCCATGCCGCCGAGCCGGAGTTGTCGTAAAGCACGTTGTAGTTCGATGAGGTTCATGCGTTGTTCTCCTGTGGTTTTGTTCGTCGATGAAGTCGCGATACGGTGAGTTGGCGGATCAGCGGATCGACCTGGCGCAAGCTCAGCGGCAGTTGCGGATTGCGCTCCAGATAGCGGCGCACGAAGCGGTAGTCGCAGACGCCGACTTCCAGCGCGGCGGCGCAGGCATCGTCGACGCGCGCCGCGCCATACTTCTTGGCCAGCGACAGCACGCCCTGAATGCGGCGCACCGCGGCTTCGCCCTGTCGCCTGGTGCATGCCGCGGCAGAGCGCGCCGATCTGCGGTCCGGCCTTGTCGGCGCGGCCAGCAGTTGCTGCGTGCCGAGCGGTGTCTGCTTGGGGCGGTCCTCGTCTTTGATGCGATGACGGCCGCGCTGCCTGGCGCAGGTGCTCGCGCAGCAGCTGCCCGGTCTGCGGATCGAGCAGCCGGACATGCCGGGCATCCCACTGCACCTGGACCGTCGGCCGATCCAGCCCGGCGGCGCGCCGTAGTAAGCCGCTTCGACTTCCACGCAGCCATCCAGATGCACCGTGCGCTCGCCGTACTGGTAATAGCGGAAAGGTTCGAGCGGCAGCGGCAGCAGGGCCGGCTTCTCTTCGGCGAACATGGCCGCGACCTGCCGCTTGGTGGTGCCGTGAATGCGCGTGTCGGCCCAGCGTTCTTCCCAGTGATCCAGATAGGCCTGAGCCTCCTCCAGGCTTTCGAAGCGCAGTCCTTTCAGCGGTGTCTTCTGCGCATGGCCGACGCCGCTCTCGACCTTCCCCTTGCGATCCGGATCGCGGACGCGGCAAGGCAGCGCGACAGCGCCGTAGTGCGCGCAGCACGTCGCGGTACAGCGGATTGAGCGTGGGATCGTAGATGTCGGGCGTGAGCACGCCCTCGCGCAGATTGTCGAGCACCACGACGCGCGTCGCGCCACCCAGCCGGCGAAAGGCCTTCTCGTGCAGCTCGGCCCAGATCTGCGAACTGGAACGGAACACCAGCAGGCGAACCGACTTGCGGCTGTAGCCGAGCGTCAGCACGAACAGGCGCGTGCGGCGATACTTGCCGCTCTGCGGATCGCGCACCATGGGGCCGGTCGCCGTAATCGACCTGCGCCTCTTCGTTATGGAACGCGTTCCATAACGAAGATTATGGTAAGTTCCGCGTCATGGTAAGAAGGAAACGTCAACCGGTCTGGTTTCGGACGAATCACCGCGATTCGTCTAACTCGCGCTTTCCATAATGTCCCCGCGCGAGAATATTGTGGCCCTCCGATTTCACTTTCTAAGGAGTCTACGATGTTCTCAAACTGGTTTTCTGGTGACGAGTGCGGGCAGTATCGCACGTCGCCCCACAAGCAGCGCATGGACCACGTTGGAAGTAGTTTGCTGGAACTGCGCTATGCGAATGAAGTAATCCGCCAGCATCTTCACGAATGGCTGCGCTTCTCCCGGCACCTCGAGGAGCGCGGTCTGCCTTTGCTGGCCACAGATACCGACACGGTACGGCAGTACGTCGCCCGGCGCACGGCGAAGACGAGTGCCAGCCGCTCCCGCGTTCTCCGAGCCTCTGTCAGAATCTTCCTCGACACAGACGAACGAGGACAGTTTCGCCGACGTGTTGGCTCTCCTCCTGTAACCCCGGCCTGGTTTGCCCCGATTCTGACGCCGTATTTGCTGTTTGTGCAAACGCATCGCGGACTGGCGGCGAAAACAGCCAGGAAGTACACCCAAAAGTTGTCGGCGTTCGCCCAGTACCTGGAGGGCGCCGGCGTCACAGAACTCGACCGGATTACGCCAGGGCACGTTCGTGAGTTTTACGAGAATGCCAGGAACAATGCACCTCGACGCTCGTACGGTTCCACCCTTCGGGTCTTTTTCCGCTGGGCCGCTGGGCAGGGATGGCTCTCCAGTTCTCTACGTGATGCGGTCCCGCGACCGCGACAGTATCGGTATGTCAACCTTCCAGACGTGCTGGGTCAGACCGAGGTGGATCGAGTCCTGGCCGCCGTGGACCGATCAACGCCGCTCGGCCGGCGCGACTATGCGGTTCTTGTGTTGGCTGCTCGGTACGGATTGCGCCCCTGTGACATTCGCCAACTGACCCTCGACGAGATTGATTGGCGTGAGGCGCGGATTGATCTCCGGCAAGTCAAGACCGGCAGGCCCCTCGTACTGCCACTCCTCCCCGACGTCGCAGGTGCTCTCAGCGCCTACTTGCTCGACGGCCGCCCAGTATCGACGAGCCGCACCGTCTTTCTGCGCCACTGTGCACCGTTCGAGCCGTTCGCGGCCGAGAATAACCTCGCCACGATCATGCGCGATGCCCTTCGGCGCGTCGGCCTGGCAGACCGACCAGGGCGCCGCGGCCTCTACTTATTTCGCCATACGCTGGCGACTCAGATGCTGGCTGCCGGGCAGCCTCTTAAAGCAATCGCCGACGTGCTGGGCCACGCGTCCACCCAGACCACCTACGGCTACACCCGGGTCGAGGTGGACGGCTTGCGAAGCGTGGCCATCTCCGCGGAGGAGGTAACCCGATGAACGCCTTGCCAGCAAGTTCCTCCCCCGAACTCATCTCGCCGTTGGCCTCAAAGCTGGTGCAGTTCCTCGCTCAAAAGCACGCCATGGGCTACCGCTATAGAGACGAGGGCCGCGCGTTGCGCGAGTTGGATCGCTTTCTCAACACTCGCCTATCGCCAGAAGACCCTGTTATCACGCTGGCCATTGTGCACGATTACGTAGCGCGACGGGGCACTGAATCGGAGACGACCCGCGCGCATCGCTTGACGCTCATGCGAGAAGTCTGTCGCTTCCTGCGTCTCGAAGACGCCCGTACGGTCGTACCGGATCGCCGCTCCTTGCGGATTGTGCGCCAGAAATTTGTGCCACGGGTACTCAGCCGAGACGAGGGTAAACGTTTCCTGCAAGCTTGCGCTGAGTTGCCGCAAGGACGGACATCGCCGGTTCGGGACGCAGTCCTGGGCACTGCCTTGCGCCTTCTGTATCTTGCCGGCCTGCGAGCCGGAGAGCTTCTGCGGCTCACCCAGGCCGATGTCGACCTCGACGCAGGCCTGCTGCATATCCGGCATACCAAGTTCGACAAGTCAAGAATGGTTCCGATTGCGCCGGACTTGGTTCAGCACCTGGTGCACTGCCGGACGCTGGTAACCAAGCACTTCGCCGGCGGCGCTCCCGAGAAGCCGTTCTTTCCCAGCCCACGCGGGGGACGGTATTCGATTACCGCCTTGCGCGATGCTTTCCACCAGACACTGAAGACCGCCGGCATTGAGCGCACGACTGGCAACCGGCACATTCGTCTCCATGACCTGAGGCATTCAATGGCTGTCCTCCGCCTTCTGCTGTGGTGCGAACAGAATGTCGATCTCGGCGCGAAGTTGCCACTTCTGGCCACATACCTTGGTCACGTCGGCTTGGCCAGTTCTCAGCGCTACCTGCAACTGACCCACGATCTCATGGGCGAAATCACCCGGCGACATCAAGCCCGCTTCGGCTACCTGATCAACGAAGGGGGGCTTTGATGAACCTCCCCACGCTTCCCACGTTGCTCTCGGCATTCTTTCTTCGTTATCTCGCCGTAGAGCGGGGCGTCAGCCCACATACAACCACATCGTATAGGGATGCAATGAAGCTCCTGCTTCAGTTTGCGGCCGCGCGGTGTCGCCGCTCCGTCGATCAGCTCGTTATAGAGGATCTCACGGCCCCCGTGGTGTTGGACTTTCTCGCGGACCTGGAGACCAGCCGCGGCAACACGATCCGCACGCGCAACTCGCGCCTGGCGGCGGTTCAAACCTTCTTTCGCTACGTCGCAGGGCGAGAACCAGCTCTGGCTGCTACCTGCAGCCCTGTCTTGTCCGTTCCCGCAAAGAAGGCGCTTCGCCCTTTACTCGGCTATCTCAGCGAGCAGGAACTTGGTCATCTGCTGGCTCAAATCGACCGCCTGGCTAAGCACGGAGAACGCGATTACGTGCTCCTCAGCATACTCTATGACACCGGTGCCCGTATCCAGGAACTGCTGGATCTGACACCGCGTGACTTTCATCTGGAATCGCCGCCATTCGTCTGTGTTCGAGGTAAGGGACGTCGCGAGCGCTTATGCCCATTGCTGCCGCAATCAGCACGGCTGGTCCGACAGTTCCTGTCCGCCGAGGGACGTCAACTCAACGACCAACAGCCATTCCTGCAAAACGGGCGGGGCGGCCGACTGGGCCGGCACGGCGCACGATACATTCTGCTGAAGTACTTGCGCCGGGCCACACCCGCCATGCCCACTCTGGCACGCGTGGGAATCAGTCCCCATACCATGAGACATACAAAGGCCATGCACCTTCTCCAGTCCGGCGTTCCCCTCGTCATGGTCAAAGACTTCCTTGGACATGTCGATATGAAGTCCACCGAAGTCTACGTTCAAGCGGACCTCGAGATGAAACGCAAGGCGCTCGACTCGGCAAACGGCCCACAACCGACGCAAGCACCGACGCCCCTTCTGTCGTCGAGCCTCATCGATTGGCTCGAAGCTCTGTAGCGCATTATGTGACGGACGCGGCGGAGATTTCGGCTAAAAAGCTCGAGACTGCGCCGCTTCTTACCATGACGCGGAACTTACCATAATCTTCGCCCGGCGCGGTCTCGATCACCACGCGAGCCTCCGGCGTCGGCGTCCGCGCAGCTTCCGGACGAACGCGTCTTGACGCTCTTGTATCCGGCCGGTGAAGCCGTGGTCGTCCACCAGATCCTGCCAGATCGCCATGGCGTTGCGGCCACGCGACAGCCCCAGTTCGATGACTTCCCGGTACGGCTCGCACGCGCTGGCACGTCGGACTGCGGCCCGGCTGCGGTTCCGCCGACGGCGTTTCCGACGGCTGACTCCGCGCCAGAGTCGGTGGTCACCTCTATGGCCGGTTTTGCCGGTGGCGCCGTCCCCACCCGCCCGGCGGCCGGACCGCGAATCCCGGCCGCCTTCAGGTAGCCGGCCGCCGTTTCCCGCCGGATGCGGTGGCCTGCTTGAATCCGCCGCAGCGACCATCCGAGCCGCCCCAGCGCAATCACTTGCTGTTTCTTTTCTTCGCTCAAGACATTGCTCACGTTGACGGAGCGTATTCCCCCGTCAGAGTCAACGTCCTGGCTCAGCTCTCCGTTGGCCGGTTTTCAGGTGACCACCTATGGCCGGTTTTGGGTGAGAATAAACCAATCCTCCGTGAGTCGGTCACATCGCCCTCGGTAACTGGATGAGCCGTTCTCCCGAGCCGGCTGGCATCTGATCCCAAGTCCTTCCGTCGAGCAGTCTGCCCGTACGAGATTTCAAGACCCCACCCCATTGTTTAAAAAAGAAGGCGATCCTCCCGTTCGCACCGGTCTCGAAGCTCCACGAATCCAGTCGGGATCAATCGGACGAGCGCCTGGTCCCGACTCCCCGCCAACAATCGCCCAATCGATTCCCTTTAGCTTGAGCTTGTGGAGGGGGCCGAGTAGCGGCTCGATACTTAAGAACTTGACGTGTGCTCCGGTCTTTCTCAGGTCGTCGGCCCGGAAAATGTAATCTTCGTTTTCGATGCTGACTCCCATCCAGATTTGCGGCTGCCACTTGAGGTCAGAATTGAGGTCGCGAAGCCGATCGGAGCGTTTTGTGAGCACCTGATATTCATGCCAATGAGCGCGCGTCATCACCTGGAAGACCCGTTTTATGTAGGCCAGCGGCACGTCCACATGGAACAGGTCACTCATGCTGTTAACGTAAGATGCGGCGCGGCTGTCGCCAATGTAGCGGATGTTCGAGCATTTGCGGCTGTAGCGTGAGCTTGAACCCATTCCGATAGTTGCTCTGCCCCATAGCTTGTAGTCGCTTGGACATCCGTTCGGCGTAACAGAACTTGCAGCCAGGGCTGATCTTGTTGCACCCCGTCACCGGGTTCCACGTCGCGTCCGTCCATTCGATGTGTGAGCTGTTAGCCATAACTAACGATTCCGGTACTTTCTGAAGATGTCTTCAACGATCTTGTTTCCCGTCTGATTCGGAGAAGCAAAGAAGAGATAGTAAATCGTTCTGCCAAGCTTGTTCTTAAAGGCAAGGGAAATTGGCGCGTACTTGAAGCCGGCTACTTTCAATAGCCTCTGGCGATACGCTTCAGCGATCTTTTCATTCGCATCTTCGACCTTGACGATACCGGGATCGCCGAAGAGGCCTTGCTGCGGACTCGTTTCGTAGGCTGTCTGCTGCCAGGAGGCGTCGCCCCAGAAGCGATTCATACGGGCGACTTGCTTCGGATCGGCTTTGGCTGGGTCTTTCAGCAAGACGTTCATGTTCATATCCATGACCATGAAGTTAAGAAAAATTTCGATTACCCTGCTCTTTCCGGCTGCGGCCACGACCTCCCATGCAAGATCGATATTGTACGGATCGAGGACACAGAGTGCCCGCTGGCGAGCTTCGAACGACACCCCCGGGAATATTTGCTTCAGGAGTATTTCGTTACAGTCGCCAGTATAGACATGAACGTTCTCGGCGTTGTCGGCGTAGTCCCTCAATTGACCGGCTCGTGTGGGATCGGCGTCGATGAAGTGGTATTCACGAAACGGCGGCACGGTCTGAAGTGCGTTGAGAGGGCTGCCATCTACGGGCTCTCCTGTCGTGCGGGAGATGTGGGAGCCCGGCCCAGCGAACCCGTCGATGTAGTGATGATAGAAGCCGTAGCCTGAGACGATCTTCGAGTACGGCGCAGCGTAGTCCCGGAGAATGTCTAACTTCACCTCTGACCAAGGGCCGATTTCATCGTATTCAGCGGGCAGTCAGTACTCCACGACAGAAGTCTACCAAAATGTTCGGAACGGGTGCGGGACGAGCCGTGTGGATTTTCGTGAAACGATCCGCGACCGCGCGCAAAAGGAACCAAAGTTCCGTAAGGCGTTGCTACGTGAAGCAATTGAACTCATGCTCTCCGGCGATGAAAAGACGCGCCGCGCGATCCTGCGCAACTACATCAACGCCACAGTCGGTTTCCGGCAGCTTGCGGAGGCGACTTCCCTACCCGCCGACAGCCTGATACGCATGTTCGGGCCGAATGGCAACCCTTCCGCGAAAAACCTCTTCGGTGTATTGGTGCATATCCAGGCCCAGAGGGCGTTCACTTCGGGCTTCGCCCTGGTCGGGGCCCAAGCACGACAGGGCGTTAACTTTGCGATCTTCGCCCTCGCACGGGCCGAGGCCCGGCGCATCGGCCCCGATCCGTCACCGCCGTCCGCTCACACGCTCACGGTCCAGTGCATCGTGCAGCAACTGTTTGATGTACGTCTGATAGGGCAATCCCTTGCGCTGGGCGAGTTGCCGCGCCAGCGCAAGGTCCGGAGCCGGGAGGCGGATCGAAATCGCCTGCATCACCGGGCGATACATCACGCCGCGGACCCAGTCCGTCCTGCCGCCCTGTTCGGGAATATCGCTCAGGTCGATATCCTCATCGCGAATTGCGTCGAGAGCCGCCAACTGTTTTGATTGATCTTTAGTTGGCTGCATCGTTCGGCTAGTTTTCTGACGGGTAGTTTTCTTCATACCGTTTCCTTTCCAGTCGCGTCGCCTTTCGTGCCGAAATGATTCGAATCACCTCTTCGTCTTCGCCAGATACCGCGGTTGTTACCGCATGGGCGACCAGAATTACTCGTGTGAAAACCGCACCGAGCAACTGGTAGCGCTGTTCTCCCTCTACATCGCGGTCCTGAACGGTAATCGCAAAGGGATCATCGAACGCAAGACGGGCGAAAGCGAAGTCGATGCCGTGTTTGGCGCGATTGATCCCGTTCTTGCTTTCGTCCCAATCAAAACGCATCTGGTATATACATCTTAGTATATACTCAGTACGAAAGAGGGTCAGATGCGCCTGACGAAGGCTTCTTACCGCTCCTTTACAGTCGCGGCTCAGTAATGGTGAGAGCGAGTGTGTGGAAACTACAGGCCGGTCACTTGCTCTTCATGCGGCGCCCGATGATCATCTTCACCAGCAGATGGTCCGTGCCTCCCGTCATACCGACGCCGACACCAAAATTAAATTCCCATTTCGGGCTCAGGTTCAGATCGGTCACGGCAAAGATCTGCTGCTGTTGCTGCTGCAACGGGTCGAAACCCGTAACCGGGCCGAGTGCGCCATAGTACTCAAACCCCGCGTTAACAGCCTTCGTGACGTCATAGCCCACTTTGACATTCGGAGAAAACGTAACACCCTGCGACACCGACGGTCCGTGAAACGAGCGGTCGATGGTGGGATTGAAGCAGAGATAGAGCCGGCCAATTGTCTTGTCCACAATCGGCCGGATCTCGATCGTCCAGGTATCCGGCGAATACACAGCGCGCTGATAGCCAACCTCCGCCGACAGACTGACTCCCACCGGCCACTTCCAAGAAGCCGGAACGGCGACTCGCGGGCGGATATGATCCCCTACCCACTGCCAGCCAACCCTCGAATCGGCGCTGGTGAAAACGTAAAAGCCCAGTTCGAACCAATTGCTGAAGCCATGCGTGATTTCGAGAGTTTCGTGCAACTGGTGTTCGGTGGGGTACTGGCTATCGACGACGTTCTTACTGCCTTCGAACGTGAAATTGCTGTGGAGTTCGAACATGGTGGCGCCGGGCTCGACAAGGTCCGAACCGTACACCTGAATCTCATAGCTTCCCTGGGCGCACAATAGCCCGGGGGCCGCGGCGATCAGGGCTATCAGCAGCAGGATACGCATCGGTGTCATATTTGCCAAAGCACGCGTCAGGGAATCATTATTTCATGCAGGCCCAGTTAAGACAGCGTCGCAATAAAGGGCCCGGATCCCGCGCCAACCGATATGATGGACGCTGCGATGAATCGGAGAGATTTTCTGGGCGTGCTGGCCGCGACCGCTTTGGCCGATACGCCGCCCGACATCACTCTTCGAATCGGGCCGGTGACCGTGGAGCCCGTAAAGGGCAAGATGGTGCGCACGCTGGGCTACAACGGAATGGTCCCCGGACCGCTGCTGCGTGTTCCGGAGGGCAAGACGGTCACCGTCGAAGTCTTTAACGATACGGATGTTCCCGAACTGGTCCACTGGCATGGGCTGCACATTGCGAGCGAGGCCGATGGTTCGATGGAGGAAGGCACGCCGATGGTGGCGCCGCACGCTTCGCGCCGGTATCGTTTTCCCGCTACGCCCAGCGGAACGCGCTGGTATCACACCCACACCATGGCCGGGCGGAATCTGAAGCGCGGCACCTACACGGGCCAGTTCGGGTTCTTCTACATCGAGCCCCGGAATGAGGCGGGCGGCATACGACCGGGAAGTGTTTCTGGCGTTGAAGGAGTGGGATCCCTATCTTTCCACCATGGGCGAAGATAGCGGGCTCGAAGTCGCGTACAAGTACGGGTCGATTAACGGACGCGCGCTGGGGCATGGCGAGCCGATCCGGGTTAAAGAAGGCGACCGCGTCATGCTACGGATTCTCAACGGGAGTGCGACCCTGCACAGGCGCATCGCGGCTGCCGGGCACGTGTTCCATGTGACAGCGATGGATGGAAATCCTGTGGGGGCGCCGCGGGACGTTGAGGTGCTGGAACTCGGGCCGGCGGAACGGATCGACGCGGTGATTGAGATGAAGAATCCCGGCGTCTGGGTGCTGGGCGAAACCAATGATAAGGAGCGCCGCAACGGTTTGGGAATCGCGATCGAATATGCGGGAAAGAGTGGCGAGCCGCAGTGGCTGCCGCCATCGAACGAGGTCTGGAATTATGGGGCGTTCGGGCGCACTCCGGCGCAGGCGGCAGGCGCGGAATCCGGCGAGCGCATTCCGCTTGTCTTCCAGAAGAAGTTTGCGGGCAGCCGATGGGTGGATAACTGGACTATCAACGGCAAGCAGTTCCCGAAGACGGATCCGATCCGGGTAAAGGCGGGGGGGCGGTACAGCCTTGTGTTCGATAACCGGAGCGATGAGGCGCACCCGGTCCATTTGCATCGGCACAGTTTTGAGATTGCGAAGATCGCGGGAGTTGCCACGTCGGGGGTGGTTAAAGATGTTGTGGTCGTGGGGGCGATGAGCCAGACGGAAGTCAACCTGGAGGCGAACAATCCGGGCCTGACGTTGTTTCACTGCCATCAGCAGATGCATATGGATTTTGGCTTCATGACGTTGATGGAATACACGTAGCGGCAGCATGATATTATTTGCGCCAATGGAACGAAGAAGATTCTTGACGAGCGCCCTGGCGAGTGCGGCTCTGCCCCGGGTCGCCGGAACCGCCAACAGCATGCTTGCGCAAACCCGGCGGCGCCTGCCCGAACGCGCATCAAGCAAAGCGTGATGGCGTCTGTCTGGACGGGCTCGACGGCGTCCTTCGAAGAGAGGTGAAGATTCTCGCGCGCATCGGGTTCATACGCCCATCTCCCGGCAAATTCGGTTACCTTTTTGCCCGCTTCGATTCATCAACTTTCCCCCTGTCTCATTTCCGGGTTTTGGGTCAAGCTCAGGCGGGCCCGGGGGTGTAGAGATCGCGACTACGCCTTTCGGCTGTGCCCTTTAGACAGCTTGTTCACGATCGTGCCAGGTGTTATTGTTCACGCGGAGAGCACAATCCGAAATGCATCCGGGCAACGTGATCGTGACGGCTATCGTTTCTGCGATCGCCGCTTTCGCGCAAAACGTGCCCGCGCGGGACTCCCCTTTTCAGGTGAGATATGCAGCCAACCTCGACGTTGGCGAATCGTACATCGACATCACCAACACGGGCGCCAATGGAGCTTCGTTGTATGGCCCTGGCTACATCATCACGAACCCGGGCAACATCTGTGTGAACGTGTATGCGTTTGACCCCCATGAGGCCCTGATCTCATGCTGCTCCTGTCTGGTCACGCCCGGCCAGACTGTTAACCTCGGCGTCAACAGGGATCTTACGTCAAACACTCTCACACCCGCGTTTTCGAATGCGGTGACGGTGAAGGTGCTTGCCAGCCTGGCGGGCGGGGACGGCACTGGTACCAACTGCATCAATACTGCTGCGCTGGTGACTGCTACGGTCTCCAGAGGTATAGCCGCATGGGGTACGACGCTCCATGCGACACCCGTCGCAGGCATCTACGCGACTGCAGAGACAGCCTTCACGCCGGTCATGCTGGCTGCGGGTGAACGGGCCAGTATCGGCGGCCGGTGCGCCTTCATTCTGGGCAACGGCGGCGGCTACGGCGTTTGCAGGTCATGCCGGAGCGGCGCATTCGGCGCTCAGAAGTTGGCCGAGTAGCAGCGGTTCAACCCGGGTGAATGTGAGTGCTGATTGCCCATGAGGCTATCTATCCACGCGTCAGCATGAGTCAGTGAAAAACCGTTTTCAGCACCCGGCCACGCAGGAGAAGAGAGCTCGGGTTGATTCGGTCGCGGTATCGGCATGATATTATCTCCGCCAATGGAACGAAGAACATTCTTAACGAGCGCGGCGGCTGTACCCCTGGTCGCCGGGATTGCCGGCAGCTGTCCGCCCAAACTCCGGCGCTCCGCCGCGCACGCGCATCAAGCAAAGCGTGATGGCTTCTGTTTGGACCGGCTCGACGACCTCGTTCGAGGAGAGGTGCAAGATTCTGGCGCGCATCGGTTTCAAGGGCGTAGATCTGCCCACCGCCCAGCAGGTGCCGATCCTGACGCAAAATGGCCTGGCGCCCGCCATGATGACCGGCACGGGAACCAGCTTCCAGGATGGATTGATCCGCAAGGAACTCCACGACAAGATTGAAGAAGCCACTCATGCCGGCATCGACACGTGCGCGAGCGTTGGATGCTCCGTTCTCATCGCCATCCCAGGCGAACGGCGTGGCATGTCCAGGGAAGAAGGCGCCGATAACGCGGTCGCGATACTGAGCCGCATAAAGGGCTATGCCGAGCAAAAGAACGTCAACGTTTGCATGGAAATTACGAACTCCAAGGTCGCCGCGGACCAGCGTACCGATCAGGTCTTCGATCACGTGGCGTGGGGCCTGGATGTGTGCAAGCGCGTCAATTCACCGCGCGTGAAAATCCTGTACGACATCTACCACGCCCAGATCATGGATGGCGACATCATGCGGACGCTGCGCGAGAACATCGACCACATCTGTCACTTCCACGTCGCAGGAGTGCCCAGCCGCCTGGAAATCGACGACAAGCAGGAGCTCAACTTCCGGGCCATCGCCAACGCGATCGCCGATACCGGATACACCGGATTTGTCGCCCACGAGTGGCGGCCTGCCATGGGTAACGATCCAGTGAAGAGCCTGGAGAAGTGCTTCGAGATCATGAACGTCTGATCTGCCGGGCAGTTATTGCCGCTCAAGCCGGAAAGCCGTATCGTGGCCCGCTTTTGTGAAGACGTAGCGAAGGGAAGCGCCGCCATCGGCCGTATGAAAGTCCTGCTCTCCCGCAGGGGCGCCATTCTCTCGCAACCGAATCTTAATGGTTGTCGGATAGGTGCGAAGGCAAAGTGCGGTCATGCCCGGCCTGGCTGCGCCGGGTAACGGTCTCTCCCTGCCATCGCACGTGACCGTGGTCTCTTCCGGGACCACACCGAGGGTCATGGCGTGGTCACCCAGCGTAATCCGATAGGTCCTGAGAGACAGCTCGGTGATCGTTAACGTTGCAGTCTCGGTTCGCCAGGTCCCCGTCACCGGCGCATCCGCGGATAAGACGGTTACAGCGAGGCCGGCAACCAGGGATAGTCGAAGAGCGGAGCCGACGCGATTCGGTCTGGATATCATTCCTGGCAACCTCTGTCCTTGTTGACGGTCGTCATTCCCCGGCCGTGCAGTTTTTGATAGGTTTTACGACGGGCGAGACCGCGCGGGCAAACGCGGGCACCGAAAAACGTTCTGGATAGCCCCCGATACACCCCGGTTTTGTGCATTTCAGAACGAACTTACAATGCACTGAATTCCGCATCGGGCTATAGTCCGGATAGTAGCTTTCACAATTTCTCGCAAAGTCAAGTCCTTTGGGGTGAATCGAAATGCGAATTACCGTACCTTGCAGGGCGGCAGCATTGCTATTTTCCGGGATGATTGCCGTCATGACCACATATGCTCAGACCGGAACCCTTGCGGGCACCGTGACCGATCCTACCGGTGCCGGCGTGCCCGGCGCGCAAAATAACCGCAAAAAATCAGGGAACCGCCAGCATCCGTACAGCTGTCACTGACAGCAGTGGAACCTACCTGATCCCCAACGTTGCCGTCGGAAACTACGACATAACGATGGAAAAGGAGGGATTCAAAGCGCTGAACTTCCAGGGCGTTCAATTGACCGTCGCCCAGAGCCTCACCTTGAATGGAAAGCTCGAAATCGGCGCCGTCGCGCAAACCGTCGACGTTACCGGCGCCACGGTGGCCCCGATCAATCTCGAGGACGCGCAACTCAGCAATGTGGTCGATAGCAGACGGATTCTGGACTTTCCCCTGATCACGCGCGACCCTTACCAACTCGTGCTGTTGTCGCCTGGCGCCCAGGGAGTAGAGAGCTCACTTGGTGGATTCTCCATCAACGGGCAGAGAGAGCGAAACAACAACTTCCTGCTGGACGGCACGGATAATAACGACGCCGCGGTGCCCGGAATACCCGGCGGCATCAGCACCATAAATCCCGACTCCACCCAGGAGTTTCGTGTGATTACCAACAACTATCTGCCGGAATTCGGGCGAAACTCCGGCGCGATCATCGATGTCGTCACGCGCAGCGGGACCAACCAGTTCCATGGCAATTTGTATGAATTCAATCGCGTCAACGCACTGGCTGCGCGCGACTACTTCAACCCTGTACCAGACCCGCAGAATCCATTCGTGCGAAATCAGTTCGGCGGCTCACTCGGCGGCCCGATCAGGAAAGACAAAACGTTCTTTTTCGTCAATTCCGAATGGGACCGTTATCGGACGACATTGACCAACGAAAGCGTAGTGCCCACCGCGCAGTTCAAGACCGGGATCTTCAACTACAATGGCCAGCAGATCAACCTGGCGAACCCGGGTTCTGCAAACAATATTCTCGGCCTGCCCCTCGATCCCACCATGCAGAAGGTCCTTGCGCTATATCCCAATCCGAACGGCCCGTCAGTCGACTCCATACGCGGCATCTACTTCTTCCCGACAGGCACTCCGCTGGACAGCGCCAATGTGACCTTCCGGGTGGACGAGCAGCTCACCGACAAGTACAGGATATCCGCGCGCTACATCTACAATGGCCTCACCAACGGGAATTCGCTGGATGAAATCGTTCCCGGTATTGGAGGCGTCGCTACCGGCCAGCAGAGCCATAACGGTGCGCTCAACTTTATCGCGGCGTTTCGCCCCAATCTGGTGAATGAGTTCAATTTCGGTCTCACCAGGACTGACGATCTGTTCAGCTGCAACGGCGTCAGCACGCTCAACTCAGTCGGGGCGATTGATCCTTTCGGGTTCGGCACCGACTATTCATTCGCTCTGTCCAACGGCGTGTCCACAATCTCCAACATGGGCTGCCCCGCCCTGGGGGATAGCAACAGTCAGTACCGGCGTGCCGGAACGTGGTTTTACTCCGACAAGCTGTCCTGGATCAAAGGGAAACATGCCATCAAGGCGGGGGGCGAATTCCGTGACGTCTACGACGACGGCTACGATGCGTTTGGATCCAGACCCGTGGTCGACTTTACCGCGTTCGGCAATTTCGGAATCCCGATCGTGAATTGCTCCGCTTCCTGCGCCAGCAACGAGACTCTGCAGACGATGGCCGCGGCCTTGCTGGGAATGGTCGGTATCCAATCCCAAAGCCAGTTCTTCAACGCGGGTGGAACGCGCACCGCGACAGACTACAGACTGTTCGTGCAGCATGAGTATGGCGTGTTCATTCAGGATTCCTGGAAATACCGCAGCAATCTGACAATCAATATCGGGCTCCGCTATGAGTTCAACGGAGTTCCCTTTGAACGCAACGGCAACCTGTCCACTCTTTTGAACCAGCAGCTCTCGGGCACGCCACCGATAACTTTTCAGACGGTCGGGCCCGGCACGGGCCGCCAGCTTTACGCCAATGATCCCTGGGATTTCGAGCCGCGCGTAGGAATGGCCTGGGATCCCTGGAGCGGCGGCAAAACCTCGGTCCGCGGCGCCTGGGGCATTTACCACGACCGGCTTTTCGGAAACCTTTTCACCAACCTGAAGGGCAACCCCCCGTTCGTCGCGGGCGTGCAGCTTTTCCCAAACAATGATTTCGCGAATGGCGTGGGAAACCCGGTTACGCTGAGCGAGCTCCCGGCGCCACCCACACAGCCGGCGCCGTCGGCGTCCGTTCAGGACGGATCTCTGCTCTCGGGTATTTCCACCCTCGACAAGGATCTCAAGACTCCCTACACAATGACGTGGAACGGGGGAATCCAGCACGAACTGGGGCACAATATGACCATCGAGGTGAACTACGTGGGTTCAGTGAGTCACCGGCTGTTCCGCTCTGTTGACGGAAATCCGCCTATCCCCGCGCTTGTATCCGCGGCCCAGGCAAACGGCACTCTCTCGCCGGTAGTTTCCGGTGGGGCCCTGCGTATTCTGCCTTTGCTCGGATTACCCCAGGTTACGGGAAATCTGGCCTTCGAAGAACCGGTCATCGTCAAATCGATCGGCAACGCCACCTATAACGGACTGCAGACCACGTTCCGCAAGAGATTCAGCGGCGGAATTGATTTTCAGGCGGCTTATACCTGGTCGCACGCCATTGACGATGCTGCCGACCCGCTGGTCGCGCCCGGCGGAAACCGCAACATCGCGCGGAATTCCTTCAACCTTCACGAAGAGCGCGGAAGCTCCGATTATGATCTGCGGAACCGGCTTGTCACCGCTTATGTCTTCGAAGCTCCCTTCGGGCCCGGCCATCGGTATTTCAAACAGGGCTTTGCGGCGCGCGTGCTCGGAGGCTGGCAATTGGCCGGCATAGGGACGTTCCAAAGCGGTCACCCGATCGACATCTACAGCTCCAGGGATTCAGAGTACACGGGCCTGAGCAACCGCCCCGATCTGGTTGGCGATCCCACCATTCCCAGTAACGCTGCGAGGAATCAAACCGGACCTCCGATCACCGCTTTTGCCGTTCAGCCTTTTGGCAGACCGGGCAACCTCGGAAGGAATACCTTCACGGGCCCGACTTATTACGATACCGACGTCACGCTGCAAAAAAACACCCAGATTGAGGGCCGCCTAAACTTGCAGTTCCGCGCCGAGATTTACAACCTGTTTAATCGGGTCCAGTTCGCACAGCCCGGTACCGCCGGCGATACGCTGGCGTCACCCGGTACGTTTGGGCAATCTCTGAGCACGCTGACTCAGCCGGATGGAACCACGTCCGCGCGGCAGATTCAGCTTGCCTTGAAGCTGGTGTTCTGAGCGGCCCGCCAGGTGCTGGAAAAGGCAATTTGGCCGCCGATAAACGCCGATCAACGCGGATAAGGCCGCGGAATCTTTTGGATTTCCTACGTCCGGATCGCGTCGGCGAAGGCCTGGAACAGGCGGGCCTGATGCGGGTCGGTGGCGCTCATGTTTTCCGGATGCCACTGCACGCCGACAACGAAGCGTTTGTCGGGCAGCTCTACCGCTTCGATCGTGCCATCCTCCGGATCGCGCGCCGAGATGCGTAAGCCTTCGCCCAGCTTGTCGATTGCCTGATGGTGGCGCGAATTGACGTCCCAATGGTGCGACCCGCCGGCGATTGCGGCGAGGGTTGTACCGGGAACAATCTCGACCTGATGGACAGGGTTGCCCTCGGTCTTCCGTCCGCTTGCGATGGCGTGCAGTTGAGGCGAGGTGCTGGATCAGCGTGCCGCCCTGCTGCACGTTGAGAATCTGAAGTCCGCGGCAGATGGCCAGCAGCGGCAGATCGCGCGCGAGCGCCTCTTCGATGAGAAGCGCATTCCAACTCATCGCGGTGCGTCGTCGGCTTCTTCCGTGTCGCCGATCCGCGCTGCCCCGTACCGCGCGGGATTCACATCGGAGCCGCCCATCAGGAGCAACCCCGCGGCGTCAACCGGCATTGGCGCGGCCGTGACTGGCACTAAGCTCGATGCCCACCGCGCGCAAGGCTTCCTGATACGGCCGCGGGTAATCGGCAGACGCCGACGACCCGCTGACCGTCACTACACGCTTCATGTGAATCTACATCAATGATGTCGGACGCCGCGTCCAGGCTGCACCTTTCTCTTTCGAGACGGCTTCCACATCCTTCACATAGGCAGTCGCCTGCGTGAGCATGTGGTGCAGATCGTTGCCGAGGCCCATGAACGGGAAACCCTTTTCGAGGAATTCGCCCACGCGCGACGTGCCGAACAGGAAGATGCCGAGGATGACGTTATTCCGCTTCGCCGCCGCGCGCAGTTTGTCCGTCGCCTCGGCGAGTTCGGGCGAAAAATACATATCGGGGAACTTGTATTTCTCGTAGAGGCCCATCGACATGCAGAGGTCGTTCTGGCCGAGGAAGAGCATGTCCACGCCCTTCACTGCCGCGATCTCGTCGATGTTCTTGATGCAATCCGCGGTCTCGACCTGCAACGCCGCGATCACGTTGTCGTTCGAAGCGCCGGCATATCCGAGCAGACCCTTCTTGTTCATGCTGCGCTGCGGAAAATAGACAGAGCGCGTACCCGCCGTGGGATACAGCATGCAGCTGATCGCCTGGCGCGCCTCTTCGGCGGTGTTGATGTAAGGCACGAGCACGCCATCGGCGCCCGTATCGAGCGACTGCTGAATCCCCGCGCGATCCAGATAGCCGGACACGCGAACCAGGGACTTGGCGCCGCCGCTCGCGACACCCGCCAGCATCGCCGACAATGTCTCGTAGCCCATCGGGCCGTGCTGCGAATCGATCAGCAGCCAATCGTAGCCGCTGTGCGCCAGTTGCTCGGCCACCGTGGGACTGTGCGAGTTCACGAACAATCCCAACTTCGGCTTGCCCGCGCGCAATTCTTTCTTAAACTCCGCTCCGCTGAGTACTTCGCTCATTAATACAAACTCTCCTGATTTTCGGGCAAGGCCGCCCGTTGTGATTCGGGGAAGCGCGCCCGCAAAGTGTTTGGCGGGATTCGACACCAGCCTCGACGAGTATACATCGGGCGAAGCGGCAAAGGCTTATTTACAGGCGTACGCCTACTCGCCGTCGTGGCCATCGCCGCCGTGGTGATGATGATCTCCTCCGCCACCACCGCCGTCATTTCCACCGCCGCCGCTGCCTGGATTCACGGGCGCAACGGGGGCAGCTGGAGCAGCCACGGAGGTGTTGGCGCCGGACAGCGTATTGCTCGCCTGGCGCCAAATGCCGCTGGTGCCAGACCCGGCGGTCAGCGACAATCGCGGCAGAGAGCAGCGTGAAGAAGGCGACCCCAAGTGTGTATTCGGTCAGGTCCTGGCCGTCTTCATCCCGGAAGAACCGAAGCAGGGAGCGCATTGAGATGACTTTGGCCGATCAGGGTACTGCTGGCAAGATGCCAATTAGTTAGCGTTATAGTCCTTTAGTTCTGAGAGGGTCTTGCAATGGAATCGATTACGAGGAACTCGCCGGGGCCGCGTGTGGACTCGAGCTTGAGGCCCAGCTGCTCTTCGACCGCGGTAAAGATGGTCGGGCCGGCAGGCGGTTCACCGGGAGGAGTTGTCTCATCGGGCGTGAACTCCAGATGGAAATCGAACTGGCCCGGGATTCCGGTCTTGTTGATGACGGGGCGGCCAGCGAGGGTCAGGTGAATTTTCGCAAAGTCGTCAAGAGTCATCGCCTGTGCGTCGATGGCGAGGATGCCGCCTTTCATCGCGCCGCCGCTGCGGCAGTAATGATCGTTCGGCGGGAATCTCGGGAGGCGGAAATGCGGAAAAGATCAGATCCCAGGGAATCGGAGTGCAACTCCCTTCCCGGAACGGCTTCAGTTTCGGTCCGCCTTTTGTCACCGTGAGCGCATAGGCTGGAACCTGTCTGGTCTCGAGATGGATCTTCAGGCTGAACCGGTCTTCGAGCAGGGTCTGCATCATCGGCCCCTGCATCAGGATCTGGCTTGCACCGCCTTCCGCCCGCGCGTTGATCTCGAAGCGGTCGGAATCGATCCACGATGGACCTCCCTCGATGGTCACTCGCCGGACCCAGGAGGGCGCAACGGAGCGTCCGTTGACGAAGATCACATAGGCCGCCTGAATGAGACCTTTCACCGTCTGACATTCCACGTTCAATCTGCCGGGAGACGAATTGCCGCCGCCGCTCCGGGCGCTGAGTGGGCATGTCGGTCTTACAGGGTTTGATGGATGCGACCTCGAACTTCGGCGTTTGAGCCGCCGCGGTCGCGACCAGGGCGATGACTAAGCGTCAGGCGCAAGATCAGTTTTCGGAAGGCTTCTCGACGCGGTCCACCACGACCACATCAACCTGCGCCTTCGTCGATTCCAGTTTCAGTCCCAGTTGCTGCTGGAATGCTGTAAAGAGATCCGGCGCCGTATCTTTATCGCTGGGCGGCGGAGGTTTCACGCCAAGGCCGCCGAACTGAAACTCGTCGGGCGTCCACTAGCAGCTGAAAATCGAATCTGCCGGAGAGCCCCGTCTGATCCACTACCGGCCGGTCGAGGACGGCGCTCTGCATCACGCCCGCGAAGTCCGTCATCGTGGCGTTGCGGGCGGGCAGATTGCCGAGGCCGCGGAAAAACAGGCTGGGAAGGTTGCTCGAGCCATCGCTCGGTGTGAGCTTCGAGCCGCCCTTTGCCACCGTGATGGCGTAAACCGCGAGTTCTTTCTTCTCGCGATGGAAGGTGAGCTGGAAGCGATCGGCGAGCAATTTCGCAACCATGGACTTCAACTGCTTGTCGTTGGGACGGCCATCGATATCCGGCTTCGCCTGGAGGTCGTATTTGTCCGTCCTGATCCAGTCTGGCCCGCCCGTGATCTGCTTCGCATGAAGTCCGTAAGCGAAGTTGATCAGATCGCTCACGGAGGTGTTGACCGTGAAAAACTCGCGGCCTCTTACCTGAAATGCGCGGCCCGGCTGATCGGGTTTGCTCGGTTTGATGGTCGCCACTTCAAACACCGGATTGGCATTCTCCGGCATCGGCTTGGGCTGTGGCGGAGGTTCCGGAATCACCCATGCCGTCTCGGCGGTGGCGCGCTTCAGATTCAGCGGCGAGGGCGTCGGCTGCCCCTGCGTCCAGGTTCCGGCAATCGAACTCCCGTCGCACTCGAGCTTGCCTTCATACGTGCCGCCAATGCCGGGCACCGGTATTTTCACGTTCGATCCCTGCAACGTGATTGCGCCGGTGGGAATTCCCGCCCCGGCTGGTCGATGCTGTAAAAGGTGCCTTGCAGCTTATCCGCATCCGTTGTCGCGATCTTCAACACGATGCGCAGATCGCGGCCCTGCGGACCCTGTAACGTTCCCTGCCAGGTACCGGTCAGACTCTGGGCGAGCGTCGTCTGGACAAACGGAGCCCCGAAAGCGATCAGGCATGTCAGCAGCTTCTTCATGAGCAATCTCCTTTGGCGATTTTACCGGATCTGGATTTCCTTCACGATGAAAACCACCACCAGGCCGCCATGCTCGTCCGTTTCGGTCTTCACCTGAATGTCATCGAAGCGTTTGGAATTCCAGAGCGCCTGGAAATCCTGGCGCAGCGAATCCTCGTCGAGGATGTCGCCCACCTTGCTGTGAAGGGCCGCCCGCATGGTGTCCTGCGGAACGCGCCGCAGACCGCGGAACTCGATGCTCTCGATCCTTTGTCCAAGTGGCCGATTTGACCTGAGCATCCTGTGCCAGGACGGTCATCAGGCTGAAAAAGCAAATAAGTATCAAGAGACGCATAAGACTCCGGCTGCACTTTATTTGCTATCCGATAACCCACTCATTCCAGACGCCTCGCTCCTGTTGCCAATGTGCGCGCGGGCTCACAGGTGTTGCCCGCGCCAAACATTACTCGACTCCGAAATTGAGCACTGGCTAGTTCGCGGTCGGCTTGTCGATGTGATCGATTACCAGATTGTCCACCGGACCCCTCTGTGATTCCAGTTTCAGCCCGAGTTGCTGTTGCATTGCCGGTAGAAAGTCCTCGCCCGCGTCCCACTCAACGTAAAACAGGTAAACTCCCTTGAGGCCGGTCTTATCCAGCACTGGTCGACCGAGGTCCGGCCCGGCGGATAAGACATCTGCCAGGCGCTGTATCGTTCCTACGTCCCTGAAGTTATTCGCGTGGCCACCCGAGCCGAATTCCGGCAGCGGATCTCCTTCCTTCCATTCGTGGAACTTTGGTCCGTTTTTCCCCACCACCAGGGCATACACCGGCATTTCTTTGGTTTCGCGATGCAGCACAAGCTTGAATCGCTCAGCCAGCAGCGTCTGGAGCATCTGTCTGAGCTGATTTTCGCTGGCTCCTTCAGCCTTCGCCTCCAGGTCGAACCGGTCGGAGTCAAGCCAGCCCGGTCCGCCGGAGAGCTGGTACTGGGTGAGATGAAACGCCTCCAGAATCATCTTCCTGGCAGTAACGCCCGCTGGTGCGGAAACAACTCTTCCGGGTGGAAAACGCAAGCCGCCACCTGTGCTCTGGGAGGATTGACGCCTGGTCCTCCGTTTCTGCCTCCTCCGCCTCCGCTGAACGGCTTTATGGATGCTGCGTCGAACACGAGTGGCTTCGCGTTGGGACCTCCGGGACCTGCGCCGGAATCCTGTTGCGGTGTGGGTGTCTGGATCGGCGCCGCCGCTTGCGGAGCCATCGACCGCCCTCCCAGTGCCATTAGTGGCAAGGGCTCCGTTGTCGCAGCGCGCATGTCAATCGAATAAATGGCCACGTTCGCCAACTGCGCGGCGGTCACGGTCTCATCGATCTCGGCCTGATTATCCGTTCCCCGCGGGATGGGAGCCGCAAAATAGATCAGCACCTTTTTCCCCGGCAAAGCACCCAGGATCTTCACCGCGGCTTTGATGCCTGACAGCGGGGAACCGGACGCGGGTGTCGGGTTGAGGTTCTGAATGGCCGACTCGAGCATCGTCTTGTCATCCGTGAAGTCGTTGACAACCGTCGCCTTGCCATCTTCCGCGGTCATCACTGCCACACGGTCCGACGCACCCATCTGGTCGCGAACGAACCTCACTGCGGCCTGTCGCGCCCGGGATTGCTGGTCCGAAGTCGTCGCGCCGAAGTCGAACAGCAGCGCCAGCAGGCGATGATTCTGAATCGGGCCGGCGCCGCTGCCACCGGGGCGTCGGCAGGGCTGTCGCCGGGCGTCGCCGCTTGTGGCGGCGCATTCACGGGTGCCGGGACGGCCACTGGCGACTGAGCGCGGACTACCGAATTGGGGATGCCGACCATCAGGCCGAGCACCACCGGGCCAACCAGAACCGCGACTCCGGCACTCGCGAGCACAAACTTCTTCACACGATTCAACCGTTGCCCCGTGCGGTTGGCAATGATGGCCTCGATCCTCCGCTTGAGATTCGCCCCCGTTACACCGGACACACACACGAGCGGCGACTCCACGTAGAGCTTGCAGACGCTGAGAATCCCTTCGGCGTAATCACGAGGCTCACCGCCCAGGCTCAGCACGGCTTCGTCGCAGGCTCGCTCGCGTTCTTCCACCATCCGCGCGCCGATATACCAGACGAACGGATGAAACCAGAAGACCGCTTCGACCATCATGTGGATCGCTGAAGTCAGGTTGTCGCGTCTCCGGACGTGGCACATCTCGTGAGCAAGCACGGCCTGCAGTTGAAGCGGCGTCAGACGTTCCACGATACCGGCGGGCAGGAGCAGGATAGGCCGGAAGAACCCGACAACCCCCGGCTCCAGCAGACCCGGCGACGCCCGGATCTCGACTGATCCCGGCATGTCAATCAGGCTGCTCGCGCGGACAGCAGCCCGGATCCGGAGCCAGCCCCGGAGCCGGATCACTACCATTGCCGCGAATCCGCACGCCCACACGAAGAACGCGATCGGGGTCCAATCGATGGTGTGCCTCGCGGGAGGCGCAAACGATGAGGCGGCGGAAAAAGGCTCGGCGATTTGCAGCATCGCTTCCGATACGGCGGGCGCCGTGCAATCTTCTGCAGCGACGGAGTCCGCTCCAGATGGCTGCCAAGGCTCATCAGGAGCGCAAACGGCAGAAGGAATTTCATCGACGCGCTGAACCACAGCCAGTGGCGCACCTGGGCCTTGTTCCCGCGGAAGGCCACCGTCAGAAGTCCCGCCGCCACCGCAAACAACGTCGATTGCCAGAGATGGTTGGTCAGTTCGCCAATCATTTCTCAAGCCTCCGGATGGTTTTCTCCAGCTCGCGAACATCGTCGAGGGTCAGCTTTCCGGCCTCGGCCAGTTGCGCCATCATCGGTTGCGCGCGCCCTCCGAAGAAACTCAGGATTTCGTCGAGCAGCCTGTGCCGCGCCACATCCCGGGCCACGATCGGCTCAAAAATATGCGCGTTGCCGATCTTCCGGAGGCGGCGCACGGCTTTCTTCGTTTCCAGCCGGTACACGGTTGTCTGAATGGTGGTGTAGGCGGGACGAGGCTTGGGAAAGGCCTCCTGAATCTCTCTGATTGATGCTTTCCCGTTGGCCCACAGAGCCTCCAGGATTTGAAGTTCGAGCTTCGTCAGTTTCGGGTGAGCCATGCGAGCTACTATCCTCAACCTGAATCTACTATGTGATAGTAGATTCGTCAAGAGAAATATTTTCGCACATGGCACGTTGCTATCGGTGCAGAAGCTCAGTGCGCTTTAGCAGCCTTCTTTTCGACGTGGCCGTCGATCCAGCCCAGAATCAGGTCGGCCAGCTGCGCATTGTTCTTGTCCTGCATCAGCATGTGGCTGTTGCCCTTGATGCCCATCTCGGGAAGAGACATCATCTGCGCATCGCCGCCCGCCTCCTTCACCTGCTTGACGAAGGTGTTGCACGACGCGAACGAGCCCGGCCACTGATTGAAGCCTCCCTGCACGTCGCCGAGATGATCGCCGAACATCACGAGCGTCGGAATCTTCGCGAGCGTCGCAAGCTGCGCGGGGGTCAGCGTGGTGACGCAAGGCATCTCGATCGAGACGATGCCCGCGAACTCCGGTCGGATCGATCAGCGCGGCCTGCTCCGGGAAGAAGCCCGATTCCGAATGCCCGATCAGCACCGCGCCTTTCAGCTTCACCGCCAGCGCCGCCATGTTGGTCCACGTCGGATTGGGATTGGGCAGCAGATCGATTCAGATCGGGAATCATCTGCTTGTAGAGCTCGTCCACCGCCGCCATCGGAAACTGCTCGTCCGGAAACGCCGTGCCATAAGTCGGGCCGAAGCGGAAGATGGCCCAGGCGGCCTGATGGCTCGCGTCGAGAACATTCGGAAGCTCGCTCAGCGGAGCCTGGCCCGCTTTGACGGCGCTGAATTTCGTGGGATCGAAACCGGAGCGGGCGCGCGACACCTGATCGGCGAGATACACCGGGCGGCCCTTGCGCACGAAATATTCGTTCCAGCCCATGCGGCCGTCGGGCGTGGTCTCCCAGGTCTTGCTGCTCAGGCAGCAGCCGTGCACCATCACCACGGGAACGTGCCGATTGCCGTTCTCCGGGATCTGATACTGCACGTACATCTGGTTGATGGTGATGTCGCCGCCGGCGAACGGGTTCCCGCCGCGTCCCGGAGGCGCGCCGGACGGTGGAGGCGGTGGCGCAGGCAGGGCTTTGGTTTCGCCGCCTACGAAGAAGCTGCCCTGCTCTTCGAGCACCAGAGGCTTGGGCTGCTTCTGTGCCGCGGCGAGATGCGGCCAGAACAATCGCCAGTATCCCGTAACGAGTTTTCATGATTGAGAATGTTATCACCAGTTGGAGAACTTGCATTCCCGTACCCGGCTATCCTTCGGCAACGTGTCCGTGGCCCCGTTCGCAGCCCTACAATCAGGTACCGCCATGACGACTCTCCTCGACTGCCGTGTCTTTCGCCGCGACGCCGAAGTGGTTTTGTACGGTTTCGGTGGCCTGGCCATCCACGACGCCAACGTAAACGTGACCTTCCCCGAGGTGGTGTCCTTCGCGGGTCCGCTGGCCGGTCTCTGCCTCGCGGGACTCACGGCGGCCACGGTCGTTCTGAACGGTGGCCGTATCCTCACCGCCTGGTACATCTACCTCCCGCGCCTTTACGCCGCCCCGAGCGCACAGTTATTGCTTCGGTTACGCGGAATGCAGTATTATCCAACGGTCATGACGATGTTCGGGATTTTCTGCATCTCCAGCTTCCAATTAATGCAGGGCGAAAGCCGCCGCGCCATCCCGGCATACCGCCGCTACCGTGAATGAAATGGAGGCGCCGTTCACCTCCGTGGTCGCCTCCGAACTGGAGTTCCTCGCCGCCCTCCGCGCCGCCATTGACCGCTACTTCGCGGCAGTGGATCAATGGGAATCTGCTTATTTCCGCTACTACCGCATGCCGGATGCCGCCCAGACGCAGCGGCGACCTGGCCGAGGAACAGCGCGAATTCGAAAACGAACGCCGCGCTCTCGAGCCTCTCTTGCCACGCGCCCGAGGTCTCTGCTTCAAATATGGACAGCCGGACGTATTCGGCGGACTTCCCTGGGTCGCGCTCGGTCACCACGCTCCGCAGCACCGCACCGATTCCGCCATCAGCCGCGGTGAGCGTGGCGCCGTCATGGCTTGCCTGATCGAACTCAGCGTCGCGTGCCGCGAACCGGCGGGCACCGAAGCGCCTGGGCATGGTCGCGAGCGGTCCTTGCTCGACCGTATCGTCGGGCTATTCTTTTGACGACGCGCCGGTACTGAATTCGCGAAGGTAGGCGCGCAACTCGTCGCGAACACGCCGGAAGATTGCCATCCGCTTTTCATCCGAGCCCACGTGCGGCGCGGGAGGGTCTTCGAAGCTTCGATGCAGTTGCTTTGCCGCGCCGAAAAACACCGGACAGGTTTCGCGCGCATTGTCGCAGACGGTGATCACGTAATCGAATTGCTGTCCCTCAAATTCATCGACGTTCTTCGAGCGATGCCCGGAAATATCTATGCCCAGTTCGCGCATGGCGGCGATCGCTTCCGGGCGCACGGCGCTTGCGTTTGTGCCCGCGCTCTCCACCTCGAACTGCTCCCCGGCATCGTGCCGCAACAACCCTTCGGCCATCTGGCTGCGGGCTGAGTTTCCGGTGCAGAGTATCAACACCCGTTTCTTATCGGTCATGCCGCATGCCTTTTGACAGCGAGGGCAGCAGCCAGCGAAAGAGCAACGCTGCCGCCGCGGCCCCGGCCAGTTGCGCCACGATAAACCCCGGCGCATCCGCAGGCCGTATTCCGGCAAAGGTATCGCTTGCCGATCGCGCCAGGGTTACAGCCGGGTTTGCAAAGGATGTTGACGACGTGAACCAATAGGCCCCGGTGATGTAAGCGCCCACCGCGAACGGCACAGCGGACGAGCGAAGCCGCGCACATCCCAGGATCACCGCGAGCAGCCCGAACGTTGCGACAAACTCGCTGAACATTTGCGCGCCGCCCGCCCTGACATGGCGCGAGGCGCTGAACACCGCTTCGCCAAACATCACGTGAGCAGCTGCGACGCCCGCAAAAGCCCCGGCGATTTGCGCCGCGATATAACCGGGCACTTCCTGCCAGGGCAGCCCTCCCTGCGAGGCGTCGGCGAGCGTTACCGCGGGATTGAAATGTGCGCCGGAGATCGGCCCGAAAGTTAGGATGAGCGCGACCAGCATCGCGCCGGTGGCCAGCGTGTTCGCGAGGAGGGCGATCGCGACGTTTCCACCGGCCAGCCGTTCACCCATGATGCCCGAACCAACCACAGCGGCCAGCAACAACGCGGTGCCGACGGCTTCCGCAACGATGCGGCGCATCTGTGTCATGCGACCTCAGCTCCGCCCGATCTGATCGATTTCCCGCTGCACGATCTCTCGTTCCAGCGTGGCGAGCGGCAGGCTCAGGAAGAGTGTGATTCTGCGGTCAAGGATGGTAAAAGCCTCGAAAAAGGCGCGCCGCACCTGTTCCGCTGTGCCCCGGACGGCCGCGGGGTCCGGCACGCTCCACTTTGCTATGTAAGGATGCCCCGGCCAGACCGGGCACACTTCCGCTGCCGCGCTGTCGCAGACCGTAAAAACAAAGTGCATCTGTGGCGCATCGGGTCGCTGCGAACTCATCCCAGCTCTTGCTGCGCAATCCTTCGGTCGGCATGCCAGCCCCGGCAAGCTGGTGAAGGCCTCCGGGTTGATATGGCCAGTCGGATGGCTGCCGGCGCTGAAGCCGGTGAAATTCGGAAAGCCCTTCCGGTTCATGATCGCTTCCGCCATCACGGATCTGGCGGAGTTTCCCGTGCACAGGAAAAGAACGTTGAAATGTCGTGGTGTCATGCGTCGACCGTCGAGATGCGGCTGCTCAAGAGCAGCAACCCGGAGGCAACTCGCTGGCTTCGCGGCCCGGATAAAAGCGCTCAGAAACTTGCCTTCAACCTGTGGCGCGATAACGTCGACATCGACGCCCTGCCCGCTTAAGAAGGTCCGCGCATCCTCGATGTCGTAAACCCGTGTTGGCTCAATCTCGATGCCCTGAAAGCCAGCCGTCGCCAGTTTCTCCGCGTATTCGTCATCCCCAAGCGCTCCGGCGATGCAGCCGACCCACAGCAGCATGTTCCTGCGCACCTCCGCCGGGACTTCACCGCGTGTGACCACATCGGACACGGCGAAACGTCCACCGGGCTTCAGGACGCGAAACGCCTCGCGCAACACGCGGTCTTTATCGCCCGAAAGGTTAATCACGCAGTTGCTGATGATCACATCGACGGAATTGTCCGGGCAGCGGGATCTGCTCGATTTCACCCTTGAGAAATTCGACGTTCGCGACTCCGGCCTTGCGCTGGTTCTCGCGGGCGAGCGCCAGCATTTCGTCCGTCATGTCGAGGCCGTAGGCTTTGCCCGAAGGCCCCACGCGCCGCGCGGACAGCAGCACGTCGATACCGCCGCCGGAGCCGAGATCGAGCACCGTTTCCCCCGGGTTGAGCTGCGCCAGCGCTGTGGGATTGCCACAGCCGAGCGAGGCCAGCACCGCTTCTTCCGGCAAGGCGCCGGTTTGCGCAGCGTCGTAAAGGTTCGAGGTAATGGGGTCGCAGCAGCCATCGAGAGCCGCCCCCGCTCCACAGCAGGAACTTCCGCCGGTATTGACCCGCAGCGCGGCCTGCCCGTATTTTTCTTTGACGACTTCCTTGAGTTCCATGATTTGTCCTTTCACTTGCACAGGCGCACAATCGCCTGCGGTTCGATTGCCTTGTTTCGCGTGCAGCACTCGGCGTACAGAAAACCCAGCAGCCCCTGCAGGGCTTCCGCGTTGGCCGAATACCAGAGATAGGTGCCTTCGCGCGTGACCTTCACCAGGTCTTCGTTCTTCAGCTTTTCGAGGTGGTGCGAGAGCGTCGAGGCCGGAATACCCAATTCGGTCCCGATGTCGCCGACGATCATGCCGTCAGGGTGCGCGGAAAGCAGCACGCGCATGATACGTAGTCGCGGGCCGGTACCCATCGCGGAAAACATATCCGCAAATCGCGTGACCTCGTCTTCGGTTGGTTTCGCCGCCATAGATCCATTATTCCACAATAATAGAAATATGGAAACATACCCACCGCTTGACATCAAACTCTACATATGTTGATATTTGCGTATGGCGCGAAAGCCGAAC
>CAVQYP010000026.1:0-155527 GCA_963718155.1 Terriglobia bacterium | reverse complement strand
GGGTCGTCATAATGGTTCGGACTGACGCGAACCGCATACCCCAGCCTTCCTGTTTGTGCCGGGACAATCTCGCGCGCGAACACGGCGACATCACCGTCGACCACGGTTCCCGGCAGCACCACGACCTCCGTCTCCTCCAGGCCCCCGCTCGCCGCAATTCGCCCGATTACACATTCAACCCTCACGTCTTCGGGATTCAGCCCCGCAAGCTGGATCGCAGCCCTTACTTCAACCGGCTGGCCGCTCATCACGGGTCCTGTTGGCGCGGGGCCGAGATCCACAAAGTTGACTTGCGGCCAGATTTCCCGCACGCGGGCGTTCCAGCTCGAGCGCCGCCGCGCCTCATCGAAATGGCTCGCCTCCACCTGCCGCCAATGCTCGTGCGCGGGATCGTAGAGCTGGGTCATATAGTCGTACACCATGCGCCGGGCATCGAAAGCGGGCGTCAGATTGGCAGTCGTGGTCTTGATCCGCTTGACCCATTCGGTGGAGAGGCCGCCTTCGGCATGCGCATAAAACAGCGGAACGATTTCACGCTCGAGAAGATAATAGATATTGCTCGCGTGGATTCCGTCCTGATCTTCGGTGTATTCCTCGCGATCGCCGATCGCCCAGCCCCCTGAGATCTCGAACGCTTCATCGAACCAGCCGTCCAGAACGGAGAGATTCAGAACGCCGTTCATCGCCGCTTTCATCCCCGACGTCCCGCACGCCTCTTCGCCGCGCCGCGGATTGTTGAGCCAGAGATCGACGCCCTGCACCAGTTCGCGCGCAATCTTCATGTCGTAGTCTTCGACGAAGACAATGTGCTTCCACAGGTCGGGGTCGCGCGAGAGCTGCACAATCTCGCGGATGAAGGATTTGCCCGGCTGATCTTTGGGGTGGGCCTTTCCGGCAATGACGATCTGGACCGGATGCTCGTGATCGCAAAGAATCTTCTTCAGTCGCTCCACGTCGCGGAACAGGAGAGTGGCGCGCTTGTAGGTCGCAAAGCGGCGCCCGAATCCGATGGTAAGCGCGTGAGGTTCCAGCACTTCGGCGGCATGGCGGATCTCGGACGCCGCGGCCTTCCGGCGCAGGGCCGAGGCGGTTTGCCGATCGCGGATAAAGCTGATGAGGCGGCGTTTGCGGCGCCGGTGAACTTCGACCAGCTCCTCGTCCGGGATATCGTTGATCTGATTCCAGACGCCCGGATCGTTCCAGCGATTGCGCCAGTCGGGCTCAAGATACTGATCGTACAGGTCGGCCAGATCACCGTTAATCCAGCTGGGCAAGTGTACGCCGTTGGTGATCCACGTGATCGGGGTTTCCCAGATGGGAAGCGTGGGCCAGAGGGAATGCCACATTTCCTGGGAAATAGTGCGGTGCAGGCGGCTCACGGCGTTGCGGTAGGCCGAAGTGTTGAGTGCCAGGATCGCCATCGACAGCGGTTCGCCGCCGTCGTTCGGGTTGCGGCGGCCGAGCGCCATGAAGCGGTCGAAGTCGATCTTTGCGTCGCGGCAGTACTGGTTGAAATAGTGATACGCAAGACCCGGGTCGAAAAGGTCGATGCCCGCGGGCACCGGGGTGTGCGTCGTGAAAACGTTATTTACGCGAGTGGCCTCAAGCGCCTCTTCGAACGAGAGCTTCTGCCGCTCGATGAAGAGGCGGATGCGCTCAATTGCAAGGAAGGCAGAGTGGCCTTCGTTCATGTGAAAGACAGTGGGCTTGTAGCCAAGCGCCTCGAGAGCTCGCATACCGCCGATGCCGAGGACGATTTCCTGCCGAATGCGCGTATCGTTGTCACCGCCGTAAAGCTGGCTCGCGATCGCCCGGTCTTCCGGCCGCGAGTTGAGCGGCGTGTTCGTATCGAGGAACAGCATCGGGACGCGGCCGACGTCCATGATCCAGATGCGAATCGCCACCGAACCGGTTGGAAGCTGCACGAAGACGACGTGCTGCTCGCCGTTGGCTGTCGTTCGCCGGTCGAAGCGGAAGGGCGTAGAAATCATTTTCGAGGTAGCGTTCCTGCTGCCAGCCATCCGCGTTCAGATACTGCCGAAAATAGCCGAGCTGATAGAGCAGCGCCACGCCGACCAACGGCAGATCGAGGTCGCTGGCGGATTTCATGTGGTCGCCGGAAAGGACGCCGAGACCACCGGAGTAGACCGGCATGCACTCGGTCAGCCCATACTCGGCCGAGAAGTAGGCGATCAGCTTCCCGGCATGCCTTGAGTTGAGGTCATCCGTGTTGCTGTCGCTCAGATCGCGCTGCATGTGCTTGTCGAAGCGCTGGCAGGCGAGTTGATACTGAGCAAGATATCGGGGGTCGTTGGCGGCGCGCTCGAGGGTACTCTGCGAGACCCGTCCCAGCATCACGACGGGGTTGTAACCGGAATCCTTCCACAAGTTTGCGTCCAGGCGACGAAAGAGAGTCCGGATGGAAGGCTCCCACGCCCACAGAATGTTGTAGGCGAGCTCCGACATCCGCGCCAACTGAGGCGGGAGGGCCGGGCGGACGACAAACTCGCGGATCGGTTGGATATTGAACGGCATGTTTCTGCAATCGCGCCTGATACGACTATTGATTCAGTGTAAGCGAGGCGCGGGATTCTCTGGCTAATCCGCAGGGTTCAATCTGGCGGACGTACCCGTCGCCGGGCTTGGCCAAACGAACCGGACTTAATGCTAAGAGTCCTGGTTTCAGGTATTTGCCTGTTTCTGTTGATTGTCGATGTAGCGGCGAACGACCCAAGCCAGGCCAGCGACGAAGAGGAGGGTCAGGGTGCTGTATGGCGCGAAGGGACAAAGTGTGTAATAGCCCAGATCGCTGACCATTGCGGGAGAACCTGACGAAACGGGGATGAGCGTTGCGAGCGCCAGAACGAGGGAAAGAATGGCGGCCGCGAGCAGGAGGGCGGAGAGGTTTTTCGGGGACATGGGCTACGGAACGATCCTCAGTCTAACAACCGAACCCGCACTCGTGGCGCCTGAGGTCCGGGACTGGTATTCTCGATTAAACAGTGATTGCGTCGGATCAATTGGTGACGGCTCTTACCACTGCGGCCTTCCCCACATTTGCCGTGCTTATCGGCCTCCTTATCAATAATCGACGCCTGAACGATTTTGCGCGCGCTGTCGATACTCGTTCGCTGACACAAACCGGCACATCGACGATGTCAAAGACTTGCTTCGCGGCGAGATGTTTCGCATGGAGCAGGTTATCGATGCGCGATTAAAACATCTTTCGCGCTGATATCCTGTGATCAGTGATCGCTTCGGATCAATTGGTGACGGCTCTCGCCACTGCGCCTTCCCCACCTTTGCCGTGCTTATCGGCATCCTCGTGAATAATCAACGTCTGAACGACATGAACCAGCGGATGACCGATTTTGCGCGTATTGTGGACATTCGGTTCGCGGACACAAACCGGCACATCGATGATGTCAGAGACGTGCTCCGCAGTGAGATGTTTCGCATGGAGCAGGTTATCGATGCGCGGCTGAAACATCTGGAAGAACGCCTTCCTCGTTAGGCCGCCGCGCTAATCTGGTCGATGTAGATCTGAAAAAAGTGGACCTCGAAAAAACTCTGCTGCGGAAAGTCGGCGAAGCGATTCACCGTTTCAAAATGATTCGCGATGGCGACCGAATTGCCGTGGCGGTATCCGGCGGCAAGGATTCCGTCACGCTGCTCGAAGCGCTCATTCTGCTGCAGAAGCGCGCCCCAATCGATTTCTCCGTATGCGCCTTCACCGTAGAACAGGGCAAATTCCTCCGCCCTGTCGGACCAATCGGCGAATACATTCGCAGCCTTGGAGTCGACTGGACTTACCATACCGATAACCCTTCAATCCGCCTGCTCAAAGAACAGCCAGATCATGGATGCGACCTCTGCAGCCGCTTTCGGCGCCGCGCCGTTTACCAGATCGCCCGCGGCATGGGGGCCAACGTAATAGCCTTCGGCCACACTGCGGACGATTTCTGCGAATCGCTGCTCCGCAACATCATGTTCACGGGACGGCTCAGTTCCCTGCCCCCGATTACGCACTCGCGGGAGCGCGATTTCCGGCTGATCCGGCCCCTGGTCTACGTCACCGAAGAGATTACGCGCGCCTATGTTGACAGCAAAGCCGTTCCTGTTGTGCCCTGCGGCTGTTCGCTTCGCACCGGCACGGTTCGCCGCAGCATTCGGGAAACCATTGCGGATTGGGAAACCGAACATCCGCATCTGCGCGAGAATATCCTCTCGGCCATGGGAAATATCCAGCACGGCCGCCTGCTGGACACACGCTACCTCGATACCGAAGAGCCGGAAATCGAGCCCGAATTCAGCCGGGGCGGGTCGGCCATACTGCCGGTTCTTCAGAAAATCGAATAACGCCGTTGAATAACGCCGCTTCATGCCTGTTCTTCTGACCTGCGACGCGATCGCCAAATCGTTCGGCTCGCGCACCGTTTTCTCGGATATTTCCTTCAGCCTGCACGACGGCGAGCGGCTCGGGGTGATCGGTCCGAACGGCGCCGGGAAATCGACGTTCCTGCAGATCCTCGGGGGCGAAACGGTTCCTGACGATGGGACCGTTTCCATTCGAAAGGGCGTAAGGCTCGCCATCGTGCCGCAGGACTCGCGATTCGAAGCCGAAGCGACGGTGCGCGAAGTAATCGCAGCCTGCGCGCGCGAGGCTGAAGACAAAGATCTTGCGGTCTCGAAGATTATCAGCCGCACCGGCTTCGAGAATCCGGCGGCGCAGGCCGGAACGCTCTCCGGCGGCTGGCGGAAGCGGCTGGCGATCGCCGCCGCCCTCGCGCAACAGCCCGATGTGCTGCTCCTTGACGAGCCCACAAACCATCTGGACGTTGAAGGAATCCTCTGGCTCGAGAAGCTGGTCCAGTCGGCCGCGTGCGCGTCTATCTTCGTGACGCACGACCGGTACTTTCTAGAGAATTGCGCCACGCGCGTCGCCGAAATCAACCGCGCTTATCCGCTGGGACTCTTCAGCGCGCCGGGCAATTACAGCAAATTTCTCGAAAAACGATCGGAATTTCTGCGGGCGCAGGCAAAGGAGCAGCAGGCGCTCGAGAACCTCGTCGAGCGCGAGATCGAGTGGCTGCGCCGCGGCGCGAAAGCGCGCACATCGAAGTCGAAGGCACGGATCGATGCCGCCTTCGAGCTTCAGGACCAGCTTGCGGACGTGAGTTCGCGCAACCGTAAAGGCACGTCCACAATCGATTTCACCGCGACGGGACGCATGACGAAACGCCTGCTCGCCTGCGAAGGAATTTCGAAGAGCATGGGCGGCCGCCTGCTGTTCGGGGAACTCACCTTCGCGCTCGGCCCGGGCGTCAAACTTGGCGTGCTCGGGTCGAACGGCAGCGGCAAGTCCACGCTGCTGCGTATACTTGCCGGTGAGATTGAGCAGGACGCAGGAGAAGTTCGGCGCGCGGAAGGCGTTCGTGTCGCATGGTTCGACCAGAACCGCGACAAGCTCGATCTCGACCAGCCACTGCGCCACGCACTGGCTCCGGAGGGTGGCGACATGGTCCTGTTTCGCGAGCGTCCCCAGCATGTAGCCGGCTGGGCTGCCCGGTTTCTGTTCAGGCAAGATCAGCTCGATCTTCCGCTCAACCGCCTTTCCGGCGGTGAACGTGCACGTGTTCATATCGCACGCCTGATGCTGCAACCCGCCGACGTGCTGCTGCTCGATGAGCCGACGAACGATCTCGATATCCCCACTCTCGAAGTGCTCGAAAGCAACCTTCTGGATTTCCCCGGCGCGATCGTTCTGGTGACCCACGACCGCTTCCTCCTTGATCGGCTCTCGAAAGCCATCCTTGCGATGGACGGCGACGGAGGCGTCGAGTTCTTCGCCGAGCTGGCGCAATGGGAGCAGGCGAACGCCGCGCGAAACAAGAAGGAGCAGAAGGCTCTGCCAAAAAGCGCCGCACCGGCTCCCCAGTCGAACCGCAAGAAGCTGACTTACCTCGAGACGCGCGAATGGGAACAGATTGAAGCTCTCGTCATGTGCGCCGAAGAAACGCTGGAAGAGAGGCGCCGGCAGCTGGAGCAGCCCGACATCGTTTCCGATCCCAGGAAGCTCACCACTGCGGTGGCTGAGTTGGATGCTGCACAGGACGCCGTCGACAAACTCTACGCTCGCTGGGCTGAACTTGAAGCCAAACGCGCATAAAACCTTGGTTCGGGAAGTCCTGTCACAAAGACACTTACCGAGCCATACCGAGGCCGGCGCCAGGATCGTCGGCGCTACCGGCGCGCGTGCAACGCTCGGCCGCGCGGCCCAAGCCCTGGGCCCGTTTCTTGAAGACCCTGCTGAATGTACGATGGTGACCAGCCCCGTCAAATGGTCGAATTCGCCATCCCGGAAGACCCCGTAGAACTGGATCAGACGCTTGAGGCTCTACCGAATCGTCCCGCTGTCTTCCTGCTATGGCCGCGCGAAGGAAAACCTTTTCTCGCGCGCACGAATGTCCTGCGAAAGAGACTGCTCCGCCTGCTCGGCACGCGGGACGCGCCCTCACGTTCGCTGAATCTCCGCGGAACGGCCGAACGCATCGAATACCAGTTCACAGGCTCACGACTTGAGGCGCAGTTTCTGGTGCTGGATCTCGCGCGCAAACACCTCGGACGCGCATATCGCGACGAAATCCGCCTTCGCCTGCCCCCTTACGTGAAACTTGTCCTCTCCAACCGTTTTCCCCGCACTCAATTGACGACGCATCTCGGCCGCGCGAAGGCCGTTTACTTCGGTCCGTTCCGGAATCGTTCGACGGCGGTGAAATTCGAATCCGAGTTTCTCGATCTGTTCCAGTTGCGCCGCTGCCAGGAGGACCTCCAACCTGCCCCCGCGCATCCCGGCTGTATTTACGGCGAAATGGGCCGCTGCCTCCGACCTTGCCAGGAGGCTGTCGGGCAGCTTGAGTATCAGGGAGAGGCTGATCGCGTTGCCGAATTCCTGCTTACCAACGGCCGTTCGCTCGCCTCGCTTGCCGAAAGCGCCCGCGAGCGTTTCAGCGCCGAAATGGATTTCGAAGGAGCGGCCCTCATGCATCAGCGATTCCAGCGCATCCAGGAAGTACTCGCATTGCGCGACGAGATGGCGCGCGAAATAGAAGGCCTGAACGCCGTCGCCGTCACACCTTCCGCGGAACCCGACAGCGTGGATTTGGGTTGGCTCCGCGGCGGCGCATGGCGCGGGTTTTCGCGGCTCGAATTCGATCCGGCCGGCGGCTCGTCTGTGTCTCTCGACGCGAGGCTGCGCGAACTGGCGCAGGCGGTCGAAAGCACGCCGTCCCCGGGTGGCAAGGAACGAATGGAACAGCTCGCCATCGTTGCCCGATGGTTTTATTCAAGCTGGCGCGACGGCGAACTGCTGATGGTAGACAACTGGTCGAAGATCCCATACCGCAAGCTCGTCAATGCGGTCTCGAGAATCGCACAGACGCAACGGCCGCATCGTCCGAGCAGTCATTCTTAGCGATCGTATTCGCCGTAAGCGAGACACCCGGGGCCGCGCCGATGCAGTGTCGCGACATCCCATACCCCGCGATTTCGTTACCCGCGATCGTATTGCCCTTCGCCGGGTCGGGCCGTTCCGCGCCCGCTCCCAGATAGATGCCGGTGCGCAGAAGGTCAGGCTCTTTCGGCGCATAGCCGCAATTGAAAGGGCCGCCCGGGTCGTTGCAGTGCGCCATATTCAGATGGCGCAGGTGGTTGCCGCTCACAGTGTTGCCGGAGCCGATTATGAAGATGCCGCCGAACACGCCGCCATCAATCGTATTGCCTGTAATCCGAACGTTGCGCGACTGCATGTCCGGATTGCTGTTGTTCATAATAATGCCGAAGTTGCCGTAGGGATAGTTCCCCACACTATCCGCATTGACACAGCTGTTGCCGCTGACCTCGCCATCGTGAAAACCATCGAGGTCGAAGCATTTGCCGTCGATCTCCTCGAACTGATTGCCGCGGTAGGACGAGCGATCCACATTCCCCGCCGTATCCACCGCAACAGGAAACGCTCGGCCCTCCAGATCGACCTCTTCCGGGGGATAGCCGATCATCCGGCCGCGATTATTTTCGACCCGAACCTCAGTCGCGTGGCCCACCTGAATGGCATCGCGCGCAATCATCGCAAACTCATTACCCGCGATGCGACCGCGGGCGTTGCGCGGCGAAGTGTAGAGGGAATGCGTCCACACGCCGTTGCCGCGCACGTCTGCGATTCGGCAATTCAGCACCTCAAAATCCGTGGTGCCTTCTTCCAGCAGGATGCCGCCCGTCGTGTTGTTGCGTTTCCGGGCGTTCAGGCCACCGCTGCCGCTGATTTCAACGTCGTGGATGTGAACATTATGGCCGGCATTTACAAGGATGGTGAAGCCTGCGATCCCGGTGGCCTTAACCGCCGCAACTTCGAAACCCGTCACGCCTTCGGCAAGGATTCCGTTGTTCGGCACAAAGCGCGCAAACATCGCGCTGGAGGGGGGAAGCCCGAGCGGCTGTGCAATGACGTCCCGATTGCCGTCGAGCGAGAGGTCGTGAATCTTGATATTCTTCCCCGCAGGGACAACGATCAGAGCGGTCCCACGAAAAGCGGGCGCGGCTTTGATAGTGGTTTTCGAACCACGAATATCGAGATCGTGCGCATCTGACGGCAGCACGAGCTCGCGTGAAATTTCGATGACGCCGGCCGGGAGCGCCACAGGGCCGGTTTTGGTTAGAAGGGCTTTCCGCAGCTCCACGTCAGATATGGTCCCTGCCGCAAGAGCGGACGCGCAGAAGCCGAGCCCCCAGAAGCCAAGCCCACAGAAGCCAAGTAAGATACCAGCACGCACTAGACAACCTCGATTCCCATTGTCGTCAATGTTCGGGACCCGAGGCGAACCTCCAGCACATGTCCACCCTGCCGGATTGCCGCGGGCACGCGGAAGTTCGCCTCGTACCTTGAAGCGAGCGGGTCCGTCCGGAACGTCTCCGCGTCCGTGATCGGTGTCCCGTCCAGAATCGCCTGAAACTCGGCATCGAACCTGGTCCGCAAATCGACCTCCTCAATCACAACCTTGACCGATCCGCTCTCAATTCTTTGCGCCGACATCAGATTTACGCCGTCGCTGACCGACACGAGCCTGGGCACGGCGGGACCTGGCGGAATCACGCGGACTACCGCATCGGGGCAGAGCCGTCGGCCGCGCCACTCGACCCGAACGGGAACCAGTCCCGTGCGCACGCCCTCGGGAAGGAACACGTTGAACTGGGAAATTCCGTTCACAGGAGGGCCGACATAGCATCCCACGCCGGGAACCTCATCGATGAAAGCTGCGAGGGTGTTCAGGTCGCAATCCGGGGGAAGGTTCTCGATCTGGAGGGTGGCGCAAGCCAGGCGTCCGCCCGAGGGGACCGGTTGTTCGCGGCTGAACGCATTCACGACGTTCCGGATCCGGGATGCGTACGGTTTCTGCCAGGTCGTCCACATGTACTGCGTATCGACCCCAGTCAGGGACAGCAGCCGCACGCCATTTTCGCGTGCGAACTCGCGCACCTCATCGCCGTCAATGCGTACTCCTTCCCACGTCGTGTAGGCGCGGGCCGACTTGGGCAGCCCGTTGATCTGCAGCCGGGCAAAGCCGCCCGGTTTCAGCACGCGAATGGTCTCCCGCAGGTAAGAGAAGACCACCTCCGCGCTGGGGATGTGCTGGAAAACAGCATAGGAGTAGACGAAGTCGAAGTAGTCCGCCGGAAAGGGGGCCAGATCGCTGCCGTTGGCATGATGTGCATGCGCATTCGGAATATCCTGCAGTTTTTCGCGTGCTTGTTGAATCATTTCGTCCGAGACGTCGATACCGTGAATCTCGCCGAAGTGGCGGCTCATGGGCCGCATCAGGCGGCCTGGTCCGCATCCGATTTCGAGGGCCCGCCGCGACGGCACACCGGTCTCGGCGGAAAACCGTTTCAATTCGCCCTCAAGATCACGAATCACGTCGGCGGCAGTGGAAAGAAACTCGCTCTCATTCTGGCCGCGACGGCCGAACGCCACGAAGTAGCGCGCGTCCTCCCGCGCGCGCGCATTCCAATCCGCTCGCATGCGGTCACGTACCTCCTGTTCAGGGGACAAGTGTTCCACGACGCTATTCTACTGTCGAGCCTCAGGCGTGTTGGCCGTTAGCGTGCTCACAACCGTTCGCCACCGCCCACGAGCCTCTTTTTACTTGAGGCGGCCGTGCTCACGAAACTGGGTCAAACAAGATGAAAGAAAGGTTTTAGTGCCGGCTAACCGCACGATTCGCCTGCTTGTCGTGGAAGACAGCCCGTCTTATCGATACTTTATCGAGACGGCCTTTCACGGCCATTCCGGCGAGTTTCAGTGGAATCTGACCGTCGTGACAGATGGCCAGATGGCGGTCGATTTCCTCTTCGCGGAAGAAAAGGAAAGAGCCCCACTGCCCGATATCATGCTTCTCGACTGGAACCTGCCGAAAGTAAATGGCAGTGAAGTGCTGCGGCGCATGAAGGAGCACCCAAAGCTTCGCCGAATTCCTGTCATCGTCTTTTCGTCTTCCGAGGCGGAGCGCGATATCCATGAGGCATACGACAACCACGCGAACGGGTACATCACAAAACCGGACAGCAGCAAAGTTATGGAAACGATCATCGAAGCCATCGAGCGCTTCTGGATCGCGATCGCCCAACTGCCGAAGGTTGCACGCTGAATGCCTGAAATCACGATAATCGGCAAACCGCTTTCAGGATTTCGAAAGCGGCTGCGTATCGGCAACTTCTTTACAGAGCCTGCCACCGCGCCAAACGCCTGATTTTTACGCCCGCCGAATGCGAAACTTGTTTCGGAATTCCAGCCTTGTTGACGGGTCGTTGTATCGTCAGTCAACCAGCTGGTAGTTGCCTTCTTTGCATCTTCGCGCCTTCGCGAGAGAGGAAACCCCGCCGCGGCCAGGAAAGGTCATATAATCGAAACAGCGGCCCTTTTGAGCGGAAGACGGTTCCGGTAACCTTCGCACCGTTTTTGCCCTCTGCCGCGTCGATCAATCTTATGAACAGCCGCACGAAATTCTTCGTCGTGATGTCTTCCACCTGTCTGGTAGCCCTGCTCCTCCTCGGCGGAGTCGTCAGCAAGGGTGCCGCTGCCGACGACACGCTCACGGCAAACAATAGCGTCTACAAGCACCTGGCCGTTTATTCTGAAGTTCTTTCGCGCATCAAGAGCGAATACGTGGAAGAGCCGAACATGAGCAGCGTCACCTTGGGCGCGCTGAACGGTCTCCTCGAATCCATTGATCCGTATGCAAGTTATTTAAATCCGGAACAATACAAGGATTACCTAAAGAACTATGACGCCTACAGGGGCGACCTCGGCATGGTGCTGGCGAAGAAGTTCGGCTACATTACGATCGTTTCGGTGGTACCCGGGTCACCGGCCGCAAATGTCGGCCTGACCACAGGGGACATGCTCGATTCCATCAAAGGCATTGCCACGCGCGATATGCCGCTGGCTTACGCGAGACTTCTACTGAAGGGCGAGCCGGGCACCTCGATCGAGCTTTCGGTTCTGCGTCGCAAGCCTGAGCCGCAGAAGCTCACCCTCACCCGCGAGGTCGTAAAATACCCGCCCGTCGAATCAAAACTGCTGCCCAATGCGATCGGCTACATCAAAATGCCGTCGGTGTCGGAAAGTGAAGTGAAGCAGGTAGCCACGGCCATTACCGATTTGCAAAAACAGGGCGCCCAGAAGCTGATTCTCGATCTGCGTTACTCCGCCTCCGGAACCCCGGAAGTTGGTATTGATCTCGCAAATCTGTTTCTGGACAAAGGACTTATCACCTACACGCAAGGGCAAAAGTCGCCGCGCAAGGACTTCAATGCGGATGCGAAAAAAGACGTGACCGCGCTACCTCTTATTGTGCTGACGAATCACGGGACAGCGGCTGCGGCGGAGGTGGCCGCCGGCGCTTTGCAGAGCGATAAACGGGCCTCGCTGGTGGGTGAACGAACCTACGGAGACGCTTCCGTGCTACGCCCCATCTCGATGGACGACGGCAGTGCGATCATCCTCTCGGTTGCGAAATACTACACGCCGGACGGCAAATCGATTCAGGACAATGGAGTGACGCCCGCCAACATCGTTATCGAACCGGATGCCAATGCAACTGGTGACGTTGACGACGACTCGGAACCGGCACCGCAGGCAACCCCCACTCCGGCCGACAAAAAACCCGGCGATAAGAACTCAAGCGAAGACGTGATTCTGCAGAAGGCCATTCAGTTGGCCCAGACCAGATAAATTCCTGGCCCGGCGGTTGTCGCCAAACCGCCGGGCGCGTCACATTTTACAGAGTCTTCAAATAGGCGACTACGTTGGCCCGATCGGCGTCGGAAAGAATGTCCTTGTAGGCGGGCATTCCGTTCCCGCCTTCGTTGATTTTGGCGGTCACATTCGCGTCCGTCGGAGCCTTCCCGGTAGTCGACATCTTGTCTTTTTTGAACAACCCTTTCAAACCAGGACCCACCTTGACGTCGGCGCTGTCCGAGTTGTGGCAGACGCTACAGTTCTGGTCGAAAACCTCCTGGCCCTTCTTCGCGTCGCCCTTCTGGGCATAAAGACCTGATCCGGCGAGGGCGATCGCGCCGGCGAATAAGAAAGTGATTGATTTCCGCATAGTGGCTCCTTAACCCGCTAGTTTACAAGACGCTCAGCGGCGATAATGGGGATTCGGTATTCCGCTTTTACTAAACGATCTTAATTCTATCGGTCCCAAGCAGCCCGATCGCCAAACTTGTCGAAACTCCGCTCAATCCTGTTTTCCGCACCCGCGGTTATTATCCTGACGGCCGTCATGGCCGTCATCTCCCACATCTGCTCGATATGGGATCGGGACGGCCGCGCCCAGCACCGCCTTGCCCGCCGATGGGCGCGGATGCTGCTTGCCGTCAGTTTCGTCCGCTCCCGCGTCAGCGGCGTCGAAAATCTCGAACCGGGCGGAAACTACGTGGTTGTCTCAAATCATTCGAGCTACATGGATATCCCCGTCCTCTATGACGCGCTTCCGCTCGAAATCCGCTTCTTTGCCAAAAAAGGTCTTTTCTCCATTCCCCTGCTCGGCTGGCACCTGCGCCGCGCAGGACATCTTCCCGTGATCCGCGGCGACGCGCGCGCCTCTCTGAAATCCATGTCGGAAGGCGCCAAATTGATCCGAGAACGGCGCATTTCAGTCCTCCTCTTTCCCGAGGGCGGGCGCAGCGAAACCGGCATCCGCCCTTTCAAGGAAGGCGCGGCATACATCGCGATCAAGGCGGGCGTGCCGATTGTACCTGTCGGTCTGGTCAACATGCGATCGGTGTTACCGATGCATTCCCTGCAACTGCGTGCCGCTGATGTTGAAGTCAATATCGGCGAACCCATCGACACCAGCGCAATGAGTCTGCGCGATCGCGAACGCCTCAACGAGATGCTGGAAGAGCGTGTCGCCGCGCTCGCCGGCGAGGCAGGTATCCCCGCAAGCGTAAACTAACATTCGAAAGCGAAACTCAAGCGATTAATGTCTGCAATTACGATCCCGGAACTACTGCGCCAGGCTGCGGCGCGATACGGCAATAGACTCGCGTTGCGCCAGCCATCGGGCAAAGACGTCGCCACCTGGACCTGGAGTCAATACCTCGAAGCCGCCGAGGAGATCGCCGCCGGCCTTCGGGCACTCGGTCTCAGTACCGGCGATCACATCGCACTCTGCTCGGAAACCCGTGCCGAGTTCTATCTCGCCGATCAAGGCATTCTGATGAACGGATCGGTCGCGGCCGCCCTTTATCCCAGCTACCCGCCCGAGGAATTAAAGCGCACCATCGCGATGGCGGACGCGAAGGCGCTCTTCGTCGAAGACCCGAAGATGCTCTCCCGTCTGATGCCGGTCGGTTTCACAGACACCAGCGTCGCGCACATCTTCCTCCTGACGGGCGAAGCCGAAGGTGCCATGTCGCTGGCCGATCTCCGGAAACTCGGCGCCGAAACCGGTAAACGGCCCATCGAAGTGAGTCCCGACGATAACGCAATCCTCTACCTCACCTCGGGAGCCACCGGTGAGCCGAAGATGGTCATGGTGTCGCAAAGCGCGGTGGTTGCGAACATTCGCATGGGCCCCTCCGTGCTGCCGCTGACCGTCGACGACATTACCATCGCCTTTCTCCCCTCGGCCCACATCGCCCAGCGCATCGTGGTTGAGATTCTGCCCATTCTCAGCGGCGCAGCCGTCTCCTTCGCCGAGAGCCTCCTGAAGCTGCAGCAGGAGATCAAAACCGTTCGCCCCACCTGGTTCCTCGCGCCCCCGCGCGTCTGGGAGCGCATCTACACCAGCATCCGCGCGGAGATCCTCAAGAAGCCCGCCATCGCCCAGAAAGCATTCTTCGCCGCTCTCGGCCTGGGGCTCGCCGCAGCCCGCCACGAGCGCACGGGCCGCAAGGTTCCCCTTCGCATCAGCCTCCCACTCAAAGCTGCGCACCGCATCATCTTCAGCAAAATTCGCGACCGCTTCGGCGGGCGCCTGCGGGTGGCAGCCTCCGGCGCCGCTCCTCTCGGCGCGGATCTTGCCGAATTCTACGAAGCGATCGGCATACCGCTGATCGAAGGTTACGGGTTAACCGAAGGCGGCGTAGCGGCGTTCAACCCGATTGGCGCCTCCCGGCCAGGCAGCATCGGCAAACCGCTGCCAGGGGTCGAATTCCGGGTCGGTGATGAAGGCGAACTGCTGATCCACAGCCCCTGTCTGTCTCGCGGGTACTATAAGGACCCCGAAGCGACCGCCCTGTTGCTGCGCGACGGCTGGCTGCATACCGGGGACATCGGAACCGTTGATTCCGAGGGTTACATTTACATTACTGGCCGCAAGAAGGAACTCATCGTATCTTCGAACGGCAAGAAGATCTTTCCCGGCCGTGTCGAAACCCTCTTTAAATTTGAACCGTTGATTAACCAGGTCGTGCTCGCGGGCGACCGCCTGCCGCATCTGGTCGCGCTGTTCACTATCCATCCGGCCATCGCCGAATCGATCCGCGGCGCAAATGATCCCGGCATACCGCTAAACGAAGCCCCGCCGGTAATCGCGGAAGTGCAGAAGATCGTCAGCCGCGTAAACAAACAACTTGCCCCGTTCGAACAGGTAAAACGTTTCCGTATTCTGCCGCGCGAATTCACCATCGAGAAGGGCGAAGTGACCGCAACAATGAAGGTCCGGCGCAGCCAGGTGCTCGAAAACTTCCGGATGGAACTCGACTCGCTCTATCAACTGAGCGCCTCCGGTCGCGGCGGCGAATAGGCATCGCGTTCCGGCCCCTGAATTGCTCCAGTGCGCTCAATGCAGCAATTGCTGACACCCGAGCCACACTCCGATCTGCATCCGGACGAAGAAATCGTTACTCCCGAGCTGACCGAGCGTGAGCAGGAAGAGGTCGAGCAGCGGACTTCCGTAAAAGCCCACGTCGTTCACGAAGCCGTGCGCCGCGACGGCGATACCGAGTTCGAGCGCTCCGCCTCCGCGCTGGCGACCTCCGGCCTTGCCGCCGGTCTTTCCATGGGCTTTTCCTTCATCGGCGAAGGCGTGCTGCGCCGTTACCTGCCGGATGCCCCCTGGCGTCCCCTGATCGCCAAATTCGGCTACTCACTGGGTTTTTTGATCGTTATCATCGGACGCCAGCAGCTGTTCACCGAAAATACCTTAACCGCTGTCTTGCCGGTTCTGGCTCGGCGGAACTGGTCTTCTCTGCTCCGCATGATGCGTCTCTGGGCGATCGTCCTCGCGGCGAATCTGATCGGCGCTCACATCGTTGCCTGGGTTCTCGGCAACACTGGCGCGTTCTCGCGGGAAACGCAAGATGCCTTTGCGCAAATCGGCCGGGAAACGATACACGTAACTCCGGAGCAGGCCATTATCCGCGGAATTTTCGCGGGGTGGCTGATTGCGATGCTCGTCTGGATGCGCGCCGCAATCAACAACGGTCAGATCCCGCTGATCATCATCATGACTTACTTTGTCGCCCTGGGAAGTTTCACCCACATCATCGCGGGCTCCATCGAAGTCTTGTTTCTAGTCATGACGGGAGCGCTGCCATGGCTTACCTGGGTGACTCATTACATGCTGCCCGTGCTCCTGGGGAACAGTATCGGGGGCGTTTCAATGGTCGCGGTTGTCAACCATGCCCAGGTCGTGGCGGGCGCGATGCCGCACCGCACCGACTATCAGCTGCAACAGAACAAACCGGCAGGCAAACAAACGAGCCTTGTTATACAGCCATAAGCGGATACTCCACCGACTCCATAAGCCAATCGCCGTTTTTCTTCACCGCGCCACGCAGTGTCTCGACCAGCCGATCGCGCTTCTCATACAAACGCAACTGCGGGCTCGAGCCGTGCTTTTCCATCAGCGCCTTCACGATGAAAGGCATCATCGTCGAGTAATCTCCCGGCATGCTTTCGGTCGACTGTTGGTATGTCTCCTTATCGACCTTCCCCCACGTAACCGCCTCGGCGGGAGGACATGACGACAACGACCCATCGGTAACCGGCGCGGTCGTAATCTGAACGTCGAACTCGTAACCGCGCACATCCGGCAACCCGAGCACCTGGCCCAGCGCCGGCTCGGGCTGCAGATTGTAGTTCTTGGGCACGCCGCCGCCCAGGATCAGCGTCGCCATCGCCCTGGCTTCGCTCTCGAACAGTCCCCAGTAGTGATAGGCGCAGGCCTCGAATACTTCCGCATGCAGATCCAGATCGAAGCGGTACTCGTCGATCAGCCCCGCCTGCTTCATCGCCCACAGCTTCATCGAGTTGAGAAATACGCTTCCGTCGGCGGGAGCCCCGACAAACACCGGAATACCCAGCCGGTTGCATGTCGAAAGCAGACCCGGCTCTACGCGATTGCGGTGCTCCTGTTGGCCGTAATAGGCGCCGAGGCGGTATCGCAACTCCGTGCCTGTCATCTTCTTCTGGAACTCCGGGCGAGTCAGCACAGCCGCGAGAAACTTGTCCTGATCGAGCAGCACCGACTCGTCGAAACCCATGTCGGTGACGCGGATAACCTTGTCGTCGCGCAGCTTGCCGTCGTCACCGAAGATCGGAACCTCGTAGACCGGGTCTTCCGTATGTCCGTTCAGACTGCGGTGGCCATCGTGATAACAAACCGCATCTGTGGTGCTGAGATAAGCCACCCAGCCGGTCTCAAGCAAAGGAATCAGCCACGCCTGATGCTGGCCCGACACCGTGACCGGTCCCGCGATCGAAATGGTCAGGGGGCACTTCATCGCGATGGCGCGGTCCAGAATGCTGTAAACCCGTCGCAGAATCGCGCCGCCGAAAGCGGGCAGGCAGTGCTCGAAGATCTCGTGGACAGACTGACACTGGTCCACCCGGCGCACACGCACCGGTTTCCGTTGCTCCTGATTCATCATTACGAGTTTCGCATCAGGCAAGTGGGGCGGACCCCAGGGCGGACCCCCAGGCCTGCAGCCGTTCCCCGGCCGGCTGGCTCATCTCACGCCGCAAGCCCCGACCGAATCAGCAAAGCGTCGGGATTGGGATCGCGTCCCATAAACTTCCGGTACAACTCCGCCGGATCTTCGCTGTCCCCGCGCGAAAGAATCTGATCCCGGAACGCCGCGCCCACTTCAGGACTGAAAATCCCCTCGTCGCGGAACCGCGTGAACGCATCCGCATCCAGAACCTCCGCCCACTTGTACGAGTAATAGCCCGCCCCATAACCCACAGGACTGGAAAACAAATGAGTAAAGCCGGCAATCATCGCATAATTCTCGGGAAAATGAGCCGCCGCGAAAGGCTGCATAATCTCGCGCGCATAGGCCACCACATCACCATCGCGCGCCGGATCATAATCCCGATGCAGCTTCAGATCGACAAACCCGAATCCCAACTGCCGCATCTGCCCGTTCGCGCCGCGATAAGTCCGCGCCCGAACCATCTTCTGAAACAAATCCTCGGGGATCGCTTCGCCGGTCTCATAATGGCGCGCAAACAAATCCAGCGCCTGCCGCTCCCAGCACCAGTTCTCCATAATCTGGCTGGGCAGTTCCACGAAATCCCACGCCACCGACGTTCCCGCCAGACTCCGCACCTCCACGCGGCTGAGCACATGATGCAGCAGATGCCCGAACTCATGAAAGATCGTCTCCACTTCCCGATGTGTCAGCAAAGCCGGCTTGTCTCCGATGGGCGGTGTCAGGTTGCCGCACACGCACCCGGCGTGAGGCTCGAAGTGCCCCGGCGCGTCGACGCCCGTGATAAAGCCCTCCATCCAGGCACCGTCCCGCTTGGACTCGCGCGGATACCAATCCGCATAAAACGCTCCGAGCAGCAGCTCATCGCGGTCGTGCACCTCGTAATAGCGCACGTCACGATGCCACACCGGCACGCCCTCGCGCCTCTTGACCTGAATGCCGTACAACCGTTCCACAATCTGGAACATGCCTTCAACCACGCGCTCCGCGGGAAAGTAAGGCCGAAGCTGCTCCTCATCGAAGTCGTACAGCGCGCGCCGCTGCTTCTCCGCCCAGTAGCCCACGTCCCACGGCTCGAGCTTCTGTCCCGCGAACGCTTCCAGCGCCGCGTTCTCGCGTGCAAAGAACGGATCGGTCTTCGCCTTCAGTTCCTCCAGAAAGTGCAGCGCCTTCTCGCCTTTGTGCGCCATGCGATCGTGCAGCACGAAGTCCGCGAAAGTCGGGAAAGCCCAGCAATAGCGCCTTCTCCTTGCGCAACTCCAGAATGCGTGCCAGCAGCGGACGATTATCCCTCTCCGGCTCAGTCGCCCGCCTCGAAAACGCCCGATACGTCTTCTCGCGGATCTCGCGGTCGTCGAGATAAGTCAACACCGGAATATAACTCGGCGCCTGCAGCGTGAATCGCCAGCCCTCGACTTTCTTCATCTCCGCGTTCTGCCGCGCCGCAGCGATCGCGCTCGGAGGAAGGCCCGCCAGCTTCGCCTCATCGGTAATAATCAGTTCGAACGCATTCGTCGAATCGAGAACGTTCTCGGAAAACTTTGTCGTAACTCTCGTAAGCTCGACATCGATCTCGGCCATCCGCTTCTTGCCGGCGGGATCGAGTTCCGCGCCATGACGCTTGAACGAATCGAGCGTCTTTGTAAGGAACCTGCGTCGCGTCGCCGCGAGAGCCTTCGCCTCGTCGGTTTCCGCATAAGCCCGCAACTGCCTCCAGATCCCCTCGTTCAAAGGGATCTGCGAGTAAAACGCGCTCGCCTCGGGTTCCACCACATTCCACGCAGCGCGAAGCTCCGGGGTGGTAGCAACGGACTCGAGATGCCGCACTACACTTAACGCATAATCCAGGTTCTCCGTCGAGTTCTCCAGCGCCAGCATCGTATTCGCGAAAGACCGCGGCATCTCATCCGCCGCCAGGGCATCGATACGCTCCTGCGCCTGTTTCAACAGCTCGCGAATACCCGGCTCAACATGCTCGGCGCGGACCTCATCGAACGGAATGTGGAATTGAATCGAAAGAAGGGGGTTGTCGGACATGGGCAAAGGGACCTTGATTAAAGAGTAATATGGCCGCCGCCCTGTCGAATGACCGGCGACCGGCTTGACCACGGGGCTCCCGTTTGCGCAGGCCTGAAAGCAGGAACCGCTTGCGCCCGACGATACCCTTCCCTTTGACCTCTCCAGGCGGTTGGTCAGGGAGAACGTCCTCCTGAAAAGAGCGAATAAAAAAGAGCCGTCGCCCGATTACTGCATCTTACGAGCGAAGCTTCTCCTGGAGGTTTTTCCGATGAGCAGTCACCGAGTTCTGATTGTAAGAGCAGGGGCGTTGGCGCTGACTGGTATCTTTGGCGCCCTGACGGCCGGTGCCCAGACGCAAGAAATAGATCAACTGCGGGAGAGGCTCCGGCAACTGGAGCAATCCACCCAGCAATCCATGCAGGACCTGAAAGCGCAGATTACCGCTCTCGAGCAGGCACAGAAGCCGCCCGGCGCCGTTCCCACAGCCCCGGGTCCTTCGCCCTCCACGTCGGGCAATGTTGCGACGGCGCAGTTGCCCTTGAACATTGGTGAAGAAACGCGGCTGAGACAAACCGCGGGCGAGAATGAGGACGGTGCACCGCGTATCGAAAATGAATCTCTGGATCCGGAGCTGCGTGGCTTTTTTCGTCTCCCAGGTACAAGTACACTCATGAAGCTTGGTGGCTTTGTCAAGACCGACCTTATCTATGATCTGAACTATGCGGGCACTTACTACGGCGCATATGTGCCGTCCAGTTTCCCCTCCTCTGCCACGCCGCATTCGAAGAACTCAACTGTTTCCATGCGTCCCACCAGATTCAGCTGGGAAACCCGGACTGGCACTCTGGACGGCGGCGGAGCGACGGTGAAGACTTATTTCGAGTTTGACTTCTTTAGTAACTACGATCGGAACTCGATACGCTTGCGCCAGTTTTACGGGCAGTACAAGAATTTTCTTGCCGGCCAGGCATGGAGCGCTTTCTCCGATCCGGACGCTTTTCCCGATACCCTCGAGTTTGAAGGACCTCCCGGCATTATCGCCGCCCGGAATCCTCAGTTCCGTTACACTCAGCCTCTCAATGCGTCGAACAGTGTTGGCATCTCCGTTGAAAAGTCGGGCGTGGATACTCCCGCCACGACGCAATTTGGCACGCCGATCGGCACGTCCTTTTTCCCGGACCTGATCGGCTTCTATCACTACGAAAATAAACACGGGCATCTCCACGCGGCCGCGCTTTTCCGGAACGTAGGCGGAATTATCCCGAGCACAACCGTTCCGGATCTCACCAGACACGTTGGCGGATATGGGGCAAACCTGTCCGGCGCGTGGGGTCTTGGAGCGAACAACAGCGTGGTTTTCCAGGCGATTATAGGTAAAGGAATTTCCAATTACTATAACGATAACTTCGGCCTCGGAACCGACGTCGGCTTCAATGCAAACGGAAAACTCGTAGCGACGCCGACGGGCTCCTTCCAGGCAGGGTACACACACAACTGGACAAAAATAATCCGGACAACTGTGAGCTACGGGTACACGCGAATCAACAACACCGCCATGGACCCCGGCACCGGCTATCACACCAGCGATTACGCTACCGCCAACCTCATTATTCAGCCGAGTATACGTTATCTGTTCGGCGCCGAGTACATTTACGGCGACCTGATACGAAAAGACGACTTCAAGTGGATCGCGCCGCGCATCCAGGCAAGCGTCACTTATTACATCAACAAATATCCGCGCTAGTAATCACAAGCACCCGGGCTGTGGGTCAGGGACGCAACCGCGTCCTTGCCTCACGGCGGCTCTCTCTCCTCCAACCTCCTGCCACCCTCTCGTTGTGGGGCAGAGCTTCTTGCTCTGCTGCCGGGCTTCCGCCCGGCTCGCAAATTTTACGCCAGCCCCATAACGCGCCGGCCATCTCGTTGCCGTTGATCCTTCGGACCCGCCGGTACTGTATCTCCTGGTTCTTCAACCTCCTGCAGTCCTCTCGTAGCAGGGCAAGCTTTGGCTCTGTCGCCGGGCCTCCGTCCGGCGTGGAACTTTACAGCAGGCCCGGCAGCGCCGGCGATCTTGTCGCCGGTGATTTTCGGTTGGCCGCAAGTACGGATCAGTGGTTTCAGTGATGCTACGGGAGGCGATGCCTTATGCTGGGATCAAATTCGAGATTGCTGGATCAAAGTCGGTGCAATCACAAGAGAGACACGATCCCCCGTCCGACCTCTGGCAATGCGCCTACTTCGCGATCATTGCACCGGCTGCATCAGACCTGCTGGATTCCACCGAATCAGGTACACCCAGTGCCGCATTGAACGACACCGCGATCCGCGGCGTCGAGCCCACATAGGGATGGACCCAATGATAGAGCCAACTCGGAAAAACCACCAGCAGTCCGCTTTGAGGCCAGATGCGAAAAGGCGCGCCGTACGGATCGCCCGGCGCGCTCACAGCTTCCACGCCGGCGCGCGGATCGAGAAATTCCAGCACACCGCTCAGCGGGTGATCGGGATTCTCCATTCCTGCATCGGCGTAATACACACCGGACCAGGCACTGTCCGGGTGCGAATGCGGTGCATGATACGCGCCCGCGCGGCAAATTGTCGCCCAGGCGGAAACCGTCAGCATCCCTTTGAAGCGATCTGGACCGGCCGTGGCTTCAACCATCCGAGTCACTGCCCAGGTGACCCAATTGGTTAACGCAGCCACGGCCGGCTCCGGATGGTTGAGGAAGTCGGTTCGCGAGTGCCAGCCCCCTATGTTGCTGCGGCCGAGACTCGGATGGCTCGCTTCCTCGGTAAGGATAAATGATCGCAGTTCCTCATTCATCGTTCCGGCATCGGGCACCTGTAACCTGCCGATGAGAGTAGGAAATGCCGGGGTAACTTCGAGTGTCATGAGCCCCGCTCGTTTAGCAGAGCACTACTGAAAGCGCGAGCCCGGCCTCGCTGGTTTCCTTGTATCTACTGTTCATATCCTTGGCGGTTTGAGCCATTGCTGTGATCGTTTCGTCGAGAGTGACCCGGTGGCTGGATGCAATTTCGTTGCTCGCGATGGCATAGGCAGTCCAGGCCTTCACTGCGCCGAATGCGCATCGCTCGATGCACGGGATCTGAACATACCCCGCGACAGGGTCGCACGTCAGACCAAGAGATGATTCCAGGGCCGACTCGGCCGCGTTCTCGACAACTCGTTGACTGGCGTCATGCGCCTGCGCGCATAGCGCCGCAGCCATCGCTGAGGCTACTCCGATCTCTGCCTGGCATCCACCCTCGGCTGCGGACAACGTCGCGTTGTGCTTGCAGAGATACCCGATTGCAGCCGCCGCTATCATACCGTCGCGGATCTTCTCGGGCGCAAGTTTACGCCCTCCTTCGCCCAGGCCGTAAACCAGGGCGGGCATAACTCCCGCCGAACCGCCGGTTGGAGCGGTAACGACCAGGTGGCCGCGTGCGTTTTCCTCTGATCCCGCCAGAGCGAAAGCCGAGAGTGAGCCGATTCCCCGGTCTGACTGGTACTGCTCGTCCTGGGCGCGCATGAAGACTGTTCCCGCTTTTGTCTCAAGCTTGATCGGACCCGGGAGCACACCCGGAGGCGCGGCGAGCCCCGACTTCACGATCGCCACCATGGCGTTCGTGATCTTGTCGACGAAAGCGTAGACTTCTTCCTCGCTCTTGCCTGAGATTGCTACCTCATTAGCGAGAACCACTTTCGCGATCGTCAGATTATTTTTCTCCGCGTGATCCCGCAACTCCTTCATCGTGGAAAAGGGGTACTTCGGCGGGTTCTTCTTGGGAGGCGTGTATCCTTTCCACTCGATAAAGCCGCCGCCCACCGAATAGTACTCCTGCTCGTAGAGCACCTTGTCGCCAGCCATGAGCTTGCACGTCATGGTGTTGGGGTGGGGAAAGTTCCCCTTGGTGGCATCGAAAACGACGTCCTTCAGCGAGAGGGTGAAGGTCTTGTCGCCAAGCTTCAGCGGGTAAGTGTTGTCGGGCTTGTCTCTCATTTCATCGAGAAACGCCGGATCGACGGTAGCCGGCTCTTTTCCGAGCAGGCCCGCGAGCGATGCGCGCTCCGTACCGTGCCCTTTGCCTGTCGCGCTGAGACTGCCGTACAGGTGGACTTTGAGCCCCGTTGCCTTGGCGAGTTGGTCCGCCGGCAATTTGGTACACCGCTGATAGAAATCGTAAGTGATGCGCATCGGGCCGATCGTGTGCGAGCTCGACGGACCTGGACCCACCTTGTAGAATTCGTCCAGCGTCGTCATCACTGGCCCCTTTTCTTTCTTCACAACCTCAAGGTTGGGAGATATTTTGGTGCCATTCGGGGTCCCGGTGGATCTCTGTGTTTTCTCCTGGGCGGACATGGATCTGCCGGTGATAACCGTTGTGGCCGCTACCACGGCGCCTCGCATCAGGAAAGTGCGACGATCGGCGCCTGACGGAATCTCCCTGGAAATCAGCTCGCGCGTGTTGCCGAGCGGATCGTCTTGAAGTCGAGCCGATTTTTGTTCCTCTTTAATGGCGTTGGGCGTCACCTCATCTTCGCGTTTTGACATATCGTCTTCTCCTCTTAACTGACAAACTCAAGGGTCGACGGGCTCGGTCAGGCCGAACAATGGTTCCCGTTACTCCTGGACGTTAAAATGACTACGCTGGGGCGGCGACTCATTTTTTAGCGAGGAGCACACAACCGGCGTTGTGAACCTCGCGCTCGACTGCTAACTGAAAAGGTCGCACCGGATTCTCCACGATAAGGAACTCCCCAAGCCATAGGGTCCGGGCGAGTTCAAACCTGAAATGAAGGCTGGTTCGGTGAATATTAGCCTTGTTCTCAATGTGGGAGAAAGAAATGTTAAAGATATGCTCCTCGTCGAGCCTATCCTCACGGACCTCGACCTCCTTCCCGAATCAACTCAGCGATCGAGGTGCCAACGGAGGCTGTTTGCCGGCATTTTTGCAAGTCTGATTCAGAACGCCGCAGTGAGGGAAGCGCGCACCAACGCAACGCGTCCGGTACGCGCGGGGACACTGTTGCCTCGGCAAATCTTTCCGATGTCGACCTCGCCTATAGTTCCAACGCCATCAAAGACAACACACTCACTCGGCGCGAACAGCGCAGGTGATCGCGCATGGCATCTCCGTAGGATGCAAGACGTTGCGCGATCCTCTTGAAGCGCTTGACCATAACAGGCCGTTCTGTGGATCTCGCGGGCTGGGGGCGAAAACTACGCCTCCTGACGAAAGGATAGTGAGCGAAACTTCCCCGTCGTATCGTGCTCCGTACGCAGCGGGAAATCGGTGGCAGCACGGCACTCCGCCACGGCCGTATCCCCGTTTCCCCGTGGAAAGTACTGATAGTAGATCATATGGAAAGCTCCACGAAACTCCCCGGTTCGCGTTACTGCCCCAGGGGCGAAGTTGCATACGCGAGCGGGCATCGCGAAGGTGCCCCGTGGCCGGTTCATGACCGCCGGCCGTCGCGAGACCAAAGCGGGGCATGTTCGCATAGATCCACTCGTACTGACCCGCTGCCACCTGGTAGGTCTCGTGCCAGATCCCCACCGTGCCGTCGGAACCGATGCTTTGGTTGAATGCCTTCCAGGCCGGAAGGGCTCCGAGTCGCGCGATTGCGCATAGGCGACCAGATGCTCGAAGCTGCGCCAGTACTGGGTCATCATCACCCCGCGCCAGCAGAGAAAGGTATGGGCTCCGAGGAACCCGAGGGATGGGTTTGCGTATAGTTCCTTCAGCATCGGGCCCATTGCTTTGGCCACAAGGAGCCACTTGCGGACGGCAAGAAAACGATTGACGCGAAAACCAATAAGAAAAATGACGAAAGAACCCTCCATGGCTGCTGTGTATCGGCCGGCGCATGGACCGCTCCCCGTACCCGCTGGCGAAATCATTCCGGCTTCATTGCTCATCAAACAATCCCCTCTTTGAAGTTGATTGACGCGAACTGGATCGGCGGGGCCGGTGTCCAGACTTTCGCGTCCCAGCGCCTGGCGGGAACCGGAGCTTCGTTTCTTCACGCTCTTTCCTTTAATGATAAGGGCCGATGGGTGATCTGGATTGCGAGCGGATGCTGCGGAATCGCGACAATTCCTATATTCCTGGCTGATCACTCCGTTACGGTTCGCTTCGGAAATGAACTTCCCATCCTCTCGCGAGCGCGTGGATCTCGCTGCGGCTGTCACGGTAAGCACAGGAGCATTCCTCGACGAATATCGCATCGCCTGCCGGCCGTCTGACACATCCGCATTGATCGGCGGCTGATAATCCCAATGGGCCTCGCGGGACAACGGCACTTCCAAAAGGCCACCATTAATACGAATACCTGGACGTATTGGCCGAGCATGTGCCGGGACAGTCTTCTCGTGATGCCCCACACTGCTGAAGCGTACTCTACTTCACGAACGGCGCGTGTCGTACTGAATAAAAATGCGCCGGTCTGTCTCTCAAAAACGGACCCGACGCGCAGGGCATCAATTATTTGCGGGTTTCGGCCCGGACTCCTGAGCTTCGTGCTAATCTCCGGAAACCCACTGTCGAGTGGAAGCGAATACTCCAGGGATATCAGCCTCCCGGAACTTTCATCCGCTCCCCCAATTGTGGATCATAGGACCATGAACTCTGTGCTGCGCATCAACAAACGCGGGCGCGCTCCCGCGCGCTTCGTCCTGGTTATCGCGGTCGCTCTTGTATTTCCGGATCTGTCGTCAGGGCAGGTTAAAGTCCTCATGTCCGGCGGCTTTTCCGTGGCGTATCAGGAACTGCTCCCGCAGTTCGAAAAGACCACTGGGATCACAGTCACAACCACGAGAGGACCGTCACAGGGAAACGGGCCCGATGCCATCGGCGCTCAGCTGCGGCGTGGGGTACCAGTAGACCTGGTGATCATGAACAGGGAAGGGCTTGAGGAATTGATGACGGAAGGCCGCTTCGTAGCCGGGACAGTCGTTGACCTTGCCCAGGTTCCGCTCGGGCTGGCAGTTCGCCATGGGGCGCCCAGGCCCGAAATCAGCACTGTGGATGCATTCAGACGAACGCTGCTGGGAGCCAGGTCCATTGCTTCGGATAGCAGCGCCACCATCTACGTGACAACGAAGATGCTTCCGCAGCTCGGCGTCGCCGATACGGTGACGGCTAAGATCGTTAGCAAGGGACCAGCCGCCGTCGCCAGCGGAGAATCCGATTTCGCAATTCTGCCGGTGAGCGAACTCATGGCCGCGCCTGGCGTCGATTTCGTCGGTACGATACCGGCGGAGGTTCAGCATATCTCTGTGTTCACTGCAGGCGTTGTCGCAGGGTCGAAAGAGGTGGAAACCTCCAAACGGCTGATCGCGTTTCTCACATCAGAAAAGGCAACTGGAACAATCAGAAAGAGCGGGATGGAGCCCTCGAAATCGCGATAGTCATCCTCGGTATTGCGGAGGGGGCGGTCCTCTCCGCGCCGGGCTCGGCGCACCGGACCCGAGGCGTTTAGGCGATTCACTCGCCTTGCCCGTGTGCTGCGCTTCACGTGCAGTCGCACAGATCTTATTCAGCGGACGCCTCTGATGTTCTTTACTCGAGTGTGCCGGCGCGACTGCTCACACACGGAAACGCCCTATTTCTTCTTTTGCATCACGACCGCGAGTTCCCGGTAATTACCCTGCATCTCCCACGTTCCTGCGTAGCCCATCGGAAGCACGAGGGAATCGCCCGGACGAAATTCCTGAACCGTACCGCTGGGTTCCGTGAGAATCAGCTTGCCGCTGAGCACGTAAACGAATTCATCGCCGTCGGTCGGTCGGGTGCGATGGTTCGTTTTTGCCGGAGACGACTCGAAGACTTCCGCGCGCAGTTCTTTGCCTTCGAACACGTTCGCAACGCGCATGTTCAGCGTGCCGGCGACAAGGATGTCCTTGAAGGAATCGGGCGGAATGGCGGTAAGGCCCAGACCTGCGATCCTGTCGCGATCGAGGCGAACGGGCGCAACACTGTCGGCGGCGAAGACCCTGGCGCCGACCGAAATGGCGAGATAAAGGGAGAGAGCGCCGCAGAAAATGTAGGTTAATGGCTTGATCATGAATTCTCCTTCCTCGTTGAAACTTGCAGCGTGAAGCGTATCATGCGCGCGCTCCCTGCGTTAGTTCGCGTGGATGGCCGCTAATTTAACGACGTCCGCCTGTTCCGGCCCATCCTGATCCAAGCCCCGCCCATTTTAAATCAGGCGTTGATGAGCCAATATGCGCAGGCGGGCGGATGATGCCGCCGTTTTCTGGTCTGGTGCAGGAAGGAATCCGAACACTGGCAAACCAAGCGTGCCTGTTTATCGTGCCCTATGTCGTCTTCAAGAGCCAACCTGTACCGCTGGCCGGAAACGATGCGCCCGCGGAGCGCTACCATCGAGCCCTCCCCGACGAGCCGTAATGCGCTCATGGCCATGGCGGTCTGGAGACTTTAAATTGCGGGGCTAAAAAGCCTGGAGCGGAATGGTGACCTTACCGGCCGGCCCGTTATAAATCAGTTCAGCAGACTTGACCTTGCCGCCGTACTGAAAGAAGAGCAGACCTGCCTGCGGCAGAGGTCGCTCACCCTGAGGCAGCGCGGCCTTTTGCGTTCGCTTTTCATTCGCAAGCTGCATCTTCACCGGCATCTTGGGGGGCGCCGGAGGAGGGTCGTTTCCCCCCTGTCCCCCGCCGCCAAAGCTTGTCTTGGACGACTTGTCGGCGCCGGTGTCGGGGGGAATCCACGAGGGATCCTTGAGAGACTTCAGCACCATGAGAGGCGACATGCTGGCCTGGGCCTTCTTGCCGTTGATGCGCAGCGAAAAATCGTCGGGTGATAACTGGGCAGTGGAGCCCGCAGCGCCGAACAACCCCACCTCGACTACCACGAAATCTTCTGTAGTGAGAGGTCCTTCCGGAGTCGGTACCGAATGCCCGGCGAATTCCGCGCCGATCGTAACCTTCCCCGCTCTCCCCTGAGCCTGATAGTCTGCGGGCGTCGCTCTCGGCGGGAGTCCGGTACTTTCCCGAACTTCTTTGACGTCTTTGGCGTCTGTCTGATCAGCTTGAGGCAACGCGATCGCTTGAGAGGCGAGGAGTGCGGTAAGCATGAGGGCGCCCGTTCTCAGGACGGGTAGGAGTGCCATTACTTCTCAAACATTATCACAGTCACCGCCGGACCGGTTCAGCAACCAAAATGCCCGGTCGAGCGTCAAATATTACAGGCAAATCAGGTTCCGCTGTGGTGAATGCGCCACACAGACACTATGCCTGACCAGACATATTAACATTGGTTTCAATTATTTACAGGACTTTTGAACAATTCAGGCCAGACAAATTTGACAAGCCTGTGTCATACTGACTGGCAGAGACGGAACCCCGAAGAAAATGACGCAGTTGGACGAGGCGATATCCCGGTATCACCGGATTCTCGAGTCTGAGCCGTACCGCGACCTGCGGTGGGTCAAGAACCTTGCAGGAAGAAATGGAAGCGCGGCAGCTATCCGCTGGCGGCCGTCTTCTCTGTCCGTTTCCTCCGGCCGAATTTTGTTACCCAGAAGCAATACGACAATCTGGTCAAAACCGGCGAAGCGTTGATTTCGGCTGTTGATCGGATGCTGCGCATGGCGCTCGCATCCCCGCAATTGCTTTCCCGCATGCAGCTTTTCCCGGCCGAGAAAATGCTGGCCGCGATCGATCCCGGATACGAGATGTCCGAAGTATCCGCTCAACTCGATCTGCAGATCCAGAACGGCTCGCTGCATGTAATGCAGTATAACGCGGACGCTTTGACGGGAGCGGCGTGGTCGGAAGGGCTGTCGGATCTGTTCTACGATTGCCCGCCGGTGAAGGAGTTCCGGCGGCGCTACAACCTGACGCGAGTCGGGCGGCAAGAAGCCATTTCTGAGCGCGCTGCTCAAGGCGTACAAGATGTTCGTGGCGGGCGGATCTCGACGGATCGGCGGTAACGGAATCGGCGGCAACGGAGCTGGCAGCAACGGGATCACACGGCCAACGGACTTACCGGGCGCAACGGATTTGCGGGACAAAGACGAAGCCGCACATCGCGATTCTCGAGTTCCGCGATCCCACCGGGCGCAGCGAATACGAAATCTATCGCGATTATTTCCGCGCCGAAGGTTTCGAGACCGAACTGGTCTCGCCCGAGCAACTGGAGTATCGCAACGGCGTGCTGCGCAGCGGCAATTTCGAGATCGACCTGATCTACCGGCGCATCAGCGTGCAGGAATTCCTGCTGCGCTTCACGCTGAATCATCCGCTGGTGCAGGCGTATCGCGATCACAAGGTCTGCATCGTGAACAGCTTCCGTTCGGAGCTGTCGCACAAGAAGGCGATGTTCGCGCTGCTGACCGACGAAACGCTCACGGCGAAGTTTCCGATCAACGAGCGCAAGGCGATTCGCGAGCATGTGCCGTGGACGCGTGTCGTGAAGGCCGGGCAAGTCGGCGTATCACGACGAGACGATCGACGATCTGGTGGAATACATCAAGCAGAATCGCGAGAAGCTCGTGCTGCGGCCGAACGACGAGTACAGCGACATGCACAGCTTCATCGGCTATGAGCACGATGAGGGTTCGTGGGCGCGGGCCATTCGCGAGGCGCTGCGTGCGCCGTATGTCGTGCAGGAGCGGGTGAAGCCGGCGCGTACGGTGTTCCCGCTGATGAACTACGGGCATCTCGAGTTCAAGGAGATGCAGGTGGATGTGCAGCCGCAGGCGTTCCTCGGCAAGGTGGCCGGATGCTCCAGCTACGTGTCGTCCTCGGGACCGGGCAGTTATTCGCCGGCTTCGGGCTTTACGCCGACCTTCATCATTGATTCGAAGGTCTGATCTTTACAGGCTCAGGCTTCGGCTGATCGATGGCTCGAGCCGATTTGACGATCCGCCCCATGAGGGAGTCGGATTGGGAATCGGTCCGCGCCATTTACATTCAGGGCATTGCCACCGGTAATGCTACCTTCGCAGCAACCGCTCCCGAATGGCAGGATTGGGACGAAACACATCTTCCCTCGTGCCGCCTGGTCGCCGAAACTGACGGCTCGACAGTTGGCTGGGCAGCGCTCAGCCCGTATTCCCGCCGCGAAGTCTATTGCGGCGTAGCTGAAGTCAGCGTCTACGTGGCGGAAACCGCACGAAGCCAGGGAATCGGCGCAGCGTTGCTCTCGGCCCTTGTAAGAGCTTCCGAGGAGCAGGGATTCTGGACCCTGCAGGCTGGCATATTTCCAGAAAACGCGGCGAGCATTCAGCTGCATCTCCGATGCGGGTTTCGCATCGTCGGGACACGGGAACGCATCGGACAAAAGAATGGTTGCTGGCGCGATGTCGTGCTGATGGAACGCCGCAAGACTTAACGTAACAGGCTGCGAAAAACTCCTCCTGGTTATCGCTTGTCGACAGGCGCAGCTCGGTAGCCTTTCTGATTCGACGCACAGATTTCCGAGCCGCGACCGGCAGGGAGCGATTGGCTGGCTTTTTCCGCACCCTTTTTAAGCCTGGTCGCCAAAGACACGACGGAAAATTGCGTCGACGTGTTTGAGCTGCCGCTCCAGCGAGAAGGTCTCGGAAAGCTGAGCCGGTTTCAACAGCCGGGTAATCTCCGGATCGGATTCAATTGCGGCGCGGAAGTCACCATCATTCTCCCAGGCTTCCATCGCATGCCGCTGCACGATCGCATAAGCGTCTTCGCGCAACATCCCCGCCGCCGCCAGATCCAGCAATAACTGGCCGGAGAACACCAACCCGCGCGTCAGATCGAGATTGCGTCGCATGCGATCCGGATAGACAAACATTTTGTCCACCAGATTCGCGGTCTTGTCGAGAAGGTAATCGATCAGAATCGTGGAATCCGGCAGCACGATGCGTTCGACCGAGGAATGCGAAATATCCCGCTCGTGCCACAGCGCGATGTTCTCGAACGCCGCTTGGGCGTTGCCCCGTACCACGCGCGCAAGCCCCGCAATCTGCTCGCTCGTAATCGGGTTCTTCTTGTGCGGCATCGCGGAGGAGCCCTTCTGGCCCTTCGCGAAATATTCCGACGCCTCGCGCACCTCAGTGCGCTGCAGGTGCCGGACCTCAATCGCGATCTTTTCGAGACTCCCCGCGAGCGTGGCAAGAGTGGCGACAAAGTGCGCATGACGGTCGCGCTGGATCACCTGTGAAGCCACGGGCGCAGGCTTCAGGCCCAACCGTTCGCAGATTTTCTCTTCCACGTCGGGGCCGATGTGCGCGAACGTTCCCACAGCGCCCGAGATCTTGCCCACCCGCAGATCTTCTGCCGCGGCTTCGAGGCGGCGCTCGTTACGGCCGGCCTCCTCATACCAGATGGCGAGCTTGAGGCCGAACGTGATCGGCTCCGCGTGTACGCCGTGGGTGCGGCCGATCTGCACCGTGTTTTTGAATTCAAATGCCCGGCGCTTCAGCACTTCCCGCAGCTTCCTGATACCCGCCAGCAGAAGCTTCGAAGCCTCACGGATTTGAAGCGCCTGCGCCGTATCCACAACGTCGTTCGACGTCATGCCGTAGTGAAACCAGCGCGAAGCCTCCGGCGTGTCCAGCCGCCGCCATCGATTCGGCCACGGCAGTCGTAAACGCAATCACATCGTGGCGCGTCTGATTTTCGATTTCGAAGATACGCGGAACGTCGAACGAGGCGTTCCGGCGGAGCAAAAGAGCGTCCTCGCGGGGAACCACACCCAATTCCGCAAGCGTCTCCGACGCCGCCAGTTCGACCTCAAGCCACTGCTGAAACTTGTTCTGGTCGCTCCAGACGGCGCCCATTTCGCGGCGCGTGTAACGGGCAATCAATACGCAAAAACCTCTGTCGGTCTCTTCTGTTCGGCGACGACAAGACGTGGGCGCAGGCCGCGCCGTTCCAGCGACTGCTCGGCGCCCATGCGCACAATTTCAGGGTGGTTGTTGTGCTCGCTCAGATGGCCCAGAATGAGCGTCTGAACCCCGCAGTCCAGATCCTCCTCAAGGTAATCGCAGGTGTGGGAGTTCGAAAGATGGCCGTTGCGTCCCATAACGCGCTGCTTGACGCTCCACGGATACGGACCAACCTTGAGCATTTCCAGATCGTGATTCGATTCGAGCATCAGGATCTGCACCCGCCGCAGATGCACCTTGATCGAATCCGGCATGTAGCCCAGATCCGTGGCGACGCCTATTTTAACGCCTTCTGCGTGGAAACAGAATCCGACGGGATCGATGGCGTCGTGCGGGATAGTGAAGCTCTGAACCACGATATTGCCCACGATCCAGCCCGAGCCCGCCTGGAAGCGTTCGACCGGCGGAGCGGGCATGTCGTCCCAATCGATGAGCGGCGCCGTTAGCCGCGAAACGAAGACCGGAAGCGGCTTGCCGCGCTTTTCGCGCCAGCGGACCAGACGCGCCAGACCGGCCACATGATCGGAATGCTCGTGGGTAATGAGAACGGCGTCGAGATCTTCCAGCTTCTCGCCGATTTCAGACAGCCGCCGGGCCAGTTCGCGAACGCTGAGACCCGCATCGATCAGAATGCGCGTCTTCGAAGTGGCAAGGAACGCCGTATTACCGGAACTGCCGCTCGCGAGTGCACAGAATCTGACCAGAAAACAAAACTCCCCTGTTCTGTTCTAACATGTTCTGTTTTAGCACAGAAAGCAATCGGCCACGAATGAACCCAAATAAACACGAATAGTGAGGTCCGGTCTTATTCGTGTTCATTTGTGTTCATTCGTGGCCCAAACTCTTTGCCCTACGCCGCCATCTTCTTCTGAATCACGTCAACCAGTTCCTTCACCGCGCCGGAACTCTTGTGGAGCGCGGCCCTCTCTTCGTCGGTGAGTTTGATTTCATAGATCTGCTCGATTCCGTTCGCGCCCAGTTTGCAGGGCACGCCCACGAAGAGTCCGTTAATTCCGTACTCGCCTTCAAGATAAGCGGAGCACGGCAGCACTTTCTTTTTGTCGCGCAGAATCGATTCAGCCATCTCGACCGCCGAAGCCGCGGGCGCATAATAGGCGCTCCCGGTCTTCAGGTACTTCACGATCTCGGCTCCGCCGTTCGCGGTCCGGTCGACGATCGCTTTCAGCCGGTCCGCGGGGATCAGTTCAGTTAGCGGTATACCCGCGACGCTGGACAGCCGAACAACCGGAACCATGGTGTCGCCATGTCCGCCCAGAACCACGGCGGTAACGTTATCGACGGACACATTGAGCTCCATCGCGATGAACGTCCGGAAGCGCGCCGAGTCGAGCACGCCCGCCATGCCGATCACGCGATTCTTCGGAAACTTCGAAACCATGTACGCAACCTGCGCCATGGCATCGAGTGGGTTCGTCACGACGATGATGGTGCAGTTGGGGGAGACGGCAACCGCCTGCTCGGTAGCGCTCTTGATGACCTCGTAGTTGGCCAGCAGAAGATCGTCGCGGCTCATGCCGGGCTTGCGCGGGAATCCGGCGGTGATAATCACGACATCGGAATTCGCGGTCGGGCCGTAGTCGTTCGCGCCGGTCAGGGAAACGTCGTAGCCCTCCACAGGGCCGGCCTGCATCAGGTCAAGGCCCTTACCTTGGGGCACGCCTTCAGCAACGTCCACAAGGACGATGTCGCCCAACTCCTTCTTCGCCGCCCAGACGGCGCAGTTGGCGCCCACATTACCGGCGCCAACAACTGTAAGCTTATTTCGCAATCGACTGATCCTTTCTGAAATGATGTTGCAAATGAGGGGAGAAGCTTGTTTTGAACAAACGGTCATTATATCGCCGGGCTACTGGCGAGGTTCAGGGAAGAGAACAGACTCGTTAAGATGTCAGAAGAGTGCAACTCGCCGTCAACCCTCCGGTTTTGCCTATGTTGTCGAAGCGAGTCGACGATCTTCCTGAAGCCGGCGATTACATATTCGAACCCAAGTGGGACGGATTTCGCACTCTGATCTTTCGGGACGGCGATGAAGTGTTCATACAGAGCCGTGACGAAAAGCCGCTCAATCGCTATTTCCCGGAATTACTCGACCCGATCCGAACTCAATTACCGGAGCACTGCGTGCTCGACGGTGAAATCGTCATCGCAAGCAGTGACGGTCTCGATTTCGATTCGCTGCAGCTGCGGCTGCATCCTGCGGCTTCCCGCGTTCAGTTGCTCTCCCGCCAGACTCCCGCCTCCATCGTCTTCTTCGACCTGCTTTGCGAAGGCGGCGACGATCTGCGCGACGAGCCGTTCGAGCTGCGGCGCAAGCGACTCGAATCAATCCTCGCCGCAGCGGCCCCCCCGATCCATCTGACACCCGCCACCTTTGATCGTACTGTCGCGGCGGACTGGTTCAGCCGATTCGAGGGAGCCGGCCTGGACGGCGTGATGGCGAAGCCGATCGCAATCCCATACGAACCCGACAAACGCGTCATGCTCAAGGTCAAGCACGAACGCGATTGCGACTGCGTGGTGGCCGGATTCCGCTGGCACAAAAAAGGCGAAGGGACCGCCGTCGGTTCGCTGCTCCTCGGTCTGTTCGATGATGCCGGAGCGCTGCAGCACGTCGGTGTCTGCGCCAGCTTTACGCAGCAGAAGCGAGTGGAGCTGGTCGATTTCCTCGCGCCTTATCGCGAGAACGCGCTCGAAAATCATCCCTGGCGAGCCTGGGCCGATTCAACGACCGCGAAGCCGGGTCAGCGTATGCCCGGCGGACAAAGCCGCTGGAGCCAGGGCAAAGATCTCTCCTGGCAGCCATTGCGTCCGGAACTGGTCGTCGAGGTTGCCTACGAACACATGCAGGGAGCGCGCTTCCGCCACATGTCGCACTTCCGCCGATGGCGCACGGACAAACGCCCGAAGGACTGCACCTATGCGCAGCTGGAAGTGGTCCCGCCGCAGGAACTGATGGCATATCTTCGCGAACGGTCGCTGAGTCATTCCCCGCGGGCTTTCTTCACGGCACCGCGCTTTGCCGAAGCGCGCTCTGACAAGCCGCGCGCCATTCGCGCGTGGGATCGTCATCCGGATCGGGGGTCTCCTGCGGTGGTCGAAGATCTTCCGGCACGTGTCGAAGATTGACCCGGATGCGCGTCCAGGTGGACGACCGTCCGCGCATGGAATCGACCAGCACATCGTCGACAGCGAGAAGCTTCGCAGCTTCGGGATGTTTCGCCTTCCAGCGTTCCAGCCCGGCGAGCGCGGCTTCTTTGTCGGGTGAGTTCGCAACCACGATCAGCGGCATCTTCGCTCGGGGGGCCTTCTTCGCCGCTGCCGCTTCTTCGCGCCGGCGGTTCTGGCGCGCGATGGCGCCACACGCGCGCCTTCGCCTTCCATCTTGCGGAAGTGCGGAGGCCACGGCGCATCGCCCAGGCCGGCACGCTCGTCTTCATCCGCGAGTTCGAGCAGTTTTTCGAGCGAGCCCGGCGATTCGTCCATGGCAGCGTGGGGATCGCCGATAGCCGCGAAACGCGCGGGCACGGTGAAAACCGTGAAATCAGCGGGATCGCAATCGGGAACCTCGCTCCCACTCGAGCGGTGTCGAAACGCGTGCATCCGGCAAGCGGCCGCACCGAGTATGCCGAGCACGTCGTGCGGTCCTTCGCGTTCTGGTTGTAATCGAGAAAGACGCCGTGACGCTCTTCCTTCCACCACTTCGAACTGGCCAGAGCGGCACACGGCGCTCGATCGCGCGCGACAACGCGACAGCGGCCCGTCCGCACCTCGCGAAAACGTCCAGCGCGGATCAATCCGCACGTTCACGTGCATCCCGCGCGAGCCGCTCGTCTTCGGCCAGCCTCGCAGCCCCATTTCCTCGAGAAAACTTTTGACCTCCATCGCGACGGTGCGCACGTCGTCCCATGCGACGCCGGGTCCGGGATCGAGGTCCACGCGAAGTTCATTGGGATGGTCGAGGTCGGACGAAGTAACGGGATGAGGATGAAGCTCGATGCAGCCGAGATTCGCGATCCAGGCGAGCCCCGCCGCATCGTCGACCACAAGTTCTTCCGCGGTGCGGCCCGAAGGAAACGACAACGTCACCGTGCGCATCCAGTCCGGTTTGTCCGATGGCGCTCGCTTCTGATAGAAGACTTCTCCCTCGGCGCCCTGAACGAATCGCTTCAGAACGATGGGGCGGTCGCGAATGCCGGCCAGTGCGCCCTCCGCCACCGATAAGTAATACCTGACGATGTCGAGCTTGGTCAGCCGTGCGTCCCGCGTGAAGTACGGCTTGTCGGGATGCGTGATCCGGACCTCCCGGCCGTTTATGGATAAATGCTCGGCTGGTTCCGCTTTCGGCATAGCCCGTAACGACAGGCTACAACAGCCCGGATCTCCGAAGAAAAGCCTCTCCTGCAAGCCAGCTATATTGAAATCGTGGATTCTGCGTCGCGAGGTCTGGCGGAGCTGAGCGCCATGGCGGTTTCCAGCGCCTCCAGTGCACAGAACCCCGAATCCCACTTTTACGAAGTCTGCGGCCTTTCGATCGATGAGTTCTGGCACTCGGCTGACGCTTCATCGGTAGGTCTCGCGAAGACCGAACTGGCACAGGTTCTGCTAACAGTGGGCCTGAAAAACAACTACGGTATGGCGTCTGGGGTTTCCGCCTCCCGAGCGCAGATTGCAGCCTTCTGGCGCGCGCTGCAGCTGCCCGATCTGGCGCTGGCGCACGCCTGCGCGCTCGGGCGCGAGGCCGCGTGGGATCGTTTTATAAGCCTTTATCGCGAGCCGATGACGCAGGCCGCAATCGGCATCACCGGATCCGCCGCCACTGGGCATGAGTTGGCGGATTCGCTTTACTCTGAGATGTTCGGGCTTACCGAGCGCGACGGGCGGCGGTGCTCGCCACTCGCCTACTACTCCGGCCGGGGATCTCTTAAAGGATTTTTACGAGCATCGCTCGCGCAACGCCATGTGGATCATCACCGCCGGGCCGGACGCGAGACTCCGCTTCCTGCCGGCGAACTCGCGGCTGCGCCGGTAGCGCCTGCAACGTCCCCCGATGTGCTGGCGCGGTTGCAGGATTCTCTGGCTGCCACGCTGAGCCGTCTCGACCCCGAAGAACGATTTGTGCTTTCGGCATGGTTTCTGGATCGGCGCACTCTGCTCGAGATCTCGCGAACGCTGCGCGTTCACGAGGCCACCGTGAGCCGCCGGATCGGACGGCTCACCGACAGGCTGCACAAAGAACTGCTGGCGAGCCTGCAGGCATCGGGCATGAGTCAGGCCGGGGCCGAGGAAGCGCTGGGTACCGATCCGCGCGATATGAATATCAATCTTCGAAGGCTGCTGCAAACTTCCTCATCCCGCGCGTTCCCCGAACAGGGTGTCCCTCCGGAGCCGGAGCAAATATGAGCGAATATCCACAACCAGGGCTGCATCCCGATCCGGATACGCTCAACGCCTTCATCGAGGCGGTGCTCCCCGAACATGAGCGGCTGGCCTGCCTGGCGCACCTGGCGGATTGCGAGGCGTGCCGGGAAGTGGTTTACCTTGCGCAGGAACCCCACGCGCCGGCGCCGAATCCCGTGGTGGAGAGAATTCCCTGGTGGAAGCGCATTCTGAAGCCGATTCCGGCTCTGGCCGCCGCGGCCGTGATTGGAATACTGATGCTTTCGATTGCCCTTTACCGCATGGAGAAGCCCGCGAAGAACGGGCCCGTGGCCATGTTGGCGAGATCTGTCCCGCAAGCCCTGAATGAGCCCGCGCCTCCCGCCACCCCCCGGGCGAAAAAGACCACCCGTGAAATCCCTCACGGTACACCACCCAGCACGGCGCCTGCGCCCGAGCCGCATCCCGAAAATGCGCCGTCCTTTTCGGCGCAAACCCCACTGAGGCTCGAAGATCCATCCGCCGCTGCTCCGCGACCGCTTCCCCAAACGTCGTTTCTCGAGGCATCGCCCGGCACCGGTTTGCTCAACACCCAATCCGGCGTCGCCGGCACAATCACGGATCCCACGGGAGCCGGGATCGCCGGTGCCGCCGTAATTGCGAAACCCACATCGGGCGCACCCGCCGTCAATACCGTGACCGACAAATCGGGACAGTTCCTGATAGCGGGACTCCAGCCCGGTCAATACGAATTGCAGGTAACCCAGTCCGGCTTTCAGAGCGCGAGGAAGCCGGTCGAGATCCAGCCGGGCCAGTTGGCGCGGGCGGACGCCTCACTCTCGGTCGGCGCCGCAGCGGAATCCGTTTCGGTCATGGCATCCGCCGGCGCACTCAAAACGGAATCACCCTCGGCAGCAAAAAACAGCTTAATGGCCGCGAAGACACCCGCTACCATCGGCCTGGAGTCAGTTTCTTTGCCGAGTAGATTCGCTGCCGCTGCCATCGCAAACAGGAACAACGTGACGCTCGCGGCGGATTCCGCCGGCACTCTTTACCGGAGCGACAACGAGGGCAGGAAATGGGAACTCGTGAAGGTCGTCTGGCAGGGCAAGGTCGTCGAACTGGCTTCCGATCCCGCCGCGTTCCGGCTGAAGACCGATACCGGCGCCGCCTGGCTCAGTCGTGATGGCAAGCAGTGGTTTTCGGCTCCGTCCCCCCGTTAATAAAAAATCTCACCCCATCCTGCAAGATTGCCCGAGGCTCCCGTTCCATGAAGTGAACGGGAGGTTATCCATGAAGAGGTCTTTCGCTGTTTTCGCCGGTGGCTTTCCGGCGCTCATTGCCGGTTCCCTGGCTCTGGTGACAGCCCTGTCACCGGCTCAGTCGAAGGAAGGCCCGGTTTCCGCAACTTACCTGCATGGCGTGTTGCATATCTCGATCCCCTCCGACGCGCCACGAAGCGGTGAAGGCAATCTCATCCTCGAAGTTCTCGATCCGGAAGACCATGCGATCGCACGGGTCGACCGGAACATCTATGCAACTGCCGGACACACCTGGCCCGAACAGGACCTGACCATTCCCCGCTCGCTCGCGGTTGACGACCTCGTCTGGCATCGGCTTAATTACCGATTTACTTATCAGGGCGATCACGATGCGGCGTTGCACGGAACGGCCGCGATCTCACAAATTCTGCGACGGCCGGCGGTTCACGTACTTGCCCAGAAATCCTACATCAGTGGCGCACCCGCTGCAGTAAGGCTCGTCGTCATCGAAGCGGGCAGCGACACCCCGGTAATCTCCGGAGATGCCCGAATCGAACTATTGCCGGCTGGGCAGAAAGCGCGGCCCTTGTATACCGGCCCAATCAATCCCCGCGGCACGACAAGCGCGCAGTTCCGTTTCCCCTCCGGGCTCGCCGGAACCTTCGACCTCCGCTATATCGTCGACACACCGCTTGGCGAGGCCCGCGAAACGCAGCAGATCCGGCTGGAACAGGAATCCTCCATTCTGCTGACCACCGAAAAACCGATCTATCAGCCAGGTCAGACCATCCATGTGCGCGCGCTCGCCCTCGATCGGGCGAGCCATCAGGCAACTTCCGGCCGCAAGCTGACCTTCGAAATCGAAGACTCCCGCGGAAACAAGCTGTTCCGGACGATCACACAAACCGACGCCTGGGGAGCAGCTTCGGCGGAATTTGCTCTGGCCGACGAGGTAAACCTCGGGACGTGGCATTTACGCGCCTTGATGGAAGATCCATCATCCAACCGGGCCGAGCTTGCCTTGCAGGTAGAGCGGTATGTCCTGCCCCGGTTCAAGGTCGCCGTGGAACTGGCCCGCAAAGACGCGCAGGCACGTCGCGGGTACCGTCCCGGCGATCACGTGACCGGCACTGTGCGCAGCAACTATTTCTTCGGCAAAGCGGTGGACCACGCACTGGTCGTAGTCAAAGCGACCGCGATGGACGTAGCCCTTGTCGATACCGCGAAAGCGGAAGGGACAACCGATGGCGACGGCGCGTTTTCCTTCAACCTCCGGCTCCCGGATTTTCTGGCCGGCCAAGCCGCCAGCCATGGCGCCGCCCGCGTGCTGATCGAAGCCACCGTGAAGGACAACGCCGGTCACAGCGAGTCCCGCGGCGAGCCTGTTACCGTGAGCGAATCGCCGCTGCTGGTGACGGCGGTGCCCGAGGGCGGGACAATGGTGCCGGGTCTCCAAAATCAGGTTTTCATCCTCACCTCGTATCCCGACGGAACCCCCGCCCAAACCGATTTACAAATTCATTCGGCGGACTCTTCGGATCGCACAGCAACCACGGACCAGAGCGGGATTGCTGCCGTGAAGCTGACCGGCAGGGGATCGGTGTCGAAGATTCGCGTCGATGCAAAGGACGGCGAGGGCAACCAGGCATCGGTCCCCATCGAACTGGCGCCGCGGGCCGGCAGCGAGTCGGTTCTTCTGCACACCGGGCAAGCGTTGTATCGCGCGGGCGAACGAGTCCGTTTGCAGGTGCTGAGCACTCGTACGAAGGGCAGCGCTTATGTCGACGTGGTTAAGGATGGACAGACTATCGCAACCCATGACCTCGACATCGTGAACGGAACCGCGCAACTCGACTTTGCGGTTACTCCCGGCATGGCGGGTACCGTTGAGCTGAACGCGTACGTGTTTGGGCGCGACGGACGGCCGGTGGGCGATCACCGCATGATCTTTGTGCAGCCTGCCGATGAACTGCGGATTGAGACCACATCGGACGCGCAGGTATACAAGCCGGGAGGCGAGGCGCACATCGGCTTTCACGTGACCAATCGCAGCGGTGAAGGCGTACAAGCTGTTTTGGGACTCGACGTGGTGGATCAGGCGGTGTTTGCGCTCGCTGAGAAGCAGCCGGGATTCGCGAAGGTCTTCTTTTACCTCGAGCAGGAAATGTTGAAGCCGCGGTACGAGATCCATTCGATCGCTTTCCCGGCGGTGATTTCGGAAAACGATAGCAGGCATGATCTCGCTGCGCGGGCTTTGTTCTCAGCGACGGAAATGAACGGCAGCAACAACGCCTCGGTCGATTTCGGGACCGACGTGTCGATTGAAAAAAATGCGACTTACAGCGCACGATACCAGAACCGGATACACGGAGACGTTACCGACGCCCTTGACCGCTCGGCCGAAAAGAACGGAGATATCTGCGGCGGACAGAGTATGAATGAGCGGTTGTCCTCCATGAATCTGACTGACCCGTGGGGCAATGATTTGAGAATCTCTGCCCGGCCCTGGAATCCCACATTAATCGAAGTGCGCAGCGCCGGACCGGACGGCAGATTCAATACCACCGACGATCTGCTGGATTCTTCGCTCGATGCTTTCTGCACGATCCGTGTCAAAGTGGAGCACGCAGCCGGGCCAGGGGAAGGCGTCGAGATCACTGGAACCGTCACGGACCTTACGGGAGCGGTCGTTCCTCACTCTCGCGTCCGGGCGACTGAAACTGCATCAGGGCGGGTCCACTCGCTCACGGCCGGAGCCGACGGCCGGTTTCTTCTGACCGCGCTACCCGCCGGGCGCTTCCACCTGGAAGTAACTTCACCGGGACTTCGGACCGCAAGGAAAGACTTCGTGCTCAGGCAAGGAGATCGCGCCGTTCTTTCCGTGCAGTTGCAGATCGGATCGGCCGGCGAGAGTGTCGCGGTCATGGCGGGGTCGCCCATGTTCATGATGGACAACGCCCGGGCCGCGGCAATGCCGTTAATGGCCCTGAAGGCGCCGAACCCGGCCGCGTTCGTCCTGCACGAGAGCGTGACCGGCGTGACAGCCGTCGGTTCCGTCTCCAAAACCACGCCGCCCGAAACTCATGTGCGCTCGTGGTTTCCCGAATCTCTTTACGTCCGGCCCGAGATCATCACCGACAAAGACGGCCGGGCCGGCATCACCATCCCGATTGCCGACAACATCACCACATGGCGTATGGCCATGCTGGCGTCCACAAAGCTCGGCGCGCTGGGCAGCGGGAGTGCCAGCCTCAAAGTCTTTCAGGACTTTTTCACCGAAATGGACTTGCCTGTGACCCTCACCCAGGGCGACGAGGTCTCGATTCCAGTCGCGGTCTATAACTATTCCGGGTCGCGTGGCGATGTACGCCTCCGGCTGGAAAACGCCGGCTGGTTTTCGCTCGAGAGCGATGCTGCGGAAAAGAACGTCTCCGTGGAATCGGGGCGGGTGGGCGCCACGCAGTTCAGCATCTCGGCAAAGCGAATCGGGAAGTTCCGTCTCACGCTGAAAGCGGAAATGACGGGCGGCGCGAAACGCGCGGACATCGTGGTGCGCGAGATCGAAGTGGTTCCCAATGGGCGCGAGCAGAGCCTGGTCTTTAACGGCCGCCTGGACTCCGCCGCGCAACGCCATGTGGACTTCCCGGCGGCCGCCATTCCCGGGGCCAACACCTTGTTCGTCCGGCTTTATCCGGGTCCGCTGAGCCAGGTCGTGGAAGGGATGGATAGTCTGCTGCGCATGCCGTTCGGTTGCTTCGAACAGACGTCGTCCAGCACGTACCCCAATGTGCTGGCGCTTGATTACATGAAGCGGACGAAGAAAGCAACGCCCGAGGTGTCAGCCAAAGCTCAGGGTTTTATCGCGACCGGTTATCAGCGGCTGGTCACCTTCGAAGTGCCGGGGGGCGGGTTCTCCTGGTTTGGCGCCGCCCCCGCAAACAAGATCCTCACATCTTACGGGCTGATGGAGTTTAGCGACATGTCGAAGGTACACGAAGTCGATCCGAACCTGATTCAGCGAACGCAGCAATGGCTGATGAATCAGCAGCAGGCCGATGGCAGTTGGCGACCGGATGACGGCGGTATTGCCGAAGGCGCGATCAATCGTTTCCAGTCCGACGTTCTGCGCACCACAGCCTATGTCGCCTGGGCTCTTGAAGTAACCGGGTACCACGGACCGGCTCTCGTCCGCGCCCGGCAGTTTATAGAAACCCGCATCGGCGGCCAGAGACAAGCCGATGCCTATACGCTGGCCGTGCTGGCCAATTTCGCGGTCGATTCCGGAGGAGATCGGGCATTCACGGATCGCGCGATGCGCCTGCTGCTGGATGCGAAATCCGAGCAAGGCGACCAGATCTCCTGGAATTCGGAAGAGACGCGCTCGCAGCGGACAGCAATGTACGGCGGCGGCACGAGCGGCGCGGTCGAAACTACCGGGCTCGCGGTTCAGGCGCTGCTGAAGTGGGGCGGCGATCCTGCTACCGCGGCGAAAGCGATGAACTTCATCGTCGCGAAAAAGGACAGCGCGGGAACATGGGGGTCGACTCAAGCCACAATCATGGCCCTGCGAGCGCTCTTGCTCTCGACCGAGCAAGGCGCCGGGACGGCCAAAGGCGCCGTTGAGGTCCTTCTGAACGGAAAGGTCGCGGCCGAACTCGCGCTGACAGCCGAAAACAACGACCTGTTTCATCAGTTCGTATTCAAAGACAGCGATCTTCGACAGGCCAATCGAGTGGACATTCGTTTCACCGGCCAGGGCAGGCTGGCGTATCAGATCGCCGGGCGATATTTCACGCCGTGGGACGAGAAACCCGCAAACGAGGCATTATCGATCGAAGTCAGCTATGACCGCACTCGTCTTGAGCAGGACGAGATAGCAACCGCCGCGGCCACGATACGGAACCGGCTCCCGGCAACAGCCAACATGGTGATGGTGGATCTCGGGATCCCGCCGGGATTCGAACTACTCAGTGAAGACCTCGATTCGTATCGCGAGAAGAGCGCCGCGAACAAAAGCGGACGACTGGAGAAGTTCAGCCTGACGCCGACGCAGGCGATCCTGTACTTCGATTCCATCGCTGCGAACGATGTTCTCAAGCTCTCCATCCGGCTGCGGGCGAAGTACCCGGTCCGGGCGCGAACCTTCGCTTCCCGGGTTTATGAGTATTACGATCCGGCGGTGAATTCGCAGGCCCGTCCCGTGCAACTGGAAGTACGAAAAACCGAGCCGCGATCGGAAGGGAGCGACGTTCGCGTCCACCGTTAATTAAACCCCACGTGCGAGGAGAAATTCGCCCGATTTATTCAGATTCGGTGACACCCTGAAAAACATATTTTCCTCGCTCCTCCCGGCAATCCGGGAACCCACTCAAACACCTGTCGTAGTGATCTCCCGGGGTCGGGACTGGATCGCCGAACGCGGCGCCGCCAAGGCAGCGTCGGATTCCAATGCCGAGATGACGATCCCGATAGGGTAGTATACGATTGGCGAGAGCGCCCCGAATTGTTTCAGATGGGGCACTTGAGAAGTAAGGAGAAATGATGATGAAATTTGCGAAAGCGGCGCTGCTTTTCACTCTGACGTCAGCGGCGGCATGGGCCCAGGTCAATGCGGGCGAACAGAAGCCCGAAGCCAGTATGCCCTTCACCATGACGACTGTGAACACCTTCGAACTGCCCTGGCGCATTGCCTTCCTGCCTGATGGCCGCATGCTGGTCACCGAAAAGATCGGGCCAATCTGGCTGGTCTCCGCAAAGGGAGAGAAGATCGCGGTGGTGGGCGGAACGCCGCCGGTGTACTGGCAGGGTCAGAGCGGAATGTTCGGAGTTTTTCTCTCGCCGACTTACGCCACCGATCAAAATGTCTACATCACGTATTCCGAGCCGGGTGACTATGGCGGCGGACTCGCACTCGCCCGCGCGAGGCTGAATGCCACCGACAAATCGGCCAGACTGGAAAAATTCACCGTATTGTGGCACCAGATGCCTAAGGGCAAGGGCGGCCAGGAAGGCGCGCAGATCGCGTTCGCGCCCGATGGCCAGTCTCTGTTCCTGACCGTTGGCGACCGCCAGCGCTTCACCCCCGCCCAGGATCCGAACCAGCCCGAAGGCAAGATACTCCACCTGACGCTGGACGGCAAACCCGCCCCCGATAATCCCAACGCCGGTAAGACCGGCGAACGCACTATTCCCCTGATCGATCCGCCCAGTGACACCGAGGCCGCCAAAACGGCGAAGGTGGTGAGCACCTATACCTTCCCGGCTGAAAACCTGACGCCGGCGGAAACCTGGGCCAGCGGCTTCCGCACGCCCTACGGCATGGCATTTTCACCTACCGGCGAATTATGGGAGCTCGAGCATGGCCCACGCGGCGGCGACGAATTGAACCTGATCGAGAAGGGCAAGAATTACGGCTGGCCGCTGGTCGAGTACGCTGACAACTATAACGGCGTCCCCATTCCCCGACCCGACACACGGCCCGACTTCGCCAAGCCGGCGATCTATTGGGTGCCCGTGATTGCGCCGGGCAATCTCATGTTCTACCACGGTACCCAGACCTTCCCGCAATGGAATGGCAACGGCTTGCTTGGCGGCATGGGAACCACCTCTCTCAACCGCATCATCTTTGACGGCCATGGCGGCGCCAAAACCGCCGAGCGCTGGAATGTGGGCAAACGGGTCCGCGACGTGGAAGAAGGCCCCGATGGTTCGTTGTGGATCCTCGAAGACGCCAATCCCGGCGCCCTGATCCACGTCACACCCAATGTGACCGGTTCGCATTAGACGAACAGAAATTGACCGGAGCAATCCGGGGAGCCGGCTGCAGAACGCTTCCGCGAGGAACTCAGCCGGCTCCCTCCCTCGATAGGCGTCTGACGATTTAGTGACTCCCAGGCAACTGTTCCTGGTTGTTTCCCTGCTTCCCCGCCCCGCCGCATCCGTCTCTCGGAACCGATTCCGCTGGATGGATTCATTCCTTGTTGACGAGGGCGGAACGGCAGATCGCTGCGGAATGGCCGCGGAGATCCCGGAACGCGGACACGTGGCGATTCGTCGATCCCGTCGCTTCGCGGCAAAATAAACCAACGCATCTTGCTGTCAGGCAAAGCTCTCCACACCATCTGAATTGCGCCGAGCTGAGTTGTGTCCATCTGAGTTGCGCGAGCTCAGTTTCACCCAACAGCATCGACATCGCGAACCCACGATAGCGAATCTGATCACCCGCGGCCGAAATGGGAATTCGGAGCGCGTCATGTCCTCGACAAGAGCAAGTTCCCCGAATTCTGTTCAGAAGCGCCGCGCGCGAGAGGCGGACCCATGCGCGGCAATCATGAGAAAAGAGAACTTCCGTGCGTGATGCCGATTGGCAGCTTCGCATGAATGAGACTGCCAATCGGCGCGGAGCGGCGCAACCCGCCCGGCCTGACTTTGGTATGAATCCAGATTCATACTACAGAATATGAAAATTGGCGAGCGCGGCCAGGTCACTATCCCGAAAGACATTCGCGATCAATTCGGGCTCGGGCCGGAAACGGAGGTCGAATTTCGCATTGTGGGCGGTTCGATCGTTCTGAAAAAGGCCCCCAAAAAACTCAATCTCGCGAAATGGAAGGGCCGCTGCGGAGACACTTTCGCCAGACTGGGTTACTCCTCCGTGGACAAGTTCATTGACGACGTGCGCGGGCGATGATCACCGCCGTTGATACCAACATTCTGCTCGATATTCTCGTGCCGAATGAGAATTTCTACGAGGCCTCGGCCAATGCCCTTCAGGAAGCGGCAGGTGAAGGGTCTCTTGTCATCAGCGACATCGTCTACGCGGAACTTTGCATTCACTTCGAAACCCGCCCCGAGTGCGACTCCTTCCTTGAAAACAATGAGATCCGCATACAATCGTTGGCGCGCGACGCGCATTTCCTCGCGAGCCGCGCATGGCGAATGTATCGGCAACAGGGAGGAAAGCGGACCCGAATCCTGGCGGACTTTCTGATTGGCGCGCAGGCCCAAAAACAGGCGAACCTCCTGCTTTCACGGGACCGCGGTTTCTACCGTAAACTGTTTCCGTCGTTTGATCTTCGTGATCCGTCCGCAGCGAACAAGGGATATTGATCGCCATGTCGTTTTTCGAACGGCTGTTCGAACGCGGCACTATTCGGGCGGCGCGCACGGTGAATAAATTAGTTCACTGCGCGTGCTTGTTGTTCAGCGAATCGGTCGAGCCCGTGTTCCGTGAAGCTGATTTGAAACGGGTGATACTGTAGCTGGACAAGACGGAATTCCGCTCCCGGATTGCGACGGTCTCATTGAGGCGGAGTCTTGAGTTCGTAATGCAGGCTGCGATCTCCCAATTCCCCTGATCATCATGTCTCTACCTTGTCAGCCGTACAATCTCTGACAGCAACATGTCCAGCGACGCCGCGAACCTCACTTGCTGGGCTGTGGGCAGTGTTTCACTTCTGCGTATTTGCCCATGAAGGTGCCAGTCGGCACCCGTTTTTGATTGAGCAGGAAAAGCTGGTATGAGCGAATCTCCTCCGGGCCGAGCTTCTCGGGCGACTTATTGAAGTGTTCTGCGAAATCGGCAACACTGCGGATGTAAGCCTCGACTGTTGAGGGCGAGTAGTTGCGGATGCGGAGATCTTCCAGCATCCGTTGTCGTAATGGCGTCATCGGTGAAACCTCCACCGATTACGAGATCAGAAATCGTGAGCTTCATGAAATCTCCCGTACGGCAACGCTCTGGCCGGCGCATGCGGATTTAACATAATGCAGATTTCCGAAGTTTCGAAAAAGAGCCTCTTGCGCGGCCAGAACACGCGTAATTTTACGTAAGATATCTTATGCGACTTTCTGAATTACTCCGCTCAGGACAGGCTGTCCGGAAGTGGGCCAGCATAATCGCCGTTCTCCACGGGTCTTCGCGGATTACCCCCAAAACCTGACAGATTGTCACTGCGGCGTCCATCGCGAATCGCAGAAGCGGCCATCCGACCCGTGGCGCTTAATCGGACTCTCGGCGAATAAGATACTGATCAAGATCCGAATCGGACAACGCGGTGATATATTCCATGGCTGGCCTTCTGTGCGTCCATACCCCCGCCATACTCTTGTCTTAACGATTGTCGTGATTGCGGTGCTGGGCCGATGCAATCAGTCGCCTTCCGGTGCATCATCCGCCCGCGTCGATCAGCTTTTTACTGAATTTAACAACTCACATTCCCCCGGCTGCAGCGTCGCCATCAGCCGCAACGGTATGGAAATCTACGCGCACGCCTACGGCATGGCCGACCTCGAATGGAACATACCCATCACGCCGACCACTGTCATGGGCGCTGCTTCCATCTCAAAGCAATTCACCGCCATGAGTATTCTGCTGCTCGCGCAGCGCGGAAAGCTTTCACTCGGCGATGACGTCAGCAAGTACATTCCCGAATGGCAGGACCACGAACATCCCGTCACCATCCGTCACCTGCTCACACATACCAGCGGCCTGCGCGAAGGATTCGGACTGCTGGGACTGGCCGGGCAGTCGCAATCGAACGAGGCAATGGAGCGTATGCTCGCGCGCCAACACGGCGTGAACACCCCGGCAGGCACTGAATTTGTCTACAACAACGGCGCCTACAACCTGCTCGCCACCATCGTGAAGCGCGTCAGCGGTCAGTCTCTGCGTAATTTCGCCGAAGCCAACATATTCCGGCCGCTCGCCATGTCCCACTCGCAGTTTCGGGACGACCCCGCGCTGCTGACCGCAAATCGCGCCGCCGGCTACACGGTCGACGAGCACGGCGTGCATGCCAACCCCGAGGCCGTTGTGGTCGGCAACTCCGGTTTGTACACCACGCCGCACGATCTGCTTCTATGGGAGAACAATTTCGATAATCCGCGCGTCGGCACTCCCGAACTTCTGGCCGAAATGCAGAAACCAGCGGTGCTCAGCAGCGGCAAGCCGACTCAATACGGCTTTGGTCTGTTTCTGCTGAACTATCGTGGCCAGCGGACCGTCGAACACTCCGGCGGTGGCAGCGGAATCTCATCCAACCTGGTGCGCTATCCCGATCAGAAGCTGGCCATCGCACTTCAATGTAACTCGGACGCCATCAACCCCAACGACCTGACGAACAAAATCGCTGATCTGTATATGGCTGACGTTCTGGCGCCGGTTCCCCCTGCCCAGCCCACTCCGATTCGAGCCACATTATCTGCCGCAGACCTGTCTTCCGCAGTCGGCTTGTATCGCGGCGTTTCAGACAAGGATCCCAGCGACCTGCGCGTTTCGGTCCGCGAAGGCAAATGGATCGGCCACAGTTCCTTTCGGAACGGTTCCGATTTCGATCTGGACCCAGTGGACGCCCGGCACGCCCGCGGTCCTGCCGCCGTTCGGATGTTCGAATTTATTCCTGCCGCGGCGGGCCATCCGCGTGCTGTGCATGTTACGGGCGGTCCAGCCGGGTATTCTGAATTCGTGTTGACCGCGTACATCCCACAGGCCGCTGAATTGCGGTCTTTCGGCGGTCAATATTGGAGCGACGAACTGCAGGCTACCTATACGGTCCTGGCGCGCGATTCCGGCCTCATGCTTCAGTTGCCCGGTCAGGTGCCCTCCCCGCTCCAGCCCTATGAAAAGGATGCATTCCTTGGCCCGGGAATCGTGACCTTCGCCCGCGATGCCCACGGAGCCATCACCGGATTCACTCTGGACCACTCCAGCGTTCGCAAACTCAGTTTCAAGCGTTTGCAGCCGGTGCCGTGGTGATGCCGGTGATCGGGTCCTTTGACAGCATCATCCTCCCGCACAGGCGAGTCCGTCCGTTCCTCGCGCACGTTAAAACTGAACTGCCAATTCCGTCAACGGTGTGCCGGGCCCCTGCGCGGCGGCGGCCTTAACTTTCGAAACGAAGGAGGGTTTCGTCAAACCTGCAGCCTGTTTCAGGTTTGCGAGGTAAAGTTTGGCAAAACGCTCCTTATCCACTTCTTCCCATCCGTAGATCATTGCGCCGCCGTGACCCACAATTTCGCCGCTTCCGTTGTCCACTACAAGGCCCTTCATATCGTTGCCGAGCCGTGCACGCTTGAGCCTCTCTATTTCGTCTGGCTAGGGAACGCTGGGGTTCGTCATCTGGATGCGAACACCTCTTTTTTCCGCCAATATCTCAGGTTCTTTGACAACTTCATTCCGCATTTAGGTCTCTCTATCAAGGATGGTATTCGAGGAAAATAGGTCAATCCTCCGCAATTGGCAAGTCAAAATGGGAACTGTTGGTCGGAAATTTAGGACTGTTGGCCGCGAAACACGAACGGTCACTGATCGTCTTATCAAAGGCTTAGCGGTTTTCCCTTCTTAATGCCTAAAAACCCATTAAGCGCTATCCACGCCTGCCGAGCGCGTTCCCAAAGCGCAAGCGATGGCACGGGGTGGGTAACGCCTTCACCTGAAGAACGCAGGCACTATTTTTTCTTTTTGGAAACGAACAAAGCCACTTGCAGGCCAGTCAGCACTGGACAGGAGACACCTCCAGAATGAAGAGCCAGACTGTTTACCATCACCCGTGGAAAACCGCACTGAGCCAAAGACCGTCATGCAGTGGGTCCGGTACATCGCCATGGCGGCAATCGCGCTCGTCCTCGTCTGGGAAATGCTGCGCATGTACGTGCTCTGATGCCCCTCCCGCTCATCCCCACGGCGATCTCGACCCCGAATGCTGCGGCTGCATCTGCGAGGTCATGGAGGAGGACGGCCCGCTCTTCATCTGCAATGAATGCGCTGTCACCGTTTCGAATGAGGACGTCGCCCGCCTGGTCCTGGAGATGGAATCCTGCGAGGCCACCTGCCTGCATGTGCGGCCATGTCAACGCCTGCCAGGGGAACACGTCCCCTCCCCACCGGAACCACGGAGGGCCCTGCAACATCGCGCCGCCGCTGTTCCACCGGAAATGAGTCTCGCGCACGCTTTGGGAGATTCTGGCGGCGGAGCAAAATCTGATTCGGTGTTAATTCGTGTTTATTCGTGGCCATAAATATCCGAGTCCAGACCGGCGGTCACAAAACTGAAAGTTTATATCTCCCCTGAAATCAACAAAACTCCTTCGAATTCCGCCGGTTCCCCCTTTTCCCATGCGATAACCAGATCGAAATGCGAACTGAACGTCAGATCCAGGCCTCCCGTGCTAACGGAGCCCGGTCCCGCGGACCCGTCACGGCCGAGGGCAAGCGCAACTCCTCCCGCAACTCCGTAAAACACGGCCTGCTCGCCGAAACCGTCGTGCTCGAAACCGAGCGTAGCGACCGCTTCCTCGAAATCCTCGCGGAACTGGAAGACGAACTCAAGCCCGAAACCTCCATCGAATACACCCTCGTCCAGAAGATGGCCGTAGCCCGCTGGCGACAACTCCGCCTTTGGGGAATGGAAAAGACCGCTATGGACCAACAGATCCGCCAGCAGGCTGAAGCGACGGCGCGCGCTGAAGACATCCCAACCCGTGGATCGATGGCCTTTCGCTCGCTTGGCGAGTCCCATTCCGTGGACCTGATCATCCGGTACGACTCGCTCTGCGACCGCCAGTACCTCCGAGCCCATCGCCGTTTTCTGGAAATGCGGCGCGGTCGCGTCGAATCGTCGATCCGGGAAGTTCCATGCCGCGAACCAGAAACGCGGGAACCAGACACGCCGCAGCCAGACGGGCAGCTGCAATCTCAACAATCAGACAAAAAACAACCAAACGAACCCGAGAACCTGTTGGAAACAAAGCAGGCCCCCGCACCGAACCCGGCGATCTCGACTCGAACCCGAGTCACTTCCCGCAGCGCATACGCACAAATCAGGCCCCGTGCCCGCCGTTATTGGTCAAGACGCAACGCGCGAAGAGGCCGCGCCACTCGTCTATTCAATATGTCCCGGCCCCATATCAATGCATCTCGCCCGAAACCCGGCCCGGCTGGGCGAAACTAACCATATGCCCGCCAAAACCCGAGCTCTCGCTCTCCTGCTGATGGTCTCGCTGACTCGTTTTGCTCTTCCGGCCGCTCCATCACCTGCCGGTCCGGCCGCATTCACCGACGTCACTGAACAAACAACCAGCCACGGCTTCCGAGCCACCGCCGTCTACCTCGATGACACGGATCAGCCCTTCGGCGCGCGTTTCGTCCACCAGAAAACCGGCTTCACTCTCGACCTCATCCAGGTGCAATCCGTCCCGCAGGCATTCGTCTGGGTGAACTCCTTCCCGGTCTCAAGCAAAGGCGAACCGCACACCCAGGAGCACCTCCTCATGGGCAAAGGCAACATGGGCCGGGCCTTCGCCGCCAGCGAAAGCATGACGCTCACCGAATCGAACGCCTTCACCATGCAGTGGCGCACCTGTTATGACCTCAACACCAAAGCCGGTCTCCCCGTCTTCTACGACGAATTCAAGCTCCTCCTCCAGGGGCTCCTCCATCCTGACTACACCGATGAAGAGATTCGCCGTGAAGTCCGAAACTTCGGCGTTTCCGAAACGCCCGCCCACCAGCTCAGGCTTGAAGAGAAGGGCTCCGTCTACAACGAAATGACCAGTTCCATGAACAACCCGAACTGGGCCCTCTTCCGCCAGTTCTCGCTCGACCTCTATGGCCCCAACCATCCGCTCGGCTACAACGCCGGAGGCGATCCCGCCGGCATCCGCGAAATGAAGGCCGCCGATATCCGGAATTTTCACGACCATCATTACTATCTCGGGAACATGGGCGCCATCGTTTCCCTGCCGAAGGGGGAAACGGTTGCCGAGGAACTCGCCCGCCTCGATCAGATTCTCGGCGTCGTCGACCCTTCCGCAGTTCGACGCAAAGCCGAGAGCGAGGACGATCTTCCCCGTCCGCAGGCGGCCCCGGCCGGCTCCGTCCAGATCGTCGATTTTCCCTTCGAAAACGAACAGCAGCCCAGCTATGTCGGCCTTGCGTGGCCCGCCGTTCGCAAACTCAACGCTCGCGACACCCTGCTCCTTGAGCTGTTCCTCGACAGCTTCGCGGGCGATGCCAGCACTGATCTCTACCGCCTCTTTATCAACGGCAAGACCCGGCGCATGGATATCGGCGCCCAGGGAGTATTCGGGTATCTCAGCACCGACCAGGGTTTCCCGGTCATGATCGGGTTTAACGATGTCGCTGCCGCAAACCTGACAGAGCCAAAGGTGAAAGAGATCCGCGCTATAGTCACCGCGGAACTCGCCCGCATCTCTTCCCTGCCCGATGGCTCGCCCGAACTCGCCGAATTCAACGCGCTCGTCCGAGGGCGTCTCGTCGAGCAGCGCCGTGAACTCAGCAAACTGGTCAATTCGCCGCCCGGATTCGGCGCGCGCAACACCGGCTCGGTATGGATGGATCAGCTCTACCAGTTGAACCGGCAGGCGGCCACAGGTGCCTTCCGGCTTTCAGTGACCCAGAAGCCGGACATCGAAGCAGTCACGCAGCTGCTGGCCAGGGACAACAACATATGGCGCGATCTCCTCCCGCGCTGGCATCTCACTGGCACGGAGCCCTACGGAATCGCCGCGCACCCCAGCGCCGCCCTGCTGAAAAAGCAGCAGCAGGAGAGCCTCGCGCGCGGTGAAGCCGAGGCGAAGCGTCTCATGGCAAACTACCGCTTGAGTAGCGAACAGGAGGCCATCGGCCGTTATCGGAAAGACTATGACGCCGAAAGCGCGCGCCTCGATCAGCTTGCCGGCAGCGTACCGGATCGCAAATTCCTCAGCGAGCCGCCCCTCACGCTTGATGATCAGCTCGAATACAAGGAAACCAGTCTGCCGAACGGCGTGCATGTTGTCTCGTCCGTGTTTGACAACATGACCAGTGCCACCACCGGCCTGGCACTGCGTCTCGATACTGTCCCGGAAGCCGACCTCCCCCTCATTTCGCTCTTCCCCGCCCTTCTCACCCAAACCGGCGTCGTCGATAACGGCAAACCCATTCCCTACGAGCAGATGACCGAACTGCTCCGCAAACAGGTCCTCAGTCTCGATTCGAACTTCAGCGTCAACGTGCGTTCGAACCGCGTGGAGCTGGTGGTCCAGGGATCGGGTAACGATCTCGCCGAAAGCCGCCGCGCGATCGAATGGATGCAGCTCGTGCTCGCCCACCCGGATTGGCGTCCCGAGAATCTTCCGCGCATTCGCGATCTGGTCGAGCAGGCGGTCAGCCGCCTGCGCTCCACCATGCAGGGTCCCGAAGAAAGCTGGGTGATGAATCCCGTGCTTGCGTACTGGAAACAGTCGAATCCGCTCTATCTCACGACAGCCGCTTTTCTGACCCGCGCTTACAACGCCGATCGGCTTCGCTGGATGCTAAAAGACACCGGAACGGAGGATCGCCAGAAGCTGGCCACGCGCCTGCTTGAGCTTGCGGACAGCGTCAGCGACCGAGCGCAAATGAAGGCGCTTCTCGAAAAACTGAAGGGTGAAGACGGCGTCATGAAAGACGTCGCTGCCGATCTCGCTCAGCTTCTGCCGGATCTGCCCGATTCGAGCCTCAAATCCGACTGGCGCTTTCTGTGCGGCGAGATCGCCCGTGATCTTCTCGTAACGCCGGAGAAAACGCTGGAGCGCCTCACCGCCCTGCGCGAGAGTCTCCTCTTCACGGTGAACGGCCGCATGTGGGCCGTGGGTTCCACCGCGCACCTCAGCGAGTTGCAGCCTGCCATGCGGACCCTCACGGCCGAATTAAAAGAGCCCACCTTGAAGGACCACCCGGTCCGTGTAACCTATAACGCTGGCCGGCGGATCGATCAGCGCCTTCAGGCCCACCAGAGCGTTCCCGGCGTACCCCGCTTCGTCGGTTTGTTCGATTCCAATATGGCGGGTGGCGTCATGGCCACGATCCTCCCCTCCGCCTCTTACGACGATACCGGCCGCGACGCCCAACTCGATTACCTCGCCTCCCGCCTGTTCGCCGGGTACGGTGCTCACGGCATCTTCACGAAGACCATCGGAGCCGGGCTGGCCTACAGCAACGGACTCCGCGGCAGCACCCACGACGGCTACGCCGGTTATTACGCCGAGCGTATGCCCGAAGTCCCGCAAACCCTGCACTTCGCGATCGATGTGGTGAAGAAAGGTCCCCGTGATCCGAAGCTCCTCGAATACATGGTGGCCATGGCGTTTCAGGAATCGAATGCGGCTCGCAGTTACGAAGCGCGGGCCGAAGCGATCGCCGACGATCTCGCGGATGGGATTACCCCCGAAAAGGTTAAGAAATTTCGCCAGGCGATGCTCGCCCTCCGGCAGGAGCCCGGCATCGCGAACGAAATCTTCCAGCGCGTCGATAAGGTTTACGGCAAGTTACTGCCGGGTTACGGTCCACCCGCGAAGGACAACCCGGGGGCGGTCTATTACATCATCGGAAACGATAAGCAATTCGGCGCAATGGACGCGGATGTTCAGGCCCGCGAAGACGAGCATGTATTTAAGCTCTACCCGCGCGACTACTGGCTGATTCCCGGTAATGAATAACACAAATGTTCATTACTTCAGTCTGCGCAACTTTCCCTGCCGATTCGTCTGTCAACCTTTGGGATTCTCTTCGCTTACTGCGGCCTGCCTGCTCGCGGGCCTCGCTACCCTTGCCTCTGCGCAAACCCGTTATGAAGTCCGGGCGGGTTCACCCGTGGAGATCTCGGCGGATTCCGCAACCGAAGATTCCATGTTGAAGGCGGCCAGCCGCAAGCTGACGCTGGAAGACGGAACAACCGCGGGCTTGACCGTCGGCCTCAACGAGGCGGGCGACAAGCTGATGCTCGCAGCCCCGCTGCGGACCAAACCGGGCGAGTATGCCGTTACGATCACCAGCACCAGCGCGAAGGGCATCGAGCAGAAAACCACGATGGACGTGGTCGTGGACGCATTGCCGACTGTTCCGGCGAGCGCTACCCGCCCACCCGTAGTGCTTCTCAACGGATGGCAAACCCTGTACTCGAACAACTGTCCAGTGGCGACTAATTCGTCAACGACTTTCGGCAATCTCGCGCAGTACCTGCAGTCCGACGGCGTTCCTCAGGTCTACTTCTTCGATAACTGCGCCGAAGACGCCAATCAGCCGATTGAAACCCTGGGCGCCGACCTGGGCAAATTTCTGAACTCGATCACTTATGACGACGGTACGCCCGTAACGCAAATCGATGTTGTTGCCTTCAGCATGGGCGGTTTGATCGTGCGGGCTTATCTCGCCGGCCTGCAGACGAACGGTAGCCTCAGCCCGCCGGCGAACACGCTGGTCCGGAACCTGGTCCTGATCGCCACGCCCAACTTCGGTTCTTTTCTTGCCACGAACTCCGCAAGCGCAATCATTTCCGGTACGCAAAGCGCCGAGATGATCGCGGGCAGCCCGTTCCTCTGGAATCTCTCCATGTGGAATCAGCATGTGGACGATCTTCGCGGAGTGAACGCGATTGCGGTTATCGGCAACGCCGGCACGTACGCCAACAATCAGACGGGCATCTCGCTCGCGAACGGCAGTGATGGCGTCGTTGAACTCACCAGCGGATCTCTCGGCTTCGTCGCGCAGCAGGCATCGGTAACTCGGATTGTTCCTTATTGCCAGGTCGATCCGTCGGCCTTCACGAACAGGAACCTCGCTTATAGCTGCACTGCAGCGGGCATCGCGAACATCACCAGAGAGTCTCATCCCACTGGTCAGATTGTGCGTTCCTTCCTGGCCGGCACAACCGACTGGCAGTCAATCGGAACCACGCCCGCCACCGACCCGTTACTCACCGTAAACGGCGGTACGTTCTTCGGAACGGTGAGTCAGAACGACTCCCTGGTTACCGACATAACGCAGGTTATTTGGGGAACGCTGCCGCTGCAGAATGGCGGCGCGACCAACACGATCTTCTATAACAACTTTGTCTACGGAACGGGGGCCTTTCAGCCGACAAGTTCTTCTCTGGGTACGATCATGTGCGGCACCGTAACCGAGGCCATCGGATACTTTGCGTCCGCGCGGTGCAAGATCGGGGCTGCGATCATCTCCGTCGGCCCTCTGCTGACCGGCCCTGCGCGCGTGGTCAGCGGCGGCTCCGCCATAACAATCACAGGCGCGACGTTCGGCTATCTCTGCAATGGCTGCAAAGTAACCGCGACTCCAGCGGGTTCCACTGCGGCGCAGACTCTGTCCGTTTCATCCTGGACCTCGACCTCAATTACGGCGCAGTTGCCGGCAAACCTCACGGGTCTCGTAACCATCGCCGTTTTGGGGGTAGCGGAGCAATACGGCAGTGACACCATAAACATCATGGTCGCCGCGCCCGCCGCGCCCGCCGCTATTACGGTGTCATCCCAGAGCATGCAATTCTCGGCGGCCGGCTCGCAGACAGTGCAGATCACAAACAGCGGAAACGGGGCGCTCGCATGGACGGCGACGGCGAGCGATCCCTGGCTCACCGTCTCGCCCGAATCCGGGACCGCGCCGTCAACCCTGACTGTCTCGGTCTCGACAACGGGATTGAGCGCCGGAACTTACAACGGTTCCGTACAGATCGCGGCGACCGGTGCCTCCAATACTCCCTTGTCGATACCAGTCACTCTGACGGTAGCGGCGGCCCCGCCGAGTCTCGTCGTCTCACCTCAAGCCCTTTCTTATCAGTACACCTTCGGCGGCGCCGTTCCGGCCGCTCAGGGTATCTCGATCACCAATGGAGGCGGCGGATCGTTTTCCTGGACGGCCTCAACCAGCGACTACTGGCTCAGCGTTTCCGCCGCTTCAGGTAGAGCTCCGGCAAGCGTGTCAGTATCGGTCGATCCGTCCAATCTCGCGGCGGGAACATATAACGGCAGCGTCCAGGTCTCTTCAGCGGGCGTAGCGGCAAGCCCGGCCACGATAGCGGTAACTCTCACAGTTCAGGGCAATCCGCCTGCGGGAACAATCACCGGAATTACCAACGCCGGAAGCTTCCAGCCCGGATTCGCGTCCGCAACATGGATCTCCATCTTCGGGACCAATCTTTCTCAGACCAATTACACCTGGCAGGCGGGCGACTTCGTGAACGGACAACTGCCAACCTCCCTGCGTGGTGTTTCGGTCACGATCAATGGCATGCCCGCATACGTCGAATACATCGGTCCGACCCAGATCAACGTGCTCGCCCCGGATGACGCCACCACCGGTTCAGTCCAGGTCCAGGTGACCACAGCGAAGCAGCAAAGCAATTCGCTCGCGGCGCAGAAGCAGCAGTTCGCGCCCTCATTCTTTACGTTCGGCGGCACGTCGGTCGCCGCGGTGCATGCCGACGGAACCCTGGTAACGGCATCGAGCCCTGCGCATCCCGGTGAGATCGTCCAGATCTACGGAACGGGCTTCGGACCAACAAACCCGGCAATCGCAACCGGCCAGCTGGTCACCACGCCCGCAATGCTGGCAAACACCCCCCAGATCACCATCGAAGGAACGAACGCGGCCGTTGCTTACGCCGGACTCATCGAAGCGGGCCTTTATCAATTCAATGTGACCGTGCCGGCCTCACTTCCGAACGGTAACGCGGCCGTCCTGGCCACGATTGGAGGTGCCCAGACCCAGACCGGGGTCTCGATTACGGTGCAGCAGTAGCGTGGGGAAGTTCGCGGCGCACCGCGTCCAGCACTCCATTGACGAAGTGGACCGACTCCTCGCTCGAAAACTGGCGCGCCAGTTCCAGCGCCTCGTCGATCACGACCGCCGGCGGAGTATCGGTCCGGCGCATCTCATAAACCGCGAGCCGCAGGATGTTGCGGTCGACCGTGGGCATCCGGTCCAGCCGCCAGTGGGCGGCATGGCGGGAAATCAGATCGTCGACACCGGGCAGATCCTGCACCACGCCGCGCAGGAGGTGTTCGGCGAATTCATCGGGCCGCGGACGCCCGATCGTTTCCTCGCTCACCAGCAGCGAGCTGTAGTAGCCGGCGATAATGTCCTCGATCGGCATGCGCCGCAAGTCCCACTGAAACAGGAGTTGCAGCGCCTGCTGACGCCCTCGATGTCTCGCCATCAGCGGTGTCCGAACGGCCTCCATTTCGGCAGGAGGTTGGCCATCTCGATGGCCGTCAGGGCGGCGTCGAAGCCCTTGTTGCCGCTCTTCCCGCCGGCGCGGTCGACGGCTTGTTCGACAGTGTTGGTGGTGAGCAGTCCGAAAGCCATGGGGATCCCGCTCTCGGCGGATGCGTCCGCGATCCCCCGCGCCGCTTCCCCGGCGACGTAGTCGAAGTGCGGCGTATCGCCTTTGATGACCGCCCCGAGGCAGATAATCGCGTCGTGCCGCTTGCTCGCGGCGATTGTGCGAACCGTGATGGGCAATTCCCACGCGCCCGGCACGCGAACGACGTCGACCTGTTGAAGGTCGGCGCCGGACTTGCCCAGAGCGTCAAGCGCTCCGGCAAGCAGGGGTTCGGTGACGAAGCTGTTGAATCGGCTGACAACGATGGCGAACCGCAAGCCGGCCGCGCTCAAGTTAGTGTCGAAGCTCTGGTTCGCCTGTTCGCTCATTGCGCTTTGAACACCGGTTTCCGTTTTTCCAGGAATGCTCTGGTTCCTTCGCGCCGGTCCTCGGACGCCGCCGCCAGACCGAACGCCGTGGATTCGAAACGCAGGCCCGGCTGCAATCCGCCCTCAAGGCCGGCATCGACGGATTCCATCGTCAATGCTACAGCAAGCGGTCCGTTCGCAATTACCTTGCGAACCCACTGCTTCGACGTCTCGATTAAATCGGCTTGCGGCGCGATCGCGTTCACCAGCCCGATCCGATGTGCTTCGGCGGCGTCGACCGGTTCGCCGGAGAGCAGCAGTTCCAGGGCACGACCCCGCCCGACCAGACGAGGCAGACGCTGTGTCCCGCCATAGCCGGCAATGATACCCAGCTTCACCTCGGGCAGGCCCAGCTTCGCTCCGGGCGAAGCGATCCGAATCGTGCAGCACATCGCGAGTTCAAGCCCCGCGCCCAGCGCGAATCCGTTCACCGCCGCCACCGATGGTTTTCTCAACGTCTCCAATTCGCGAAAAATCTCCTGCCCGCGCCGCGACAACCGCTCCGCCTGGATGGCATTCATGTCCGCCAGTTCGGCGATATCGCCGCCTGCGACGAACGCCCGGTCGCCGGCTCCGGTCAGAATAACAGCCTTCACGGATGCGTCTTCCCGCGCCATCCGGAACGCCTCCCCCAATTCGGAGATAACGTCTCGATTCAGAGCGTTCAGCTTCTCCGGCCGATTTACGGTGATGAGCGCAAGCCCATCCCTATCCGGCTCAAAAGAGAGGAACTGAAAGGACATATGGGATAATCGGGGTTCAGCCCCATCTTACCGCATGGTCCCCGAATTTATACGGAATTTCTCTATCATTGCGCATATCGACCACGGTAAAAGCACCCTTGCCGACCGTCTTCTGGAAACTACCGGAGCCCTTTCTCAGCGAGAAATGATGGCTCAGGTGCTCGACACCATGGATCTCGAGCGCGAGCGCGGCATCACAATTAAAGCCCATGCGGTAAGACTCGATTACAAGTCGGACGACGGTAACTGGTACCAATTCAATCTGATTGATACTCCCGGCCATGTGGACTTTTCTTATGAGGTATCGCGCAGTCTGCAAGCATGCGAAGGCGCGCTGCTTGTGGTGGACGCATCCCAGGGAGTCGAAGCGCAAACCCTCGCAAATACTTATCTCGCGCTGCACCATAATCTCGAAATTATTCCGGTTATCAATAAAATCGATTTACCCGCTGCCGAACCGGAACGGATTCGCGAGCAGATCGAAGACGTAATCGGCCTCGATGCCAGTGATGCGGTGCTGGTCAGCGCCAAGCAGGGAATCGGTATCCACGAGGTTCTCGAAGCGATCGTAAAACGCGTGCCGCCACCGCGTGGCGATGCCGACGCGCCGCTGCGCGCACTGATCTTCGACTCCTGGTTCGACCCCTATCGGGGCGTGATCATTCTTGCCCGCATCGTGGACGGCAGGATCGCGATGGGCCAGAAGATCAAACTCTGGTCCAACGGCGAACAGTTCGATGTGGAAGGGCTCGGCTATCAATCGCCGAAGGCGATTCCGCTCCCCGAACTGACTGCCGGCGAGGTCGGTTTTATATACGCCAACATCAAAAACGTGGGCGATGCTCGAATCGGCGACACCATCACGGACGCCTTGAAGCCCGCGGCGGAAGCCTTACCCGGCTTCGAAGAGATCAAGCCGATGGTGTTTGCGGGATTGTACCCGGTGGAATCGCATGAGCACGGCCTGCTGCGGGATGCCCTGGAAAAGCTCCGCTTGAACGACAGCGCGATGAGCTTCGAGCCGGAGAATTCTGTGGCGCTGGGCTTCGGCTTCCGGTGCGGCTTCCTGGGCCTGCTGCACCTCGAGATCGTGCAGGAGAGGCTCGAGCGTGAATTCAGTATTGACCTGATAACGACCGCGCCCGGCGTCCGTTACCGCATTACCAATACAAAGGGCGAGGTTCTGCAGGTCGACAACCCCACAAAGTTCCCGAATCCGAGCGAGATCGCGACGATCGAGGAACCGATCATCGACGCGACGGTCATCACGCGCGAAGAATATATCGGTGGCATCCTGGCCCTGATGGAAGACAAGCGGGGAGTGCAGAAAAAATTCGAGTACATCGGGTCCGGCCGCGTGATGCTGCTCTACGAGATGCCGCTGAACGAAATCGTCCTCGATTTCTACGATCGCCTGAAAAGCGCCTCGAAGGGTTATGCCTCCCTCGACTACCATCTGGCTGGTTACCGGGTTTCACCCATGGTTCGGCTGGACGTGCTGATTGCCGGAGAACCGGTTGACGCATTGTCAATGATCGTCCACCGCGATTTTGCGTACGAGCGGGGCAAGACGCTGATTGAACGCATGCGCAAGCTGATTCCGCGCCAGATGTTTGAAATCGCGCTTCAGGCCGCGATCGGCACCAAGGTTATCGCGCGCGAAACCATCTCCGCTATGCGTAAGAATGTTCTGGCTAAGTGTTACGGCGGCGATATCAGCCGTAAACGCAAGCTGCTTGAAAAGCAGAAGGAAGGTAAGCGGCGAATGAAACGCGTCGGCCGCGTCGATATTCCTCAGGAAGCGTTTCTGGCCGTGCTGAAGGTCGGCGATACCGGCTCTGAGGATTAGGTCCCCGGGTTAAGTAAGGCCCATCCGTTTTGCTTCCTGATGAGCGGCGGTGCGGATGGAAGCGAGAGGATTTGGAGCAATCTTCCAGCGTTGTTGCCGGATAGCCTCCTGAATCGCCGGAATCATCGTGTCCGGCATTTGCACGACATCCCGCGCAAACGACCTCCACTCCTCGGAGTCCGGCGGCCATTGACTGGCGGCGTCTATTTCAGGGTAGAAGGGCGGCTTCTGAGCACTACGCGTTGGAATATAGGTCCTGTTCGGAGGAACTGACGGATAATTCTGACCACGATATCTCTTAGCCACGATTAAGCCTCATTCCTTCGGGATGCCGTCATTATCGAAAATTGTTGAGAGGGTCCGGGGGGCGAGCGTCGACGCATTGGCGGAAGAGTGTCTCGTTATCGAAACATAAACAATTATTTCATACGGCCATCGTCCGCACAATTCCCGGAAGGTAGAACGTCGGCAAACACGAATCCGTCGCGTTCCACAATCTCGCCAGTCTGGACGTGGATGGGAGCCGCGAAGACCGGCGCATCATATACAAACGTATGGAACTCGCCATTTTCTCCGCAGGGATCGCACTTCTGAGGAAGACTATCGAGGAACCGCGTATCGAACTCGCGGCCTGCGTACGAAGAGTCGAGCTTCGACGAATCGACGCACGTGACTTTCGCCTTCACTCCGGCGCGGATCATTTCCGAAGCCAGTTGTCCGGTCGGAATCCGCCATACGGGGAATAACGGTTCGAGACCAGCGGCCGCCATCTGGCGCTCCCGGTATTCGCGAATATCCTCCAGAAAAAGATCTCCGAATGCGACAGCAGTAACGCCCGCCCGCGCCGCGCGCCGGTAAACGTCGGCCATCAGACTTTCATATACGGTATTGGAGCAAGGCCATGGGAGATTGACAGACCAGAGGGGTAAGCCGACCCGCGCCGCCTGTATCTCGACAAGCCCGCGCCGCACAGCATGCATGGCAACGCGCCCCACCGCGCAATTGAAGGTCGTGATGAGCGCCGCAATTTCGATGCCTGCTGTTTGCCGCAACAGATGTAAAGCCCAGGCGCTATCCTTTCCGCTGCTCCACGAAAGGGCCACACGCCGCGGCCGCGGCAAAGGTTTTTGCGGCGAGAAGGCGCTTTGAGATAGAGTCATCTACGGTGTCTCTGCTTGTTCTCTGCCAGTGGCTGGAAAACACACGACCGGCCATAGCGTTGCGCGATTCCGTGTGGATGTTCAATCTTATCGAAACAGTCCACACCCTCGGCATCGTTCTCGTCGCGGGCACGATCATGCTCGTCGACCTCAGACTGCTGGGCCTTGCGTTGAAGCGCTCACCGGTCTCCGATGTTGTCGCGCGGGGCGTGCCCCGAACTTTGTGGGGCTTCGGGCTCATGTTCATCACCGGCTGGTCGTTGTTTTCGGCTGAAGCCGTCCGGCTGTATAGCAGTCCGGCCTTTCGTATCAAACTGGTGCTCCTCTGTCTTGCGGGTTTAAACGCTCTGATCTTCCACAAGACCGTTTACCGCAACGTGGGGAAGTGGAACGCGGAGACAGTTCCGGCGCGCGCCAGAATGGCGGGCTTATTGTCTTTGATACTGTGGATCGGCATCATCGCCGCAGGCAGGGCAATCGCATACGGACCGGGTTACGATCACACATGAGCCGCCAGACGCTGTTCCCGCTATTCAACTGGTATGGCCACTCGCTCCTGGGGCAGACCATAAGCGCTTCGTCTTTCCTGATCGCGTTCTTCGAGATCGTTCATCTGATCGGCATGACATTGCTAATTGGAACGATTCTCGCCGTAGATCTCACCATGCTGGGTTTCGGGATGCGGAAATATCCTGTCTCGCGGCTGGGTGGAGACCTGAGGCCATTCACCCGCGGCGGCCTCGCCGTGATGTTGGCGACGGGGCCGCTACTGCTTTCTTCCGAGTCGTTGAGGTGCTTCGACAGTTCAGCCTTCTGGGCCAAGATGGGCCTGTTAGCGATCGCTCTGGTTTTTCACTTCACCGTCCATCGACGGGTGGTGATGGCGGAGCCGCCGGCGGCTCCCTTTCGAGCAGGACTGGTGGCCTGCACGTCCCTGGCTCTCTGGACAGCGGTTGCGCTGGCGGCCAAGTTCATCGGAATTTTTGGCGACGACTTGAGGCAGCAGGCAAGACTTTTTACTTGAGATTGGCAGTTCGCGTGCAGCCCGGTCCCGCAAGGGGGCACGGGACAGAACATGAGCTCAGAGGATTCCGGGGTCGGCGCCCGGGATAACTTATCGGGATCCAAATACTTTTGTGAGGAGGGCAGGCGGCTTCTCGATCTGTTTGGAGCGTCGGTTCAGGAGCTCTTACTCCTCCACGAACAACAGTTCCTCGCAGTAATGGAAGGGGACGCAAGCGCGAACCGCTTCGATCTGCTGATCCACGATGCAAACGAGAAGAAGCAAAACGCGAAGTACGCATATATGGGTCACATCGAACAACACGGCTGTGCTTTGAAATACGAAACTGGCAACGGACTATGAAACTGACAACTGTTGATCGCGAAAGAATTACGGACAGTATGTTGAAAATTCAATCTGTGCGGGCGAACCTCAACGAGATCGACGATTCCAAGATCCCGAACGCAGATGCGGTGGACCAGTGCCTCGAAACCGCCGATGCCAGCCTGAAGGAAGCCCTCGGCTACCGCCGAAACGCAGGCCGTCACAAATTGGAACAGCCCGGCGATTCCCGGAGCCAGTCTTCGTAGCCTTACCCCCCGCTCGCGACATTGCGCAACACCCGAAAGGAAAATATCGGTTTCCTCCGGGATTCGACGCGACGGCGAGAAAAGCTCCAAGCCGGGCCCTCACGTAACCTCATCGCCAGCCCCCTGCCGTCTATACTCTGGTATTCGCGATGGACAGTTCAATCAAGGTAGCCGAAAGGAAGTTCGACTGGCCTGATCAACGTCTTTTTGTGCATCTTTCCGGTGACTCAAATCCCATTCACATGAGTGAAGTGGCGGCGCGCCGGACGCAAGCCGGACGCCCGATGCTGCATGGCGTCAATGTCGTTCTTTGGGCAATGGAGGCGATGGCCAGCAGGGGGAATCTCGCGTTCCCCATCGTGGAAGTAAAAGCGGATTTCCGCCACCTGATGCTGGTGGGAGAGACAATCTCCGTCTGGCCGATGCGCGACGACGGAGCCAAACTAACCGCGCAGATAAGAGCGGGTGAGACGACCGCCGTGTCGCTGAAAGTGGTACGGGATGAACCGGCGGCCGCCAGTGAAGAGGATATTGAATCGGCTCAGGAGGTCACGAGGAGGCGAGTTCGCACACAGCGGCGGAGTGGAGAATGGAAGAACTGGCGGACAAGGCCGGGCAGCTATCTTTGTGTTCGGGCGCCGAGCAGCACTACCCTGCCCTCGCCCAGAAGATCGGCATCCTTCGCGTTGCTGTCATTGCCGGACTCTCCCGGTTGGTCGGAATGTAAGTACCCGGCCTTCACTCCCGTTCACTTCCTTTTCATGTTTTTTTTTGAGCAGTGTGACGAGAAAAACATGCTTCGCTACCGAGTGAACGACGTAGACGAGCGGTTCCGGATGGTCACCCTCAGCGTGAGGGGACCAGGAGTGCGAGGAACCGTGAACGCAATAGCGAGAATTCCTCCGGTTGCGCAGACATCGATAGCCGCGATTGCGAGTTCGGTGGCGCGGGACGAGTTTGTGGGAGCAACCGCCCTGATCATTGGAGGTTCTCGCGGGCTGGGGAGGTAACGGCCAAAATTGTGGCTGCCGGAGGCGGGCGGACGGTTATTAACATACGCCGCTGGACGCGCGGACGCCGAGCCGGTGCGCACGGAGATTACCGATTGGGGCGGTCTCTGCGATGCCATGGCGTTCGATGTAAGACTACCGCCAGAAGAGCAGCCCAACACCCTGGAAAGACCGGTGACGCATCTGTTTTACTTCGCGACAATCACATTCTCAGCCGCATTGACGAAGTATTCTCAGCGGCGGCCTTTTCGGAGTTCTGCCTGTTCTATGTCTCCGGATTTTATGATCTCTGCGAGGCCTTGCGGAAGAGGCAGACAAACCGGTTGGAAGTACTCTATCCTTCTTCTGAATTTGTTCTCGACCGCCCAGCCGGGCTGACAGAATATGCGATGGCGAAGTGTGCGGGAGAGATTCTCTGTAAAGACACAAACCGACGGAGGAAGGATATACGGGTTACTGTCGCCTGGCTGCCGAGGGTATTGACTGATCAGACGGCGGCGATCTCCACGTTGGAAGTGGAGGACCCGGTGAAGGTGATGTTGCCGCTCGTGCGCCAGATCATCCGTCAGCCAGAAACTCGTTTGGGCGAAGGAGTTCCCATCCAGGCTTCCGGTCATTCACCGACTTGACGGAGCCTGAACGCCACCGGGCAGGGCGCTCTTCGGTGGCACTTGAATCGCGGCCCAACGAGGAAAAGGCGTTTCGCCACCGCCACGAAACGAGAATTCACCCGGTCACGGACTGAAAGTGCGCCCGAATGCCGCCCAGGAACCAGGGAACCGGCAATCGCTCTCGAGTGGAATCCGCACCGGCGGAACGATTGCTCTCCGGACACGTATCTTTATCTGGCGATCATCGTTCCCGCGGTAAAATCGTCCCGCGTTAAAATAGAAGCGAATCTATCTATGGTCGACGCAGTATTAGCCAAAATCTTCGGCACCAGGAACGAGCGCGAGGTCAAGGCGATGCGTCCGGTAATCGCCGCCATCAACGACCTCGAGTCGTCAATTCAGCAGCTCTCCGACATCGACCTGGCAGCCAAAACAATCGAGTTCAAAGAAAAACTGGCGCGGGGCGCTTCGCTTGACGATCTTCTGATCGAGGCGTTTGCGGTGGTCCGCGAAACCAGCCGGCGCATCCTGAAGATGCGGCATTTCGATGTTCAGCTCATCGGCGGCATGGTGCTTCACAAAGGCCGCATCGCTGAAATGAAGACCGGCGAAGGTAAAACCCTCGTCGCCACCGCCCCCTCGTATCTGAATGCGCTCTCGGGAAAGGGTGTTCACATTATCACGGTGAACGACTACCTGGCAAAGCGCGATTCCGAGTGGATGGGCCAGATTCACCGGTTTCTGGGCCTGAGAGTCGGCATCATCGTGCACGACCTTGACGATCGGGAGCGGCAGGATAACTACAACGCCGACATCACCTACGGGACGAATAACGAATTCGGTTTCGACTACCTCCGCGACAACATGAAGTTTAACCTGCAGAACTGCGTGCAGCGCGGGCACAACTTTGCGATTGTCGACGAGGTTGACTCGATCCTGATCGATGAAGCCCGTACGCCGCTGATTATTTCAGGTCCCAGCGAAGAATCGACCGACAAGTACTACAAAGCCAACAAAGTTATCCCTCATCTGCAGAGAGGCGAGGTGATCGAAGGCAAGGAGCCGGGTGAAAAGTACACCACCGGCGATTTCACCGTAGACGAAAAACATCGAAGCGCGGCCCTGACCGAAGAAGGTGTCCTGCACGTGGAGAGGCTCCTCGGCATCGGCAATATGTATGAGCCGCAGAATGTGGAGTGGAACCACCACATCCAGCAGTCCCTGAAGGCACACTCGATCTTCCAGCGCGACAAGGATTATGTCGTTAAAGATGGTGAGGTAATCATCGTCGACGAGTTCACCGGGCGTCTCATGCCGGGGAGGCGCTGGAGCGACGGACTCCATCAGGCGGTCGAAGCAAAGGAAGGCGTCAAAATCGAACGGGAAAATCAGACGCTGGCGACCATTACCTTCCAGAATTATTTCCGCATGTACAGCAAGCTGTCCGGGATGACCGGAACGGCGGAAACCGAAGCGGCTGAGTTCGAGAAAATCTACAAGCTCGATGTCACGGTGATTCCGACCAACCGGCCGATGATCCGTATCGAAAATCAGGATGTCGTGTACCGGACGGAAGATGAAAAGTTCCGCAATGCGGCGAAGGAAATCAGGGAATTCCAGGAGCGCGGACAACCCGTACTCGTGGGCACCATCTCTGTGGAAAAATCGGAGCGCCTTTCGACGCTGCTCAAGAAAAACGGCGTCCGGCACGAGGTCCTGAACGCCAAGAATCATGAGAGGGAAGCCCAAATCGTGGCGCAGGCGGGTCGTAAGGGATCCGTAACAGTCTCGACCAACATGGCGGGCCGCGGCACGGATATTCTGCTGGGCGGGAACCCGGAATCTATGGCGCGGGACGCCATGAAAAAGCAGGGTAAGGATCCGGACCGCGAGGAGTTCAACGCCGATTGGGAACGCACGCTCGCGGAGGTGAAATCGGCGTGTCAGGTGGAGCACGATGAAGTAGTGGCATTGGGCGGTCTTCACATTGTGGGTACCGAGCGCCACGACTCCCGGCGAATTGACAACCAGTTGCGTGGACGCGCGGGACGCCAGGGCGATCCGGGTAGTTCACGATTCTTCCTGTCACTGCAGGACGATCTGCTCCGAATCTTCGGCGGCGAGCGGATGCAAAATCTGATGCTTCGGCTGGGCATGGAAGAAGACGTGCCGATCGAGTCGAACCTGATCACGAAGCGGATCGCAGCGGCGCAAAAGGCGGTCGAAGCCCAGAATTTCGAGTCGCGGAAGCACCTGCTCGAGTACGACGATGTCATGAACAAACAGCGGCAAGCTGTATATGGCACGCGGCGGCAGTTGCTGGAAGGCCTGGATCAGAAAGAGCGGGTGCTCGAGATGACCAAAGGGGTCGTCGGCGGCATCGTGGACGTCCGTTGCCCCGCCAATTCGCACCCCGAGAACTACGACTTGACCGGTCTGCAGACCGACATGCTCACGCAGTTCGGGGTCCGCGTCAATCCGAACGATCTGGCGGGCTTGAACGGCGATCAGATCGACGCGGAATTGTTCGAGCGGGCCAAAGCCGCTTATCAGGCTAAAGAGGATCTGGTCGGGGCCTCCCTGATGCGGGAAGCGGAGCGAAACATCATGCTCCACGTCATCGACGATCAGTGGAAAGATCACCTGCTGTCGATGGACCATTTGAAAGAGGGCATCGGGCTTCGCGGATACGGCCAGAAAGACCCTCTGGTGGAGTACAAAAAGGAATCGTACACCCTGTTCCAGGACATGATGGACCGGATCGAGGACGAGACGGTTCGGTATCTCTATTTCCTGCGTTTTGAACAGAATCCGGAGGCGTTGCCCTTCGCCAGCGAGGATTCGGAGTACGAGGAAGACCAGGCCATCGAGGAACAAAAGAAGCTTGAAATCGCACGGCAACTCGAAGAACAGCAGCGCCTTGTGGCTCAGAGCGCCGTTCAGGATATGACCCGAAATATCCAGAAACAGCATGAGCGTGAGCTGAAGGAGCTGCAGTTTGCGGGCGCGAACGGGTCAGGCACGGCAAACCAGACCGTTTCCAACGGGGGCCCGAAAGTCGGGCGTAACGACCCTTGTCCCTGCGGGAGCGGCAAGAAATACAAAAAATGTCACGGCACAGCCTGATTCCGGAACGGCTCCGGCGGCGTCTATAATATTGCTCCCCAATCTCATGAACAAACTGCTGCTGCTCGCTCCGGCACTCCTGCTGTTTCAATCCATTGCCGCTGCGGCGCCGATTTTGCCGGATACCATCGGCGATTGGAAGAAGGGTGCGGTCGCGCCTGCGCCGGCACCGGACCGGAAGGTCTGGCAGGAATATGGCCTTCAGGCTTCCGAAACCGCCCCATATGACAACGGGACTCAACACTTCACGATTTCGGCGTATCGGTTCGCCGATGCCACAGGGGCATTCGCGGCATTCGAACAGGCCCGTCCCGAAAATTCGAAGCCAATCAGTGTCAGTGGGCTGGGAGCAGCCAATGCCACCGACGAAGCTGTGGCGGTTGGAAATTATCTTTTTGTTTTCAAAGGATACGCGCCGAAACCTGAAGAATTGAATCATATTGTGGGGACGGTACCGCTGTACGCGCAATCGCCCCTGCCGAGCCTGCCGCGATACATGCCGGCAGGCGCGCAGCCGAACTCCGAGCGATATATCCTGGGACCGGACAGCCTGGCGCAGTTCGCCCCTTCTATTCCTCCCAGTACCGCAGCATTCCATTTCAGCGCAGAGGGTGAATTCGCGAAGTACGGCACGCCGGCGAAGGAAGTGACGCTGGCGCTATTTACCTATCCCACAATGGAAATGGCGCGAGACCGGATCGCTCACTTCCAGCAGGTTCCCGGAGCAATGGTGAAGCGCAGCGGCCCTTTGGTTGCGATCGCTTTGAAGGCAGCTAATCCCGACGACGCCGAAAGGCTACTGTCCCGCATTAAGTATCAGGCGGAAGTTACTGTCCCGGAACATGTTCCGACCCAAAAGGACAATCCGGCCAACCTGTTTCTCAACATTTTCATCCTCTGCCTGGTGTTGGCGGGGTTCTGCCTGGTTTCAGGTCTGGTTGTCGGGGGCCTTCGCATTTTGCTGAGACGTTCCGGCGCATCGGGAGACGGCGACAATATGATTTCGCTCCATCTTTCGGGACACCAATAATCGCGTTAAAATAGCGTCCCGGAGCATCGCAACCCGCTTCTAAGTTCCTTGGTTCGTAAAGATTGCGGATTTTTCCAGCGATCCCCATTCATGGAATTCCCAAATATTCAAATTGTCAAGGGAAATCAACAAAATTTATAAATACTGTTCCATCATCTAATTATCTTGTGGAAAACTTGGCCCGGATTTCCACTTGACGAAGCCAGGCTCGAAACTTTAAGATCCAATCACTAAGTTTTTGGCGGTTGTGAAGCCGTCGAAACTGATTCTCCCATCGAATCGCTCCGCTTCGGCGAAGCGAGCGTAGCCCACCCTTTCATCGGGGTGGGCTTTATTATTTCGGGCCTCGGAGGGCGCTGGCGTGGGCAGATAAGGCAGGCATCCACAACTTCGGCCGACTCCTGATTGCGCTCCTGCAGGCTCCGCAAACGCGAAACAGGGTATTTCTGCGGGGTGCCTACCTACAGAAAGAACGTGTCGACGCGAACGCTGAAGCCCGGAAGCAGGCTACTGGTCAGTTCGTCCCGATCGCTGAGATTTTGTTCAAGAACCAAATCGCCCGCTTCGTTTCGCCGATTGATCTCAACACTGCGGTTTTCCGGGTCGACTATCCAGTATTCGTCAACTCCGCGGGCGTTATACAGGCTTAGTTTCACGTGGCGATCCCGGCGGATGTTGGATGTACCCGGCGAAAGGATTTCGATTACCATCTCCGGCGCGGCGCGGAACCGGCCGGCAGCCAGCGTTCTGGATAGTCTCTCTCTCGTTGCGAAAACAAGGTCCGGGATGACGCCGTTGTTGTCATCGAAGATTACTCCCACGCCCGGCGCGACCCGGCCGATGGGATGCTCCCGCAGGTAATCGGTGAAAGCAACAGCAATGTTGATCAGTACGATCTGGTGAAAGAAGCTGGGGGCAGCCGACACATAAAGTTCTCCATCGATCAATTCGTATCGATTGCCGTCATCCGGCATCGACTCCACGTCGGCATTGGTCAGGCGAATGGCAGTCGCGGGTTTCACAATCACCTCCATTTGAGCTTACGGCCAGCTGAAGCTGAAAGACTCGCCCAAATAAACTCGCTTCACTTCCGGATCCTGCGCCAGCTTTTCCGGGGTTCCCGTACGGAAGATCTTTCCTTCGTTGATGATGTACGCCCGGTCGGTAACGCTCAGCGTTTCACGGACATTGTGATCCGTCACCAGAATCCCAAGTCCGTCCCGTTTGAGATCCAGAATGATTCGCTGGAGCTCGAGCACCTGAATCGGGTCGATCCCCGAAAAAGGCTCGTCCAGCAACATAAAGCTGGGGTTGATGGCCAGTGAGCGGGCGATTTCCACCCGGCGCCGCTCCCCGCCGGAGAGCACAAACCCCTTGCTGCGCCTTACAGTACCCAATCCCATCTGGTCGATCAGCTGATTCATCTTGTCCCGACGCTCGCGGCTCGTCATCCGGCGCGTCTGCAGAATCGCCATCAGGTTTTCTTCAACGGTGAGCTTTCGGAACACGGAAGCTTCCTGCGGCAGATAGCTGATGCCGCGCTGGGCACGCTTGAACATGGGCATGCTCGTCAGATCGACGCCGTCGAGGAGAACCTTGCCGGAATCGGGACTGATCAGCCCCACCAGCATGTAAAACGAGGTCGTTTTTCCGGCTCCGTTCGGCCCCAGAAGACCCACGATCTCGCCCGGGTTGACATACACCGAGACGTCGTCGACCACGCGGCGGCCGCGGTAAGATTTCGAAATCTCTACGGTCTCGAGAGTTGGCATTACGACTTCTTGCGAAGATGACTTCGCGCGGGCTGCTTCGGGGCGCCGTCTATCTGAAGGCGGTTGTCACCCGTGTAATAAGTGAGCTTCTCCCCGGTTGTATTACCCCGTTTGGAGTCGTCGAGTTTCGGTTCTCCGCCGGTCAGGATAATTTTGCCCTCGTCCGTATAGTACTCCGCATGCTCGCTGTGCCCCACCCGCTGGCGATCCTGGACGAACTGAACGATCTCGACACTACCGTCCCCGAAAGCGTGGTTGATGCGCGAATCGGCGTCGGAGTCCTGCGGGTTCAGAAACGCTTTGAGGGATGTGCTTTTTACGGTCAGCGTCGGCCGCCAGAAATCGACGCCCCCGGTATAGGTGGCCAGGCGATCCCCGTCCGTGTAAGACATATGAGGGGCCTTCACGATTGTGTACGTCGGCTGGGCCGGTTTAGGTCTCGCCGGGGCATCCGCGTTCGCCTTGTCTTCAAACCAGGTGACGACCTTTCCGTCTGCGACAAGCGATTTCTTATCCCGATCCAGATCGATACGGTCCGCCTGAACCCGGTTCGACGTCTGCCAGAGCACGGCGTTACCGGTATAGCGAACGAGGCGATTGTGGTCGGAGGAAGTCACGCGATCAGCGGTACCTAACGTCGGTTCATCCTTATCGAGCATGGCGGATGCGCTCTTGTTGGGCTCCGGAAGGCGGGTCGTGGCAACGTGCCCCCGCGCGTCAAAGTCACCGGTCGACTGCTGCATCTGAATGTGATCGCCGCTCGTGGAGCCCGACATATCCGAGATGCGCGCATTCGCATCCAGATCCATAATGTTGGTGTCGTTCTGAAGGGTGGCGCTTTCCGCCTGCGCCTTCCGTTCGCCATTTGTGTACTGGAAGTCCTGCGACTGCTTCATCAATTTCAGCTCGCCTTTTTCATCGAATGTTGCTTCGATTACTTTGCTGCTGGTGGAAGCGGTCGTAAGAGGCTGTTTGCGGTTTTTGCGCTCGTCTTCAGAGGGCCAGGTCTCCGTAGATGCCGCCGTAGCATAGAACGCCTGCACTTCATTCTTCGCGCCATAGCCGACGGTCATGCGATCGGCTTTGAGAATGCGACGATGCCGCGCGGTCTGGTTCGGTACAAATTCGAGGGTTCCGGGAGCCTGAGTCACCACCTGCTCAAGATCCTTGCCCCCGGGTTTCATTTTGAGATTCAGGATTTCGGACCGGAGAATTTTGGTATCGGGTGTTGCGCCTTTCGGATCGGGCAGGGGTCTCGATTCCAGATAGCCCTTGCCGTTGACGTTCACGGCTGAGAGTACGTCCTGGCCGTTCACGTTCGTGAGCATGAGGTCCACCTGGGTACCGGTCACGGTTGTTTGCGATCCCTGCCCGTTCGAGACGAGCCGGGCGTTACCCGACCCTGTGATTCGGTCGATCTCATTCTGATCGTTGTACTGGACGTGCACTTTGTCGGCCGAATATTCGACCTGACGGGCTGGTTGCCGGTCAGCGCCGTGAACCTGATCCGCGTCAATGACGCTGATGAGATTGTCCTTTATTAATACCGTGCTGGGGCCGGCGTCGATTTTGTTCTGATCCCGGATGAGATGCGAAGCAGGGGAGAGGAAAAGCACGCCTGTCGATTCGTTCCAGGCGAGTTGATTGGACTCGATCCTCATCGGTTTGCTGTTGGGACCCCTGCCATTCATATTCACCACAACGTTGTTCGTCAAATTCAGAGTGTGGGTCGAAGGATCGTAAGTAGCGCCCTCACTGGTGCCATTGCCATTCTCGAACCTGAAGGAAACGTGCCTGTTGGTGACAGCCTGGTAGGACTCGCTGTCGAAGTTCAAGCCCGCTGTTGTGATGGATGTAAGCGGGTGCGGGGGCGCACCCTGAACGGGCACGGACAGAGTGATCTCGGCGTCCCCGGGCGAGTAGAATTTGTGCTCGGCCGTGGTGAGCTGGGCGTAGGCGCTCCTCACCCGGTCATAATGCAGGCCGTCTTTCTGATAAACGCGAAACTCGATGTCATTGAGCTGGACCCGCGAGCCGTCAACGGACTGGCTCATGTGTTTCGCAAATATTTTGGCGGCGGGCAAGCCATTGGCGCTCTGGCCCCACTCCCAGTCGGGGGCGACGGATTTGGAATCGAGAGGAACCGGTGTCGATGCCACGGGGCGCTGCCGGCGTTGCGTCAGGCGGTGGGCGCGATAGATCCCGAAAACAACCGCCGCGATGACTATCATCGCCACCAGCAACAGCCAACGAACACTTCGCATCTTGGTGAAAGTACCAGTATAGGAAAGAGAGCCGGACGGCGCCGTCAGGCGGAGTCGCCAGCGGGTTCCACCACCGCCGACATGGAGCCCTTTGAGCGTGGAAGCCGCCAGTCCCGACCGTAAGCCTGGACCTGATCGCGCGCGAACTCGGCTTCAGGAAGTTCGCAGGTGATCAGAACCGTTCGGCCCATGGAATCGACCTCCTGCGCGTGCCGCAACGCCTGCTCGGCGGTGAAGATGAAGATCTTCTGCAGCATTTCGATCACGTAATCGTAAGTGTGATCGTCATCGTCGAGCAGGACCACCCGGTACAGGGGATTTTTGGCCGTTTCTCCGTGCTTTTCGACGCTGGGGCTGGTGATGGTCCCTGGACTCATGCTCGAACAATTCAGTATGGCACTTGCGGTATGCGAACCACATACATATGACACTGGTATTCATGCCGCGCGCACAAAAGCAGACCGGACGAACCTTCGAACGAAATCGGGAGTACGATCCCTTCGCGCGAACTTACAACCGCCACTGGGGCGCGGATTATCGGGCGGAAGCGGCTCCGGTTGTGGAGCGGCTTCTCTTGTCTCGCGTGGAACCCGGCGCAGCCGTGCTCGACGTCTGCTGCGGAACCGGTCAGTTTACGGAACAGGTGCGGCGCCGGGGTTACGCGGTCTCCGGGATGGACGCATCCGGCGAGATGATCCGGTATGCGCGCGACAATGCGCCGGGGGTGGAATTCACAATCGCCGACGTACGCGATTTCGCGCTCGGGCGGACATTCGACGCTGCTTACTCCGTTTACGAAAGTCTGAACCACGTGCCGGATATCGAGGGGCTGACGGCGGCATTTGCCTGCATTCGCAGGCATCTGAAGGCAGGAGCGCCGTTCCTTTTCGATCTGAATCGGGAAGAGGCCTACGTTCTCTACTGGAATAATTCGGATTCGATCGTCGAGCCGGACAGCGTATGCGTAATGCGATCAGAGTTCGACGAAGAGACGAAGAAAGGCACGTACGATGTGACCGCCTTCGAGAAAACCGGTACGGGGCTGGCCAATCAGTGGCAGCGTACGGATTTCACCCTTCGTCAAACATGTCACGGAATTGGCGCGGTTCAGGATGCGCTGGAAGAAACGGGGTTCGCCGATACGACTCTCTACGATGCGCGCGATCTCGGGATGAAAGGCGATGCGGGATACGGCCGGACGTTTTTCCTGGCGACTGTTAGCGCCGATATAAAACTACCGCAGAAGCGCCGGTTTTGAGTTCGGCCGGAGCGCCGGTTTTGCTGCCGGCGCACACCAATACGCAGCGCCGAAGAGAATGTCAGCGGCGGCGAATTGGCCGAGGAGCGGGCGACAAGCGTTGCCTCAGATAAGCGACCCTCCTGCGCCGTCGGCGGGCACATGACCTATAGGGGCCGCGCGCGTTGGGTGTCCGGCCGAATCGATTGATCACGAGGTTGAGTCTGTCAGCGCTCTTGACGCCGCCCGCCAGACAGTGGGCCACATCGGGCCGAATGAGCAGGGCTGTGAGGTCATGCAGCCGACAGACGCGCTGCGAGTCGAGATCCGGCAACAGGGACACCGCGCACGAGCAGCACCCTGCCAGGGAAAACGTGAGCATTTGGCGCTGTCGTATCTTAAAGCTCATCTAGAAACTTGTGTAGAGTGCCTACCGCGTCCCCACCAATGGCTTCCAGCGTCAAAAACCGGCGGAATTGCGGACGTTTCTCACGGCAGTGACACGCGCAATCCGGGAGCAAACAGGAAAGTGATTGCACACATGGGGGTGGCACTGCGTCGCAGGTCCCGATGGGGCATTTAAGATGCACCACTCAGACGCAGTGGCCAATGTCGTATTCGCTGTGCACCGGGCCGTCCCGATAGCGGCGCAGGTTAACTGGCCCACCCGATGCTCGTTTCTGATTAAGCGTGGGGGCGGGCTCCCGGGCTCTCGATGGAGTCTTGAATCGACCAGGGGTTGAAATCAGAGTCGGCGAGGACGAGGCGTCCGGGAGTATTGCCGCCGAAGATCTGGAAATCCCGGATCATGTGCATCTGATCGAAATATCCGAGGTCGTGAGAAACGTTCAGCCAGGATTTGCTGCCCAGCCGCTTCCGGTCCACCGCCTTTTCAAACCTGGCCAGCCGGGCGAACGTTTTCGGCGAGAACCCCATCTCGGCTGCGAATTGCCGCTCATAGCTGCGGATACTCATGGCGGACTCGCGCGCGACGTGGACGATTCTGGCCGAGTCGCCTGATGGGAGAAGTCGGTGTACAGTCGACATGATTGGAGTCAGCCGGCGTTCGGCGGGTACGAACTTCAGCAAACTCCGGGTGGCCGCCATTACGCGCTGGGAGAAGCTCTGAGCGTCCCGAAGTCGAGACCAAAGCTCATTGACCCACGATCCCATAACGGCCGTCGCATCGCCGTCGCGATTGGTCAATTCGGTGGGCGGAATGCCAAATAACGCCCATGAAGCCATTGTCCGGAAGAAAATGGCGAACCCCAGTACGTGACCTTGAAGAAAGGCATATCCGAGGTTTTTTGTTTGGGTGCCAAACAGATGGGTCTGAGCACGGAAGAAGGGCTCTTCTCCTGTGCGGGTGTCGATAGTCCGGTCTACGAGCTCGAACTTAAGACTCGGTCCAAGCGACGCTATGACTGGTTGAGTGATCGAATCTGATCCCGGCAAGATCTCTCGCTGGGCAAAGCACTGGACGAACGGGGCTAATCTGGGGTCGGGTACAACCGACCGGATCATTTCCATCGGCGACTCCTGCGAGCTCGGACGCGAACGAAAGAATGAGATTGGCGCGTTTTTACTATGCCAGCCGAGGTCTCTCGATTGAGAATACTAACGAAGGGTACGCTGTTGCAAGGCGCAATGGCAGCTTGCCGCCGTAATACCAGTAAAGGCTTTCTCAGGAGGGCCTTCTCATGGTTCAGCGATCCGATTCCGGGGTCTGCCGAACTGGGACGTTCTCGTGCGCCACGTGCCATACGCGTTGTTGCCGGGACGGTCGTGAAAGGTGCGCAGGGCAACTTTCCGTTCAACTGGTCGGTCGGCCCCGACCTGTATTCCGGCGAGGGATCCGGGCCTTTCCGGGCTTCATGCCGTATGGCGTGAAAACGTACGGGGTGAGAGGTCATCTCTTCGGGCTCGCCTTACCCGCGCAGGATAAGAAGGCGCTGATCGCATTTCTGAGGACGTTGTGATCGGAGCACGCGCGGACGGGAGCGCGGGTGATCCGAATGGACATCATCACAGGAGCCTGGCGTGTCGAAGCGCAGCAGGTTTCCAAGAAGCCCGAATGTGTGGAGAAACTGAAAACGTCGGAATGCGGCTCCACAAGGAATCTTGAAACGCTTGTCGAAAAAGAGAGTTCTATTTATGAAACACGATCGCTCGCCGGGCAGAATGGCCCACGTGAACGACATGGATATACGTTACTAGCGCGGCTTTCGTAAAACGAGCGCCATCGCCCGCGGCGAATGACTGTAACCGTCGGCTTTAACAAGGTTATGAACCAGATCGGGTAATAGCCACCACGGGCGCGTATTGTTTGGATGGACCGGCGCAACAGTGCGCAATGGTCGCATTGGCTTGGAGCCAGCGGCACCAGGCGGAAGCTCCACGCCGAGGGTAAGGGAATTGCGGGCTATTGGCACGGAGGTCTCAGTTGCCAATCCAGCACCGCCCGGAACCATAGCCATGGAAGCGCGTGTTCCTTCACCTATGAATTAGCAGGGACGGGATTGGCGCGAAACCCTTGCCTGGCAGGGCTCGGGATGGCTGTCGCTGGTACCGGAACCCCACACATTTGCGAAAGTCGGGCTAGACAGTTGAGGAGGGATGATGGCTGCGATTCTTGCTGTAATTGCTCTCGGCATGGTGGGCGGAGCTCTTCAGGCTCAATGGCTCCAACAACCACCGTCGGCGGTTTCTGGGCAAATCCCTGACCCCCGGCAGATTGACACTCCGCACTCCAGGGACACTTTCGATCAGGATAAGACGGCCTGCGCCGGCAGTCAGGATATCGCGTGCGGGTCCAACATTTTCGTTAGCCCGCCCCGCGGCGTTGTTTCCGCGCGAACACTTGGGCACAAATACTCGAAAGCAGCTGTCCGGGCTTTTAACCGGGGAGTTCGGGCCTGGAGGAAGGGCCAAACCGACGGGGCGCTATACCTCTTTAGCCAGGCTGTCAGGCTGGATCCTGGCTACGCGGAGGCGCGAGTGAATCTAGGAGGCGTTTACGCCAAGATGGGCCTGCCAGACGAGGCCTTGAACCAGTACGAGCAGGCACTCCCGCTGGAGCCTGATATGCCCGTGCTGCACAGTAACAAAGCTGCCGCGCTCGTGATGCTAGGTCGCTGGGAAGAAGCGGAACAAGCGGCTCGGCGTGCGTTACAGCTCGACTACGGATCGATCGACGCCAGCTATATGCTCGGGATCGCGATGATGAAGCAGGGAAAGATCACCACTGAAACAGCGGCACACCTGGCGATCGCGGCCGAAAAACATCCGAGGGCCCGTGCATATCTTGCGGAGGTTCAGGCGGATCTGGCAGCTGAGCCCGGAAAGTAATCTGGACGGCTCTGGTGCAAATACGATTAGCAAAGCTGGCGGAGTACGGACGATTCAGCTTGACCGTCCTGTAGAACAATGGGTTTCAGCCGCCCTCGCGTTTCCGAATCTGGAACTGCTCCCGCTGACTTCTGAAATCGCCGTCGCTTCCACCCAGTTGCCCGGTTCATTCCATCGCGATCGGGCGGATCAGATCATCGTGGCTCCGGCGCGCGTTCATAAATGCCACTCCTGACCGAGGACACCCGACTCGTCGAGTATCTTCACGTTCGGCTTGCATGGGACGTTCTGGTTAGAACTGCATGGGCTTTGTCAGCCACGATTTCCGCCTCGTCAGCGGAATTTGTGGGTAGCGGCGAGCCTTAGTGTTAGCGCCGATATAAAACAACCTCAGAAGCGCCAGTTTTTACTTCGGCCGATGCGCCGGCTTTGCTGCCGGCGCACATCCGCAGCGCCGATAACCAGGCGCCACTTTCTTCAGCTTCATCAGCGTCGTAGTGTCGAGCACGCGGGAATGATTCTTTTGACTTTTGACCCCAACTTTCAGAGGCAGGCGGAGCGAATCCACCGGCGCTTTCACATACGCCTGAAATGAACAATCGAGTGATCCGCGTAAACCGTCCCGGCCGAGAAAAACAGCCGACCGCTTATGCTGCCGGGCACATGCCCCGATAGAACTGGCAGGCGCGACAGCGGTCACCAGGGCGCAGATCGAATCGCAGCGTGTCTTGCGCTTCACGGAGATCTGCCAACAGGTCCTCGACGCGCTGCACGGCGGGCCCGTCGACTGGGACCGTCACGGGAGTATCGCAGCGCAGGAAATGAAGCCAGGCCTGCGCGGGGCGTTTTCCCAGTGCCCGCTCGACGGCTACCCCGTAAAGCGCAAGTTGTGGCGCGTAGGACTCCGCCCGGTCTGGGGCGGCGATTGCGTCAATGGCGTCCGTCTTGTAGTCCACGATGACGATCTCGCCGTTCTGGTCTTCAAACCAGAGATCGATCGTTCCGCGCACGAGGGTGCCGTCGACATCAACGATGAAATCCCACTCCCGGCCCGAACGGGTGGCGGCGGCGGCCTGCGCGCCTAATTCGCTTCGAAGGAACACACTGGCGAGGCTGTGCGCCTCCTCGGGATAATCGCCTGTTTTTCCGGAGAGTATTTCGTGGACCGCCGTACCCAGGTCGGCCGCGCTCAGATCCGGCAATTCTTCTTCGAGTTGATCTTCTTCAGGATCGAACGAAGATGCCCGTCCATTCCAGCCGATATATCGCTGCAGGTAATATTTGCGCGGGCAGTCGGCGAATACGGCGAGCGACGTGACATTGACGGTGGAATCATGCTGGTCGCGCGCGGAAGGGCGAGGCATCGTCAGGATTCCTTCGCCGTCCGCGGGATCGAAACTCCCGGCGCGCAGCGGCGGCGGTTCGCTTTCGACCACCCGGACCGAAATCTCAAATGTTTTGCCATTCGGCGCGGCGACCACGTCTATCTGCGGCTCGAGGGCGGGCTGCCGTTCATCGAGTTGAAAGGTTCTCTCGATCATCTTTGCCCAGTTCGAAGGCCTGTTCCTGCCGCGCGAATACGACAGAATCAAATGCTCTTCCGCACGGGTCATAGCGACATAAAGCAGCCGGTGCGCCTCCTGCTTTTCGCGCTCTTCGAGACAGGCTGTGTTGCGAAGCTGCCAGGAGTCGTCGAGACCCGTCATCCCCGGGTTTTCCGTCGGGATTCTTCCACGTGAGACCGAGACCGAACGCCGGTGTGAAGGTAGCGGAGCCGAATTCCGCTGTGTGCCTTTATCCATGGCGGCAATGATCGTGACCGGGAACTCCAGTCCTTTGGCCGAATGGGCGGTCATCACCTGAACGCAGTTGCCCTGGTCTTTGTCGGAGAGTTCGGATTCGAGATTGACGGCCTTCTGAAGACTCTCGATTTCCTGCAGAAACGCCGTCAGCGGGCGGTCCTCGCCTCTGCGTGCGCGCGAGGTGCAGGAAGCTCTCCACGTTATCGGCGACTACCGTGCCCGGAAGCCATTGGAAACCGCAATCGCTCAGTGCGCGGACGATCAGAAGTTCCAGCGGCATAACGGGCTGTTCGGCCCGCCAGCGCTTCAGATTTCCTGTGAAGCGCTTCAGCTTGCGGGCGTCCTCCGGCGCGAATTCCGCCAGTTTCGAATCATCGTACGCGATCAGATTCAGGCCGCCGGGCAAGGATCCGCCCAGCAGCCTGAGTCGCAGCAGGGCTTCGTCGCCGATTCCCACAAGAGGCGAGCGCAGCACCGTAGCGAGCGCAATGCCGTCGCGCGGATTCGCGATCGTATGCAGCAACGCCGTGATGTCGAGACCTTCGCGCGAGAGAAGAAAGGACTGCCGGCGGCCGCAGACGTAAGGAATGTTCGCGTCGTCGAACGCCTCGAGAATCGGCTTCATCGACTCGCCGTTCCGGCATAGGACCGCGAAATCCGCGAAATCGGCGAGACGTGTTTCGCCTTCGGGCCCGAGCTGGAGCGCTCCGCGAAGCGAAAGAATCCGATGCGCGATCCAACGGGCTTCCTTGAGCGCAGCTTCGTCCTTGTCGGCATCGTGAACCTTCAGAATTTCGATCGATGGTTCTATCTTGCCGGAGAAGCGGGAGCCGGCGACAAGTTCGCGCGGATCGATTCCTTCCGCGGCATTCAGAAGCGTTTCCACGCAGCGCAGGATGTCGGCGCGGCTGCGGAAGTTGTGAAGTAACTCGCTCGAATGCTTGCCGGAATTGCGGATCTGCGCGCGGTAATCGTGAAAGATCTCCGGACGCGCGTGGCGAAATCCGTAGATCGATTGATTCACGTCGCCGACCGCGAAGAAAACGTCTTCGCCGCGAACCAGTTCGATCAACTTCGCCTGCTGTTCGTTGATGTCCTGGAACTCATCGAGCATGACCTGACGGAACTGCGTGCGGACGCGATTGCGAACCTCTTCGTTTGGCGCAGCAGATCGATGGTGTGCCTTTCGAGATCGTTGAAATCAAGATTTCCCGCCGCCAGTTTGCGTTCGTTGTAGAGTTCCTCGAAGCGCGTGAGAACGTCGAAGATCATCGCGCGAAAGGGGGCGGTGTGGCGGTCGACGGCCCAGGCCCGAACGGTTTCGCCAAACTCCTTCAGCGCCGGCCTGTGCCCCTGCGGAATTCGCGCATGTTCGGCTTGAAAGCGGGGACGAATGCGAAAGGTCATCCGCTCGCTCCAGTTGGCCGGCCCAGCCACAGAGTTCCGAGCGCTCCAATCGCTGCTTCTCGGTCCGGCGCGCGCGTCCCAGTTCGGCAAGGAGACCTCGCAAGACATGTCGCCATCTCGTGCTGGCTCACGGGCGGCGTCGGACACGGCCATGGCGCGCACCTCGGCGATGGTCTTGCCGGCGGAGCGGATGCCGTCATATGCATTCTTCAGATCGCCTGCGATGTCGGGTTCCTGCAGCGCCGCGATCAACTCGAGCGCCTCGGCGCGGCGGTTCGCGACCAGTTCGTCGAGCGCGACTGAAGCAGGAATACTGCAGATCTTCCGACTCCCGCGCGTCCATTACGGAGAATCGCGGGTCGATTCCGGCGGCGATCGCGTTGTCGCGCAGAACGCGCGCGCAGAAGCCGTGGATGGTCGAGACGTACGCCGACTCGACCTCGCGCAACCGGAGCGGATCGTGCGCGAACAACTCCGCCAGCTTCGACTTCATGTTCGCCGCGGCCTTTTCGGTGAAGGTGATGGCCAGGATGTTGCGGGGTTCGAGTCGATGATCTTCGATCAGCGAGCGGTACCGTTCGACCAGAACGGTGGTCTTGCCCGAGCCGGGTCCGGCCACCACGCAGGCGTCCTGCCGGCGGTAGTCGATCGCGCCTTCCTGCTGCTCGGTAAATTCAGGCACCGTGGGCGCCCTCGATCACGACGATCGCGGTCTGCTCAACCCGGCAGGCGTTACGGAAATCGCACCAGCGGCACTGCTCGCTTTCGACGGGATGCGCCTTGACTTCGCCGGCAAGGAAACCCGAGAGGCGCTCGATGGTGCGGTCGCGCGCATCTTCAGCCCAGTTTTCCGGTATTGGCTGGAATTCGAGATCGGTACCCGGAATCTTGCCCCAGCCGTAGCGCTCGTCTTCGCGAACGGCCCAGTAAATCATCGCCACCGGATTCAGATTCAGACGCTCACGCGCGGCCAGCGCGTAGAGCGGACCCTGCAGGCGCGTCCGGCTGGTAACCAGTTTCTGCACGTTCGCGGTCTTGCTGCTCTTGTAGTCGACGATGACGCAGTCGTTGGCGAAAATGTCGATGCGGTCGACGCGGCACGTGACGGTGATTCCGCCCGGAAAATCGAGCGTGAGATCGACCTCAGCTTTGGACGATCCGGATCCCATGAATCGTTCGCGCTGACGCGGCGGGCGATTTCGCGAAACTGCATGCGCTCGACTTCGAGTTTGTAACCGGCGGGCAGATGTTCCGTGCGGCAGGCTTCGTCGAAGGCACATTCGAACAGCTCCACGAAATCGCGATCTCGTATCGGCCAGCCAGCGCTCGAGAGTGGCGTGCAGAATCGAACCCGTGACACGAGGCGTCAGGCGCTCGGCGGGAGCGGTCGGGAGCAGCCTTCAGATGCAGTGTTCTTCCACCGAAGAATCTGAACCGGCACTGCGCGAGTTCTTCGAGCGCCGTCAGGCTGATCTTCTTGTGCAGCTGAGCCATTGCGGTGTGGAGAGCGGGAATTCCACACGGCCGGCGATGCCTGCGATTTCGGCCGGAAAGAGCGGAACCGGGCTACAGGGACGGGCGGGCTGGACGGCTGGCTGAATTCCGCCAGCCAGCGGGAACACTGCGCGGATTTTGCCGACGCATCGTGCCGGGGATGCTCAGAAACAGCGAACTGGTGGCACGCGTTCTCAGCGAATCGAAGAGCAACTGCTCTTCGCGTTCCTGATCGGACGCCTTGCGCAACGGAATGCCGCGGCGCGCAGGCGCTCGATTTCGCTGTCCGGGAAACAGCAGATTCTGAGGATGCTGGCGGGGGAAATCGCGATCGGTCATCCCGCAGACGAAGAGACTCGCCAGATTCCACTGGCGCGCTTCGTAGACGCTCATCACGTGGACCACGCCGGGGCGATCGGCGGGGAGTTGAACACAGCGCTTTCGATCGCATCGGCGGCGACGCGCCAGAATTCCTCGAGTGAGATCATTGATCCGCCGGATTCCAGAACGCCGTGACCGACTCGATCGCCGTTGACCAGGAACGCAGAGCGGCGACGTGGCTGCGGGCTGCCTCGACATCGGCATGATCGAGGCGGGATCGAGTTCGCCCGGGCGGTAGAGCGACGCGGCGAGCGACTCGAACGCCGTCGCCAGGCGGCCGGAGTTCGCTGAATGTTTTTCCAGGATTCGGTTTTCAGGCAGACCGCGATCTTCTCCCGCAGCCAGTCGCGTTCACAAAGTGACAGCAATTCAGCCGCGCCATGGCCGGGCATCGCTTCGCGTACGGCGAAATCGAAGCGATCGAAATCGGCGCTCGATCCCCATCGCGGATGCGCTCGCAAAGCTTCGATTGCGGGCTCGAAATTCCAATCGTTCAGAGCCCCGGAAATCAGCCCGCCGAGAAAAATCGCCACGGGATGTTTGCGTAGCGGGCTGCTGAAATAAAAATGTGCCGGAATTCCGAAGCGTTCGAAGGTTCCGCGCAGAAGCGGCAAGTACGTTCCCGGTTCGCGCAAGCGACACCCGATTTCGCGAAATGGCGTGCCGCGATCGTGTAGCGCGAGAATTCGGCGCGCAATTTCGTCCGCTTCGCGCTCCATTGTGCGCGCCTCGACCAAAACGATCTGCGGTTTTCGCGGCGCCCCGGCAGCAGACGGTCCTCGGCGCCGCAGTTGCAGGGCGAGCTTGCGGATCTCGTCGGTCGCGGGCGAATCGTTCAGCGTGATGGTCACGTCGCAAACGCGGGCGAGCGAACGGATGAAGTCGCATTCGAGAGGGCTAAGGCTCTGAAAGCCATCCAGCCAGATCTCGCGCGGGCTTCTGACTCTCGGCCGCGGCCCGGATGAGCTCCGAGCGCATGAGGTAGCCGCGCTGTCCGTACAGCTTCGGTGCTTGCGCGCCACACTTTCTCGAAATCCTGGGCGTTCGGTCCGGCCTTGCGAACGCGCGCGAGCTTTTCCGGCGTGCAATCGGCATTTTCGAACAGCTCGATCGGTATCCACGACCGTCGAAACCATTCCCTCGGTGGTGGCCGGCGGGAGCGAATCGCGCACGATGGCGCGAAGCAGTTCACCCGGCGCGCTTGTCCGCGAGCTCACTTCGGCCGCGCGCTCGCGGACAAAGCGGCTCAGCGAAATGACTGAGTGCGGACGGCAAACCACGCCGTCGCGAGCCAGTTCGTGTTGGAAGTGACGCACCAGCGTGGCGGTCGGAACGACGATTCGAGGTTCCGGGCCATCATCCAGCAGCGCGGCTTTGAATTCCCGAAAAACCAGCGCCGTCTTCCCGCTGCCGGGCGCGCCTCGGATGATTTTCATGATCGGTTGCGGCGGCGAACAAAAGGAGAAATCACCACACCTCTTTACGGTAGCGTGGTATTACGAATCTGTCCATATGCTCTCAGATTCTGAACCAGTCTGCGATGGTTTTTACCGTTTCGTTGAACCAGAGCTTGCGGCCCTCGCGATTCTTCCACCATTCGCCGTTCTGCCAGTAAAGCAGCCGGAGCGGAAACTGAATGTACCTCGAGATCTTTGCCCTCCCGCGCGAAAATCCGGCGGGCACGGGCGGTGTGATAACCGCTGGTGACCAGGAGATACGAGTGCACACCCAGCTCGCCGAAATTCGCCGATATCGGCGCGCGGCTTCGTCGACCGTGTTCAATGCCGGATAGTGAAAGGCGACGAACTCGTCGCGCGGGAAGTCGCGCCGAACGGCGAAATCGATTTCCAGATCGCTTTCGTGACGCGCCGTACATCGCCCTCCACCCCGCTGACGAGCACTTTGGGGGCGTAGCCTTCGCGGACCAGTTCTGCCGGCTTTCAGTATCCGGTTGCCGCGATAGTCTCCGCCGATCACGACGATCATCTCGGCTTTTCGAGGCGCTTCGTTCTTCTCGAGGACCGCGCCGAGCGACCAGAGTATCGAACTGTGAAAAACGATCAGCAGAGCAGCGGCGGCGGCAACAAGCACCACCGGCACGAAGAATCCGGCTTTTTCGCCTCACTTCTCGTGGACTTTCGGGTGGGTGCTGCTTTTGCAGTGATTTACGCGGTCATCGCCGGAATTGCGGGGATCGATATGGCCAACGGTTTTCAGAAGAAAATACAGACGCTCGACCTCTTCCTCGTCTTCCGGCCGCAGGACGCGGTATCGGGGAGCACTCAACTGCTTCGCTTCGCCGGACCCAGCAACTCGCCCCAGTACTGGCGGTACGGAGTTCCGTCGATCATGGCACTCGGTCGACATCTGTCGCAGTGTGCGAAGCAGATGTTTGCAGCAATCCACCTCGCCCGGATAGATCAGCACAACCGTGTCGTCGTCGTACAAAGCCAGTTTCACGACCAGAGGTGAGATCCAGCCGGTACGGTCTACGCGGCGAACGTCCTGCCACGGGATGATCTTTTTCCCGATTTCCAGATGCGCGTCATAAACCTTAATCGCGGGCCGAAACGCCAGCACCAGCAACATTGAGGCGGTCAGAAGAAACAGTACAGCGGGGCAGAATGCAGGAGTCCACGCGAAAGAGCCCAGCCAGCCGGCAGAATCCGGCGAGCGCCAGCGCCACGATTCCGAACGAGATGTAATGACGGGCGGGGACGTAGCGGCTCATGCGACGGCTCCGTCTCTCAGGGTACTCCGAGCACGCTCGCAGGTCAACGCGTCCTTGGCCGAGGGCGATCAAGACGGCGCTCCGTCCGGCGTCGCAAATAAGCGACTGCCGCGAAGGCTGTAATCGACTCCACTAACAACCGCCAGGACGCGACACCATCCACATCAGAGCTGTGGAAATGCTTGAGAAACCGGCGTTGTCGTACGCGCGCGCTGCCATCACCGCGACCGCGGCCATGATCTGGAAGAAAGTGCTGGCTTTACCCCAAAGACTCGGCTGCAGATTTCGGAATCCGGTGAACTGCAGCGCGATTGCCGAAAGCACCAATATCCACAGATCCCGCCCAAAAATCAACAGCACGATCCACCAGGAACGGCGCCGCCGATGGCCAGACCGATGTAAATGCAGCTCAGAAGAATCTTGTCCGCGATCGGGTCGAAATACTGGCCGACCTTCGACTGGCCGCCGAAACCCGAGCCAGTCCGCCGTCCAGAATATCGGTGAAAGCGGCGCCGCCGAACATCCAGCCGCCGGCCATGTACTCGGCCCTTCGAAAGTGCGATCAGGATGAAAGGCGTCATGATGATCCGCACCAAGAGTCAGCAGATTGGGGATCGTCAGCCACATACCGGAACACATATGATACGTGCATGGACTCGATTCAGACAGCTTCGAGCGGAACTAGACCGGCTGCTGGCCGGTCAGGGCGCCCATGCGGATTTCGACGCCGCCGTGGCCGACTTTCCCGAAAAGTTGCGCGGAACCAGACCGCAGGGCGCTCCGCATTCGGCCTGGGAGCTGCTGGAGCACCTGCGCCTCGCGCAATCGGGACATGCTCGAGTTCAGCCGGAACCCCAAACACGTGTCACCCGAATGGCCCGAAGGATATTGGCCGAAAAGCCCGGAGCCGGAGAACGCGGCCGCATGGGATCAGAGTGTGAAATCGTTTCAGCACGACCTGAGCGCGATGCGGAAACTGGTTTCCGATCCGAAATCCGATCTCTTTACGCCCTTTCGCGCATGGGGACGGACAGACGCTGCTTCGCGAGGCGCTGCAACTGGCGGATCACAACGCGTATCACGTCGGGGAGTTGATCTTCCTTCGGCGGCTTCTCGGCGCCTGGAAGTGAAATGCTGGCGGAAGATGCAAGGACGATGCGCCATATGCCAGACGCTTTGCCTGGAACTCGGAGAAGGGTTGCGCCGACCTGGCGCGAGTATCAGGAGCGGCGAAATCAGCGATTACCTGCGGGAATTGAATGAAGACGATTGCGCGTCGCTGCGAGAGACTTCAGATCTCTGGAAGACGTGGCGCCGAATTCAGGAGCATCGGATTCTGAGCGCCACTCGCCGTCGCTGTCGGGATTACCGCCCGAGGCCATCACAAATCCGAACTGACTAAGTTGGCGGGCCCCAGGCCGTCCCGTAGTCTTCCAGGGCGACCCGAACCAGCTGGCTCCGGGTGCGCACTCCCGTTTTTATAAAAAGCTGCTGCAGCGCCGATTTCACTGAAGCCTCCGAGATATCCAGCTGGGCGGCAATCTCCTTGTTGCTGGCGCCCGCAAAAACTCTCTTGAGCACGTCGCGTTCGCGCTCGCTGAACTGATGTTTGACCGCCTGTCGGCTCTCGGCCTCAACCGCCTTCACGAGGCCCTGAACGCACGCCTGGTCGATCCACGTCTCACCCGCCATGACTTTGTGAATAGCCTCAATCAGAAGCTCGGGAGGACTGTGCTTGAGGAAGATGCCGCAGATTCCAAGACCGAGAGCGCGAACATAGTCGGCGTCGTTCATTCCGGCGGTCACGAGGAAGATCCGGCCTCCGTAGCCCGCTTCGCGCGCCGCGCGTATAAATTGCAATCCGTTCTGCCTCTTGCCCAAGTCGTAGTCGAGGAGCACCAGATCGACTGTCTGACGGCCAAGTTCCACCAGTGCCTCGTCGCTCGAGGAGTAATGCCCGACCACCCGGAAGTCCGGCGCGGTGTTCAGCAGACGACTTAGCATCGCCCGAAACAGCGTGTGGTCGTCAAGCAGCAGGAGCCGGGTTGTCGTTATCATAGGCGTTCTTGCGTTCCGCGCTCATGATCCGATCCGAGCGCGAGACTGACTGCGAAACAACATCCCGAGGGTTGAGGTTCGTACTCAATATCGCCCTGAAACGCGCGCACGAAAGTACGCGAAAGATACAGTCCGAGGCCGGAGGCCTGCGCACCGGGCTGGAAGGGCTGAAAGAGCAATTCCGGATTGGCGATACCAGGCCCGGTATCGATAAAACGAACCACCACAAATGGCTCGTTTAATGAGGCCCGCACAGTAAGTTCCTTCCTGCAGTGTCCGTCGGTCCGGGGACATCCCTCCATCGCGCGCTCGCTATTCTTGGCGATGTTGAGGAACGCCTGCAGGAGGGCTTCCCGATCCGCCCACACTCGCGGAAGAGAGCCGGGGAAGTCCCAGCGAGTCGACATCTCAGATTCATGAAAGGATGGCTCGATCACGATCCTCAGCTCGTCAAGTACGGAACGCACATCGATGCTTTCAGCCACCGATTGAGTGGTTTGCCGGAGTTCCAGGCCAGCCATTTTCTCGAGGCCCTGCACCAGCGTGCCGAGTGCGCGGAAATCCTCATTGCGCGCCAGTTGCTCATCGCGGCCGAGCTGCGGAGTGAACAACCGCGATTGCGCCGCATACATTCCTGATCTCGTGGCATAGAGCTCCTACCAGTACCTTGGAACCGGTGAGGATCTGCTGCATATTGAACTCCGCCCGGTCCCGCAGTTGTTCGGATGAATCGAACACCACGGCTGCAAGGCGGGGCCCTGACTTCGTCTCATACGTCGAGAACCACACGTGGGCCAGAAACACCTCGTCGTCCTGACGCCTGCCCCTGCACTCCATGTCCGTGCGGAAGGTCGGCGCTTCCGTCAGAGAAGGAGGCACGCTGGCTAACGCCGGAAGATACTGAGCGATCGGCTGGCCCTGGAGTGTCCCTTTCTCGACCCGAAGCAGGCGATGGGCCGCCTCGTTGGCCAGAAGGACGCGGCCGTTCGCATCGAGCGTGAAAATCGTCGCCGGGCTGCTCGATATCAGAAACTCCAGTTGCTCCTCGGTTGTTCGGCGCAGCTCGATCTCCCGCTCTACTTCTTCCAGATGCAGATCCGCCAGCCTTCGACCGCGCGCCGACGTGAAGCCGAAAAAACCCGCTCCGAAGAAAGCGGTGAATGTGAGAATGACGCGCGAGATACCAACCTGCGTCGTCCACGGAAAGGGATCGAACGCTTCGGTCAGCGCTGTGCAGAGCGAGGCAACTCCGGCGATCTGCCAAAGCGAGAGACATGTGCCCACCATGAGTATGGGGAACAGGTAGAGAAAACCGAAGGAGATGTCGTTTTCAAAGTGCCAGTCGGCGAGCGCGATCGCGGCGACAGAGATACCAGCCCATAACAGGACCGTTGTACGGCTGCCCCGCAGATGGTGAACAGGAATGCCGGGCATCCAGCCTGGTTTCAAGTCTTATCTCTCTCCGCAGACCTTCATTGTGGGACGTAAAAGCGGTTTCCCCAAGCGTCTGGCTGAAAGATATAGCCGGAAGGTTTAGCCGAAAGAACGACGCTGCTGATCGAACAATACCTGGAAAGAGGCCTGTTCGTCTCCCTAGACTGAAACCGAGAGCTGTCGAGCCCGCGATAACTCGATCTCACCAAGACGAAGTCAATGAACCTCCTGGCCTGCGCCGTCGCACTCACATTCGGGCTCCTTGCGATAGCCTCGCCGACGCGCGCGGCGCGCATCTGGGGATGGAACCGCCTCGACCAGTTGCCGGCGGCACGGAGAATCTCTTATCTGCGTTGGTACCGGTTGTTTGGGCTCGTTCTTTGTCTCGGGGGAGCACTTCTGGCGATCGACAGTCTCATGTTCTCGAAGTATCATTCCGGCGAACCCGCAAGCAGCGTGGTCTTCACGCCGGCGATCGAATATAAATGATTCGCGCCGTAGTCGACTTCGCGCTCAACAACCGCTTCCTCGTGATCTTAGGGGCGATTCTGCTGCTCGTGGCGGGCGGCGTCTCTTTTGCCAATCTGCCGATTGAAGCCTATCCGGACGTGGCAAATAACTACGTCAACGTGATCACGCAGTGGCCGGGCCGCGCGGCTGAAGAAGTGGAGCAGCAGGTCACGATTCCGATTGAAATCGTGATGAACGGAATCCCACATCTCACCAGTCTGCGATCGGTCTCGGTGTTCGGGCTCTCCAGCGTCACCATGATCTTTGACGACGACTCCGACAACGACTGGAATCGCCAGAAGGCGCTGGAGCGGTTGTCGCAGGTAACTCTTCCCGACAATATTCAGGCGCAGATGGGAACCGACTGGAGCCCGGTCGGACAGATCTACTGGTACACGCTGACCAGCACGAATCCCCACTACGACGTGATGGAGTTGAAGTCGCTCGAAGACTGGGTTCTTGAAAAGCAGTTCAAGTCCGTGCCGAACGTCGTGGACGTTTCCAGTTTCGGCGGTCCCACGAAGGAATACCAGATCCGAATGGATCCGGACAAGCTGATTTCTTATGGCCTGAATATCGGACAGATTGAGCAGCAGCTTCAGAACAACAACGTCAATGCCGGTGGCAGTTTCATCGAAGAAGGTCTGCAGCAGGTGAACGTCCGCGAACTCGGACTCTTCGATCACGTAGACGATATCCAAAGAACACTGATCAAATCGCAGAACGGCACGCCGCTTCGGATCCGCGACATCGCGGAGGTCCAGCAGGGCCCGAAGATCAGGCTGGGCAGGATCGGGAAGGCGATTCACCGGGTCAACGGCAAGATCCTGGACGACAACGACGTTGTCGAAGGCATCGTCCTGCTGCGCAAGGGCGCGGAATCGGAAGCCACGCTGCAAGGTATCCACGCGAAGGTCAAGGAACTCAACGACCTGATCCTGCCGCCGGGCGTGAAGGTCGTTCCGTTTCTCGACCGCAGCCAGCTGGTCGAATACACCACCCACACGGTTCTCGGCAATCTGAGAGACGGGATCATCCTCGTCGCGATCATCCTGTTTCTCTTCCTCGGAAATTTTCGGGGCGCTCTGATTGTCGTCGCTGACCATTCCGTTTTCGCTGCTGTTTGCGGCGATTTGTCTGCAGCTCCGGCACATCCCCGCCAACCTGCTATCGCTCGGGGCGCTCGATTTCGGCATGGTCGTGGATGGCGCGGTCGTAATGGTTGAGAACATTGTTCGGCATATGAGCCACCACCAGGAGAACGCGCCGAAGACGGTCCTCGAAAGGATTCGCGAGGCGGCGCATGAGGTGCAGCGGCCCGTGTTTTACGCGATCGGCATCATCATTACCGCGTATCTGCCGATCTTCACCCTCCAGGCGGTCGAAGGCCGCCTGTTCAAGCCAATGGCCTGGACGGTTGCGTTCGCCCTGCTCGGGGCGCTGATCTTCTCGATGCTCATTGCGCCGGTTCTTTCGAGCGTTCTTTTCCGTAAGGGAGTGAAAGAGTTTCACAATCCGGTGCTTGTGTTTATCACGAAGCGCTACCGGGGTGGGCGTGCGGTGGGCCATCGAACACAGGTATGTCACGGTCGGAGTTGGTTTGTTCGCCGTCGCCGTCTCGGGTTATCTCGCTCTGAGCGGAGTGATCGGGTCCGAGTTTCTCCCCCATCTCGACGAAGGCGCGATCTGGGCGCGCGGAACGCTGGCGCCGAGCACTGGACCAACGGAAGGCACCCGCCTGGTCAACCGAGCCCGCATCATCTTCGCCTCTTTTCCTGAAGTGACGACAGGTAGTTTCGCAAGTGGGCCGCCCGGACGACGGCACCGACTACGCCGGTTTCTTCAACACCGAGTATTTTGTGGATCTGAAGCCGAAGGAGCAGTGGCGTCCCGTTTTCCACCAGGATAAAGACGAGTTGATTGCGGCGATGGATCGCGACCTCGAGAAGATTCCGGGCGTCATCTGGAATTTCTCTCAACCCATCGCGGACAACATGGAAGAGGCCGTCAGCGGGGTCAAGGGACAGCTGGCAGTCAAGATCTACGGCACCGATCTCAGACAGCTCGAAGCGAAGGGCGACGAAATCGTCAATATCCTGCGCACGATCAAAGGCATTGAAGATCTCGGGCTTTTCCGGGTGGTCGGGCAGCCTAACCTTGACCTGACGGTCGATCGCGATGCGGCGGCACGCTTCGGCATCAATGTGGCTGACGTGCAGGATGCCGTGCAGACCGCAATAGGCGGAAACGTCCTGGGTCAAGTTCTCCAGGGAGAGCAGCGGTATGATCTGGTCGCCCGCTATCTGCCGCAATACCGCGATACGAAAGACGCGATCGAGCAAATCCGCCTTCTTGCGCCCAGCGGCGAGCGTGTGTCACTGGCCCAGCTTTGCGACGTGAAAACGCTGGATGGCGCATCGCAGATTTCCCGCGAGGCGAACTCCCGCTACGTGGCTCTCAAATACAGCGTGCGCGGCCGCGATCTCGGCAGCACGGTGGAAGAGGCAATCGCGCGAGTCAACAAACAGGTCAAATTGCCGACCGGCTATCACGCCGAATGGGCCGGAGAGTATCAGAGCCAGAAGCGATCTTCAAAGCGGCTCGGCATCGTCCTGCCGATCACTCTGGTGGCGATTTTCCTGATCCTGTACAGCATGTTCAATTCGTTCAAATGGGCGGGGCTGCTGTTCGTTAACGTGGCGATGGCCCCTCTCGGAGGATTGCTGGCCCTGTGGCTCACCGGAACTCACTTCAGTGTGTCTTCCGGGGTCGGCTTTCTCGCCCTCTTCGGCGTCGCCGTTCAGACCGGAGTCATCATGGTCGAGTACATCAATCAACTTCGCGTGCGCGGACATTCGATTGAAGATGCCGCCATCGAAGGAGCCGTTCTTCGCCTTCGACCAATCATGATGACCGCGCTGGTGGCAACGCTTGGTCTGCTTCCGGCTGCGATGTCTCGGGGCATCGGTTCAGATTCGCAGCGCCCATTCGCAATAGTGATCGTAGGGGGCTTGATGGCCGCGCTACTGCTGAGCATCTTCCTGCTGCCGACCATCTACGTCTGGATCGCGAGAAATGAGGACACGCTGCCCGCGCTTGAGGGTGAGTTCAAGTAGAGTTCCTGGAAATCACGGGCGCCGTTGGAAAAGTCTCCGGTCCCAACCAACAGGTTCCAGCGTACTCGACGTCATCTGGCTGAAGTCGCGATGTTCCGGGCTAATCAGAACGTTGCGTTCGTGCCCCTGGGTGATCACGCTCGGCACCAGCAGCACGGCCGATCTCTGCTCGATAAGCCAGCCATCGCCAAATGCGCGGCTGACAGTCTGATTTTCGTCATCCCATCCGGGGAGATCGTTTTCGCTGATAGATTCGATAATCAACGAGTCCGGAATCGCGATCTCGATTACAGCATGCGTCTTCGGTGCGCGTCCGAGGTTGGAATGGACCAGGGTTTCGAGAAGGGCGCCCGCGAAGGTTTCCGCCGCATAGACCACCGGCCTGCGGGGTGAATTCCAGCGCCACCAGTCAGGCGGGCGCCCATTCCGTCAAATAAGGGGAAGCGCCGATCGGCAACCCGGAAAACGCGCATCAAGCCGGAATGCCGTAAAACAGCCGGTCGAGAAGTTCCTCCACCCTGCGGGCGCCAAGTTCTGTCGCCGCGGAATCCAGAGGGCTGCGCGGTTACCCAATTCCGGATGCGGTTTCGCGAGCCACTCGCGCGCGTCCTCGCGATCGTTCCACACATACTCGGCAGCCGCAATCACGCGAGCGAATCGTTCGGCGCGTTCGCTTTCATCATGCGAGAGCCGCGTCCGGCGCTTGAAAGTGGCCTCGGGAACAATCCGGACATGGCCCGGCGCGCATCCCCCGCGGAAGAATAGACGCGTTCCACTGCCAACCGCAGAGCACGTTTGGGAAGGCCGGCTGACACGGTATTTCGAGATCGCCAATCGAGTTGAAGGGGTGGCCAGGAATCGCCGTTCCGCCCAGCACATACTACTGCAGCGCCGCCCGCAGATCTCCCGTTTGCCGCAGCACATTCCACCGCGCGCGCTCGGCGCTGAACTGCGCATCGTAGAACGCGATCCACTTCTCATCTTCATTGAAGCGCGCTTCCTCGACCTGCCGCAAAGATGCCCGCCCCTCATTCAACTGCGCGAGCACGATCGAAAGCTGCGACCGCGCGAGGTCCAGATCCGCCTGCGCCAGTTCCCGCGCAACATCGGCCTTGCGGATATCGAGGTAGCTCTGATGGATATCCAGCAGTGATCCGGTTTCGCGCGGCCTGCATCTCCGCGCGGATGTGCTGCTGGTCTGACTCCGCCTGGCCTAATGAGCGCGTGCACTCCCGTCCGGTGAAAATGGGCACCTGGACGGACGCGCCGATCTCTTCGTTATCCCGCTTTGAACGTGTTGTAGTACTGGGCGTAGTTATTGAACCTGCCGAGCAGCGCGTACTGGGCGACCAGATCGACGCGAGGGAGGCGCTGCGCTTTGTCGCCCTTGATTTCGAGATCCTTCGCCATGAAGTTCGAATCGAGACGCTTGAGTTCCTTGCTGGCATTGAGGGCCGTCTGCAGCGCGGCTGCCTCGGTCTCCGGAATTTTCGGCGCGGCGCGGTCTTCCACTGCCGGCTGGACCACATCGCCGGCGCTGTAACCCAAAGTCGCGGCCAGGTTGTGACCGGCGTAATCGCGATCGCTTTCGAGCGTCATCAGACGCTGGCGCGCGCGCAGCAGGTTCACATTCGCCTCCTGCCCGGTGACGGCGAGTTCGCGGCCCTCCTCGACTCTCGCCGTTACGGTCTCGAGAACCTTCTCCAGGCTCTCCACCTGCTTCTTCGCGGAATCGGCCAGGCGTGCGGCGCGATCCAGATCGATGTAAAGCGAGGCAACCCGGAAAGCGATCTCGTCCGCCTTTTCGCCCGAGGCAAAGCCCGCGCCGCGCGCCGTCTCCTTCGCCTGCTCGATCGCGTAACGCTGCGGCTTGTTGTAGAGGAACTCGATTGGCGTGGGCCTGGAAGACCGCCGGCGCCGAGCCATCGATGCTGAGCGGGAAACCGTTGGTGTAAGCGGCGCCGCTGCCCGACATCGATGCGCGGTACGAACGGGCTCGTAGCGTAGCGGATGCCCAGCGTGGCCTTCTGTTCATCCATCCGGGCCATCACGATCTCCGGGTTCTGCGCCAGGGCGCGATCCACGGCTTGTTTCAGGGTCAGAGTGTAGTAGGTTTCCGCCCGGGCGGGCAACGCTGGCAAAAAAGAGCAATCCCGAGCAACAATGCAAATCTGCGCATGAACTATTCGTAGCGCAGTGCTTCCGTCGGGTTCAACTTCGAGGCGCGGCTGGCCGGGAGTATTCCGAAGATCAGGCCCACGAGGCTGGAAACGGTGAACGCGATTCCGACGGACCAGAGCGAAACCGGGATCTTCATATTCTCGACGAAATACTGCACGCTCAGCGGGCACCGCGACTCCCGCGACAATCCCGATCGCTCCGCCCCCTACGCTGATCAGAATCGCTTCGGTGAGGAATTGCAGCAGGATCTCGCGCCGCGATGCTCCCACAGCCATGCGCACGCCGATCTCGCGTGTCCGCTCCGTTACCGTGACCAGCATGATGTTCATGATGCCGATACCGGAAATCACCAGCGCGATCGCGGAAACCAGCACCAGCACGGCGCTCAGCACGCGCGAAATACCCTTCGCGGCGTTGAGAATCGCGGTGAGGTTTTCGACTTTGTAGGTCGTGCCGGCGCGGTGGCGGCTTTCCAGAATCTTCTTCACCTGCGCGGTCACCGCCTCCACATCGCGCGGCGAACGCACCTGCACGTACAGCGGATCGATGCGCTCCACGCGCAGAAAATACTGCTGCACGGTCAGCGGAATGAGCACGGTTTCCGTATTCAGTTCGGATTGCGCCGAAGCTTTCGACCTTCTCCTTGAATGTGCCGATCACCGTGAACTGCAAGCCGTGAATCTTGATCGTCTGCCCCAGCGCGGCGTTCTGACTGCCATAGAGGCGTTTCGCCAGCTTTTCCGTCAGCAGCGCGACTTTCTGACGCAGATCGACATCGCTGGCGTCGAGAAAACGCCCGGCAAGCAGGACGAGATTGCGCACCGGCTGATAGAATTCGTCCGACCCGATCACCAGCAGCCGCTCCTCTTTGCCGTTGAGGAACATCGTGTCGTAGTTGTTCTCGATTCCGGTCGCCGCAACGATGCGTCCGGCAAGCTCCTCGCGGATCGCCCGCATATCGGCAATCTTGATGAAATCGGCGTTGACCTCGGCTGAAGAGGCCTGGGTTCCCACCTCATAGGAGGCATAGATCATGTTCGAGCCGACACCTTCGATCTGCTCGAGAATGTAGTTCTGGCTGGTGAGCGAAATCGTGACGACGAGAATCACGGAAGCCGTGCCGATGACCATGCCGAGTCCGGTCAGGAACGAGCGGACAGGATTCTGCCGCAGCGCGAGCAGGCTGAAGGCAAGCGCCTCGCCGATATTCATTGGGCTGCTCTCAGCTTTCTTCAGAAGCCGGAGGGCCTCCCAGCGCGGCGGGTCGTCCGGTGTGAGGTTTTTTGCGGCGAGGTATTGTTTCAGCAGGTCGCGCGCTTCGGTCACGTTGCGTTTGCTCTTTGATCAGGGATTCGGCGTGTGCGAAAAGAATCCGCGGTGAATCCGGTGCCACGACTCGCGGCCTGCTTGAAAGGCCTGGTCGCTCTCCTCGTACCGGCCGCGGCGGGCGAGGAACTGAGCGAGTTCGAGAACCGGTTCCACCTTGTCGGGCGCCAGTTCGAATCGCCGCGCGCAGTTCGGCTTCGGCCGCGGCGAACTGTTTCTTTTCTTCGTCGAGCTTTGCCTGCGCCAGGTGGGAGCCGAGCGGGTCGAGCCGGGCCAGCGAAGGCAGCAGGCTCGCGCGCTTTTTCGATGCCGCCGCCCATGATGCCTGGCGCCTGCAGGTAGAAGTTGAACAGATCGTTCATCGCAACGGCGTTCCCGGGATCGAGCCGCACGGCTTTTTCGAAAGCCTCGCGCGCCTTCTTTGCGTGTGCCGGCGCGGCGAACGCGAAGGAAGTTTCGGCGCGCTCGCCCCACGCGCGGCCCAGCCACGTCTTGAATCATGGAGTCGGAAGGCGCGAGCGTCGGCGGCCTTCTCCAGTGCGTCCGTGGCTTTCTTGAAATCCCCCAGCTGGTAATAACACTGGCCGAGAAATTCGAAGTCTGCGCGTCGACTGTCCGAAGCAGCGCGTTGCTTGACGTGCAGAGATCGCATCGGTGTAATCGGCTTTCCGGTACAGATCCCGCGCGCGGTCGGTGACCGTCGCCGCACAGGCAAGTCCGGTAAGCAGCGGAATGAGAATCGCAGTCCGCACCCGTTCAGCTTCTCGCCTGGCGCTTGCGGCGCGAACAGGCGAAACACTTCGAGAATTGCGATCCAGACGTTCACGACCCCTAATCCGCTCACGCCGCCGCGCACATAACTATTGTTCCAGAATTCGTGCCAGCTTGTCTGGACGCTGCCGGAACTGACCCAGGCGAAGTAATTGTCGCTCCAGCTTTCCGTCCACGGATAGATCAGCAGGAAACAGACCCAATTCGAAGCAAAAGATGATGAAGAGCACGGAGCTCAGACGGCCGAAACCAGCCCGAACCTGGGCTGGCGGACCTGATCGGTGCATCGGCTGTGCGGACCGGTGGACATGCCGCCGTGTCGGCGCGCGGCAGCCTCGTGCGGGGTGGTTCGCTCATGGGCGCAGTGCTCAAACCGCCGCAAACATCTCCATCTGGCGATCTCTCGGGAGAGGCGAAAATAATGCGTGCCTGCGCACGGGTTCAAAGCTGAACCGGTGGAGCGGGGTAGGGCCGTGCGCCTGCAGGGCGGCCAGATGTTCCGGCGACTGGTAACCTTTGTGATTCCTCAGCCCGTACTCCGGATAGAACTTGTCCCATTCGCGCATCATCTGATCGCGGTAAACCTTCGCGATGATCGAGGCCGCGGCGATGGCGTGGCAGCGTTCGTCGCCCTGGATCAGGGCCTGCTGGGGCAGGGAAACGTTGAGCGGAACGGCGTCGACGAGCAGGAAGTCGGCGGCGGGAGCCAGTTGCTCGACGGCAATTTTCATCGCCAGCCGGGAAGCCTCGTAGATGTTGATCCGATCGATAGTGGCTGCGTCAACCGCGGCTACCGCCCACGCCACGGCGCGCTCGCGGATGCGCGCGGCCAGCGTTTCGCGGCGCTCGGGTTCGATCTGCTTGCTGTCGTTGAGTCCGCGAATGGGCGCGTCGGCGGAGAGAATGACCGCGCCCGCCACCACGGCGCCGAACAGAGAGCCGCGTCCCACTTCATCGGCCCCCGCGATAAACCGGAAGCCGCGCGGAGCGTAACTCGCGCTCAAGGTGACCCTGGCACTTCCATCGCGGCAGGCTGTTTTTCGCTGCGCCACGGGCCATGAGGAGCCCTCGGACCGGGTTAGGTAGCGTTCCTTGAGGCGCGCGGCCTTGCCTTTGAGTTTGCGCAGGTAATAGAGCTTCGACGCGCCGGACCTTGCCGGTGCGGACAACGTCGATGTGGTCGATAATCGGCGCGCTCAGAGGGAAAATGCGCTCGACGCCCTGGCCAAAGCTGACTTTGCGGACGGTGATGGTCTCGCCCATCCCGGTGTTCTTGCGCGCGAGTACGGTGCCTTCAAACACCTGAATCCGCTCTTTTTCGCCTTCTTTGATCTTGACGTGAACTTTGATCGTGTCGCCGGGACGGAATTCCGTCAGACCGGCGCGGCTTTTCTTTTCGATAAACTTGCTTAACAACGCGTTCTGCATTTCGGGAACCTTATTGGTGGGTTAAGTAACTATCCTACTACAGTCAATCCCGCTGTTCAGCGGAAGCGCTATCCGATTCTGCTCGCTGGGCCCGCATTGAGAATTTGAATCAGTTTGTCCAGCAGGTTCTGTGCAATATCGACATGAATCGTGAGTGAGCGGCCTTGTTGATCGACGGTAATCCCGTCCCAGACTTTCAGTAATTCCGGTTGATTCTCCGGGACCCTCAGCCTCCCGAAGCCAACCAGACCGCGCACCGTATCCCGGAGGCTCATGGCGTCCTTCTCGGTTGCTGTCGTGCCATGAACGTTAGCAAACAATCCCACGCTGAGGTCCGCCTCGAAAGACGTGTCCTCGAGTCCCTGCAGGATCCTTGACAGATCGATACCGGCACCCAGGCGCGGAGAATGCTCCGCCAGAAATGAGGAAAAACCGGTCGAAACGCCCCAGAGTTGCGCCCGGGCCTCAACGCCGGATGCCCTCGCAAGCAAAGGCTCCGCAGACTTGTGCGAACCCGACTTCCATTCGTCGAGCGCGGCGATTACGGCTGGCAGATCCCCGGCGACGGCCAGCGTGGGATCGAGAATGCAAAAGCCGCTGGTTCCCTGACTCCAGACATCGTATTCGCCATGTCGGGTTCGGCTCAGACTCCTGAGGGTCGCCGGATCCGGGTGAAAGGTCCCGCGTGCCAGCATGACGTCGCCGTGCGGGGTCGTCGCGAAGAGCAATTCCCTGACATCGCGCCGGGGATCAAAACCGGTGGATCTCGCAAATTCATCAAGCTGCGGAAGGCTGCGGCTTTCAACAAGTTTTCGGTAAAGAGGCGTTTGCCTGATGAGTTCCATCCGCGCCCCCACCAGCCCGGTCGCGCCGGGCGGGACCATGCGCTCCAGAACGTTATCGACCGCCGGCTGAGCGGCAGCGCTCCATGCAAGACCCACGGCCATGCAAAATCCAATAATTGCGGACCGGATCAAAAGCTCCTCCTTGCGAACCGCCACAGGCCGAGGCCCAGCACGACAATACCGAACAGTGCAGTGCTCCAAACGGGCATCCAGCTTTCGACCGGCTGATTCAGGCTCAGCCGCCAGATAATGAGGCTTACGTCGGACGTCTTCGGCAGTGCGTAGTAAAGCACCCGGACGACATCGCGCGACCATTCCGAGCTGAGCAGCCTTTCGATGGTGGCTTTCTGGGCCAGGATCGGCGTGATGATCATGATCGCGAACGTCGCCATGATGGCGACGGCGGCGCTATCCCACAGCACTCCCGCGAGCACGACCACCGCCAGCAGAACCGAAAAAATAAAGATCGTGAACAGGCTTGAGATCAGAAAGCCCGAATCCCATACGGCGGTCTTGATACCGAAGATGATCCACGATCCCAGCACGAGATAGAGAATGTTCGAGGCGACCACCAGCACGTTCCCGGCATAGCGGCCGAGCAGCAGATGAGTCCTGGTGACGGGCTTCGAGAGCAGCAATTCAATACGCCCAGGCTCGAAAACGGCGGATACCAGACCCGCGGAAGCGAAGACCGAGAGCGCCATCCCCGCGAAGTAGAGAATCATGGCGATGACGCCCTGCGTCTGGTGCACCAGTTGCTGAACGTCCGTACCCGGCGTATTGCGGCCGAAGACGGTGACGGTCGCGATCGCCCCCTGAACCACATCCACCCGCATGATGAACATCAGGAAAAGCAGCAGCGCCGTGCAGCACCCGAAAAAGCCCCAAAAGATGCGGCGCGCGAATGCTTCCCGGAAAGTGTCGAGAATCAGCGCCGCGGTGACCTTCACTGCTTTTCTCCCGAGCTCTCTCCCATTGGAGCGGGTGCCTCAACCGTCTTCATGAAGACTTCTTCAAGCGTACTCTTTGTGCGCGCGAGCGACTCGATCTCACATCCTCCGCGGCGAAGCAGGTCCACCGCGCAATTGGCTTCCTCGCGCGTCGCGTAAAGCAGATGCAGCGATCCGTTATTCGATGTCACCGACCGCGCTTTGGCGCGCAGCTCGGTTTCCACCGCCTCCGGCACATGCAAGCCCTCAATGCGATACCCGCTTCCGTGGGTTAGTTCCTGCACCGTCCCGGTAAGCGCGAGCTTGCCCTTCTGGATAATGGCGACCTCCCGGCAAAAGAGTTCCACCTCCGCGAGCAGATGGGAGTTCAGAAATATGGTCACGCCCTGCTGCTCCAGGGCTTGCAGAACATCACGGATCTGCTTTCGGCCCACAGGGTCGACTCCGTCGCTCGGTTCGTCAAGAACCAGCAGTTTGGGCGAATGGATCAGCGCCTGCGCGAGTCCGACCCGCTGCAACATCCCCTTTGAATATTTGCCCAGACGCAGGTCGCGGGCCCGCTCGTCCAGGCCGACCATGTTGAGCAATTCCGGAATGCGTTTGCGCCGCGCCCCCGTCTCCATTCCCGAAAGCGCGCCATAAAAATCGAGCATGTCCCAGCCGGTCATGTAGGTAGGAAACCGATGGTTTTCCGGCAGATAGCCGATTGGCCGCCGCGCTTCCGCTTCGCGCGTATCGCGCCCGAAGACCATTGCCCGACCCGCGGTCTGGTGTGTGGACGAAAGGAGCATCTTCACGAAGGTCGTCTTTCCCGCCCCGTTCGGTCCGAGAAGCCCGAAGGTTGAGCCTGCGGGAACCCTCAATGAGATGTTGTCGACGGCGCGCAGCTCGCGGCTGGAAAAACGGCCCCGGAATACTTTGGTGAGCCCTTCCGTCTCGATCGCGTGCGCTGCCACTCTATGCAGGATAACGGACGGAGCAGGGTTTTCGTTCGGACAAAAGGCGGTTGAGAGGATCTGGCCGGCATGTGCGCTATACTCTGGCGGAATGAGCGCTCTCGCGCGCTGGCTTCTGACCGGTCTTCTCGGTACAGCCCTGCTTTACGGACAAGCTCCCGTCAGCGATGCCCGCTACGCGCACCTCGCCCGCGGCGTGAACCTTACTCGATGGTTCCAATATGGCAGCCGTATCCCGATCACGACGGCAGACCGCGATCTCCTGCTCAAAGCCGGATTTACCTGCGTGCGCATCCCGGTCGCGCCTCAATATCTGCTTTACGGTTGGAATTCGCCACAGCGAATCGAACGGAACCTGGACGACCTCGACAAGGGGATCGACATGTTTCTCGACGCCGGCATGGCCGTGACGCTCGACTTCCACGCCGATTCCGAATATCTGGACAGTTACCTGACAAAAACGGGCTCCCGCGAGGCTCTGCTTAACATCTGGCGAATGCTGGCCGCGCGCTACGCCAACCGTAATCCGGATCTCCTCTTCTTCGAAATCATGAATGAACCCGACAACCGGTTCACGGAGCAGGAATGGGACCTGGAACAGCGGCAAGTGCTTGCAGCAATTCACCAAATCGCGCCCGCGCATACCGTTCTGCTGGACGTGGTCCACTGGAGCGGCCTTGACGCGCTCACCCAGATGACTCCCTATAGCGATCCCAACGTGATCTACGTCCTGCACTACTATTCTCCTTCCACGTTTACCCACCAGGGCGCCGACTGGACGGGCCAGCCGGAAATCGCCGAACTCCGGGGGGTTCCCTGGCCGCCGTTTTTGCCGGAACTCGCAAATCTGATCGAGCGGGAGACCTCGCCGGGCGTTCTCGCCCTGCTGCGAAAATATCAGGGCGAAAACTGGGACTCGGGGCGCATCGACTGGGACATGCAACTCGCCGCCGCATGGGGACGGCACTGGGGCGTGCGGGTCGTAGTCAACGAATTCGGCGACTTCAAACCCTTCAGCCCGCCGGAATCGCGGGCGCGCTGGCTGCACGATGTCCGCACCGCTCTGGAACGGCAGAAGCTCGGTTGGGCGGTGTGGGACTATGCCGCGGGTTTCGACCTCACCGTCTTGAAAGACGGCGTCAGGACAATCGATCCGCTGGTCGGCGCGGCGTTGGGCCTCACGTCCGCTCAGGCATGGACCATTCCCGACCCCGTGCGTCCTGGTCCACTACCCGAATTTTCCGAGGTTCGAACGGTGCAGCTTGGCGCCGAGCCCGATACGACGGGTTTCGCCGAAGGGATCCTTGCGATTGATCTCAATCTGGATGAATCGCCGGATCTTGTGATAACGCCCGCAACCTACCCGATTTTGCCTGCGTTGCCGGTTCAGTTTCTGCTCAATGATGGCAACGGGATTCTGACGCCGGGCCAATTCGACGGCCCCGCGCCCAAACAGCGGTTTGTCACATCGATTGTCGCGGGACATTTTCTGGGCTCATCCAAGCGGCCGGGATTCTTTCTGCCCGATACCGGGCCTGCCGATGGCTCCGGCGCGCAAAGCGGTTTGATTTTGCCCTCGGCCGCGAACCGCTTGAGAGATGCGACCAGCGGTCTGCCCCATGAAATCGTCCGCACGACCGGCGCCGCCGCCGGGGACGTGGATGGCGACGGGATTGACGATCTCGCAGTCTTCCACGCCGGCGTCGAACTGCTTCGCAACGACGGAAACGGAAATTTTCAGGCCGACCCGGCAGCCATCGCCGATACCGGTCACTTCACCTGCGGAGCGTTCGTATCGCGCCGCGACACCGGGATTCCTGATCTCCTGGTGTTTGGCGGCAGCGAGGCTCCGGGGCGCGTGCTCATGAACGATGGGGCCGGGCATTTTCGAAACGGTGCGATGTTGCCGTTACCGACAACGCTCGGCCGCCCTGCCCTGGGCGGCTGTGCCGCGGTCGCCGATCTCAATAGCGACGGAAATCCCGATGTAGTCGTCGCTTATACGCAGCCCGATACAATCCAGATCCTGATGAACAACGGCGACGGCACGTTCCGCGACGAGACTGCCCGGCGCATGAGTACTTCCCTCGGACCAGCCGCCGTACTCCGGCGCGTTGTCCTTCGACGTTCCGGAAACGATGAACCGTGGGTGATGCTGGTGACTCGCGTTGGCGAGCCGCCGCTGATCGAGGTCGCAGGCAGGGACGGAAGGTTTGTTGTCGACGACTCGGAACCCGCCGGCGATCCCTGGGTCGTCGGCGCGGCCGACTTGAACCGGGACGGGCTGCTGGATTTGGTCTTCGGCCGCGGTGGTGGCGCGCCCGTCGAAGCCCGCTTCGGCCAGGGTGCAGGTCGACATTAATGTTTGTTCCCAATCTCGATGCTCTGCCCGCCTCGCAACGCGCTCTCTGGTCCGATCTCGGAGAAACTCCGGAAGAATTTACTCTGTACGGCGGAACCGCGCTGGCGCTGCGGCTCGGACATCGAACATCGCTGGATTTTGATTTTTTCTCCAACACCTCATTTGATCCCGATCTACTCGCGCGGAACGTTCCGTATATCCGAGGGGCCGAACGACTGCAAGTGGGACCGGACACGCTGACCTGCCGCGTTGAACGTGAAGGGCCGGTTTTGGTGTCCTTCTTTGGCGGTCTCGGGCTCGGGCAAGTAGCCGCTAGAGAAAAAGTCCTGGATATGAGCCTGCACGTTGCCTCACTGCTCGACATCGCCGGGACGAAGGCAGCCGTAGTGCAAAAGAGGGCAGAGGTCAAAGACTACATCGACATCGATGCCATATTGCAACATGGCATCGATCTGCCCACGGTGCTTGCCGCGGGCGCGGTCGTTTACGGACGTAAGTTCAATCCATTGATTACGCTTAAGGCACTCGGGTATTTTGAAGACGTGCCGACGCTGGCGGACAAAGTGCGGACACGGCTTAAAAGGGCCGTCGAAGCCGTGGATGTGACCCGGCTGCCCATGACCGTATGAAACCGTTGCCGGATACGCCCGAATTACTCGCCGTTGCCGAGCGCGTTGTCTGGTTCAAGCCACCCGCCGAAGCTCTGTCCGAGCCGATCCACTTCCTCGCACATGTCATGACTTGGGGAACTGTGGAAGATTTACGGGCGCTAAACGGCATAGTGGGTCCGGACGATTTTCGGGAGGCCCTGGAGAATGCCCCACCCGGCATCTTCGATGCGCGTTCCTGGGCCTATTGGAATCTCAAATACGGACGCCAACCCACGCCGCCTTTGCCAGTCCGCTTTACATCTTCAGACGAACATCAAACGAATACGGAAAAGCCTCCGCAATCCGGAACTTCACCGCGTCCACGTGCAGCGGATTGAAGACGAAATTATCCGTCTCCGGAACGATCGCGCTGGGTACCTGCAACAGCACGCGCTCCTGGCGCCGCAGCCACGCGGTCCCCAGATCGCGGGTCGCTTCAAGGCGCGTCATCCAGTCCCCGGGCAAGTCTTCCAGCCCGATAATGTCGGGCTCCAAATCCGGCCCCTCAATTTTCAGCAATATGAAATCCGGAGGAACGTCGTTCGCGCAGGTATGAACGCAAACTTCCAGCAGCGCCGCAGCGGGACTCTCACTCAGATAAACAACAGGCTGCCCGGCATAATGCCAGCGGCCAGCCGCCTTCAAACCGCCCGAACCTCTGAGATCGCGATAGCGGCTGATCCTCCACAGGATCATTCACACGAACATGCCTTCGTCGATCTGCCCCAGCAGTTCCTCGACAATCCGGCTGCCGGTATCTGTGTTCAGAAGAGAGAGCGGCGCCCGTCCGTCCAGCCGAGCATGAGGATGGCGCAGCCAGGCCAATGCCCGCTCGCGGCTCGCATAAACGGACTCGGCCAGTGAAAGCACTCGGATCACGCGCAGCACACGATCCGATTCTTCCACTGTCAGCTTTTCCCGCCGTGACCGGCGATGCTGAAGCGTTCTCAGCGGGATGATGGCCGCGTCGATTTCAGAGCGCTGCAGACCAAGCGAAACCAGCCGTTTGATCACAGCAGGCGCAAGCTGCCCTTCGACAATCCGAAGCATCTCCGTCTCCGTGACCGGCGACTGGAGACCGAGCCAATCCCCCATCTGAAAGTACGCTACATTCATACCCTCAAACCTCAACTACATTATGCCACGATATCTCCGGCAAAACGTTCACTGCCTCAACGCATACGTATAGAGCGCATTTCCCGCGGAGATGGCGACGTACTGTTTTCCGTTCAACGAGTACGTCATTGGACCGGAAGAAACCTGCCCCCCGACCGACACTTTCCATAACAACGAACCGTCGTTCGCATTCAATGCAAAGAAATAACCTTCTCGCCCGCCCACGAAAAGAAGATTCGACGCCGTCGTCAAAATCCCGCTGTCGGTGACATCGGACATCTTGAATTCCCACTTCATGTCGCCGGTCTTCGGATCGAAGGCCCGCACAGCGCCGGTGCCTTCGTCGTCGTTCTTCAGGTTAACCGGGCCCGACCGCACCATAGGAACCGGCGACTGCGGCATCGCTCCGGCAAACAGCCGCCCTTCCGTATACTCGACCGGCTGTTTCGTGTAAACGGACGAATAATTGGTCCAGCTCGGAATATAGAAAAGCCCGGTCCGCGGACTGAACGAAGGCGAATACCAGTTGGTCCCGCCCTGGTTCCCCGGCTTGATCACGGTCCCTTGCGGCGTCGGTACTTTGCCCGGAACCCGCATCGGCCGGCCCTTTTCGTCAAAGCCGTTCATCCAGTTCACGTCGACAAAAGGCTTCCCGAACAGGAACTGCCCGGTGGTCCGGTCGATCACATAAAACAATCCGTTTCGGTTGGCCCAAAGCATCACCTTGCGCGGCGAACCCTTCCACTGCATATCGACCAGCACCGGCACCTGCACCGCATCGAAATCGAACTCGTCGTGCGGCGAAAACTGGTAATACCATTTGAGTTTGCCGGTATCCGGATCGAGAGCGACTACCGAATCCGTGTAGAGGTTGTCTCCCTTGCGGGCATCGCCGTTCCAGTCGGGTCCCGGGTTGCCGACGCCCCAGTAAGTCAGGTTCAGAGCGGGGTCATAGGATCCGGTCACCCACACCGACCCGCCGCCGGTCTTCCACGAATCTCCCGCCCAGGTTTCATTGCCGGGCTCGCCCTTACCGGGAACGGTGTAGAAGCGCCAGTTTTCCTTGCCTGTTTTCGTGTCGTATGCGGCGATGAAACCGCGGATTCCATATTCACCGCCGGCGGTGCCAATGATGACCTTGTCTCTTACGATCAGCGGAGCGTGCGTAATGGCATAGCCCGCCGCGGCGTCGGCCACTTTCACGTTCCACTGAAGCACGCCGGTTTTGGCGTCGACCGCCAGCAAATGCGCGTCGATCGTGCCCATATAGAGGGTATCGCCGAGAATCGCCAGCCCTCGATTCACACGCCCGCAACAAGGCCTTGCATCTTTCGACGGCGTATACGCGTACATCCACAAAACCCGGCCGGTCACCGCGTCGAGAGCCACCACGTTGTTAGGCGCTTCGACCGTATAAAGAACACCATCCACCATCAGCGGAGTCGCCTCGAACTTCTCCAGCGACCGCGCCTGGAAGATCCACTGAAGCTCCAGGTTTTTGACGTTGGCCGGAGTAATCTGATCGAGCGTGCTGTAGCGCTGGCTGAAGGTCGAACCGGAGTAGGTCAGCCAGTTTTGCGGTTCCTTCCCGGCCGCGAGTATGCGGTCGAACGTTACCTGGGCGGAAGCCCCTTGCGCGAGCCATCCCGCTAAAACACCCCCTAAAACGAAAAAAGAAAAGGCCAGATGTGCTTTCATTTGCTTTCCATTCCTTTGAGGGTACCCAGATACGCGACCAGATCGGCAACCTGGCCCGGAGTCAGCTTGTTCGCATAGGAAGGCATTGGTGACTTCTCGACAAACCCATGCGCGCGCAGACCTGGGATGGAGAACGACCGCAAACGCTCATTCGAATCGAGCAACTGTACGGAAAAAGTATCGCGGTTCAGCAGCCGCCCGGTGAAGACGGTCCCGTCGCTCGTAACGACCCGGTAGAACCGGTTTTGCGGAAGAATCTCCGCGTCCGGGTCGAGAATCGATTTCTCGATACCGGCCGGACGTTGCAGCGACCCGATCGCGCTCAGATCCGGTCCCGTCCTCGATCCCGTATCGCCGACCCGATGGCACATGAGACACCCGCCGGCGCCGTCAAACAGCGCCTTTCCCCGCGCCGCGTCGCCCGCGAGTCCGCTGCCGCGCCCGGTCGCGGCCATGGACCGCAGATACGCGACGATCGTCGCGGCCTGAAACTCCGTATAATTGCCCGGCGGCATCGGGGTGCCGGGAATGCCAGTGCGGATGGTATTGACCAGATCGTCGTCGGAGGCGGCGCGGTGAAACTTGCCGTGGAAAAGATCGATCCCTGGCACCAGATTGCCCTCCGCTCCGTGGCACCCCACGCAGTTCGCGCGGAAGAGCTTGCCGCCGTCTTCTACATCGGCTGGGGTATAACTATGTTGCGCAAAAGCGGCGCACGCCAGCGCCAGCAGGGTACAGACTCTAAGGAACGGATGCATGGTTCTCGACCTGTCAGGGAAATCCCGGGAGCGGTTCCAGTGTATCCCAGGACACCACCGGACCACCTGATTTGCAGTCCCGGCATCCCGGCTAGTTCGCTCCGACGTACTTCTTGTAGGCGTCGATCCAGTTCACCGCAATATCCCGCTGCGCAGTCGGCAGGTCCAGCTTCCCCGCGCAGACCAGCTCATGCAGCCGTTCCTCGAGACGATCCTTCACACGTGCATTCCAGCGAACCGAATAAGGTTGGGGCCACAGATTGCGCAGCGATTCCGTCCCACCCAGATCCGGCGTGATCAGATAGTCCACCTCAAAGCTATCCGACCGGCTGCTGATTCCGTACTCCGCGAAAACCTTCCGCCGGGTCCCTTCCGGAATATTTGCGATCACCTCCGCCTGCGGTCTGCGGCAAATTTCAGCAATCGTTATCGGCCGCGCTTCCCCTGGCGTCAGCCCGGCCTTCGGCTTGGGTCCTTCGGCGTTTACGGTGGCCTGAAAGATCATGAATACCGCGCCGAGAACCGCCAGGAAGACTCCTCCGGCCGGAACCATCCGCCGGATCGCATGTCCCCATGCGAAACCTGCCGCGCTCGTTCGCGAAGCCTCCGTCAGCCGCGCTCGCAGCAAAGCCCTGGGACCCGCCGCGTGTCGCGTCCGGTCGCCAAGCTCGCGATCAAGATCGTGATTTCGCGCCCGCACAAAATCGGAAATCGTGGTCTCCATCGAGCGCATGCGCTCACGGCATGACCAGCAGGCGTCAAGGTGAGCCGATACTTCGACCTTCCGCCGCGCCGGCAGTTCTCCGTCCGCGGCCATAATCAGATCCCCATCGGACAAATGAACGTTCTTATACCGCATATTTCCTCAATAATCGCTGGCCCGAGCCAGCCGCGAAAGAGATCGTTGGAGTGAATTCGCCACAGCCCCCAAAGACATACCGAGCACCTCGGCGATATCCCTGTAACGAAGACCCTCCGCGCGAAGCGACAGGCAGCACTGGTCCTGTTCGGGAAGCGCCCGAACAACGGCCAGCAACCGACGCTGCTTCTGAATGACTTCCAGACGTTCATCCGGTCCCGGAGTGAGATCGTCTGGAGCCTCCGTAAAAGGGGGCAGATGTCCAAAATGTTCCAATTGGCGGCGAATACGGGCCCGATGTTTAAGCGCCTGATTGTGCGCCACCCGAAAGACCCATCCCTGCAGGTTCGCTCTCGACTTGCCCTGCCGCAGATGTTGAAAAAGCGCCAGAAACACCTCCTGCGCGATCTCCTCGGCGTCGGGGGCTGAAATACGGAACGAGACCAGATAGCGAAGAACCGCCGGCCGAAGTTGTTCGAACAGAGAAACGACTTCCTCTTCCAGGCGGGAAGGACGCTGCGCCGAGGCTTCCGCGCCGTCGCTTGCCAGACTGCCGATCTTCTGCCACAGCGCGGAAGCCATTATCGGACTATTCTCTCAATTGGAATATTCCCCCGCGCCGGCCATTGTTCAGACTATTTTTTGCCTGGCCGATTCAGGGCTGATTCACACGAACCATGTAGCTGTTGCAGAGCGTCACTTCTTTGAACCAGTGCGGCGTATTCGGCGGCACGATGATCACATCGCCCTTTTTCAGGTGATGCTCTTCCCCGCCCTCGATGTCCGTCCCCAGCCACTCTCCAGGACGCGTCTGCTTCCCGCCGATCATCTTTCCGCCGGTAACATAAAGCGCCTCACCGTCCACGACGAACAAGATATCGGTGGTCTTCTCGTGCACTTCCACCTGGCCCGGCTTCTCGCGATGCGCGCCGGCAACCATAAATTGCGAATTGCTCGTGATCAGCCCTGTCTTCGCGATCGCCTGCGCCACTTTAGCCGCATCCCAATAGACAACCGGCGACGGCGGATCCGCTGCCCCCGCAGCCGTCGAAAATGCAAACGCGCAAAGAATACAGATCCGTATATTCATGGTTCTCCTGGCGCAAATTCTATCAACGTGCGCGGCACAACCAGCTTCAGGGTTTCGCTTCCAGAACCAGATTGAACGGCGTCTGTGTCGCGCGCCGGAAATGAGTAAATCCCCCTGAGGTAATCGCTTCCCGCAAACGCGCCTCTCCCGCCTGTGCGCCAAACGCAGCGCCCACTTCCTGTGAAAGCGAGGCCGGGACGCACAGCATGGTCGATGCGGAATAAAACACCCTGCCTACGGGATTATGATTCGCCTCGGTGGCGTCTTCCGCATAAGGCTCGACGATCATCCATGTGCCATCCGGTTTCAGAGTAGACCGCACATGCTTTGCCGCCCCCGCCGGATCCCCCATATCGTGAAGGCAATCAAAGAACGCCACGAAGTCGTAGTCTTTCCCGGGGAATGCTTTCGCCGAAGCGACCTCGAACGTGATTCGATCGCCGACGCCTTCCTTTTCTGCGGCCGCGCGCGCCATCTCGATCGACTGCTCGTGGTAATCGAACCCAAAGAGTTCCGAGTTTGGATATGCCTTCGCCATCAGAATCGTTGACGAGCCGAGCCCGCATCCGACGTCCGCAATCCTCGCGCCCTTCTGCAATTTCTCTTCGACGCCGGTGAGAGCGGGAATCCAGCTCGTGGTCAGATTGGCACTGTAGTTGGGCCGGAAGAATCGCTCCGTGCCGTGATAAAGATCGTGGTGGTGCTCATGCCAACCGACGCCCTTGCCCGATTTGAACGCTTCTTCGATCTTCCCCGCAGTCGTGAAAACAAGCCGAAATGATCTGAAACGCTCCCGGGCAGATACGCGGGGCTGTTGTCGACGGCGAGTGCGAACGCCTGCTCCGGAGGAAGCGTATACTTCCCATCCACCGCGTTATAGGTCACATAGCCGCTCGCGGCATTGGCATTGAGCCATTCGCGCACATATCGCTCGTGCGTTCCCGTGCGGGCGGCCAGTTCAGCCGGCGTTACAGGCTGCGAGTCGGCCATCCCCTTGTAAAGCCCGAGCCGGTCTCCCAACAGGACCAGGACCGCGTGCATCGCCGCGCCCATATCACCGACGGCCTTGCCCATGAACTCGTTCAACTTCGCTTCGTCAATTGGTGTTGCGATACCCGGTGTTGCCATCTCTCCTCCTTTTACTCATCTACGCTAATGGAACGTTCGCGCCTCGGCAAGCGGCAGGGGGCCGCGCACCAGCGGTCTTCTCTCCTGTGATCGCCAGTCGAGGGGCTATTAACGAAGTGAACGCAACGGGCTGTTTGTTTCAGGGATCGAATCACTCCATCCGGAGCGTTTCCACCGGATCGACCAAGTGATGCGCGCCGCGCCGGAACATAGCTCGCAATCACCGCCGCAATGCCGAGCACAACTGGCACGGCGAGGTACGTTATCGGGTCGAGAGGGCTCACGCCGAACAACAACGACTTCAACAACCGCGTCACACCGGCAGAAGCGGCGAATGCCGACCATTGCGCCGGCTCCGACCAGGGCCAATCCATGGCGCACGAACATATTTCTCAATTCCCGATACGGCGCGCCGAGAGCGAGACGGATGCCAATCTCACGCCTCCGCTGCGACACCGCATAGGCGATCACGCCGTAAATGCCAATCACGCCCGGCAGCAACGCCATGGGCCTGCGATGACCAGCGTGAATGACGTGCGGGCGAGAGCTCTCCAGGGCTGAAATGTCAGATCACGTTCAAGTTTGCCGAAGATGATTGTCGAATGTCGTGATATCCGAACCTGCTGAAATCTCTATTTCCGGCCTGGCTCAACAGCCTGCGCCACTTTTCATCTCTTCGCCACGCCTGATTGTCTCCCTCCTGGTAGAAGGTGCGATTTCCCATCCTTTGCGAAGTTCTGGAACCTGGTGACCCAGTGTACAAAGCGCGGGGCTAATTTCGGCTTCAGTCCCACAAATTCGACAATACGTTCCAGCACGTCAAAACCAGCGATCAGTTCCTCGTAGCGGACAAGAAGCAGCCTTCCACCGGAACGGTTGAACAAGTCAAACCCGACATCATAAAACCGTTCATACTTCTCCAGATGATCATTGAGATCGTCTGGGGACTCGAGAATAAACCCGAGTCGGCGCCTGGCACGCCAGGCGCTAAAGGCCGTAGCAATCGGATCGCGTATTAGTAAGAGTGCCGGATTGTTGCTTTTCATCGGAGTTCCATGTACGCCGCCTGTGAGGGGATTGAGCCATACCGGTCGAAATGGCACGCCAGGTTCTCGAAGCTCCAGCGCATAAAGAGCTTCAGTTTTTATTTCGTCTTGTCGTGAGATTGCCTCCGGCGATGTCCGATGAACCTCCGGCAACAGCGAGATCGAGTCAAATAAACCTGCGAAGCAATGTGCCAGCAAGTGGGAGCCCGTTCGCGGGAAAGCAAATACGTCGACCTGCTTTAAGAGGGTGCCGAAGTAATACTGATCTTTTGTCACTATTCTCCCGAATGATCCTATCCACCAAAATACCTGACTGTCGTCGCAGCGTTCGCTGCGGACATTTGGCAATAAATAACCGGGCACCGCGGGAATACGCCGCCGGCCGCGCGGGAGCATCGCAGAGCAAGTAGGTGAGAAAAGGAGGAAGGTCGATATCGACGACTCGAAACGACGTCCTCATTTCAGCGTGGCGTACTCCGCCTTAACGCGCTTGAGTATCGGAGTATTCGAATCGGCGTCCTTCCAGAGCGTAAGGAACTCCTCGTAAGCGGCTTCTTGCTTTCATCTTGTCTCCTGCCAGCGCCAATGCTCTCGCGAGGTACGCTCGCGCCGCCGCACCCATTGGATCGTTTCCGACGATTCCGGGATGATCGATAATCTTCTGGAATTCGGCGGCGGCCTCGATGTCCCGGTGTGCCGCCAGCCAGGCCTCGCCGCGCTCGTAAACGGGATACAGGGCTCCGAAGTTTGCATGTATGGCGGAGCGCGGACTTCCCAGCTCATTGCGAGCGGCGGTTTGCAACAACTCGATCGCCCTTTGTGGCTGGTGATGGTTCAGCGCGATCCGCGCCCGGAGCGTTGGCAGATAGCTGAATTTGACCGATGTATCGTCGGGGAATCGCTTTTCCAGATCATCCGCCAGAGTCTGCGGCCGCGAAGACTCACCCGCAGTCGCCAGGGCGAGCGCTGCGCCGTACTCCACACCCCGATCGTTAGAAAGATCGAGTGCAGCCATCGCGCTCCGTCTGGCTTCAGCGGCGTTTCCAAAGAATGCTTCCCATAGCGCTTCGCCGGCCTCATAAAGTGCCGCAGCTTCCTTCTGGCCGTCCTGCTGTGCCAAAGCCACCGCATGCTGGAGCCGCTTTCTTGAAGCTGCCAGAGAACCGGAGCGCGCCAGGGCAGAACTCTCATGCAGGGAGATCCACTCTTCAGCTCCGGGTTGTCCACGAGCCATCGCGGCGATTTTCCCCATTCCCTCCAACTCACCTCTCAAAAAGGCAATGTCGTATCTTTCCAGCAGGAAGTCAGGCGCCTCGAGCTTGCGCCGAGCGGCCAGATCGAGAGCATTTTCCGCTTCATCCAGACGGCCGAGATTCTGATTTCTGACCGCAAGAAGGTAATAGGAGATGGCGAAGTCCGGGTCCAGTTCAATTGCTTTTCTGGCTTCCTTTACGGCATCTTCGTACCTGCCTGAGACAGGTAGAATCAGACCGGCCAACAAATCGTGGGGCTGATTCGTACGAGGATAAGTCTGTGTCCAGATCTCACACTCCCGCTCGGCTTTTGCAAGATCTTCCGTCACCTGTGTATCGAAAGCCGTACTGATCCAGAATTTCTCTGCGTCTGTAGCACGGTCTCGCAACTGGTAGGCCGTGCTCGTGCTCCTCGCAGAGCGTTCAGCCTCTCCAAGATAGCCGTAGACCCGCCCCATCCAGGCGTGCGCCGTGGCGAACTGCGGGTCGATCTCGACGGCCCGCTGGAAGAATGGCAATGACGCGGCGTCACCCTTTGCGGCCATAACATTCACTCCCGTGCTGAAGGCCTTCAAGGCATCGAGGGAGGGCGTCGTCGCCTCCGCGAGCGGGGCGTTGTGGGTCCTGGCGCTCTGGGTCCTGGCGCTGTGCGTCCGGATGGATGCGAGCGATTCACCGATTCGCGTTCGGAACCTGATAGCCATTTGAGTGAGAGCCTTCAGGACGTCCTCCTTCCGCCCAGCCTCCTGCTGTTCCTCGTCGAGGACCGCTCCGCTGCGGCAACTTTTCCCGCGCAAATGTAAAAGGTAACGGCTACCGAGGGTTGCGATGGAGCCCTCCAGGACACCAGCCGAGCCGGTTCGCTCGCAGATTTCCCGCGCGATGCCCGGAGTAAGCGTGGCGTCGGCGGGTCGTCCCATGAGCCGAAGACTGTGCTGAATACGGTCATCAGGCAGCAGGCTGAGAACGGGCGACTGTTCCAGTTGTGTCATGAGTCCCTGGCGAAGAGATTGATCAAAGACCGAATCGCCGGTAGTGTTGTTGAAGTCTGCGACGATGAGCGCTCCCTGATCCGCAGGCTTCAGCGAGCGGTTGGCGTAGAAGTAAGCTCCCGAGCATAACGCAAGAATGGCTGCAAGGGTGGCGCCGATCGTCTTCCAGTCTCGAACAGCGCCGGTGAGACCTCGCGGTGAACTCGCCTCCGGGGCTCGCTTCAGCCCCATCAGATCGGTACGAACATCCGCGGCGTTCTGGTAGCGCCGATTGCGATCCTTTTCCAGGCATCTGGCGATTATGCGCTCCAACTCGGGTGCCGTCTCGGGATTCAGTCGGGCAAGGGATACCGGAGCCTCGTTGAGAATCGAATTAAAAACGACAGCCGAGGTCCCGCCCTGGAACGGAAGAGTCCCTGAAGCCATCTCATAGAGCACGACGCCAAAGGAGAACAGATCGGTCCGCGCATCCAGGCCTCGACCCCGAACCTGTTCCGGCGACATATACGGCACAGTTCCGAGCACGCTCCCGGCATCGGTCACCTGGCCCTCCATCGCGAGGGTCGCGGTGAGATTTTCTCTGTCGGTGGCTTCAGCCTCCAGCGCGCGGATCGGCTTCGCCAGACCAAAGTCCAGGATTTTGACATGCCCGCGGCTGGTCACAAAAATGTTGGCAGGCTTGATATCACGATGGACAATGTCCGCGGAGTGTGCCGCCTCGAGCGCGTCTGCGATTTCCAGAGCCAGCGAAACCAGGGTGTGCATCTCCAACGGCCGGCCGCCAATGCAATGCTTCAGCGTCATTCCATCCAGGAACTCCATAACGATGAAAGAGCGATCGCCGGCGCTCGCGATCTCGTGTATGGTGCAAATGTTCGGGTGATTGAGAGAGGAAGCAGTCCGTGCCTCGCGCCGGAAGCGGTCGAGCGCATGTGCATCTCGCGCCAGGTCCTCCGGCAGGAACTTGACCGCTACAAAGCGGCCCAGTGCCAGGTCCTCTGCCTTGTAGACCACGCCCATCCCGCCGTCCCCCAGCTTCGCCACAATCCGGTAGTGTGATCGGATCGTCCCTGCCGGGAAATCGTCAGCATTGTGATCATCTTGAAACGCGACCGGCCCGAGGCTCCGCACAGCGAGTTCGATGGCCGGCCGCTCCAGAAAACTGCCCGCCTCTTTTTCCATCATTAGGAGTGCGCGGAGTTCCCGTTCCAGAGCCGCATCACCAGTGGACACCTGTCGCACGAACGTTTCGCGGTCCTCGGGCCGGCGCTCCAGGGCGGACTGCAGGAGATTATCGAGTCGCTTCCAACGATCCGAATTCATCGCCGACGCCGCCAGTCATCATGGAGTACAGCCAGATTTTGGCGCTGCTCCACTCGCGCCTGATAGTCGCCGAAGAGACTCCCAGCACTTCAGCAGTCTCATCCACGCTCAGGCCGCCAAAAAAACGCATTTCAACCACTTGCGCCTTCCTTGGGTCGAGGCGCGCCAGCGCGTTCATCGCATCGTCGAGCGCAACAAGGTCCGCGGCGGGCCCCCCGCCGACGATAGCGGTCTCGTCCAGAGAGATATGCTGAACGCCGCCGCCGCGTTTGAGATTCTGACGACGGGCGTGCTCCACCAGAATCCGCCGCATCAACTGCGCCGACACGGCAAAGAAATGGGCACGGTCCTGCCACCGCATACGCCTGTAGTCCACCAGCCGCATGTAGGCTTCATTCACCAGTGCCGTGGTTTGAAGGCCGTGACCCGGGCGCTCCCTTCTCATGTAGCGATGCGCCAGATGTCGCAGTTCGGCATACACGATGGGAATCAGTCTGGCGAGAGCGCCCTGGTTTCCCTCGCCCCAGGCACGCAGCAGTTGGCTGATCTCGTTCAAACCGGATCTTCAGTTCGGTCCATCTTCCATTCAATAGTAATTTATTTCGCCGGACCGCTCCTTCATTTCACGGCTACTCCCGTGAGCGTTTCCTGGAGCATTTGGCGCCTATGCCGGGTAGGGAGGTAAGAATGAAACAGATTTTGATTTGTGTTGCCGGTAGCCTGCTCACCACACTCGCATCGGCACAGTCGGCAAAATACAACGTGACAGATCTCGGGACGTTAAAGGACGGCCCATTCAGCATGGCCATCGGTGTCAGCGGCGACAACATCGTGAATGGTACATCCGGGTTCTCTGATGGCTCTCAGCATGCCGTCTTGTGGTATCGGGGATCGATCATCGATCTGGCCTCGCCGGGATTTGGCGGCCCCAACAGTGAAGCCTTTGGCGTGAATGCAATCGGCATGGCCTCCGGATTAGCCGAAACCGGAATCCAGGACCCCCGAGGCGAAGATTTCTGCGGCTTCGGCACCTTCCGTATCTGCTTGCCGTATATCTGGTTCCAGGGCGTAATGTATCCCTTGCCGACGCTCGGGGGCAAAAACGGCGAGGCTGGACTGATTAACAACCACGGCGAAGTGGCGGGAAACGCCGAGAACACCACGCTGGATCTGACCTGCCCCACGGGAGGAGTCCAGAAGCTCCAGGAGAAGCCGGTCATGTGGAGAAACGGAAAGGTAATCGAACTTCCCACAGTGACCGGTGATCCCGACGGTTGGGCCTTCGGCATAAACGAGAAAGGCCAGGTCGTCGGCGCCTCGGGGATCTGCTCGCCGCTCAACCCGCAGACCGGCGTCTACATCCTCTCTCGTCACGCCTTGCTGTGGGAAGAAGGGAAGGTAACGGATTTGGGCAATCTGGGCGGAACGGGGGCGTTTGGTCCCGGAAACGTGGCGGGCGAAATCAACAATGAAGGCAACGTTGTTGGGACCTCAGGTCTTGCCGGCGACACTACGTTTCACGCATTCCGTTGGACCAGGAAAGCCGGCATCCAGGATCTGAATGCGCTCGAGGGGGATTTCGCCAGCGCCGGCCTCGGCATCAGTGACAACGGTGACATCGTCGGGGCGTCCTTCGATGACAATTTCAACCCGCGTGCGTTCCTCTGGCACAACGGCGTAATGACCGATCTCAACACCCTCGTTTCGGCGAACTCACCAATGTTTTTGTTGTTCGCGCACGGCATCAATTCTCGAGGTGAGATTGTGGGTTTCGGGCAGACAACCGATGGTGCCGTTCACGGCTTCCTCGCCATTCCGGGGCAGAATTCCGCCGATGAAGGTGCCGAACTGGAAACACGAAGCCGGACCAGCGCGGTCATTCCTTCCGAAACCGCGCGCAAATTGCTCTTCCGATTGCTCAGGAGTCCTGGATGGCAGACAGGATCGAACCGTAAACCATAGAGGTGCGCTGCACGGCCGGTTCCACAATTCTGAGGAACCGGCCGCCGCCCACGTCAACTTAGACAGCGCGGTTCAATACCCGATTCAGCCGCTGCACGAAAACCCCAGGATTCTCAACGGGCAAGCCCTCGACAAGCAGCGCCTGATCGAGCAAAAGCCACGCCGCATCATTCACCAGCGATTCATCGGTCGCATTCTGCAACTTCTTCACGATCTCATGATCCGGATTGATCTCAAGCGTCGGCTTAAGCGCCGGCAGCTGATGATTCTGTCCCATCGCCCGCAGCATCTGCTGCATCTTCATCGATGGCTCATCTTCATCCGAAACGATGCACGAAGGGCTATCGGCCAGACGCATGGACGCTTTCACGTCTTTCACGTTATCGCCCAGTACGCCCTTGATCTTCTCCAGCAGAGGCTTGAGGTCCTCGCTCTTATCCTTATCCGCCTCGTCCTTGAGATCTTCACCCGCCGAGCTCTTGTTGACCGCCTTCAGCTCAACATCCTGATACTTATCGACCCCGCCAAAGACCAGTTCATCGAATTCGTCAAAAAGAATAAGAACCTCGATATCCTTCTTCTTGTAAATCTCAAGAAGAGGCGAAGTCCGCAGCAGATCCTCCGTACCGCCGGTGATGTAATAAATACCCTTCTGCCCATCCTTCATCCGGCCCTTCACATCGGCGAGGCTGGTCCACCCGTCAACCTTACTCGACTTCACCCGAATCAGATCCAGCAAAACATCGCGATTGCCGAAATCGCTGTAAAGCCCCTCTTTCAGCGGCCGATTATATTCTTCAATAAACTTGACGTACTCGTCGGGCTTGTCCGTCGCAATCGACTTCAGCTCCGAGAGCACCTTCTTCACGCTCGCCGTCCGGATCGAGCTCAGAATCCGGTTCTGCTGCAGAATCTCCCGGCTGACATTAAGCGGCAGATCTTCGCTGTCGATGATCCCGCGCAGAAATCGCAGGTAAGCGGGCATCAGCTCCTTCGAATCGTCGGTAATAAAGACCCGTTTGACGTAAAGCTTCACGCCAGGCTTGTAGTCGGCCTGATAGAGATCCATCGGGGCCTTTGCCGGGACATAGAACAGAGTTGTGTACTCCATCGTCCCTTCGGCCTTGGTATGAAACCAGAAAAGCGGATCCTCCCAATCGCCCGAGATGGTCTTGTAGAGCTCCTTGTAATCCTCGTCCTTCAATTCGCTCTTGGGCCGTTTCCACAGCGCGCTGGCGGAATTAATCTGCTCCGTCGTCCGCTTCTTGATCGACTTCTTCTCTGTTTCGTCCCATTCACTCTTGTCCGCGGTAAGGAAAATCGGAAACGCGATGTGGTTGGAATACTTGCGAATAATCTCCCGCAGCTTCCAGCTGTTGGCGTATTCTTTGCCCTCCTCGTTGAAATACAGAGTGACGGTGGTTCCCTGAGTGGCGCGCTCGGCGGGCTCGATCTCAAATCCCGTCTTGCCATCGCTCGTCCAGCGCCAGGCGCGCTCTTCCGCCGCTTTCCGGGACACGACTTCAACCTTATCGGCGACCATGAAAACGCTGTAAAATCCGACGCCGAACTGGCCGATCAGATTCGAATCCCGCTTCGCATCCCCTGAAAGGTTCGAGAGGAAATTTTTGGTGCCTGATCGGGCAATGGTGCCGAGATGCGACTCGAGATCCTCGTCGTTCATCCCGATTCCGGTATCGCTGACAATCAGCGTCTTCTTATCTTCGTCGAGATCCAGATCGATACGAGGGTCGAAGGTCAGCGACTTGTAAGGCTCCTCCGTCAGGGTCAGATACTTGAGCTTGTCGAGCGCATCGGAGGCGTTCGAGACCAGCTCGCGGAGAAAGATCTCCGGATGGGAATAGAGAGAGTGAACAATCAGGTGAAGCAGCTGATTGACTTCAGTTTGGAATTCGCGTTTGGACACGATCCCTATTTTAAGCGTATGGTCTTGCGCCTTGACAGATTTAAACATCCATTTTAAACTGCTGTTTAGATGAGCGCCGAAGTCAGAACGAAGCTGCCCGAATCCCGACGAAAACCTCACGCCCCCGCGCTCCCCGACGACACCCGCACGAGATTGATCGATGCGGCCGGTCAGGTCTTTGCCGATTTCGGCTTCCAGGCAGCCACCGTCCGCGAAATCTGCGCCCGAGCCGGTGTCAATGTCGCGCTCGTGAATTACTACTTCGGCGACAAGCTGGAGCTTTATACCGAAGTGCTCCGGTATTCGATCGGCTCCTCCAAAAACGGAATTATTCAGGAAGCCATGCAGAGCCAGGCCCCGCCGGAGCAGGCTCTTCGCGAGCTCATTCTCGCCATGCTGCAGCGGGTTTGCCGCGGCGATCGTCCCGGCTGGCACTTCCGGTTGATGATCCACGAGCATGCTCAGCCCACACCGGCCCTGAGCGCGGTCATTAACGAAACCATGCGGCCGCTCTACAACCGCTTTTGCGAACTCATCGGAGCCGTTATCGAACAGCCGCCGGACGACGATAAAACAAAACTTTGCGCCCACAGCGTAATCGCTCAGGTCGTGCACTACGTCCACTCGCGCCACGTGATGGAGCAGCTCTGGCCTGAGCTCGATATGACTCCCGAGCGGATCGCCGAAATCGCCACGCACATCGCCGACTTCTCGCTTGCGTACATGCGCACAATCCGGCCCTCCGGCGTTTCGCCGGAACCGAGGCGGCGTTCACCGAAAACCGGGTGAGACTCGTCCCCCATTCCGAATAAGTTGAAAAAAAAAATGCAATGACGGACCAACAAACAGCTCCCAACGTCGCCGCCGAGCCCGCTCCGACGCCGCCAAAGCCCGAAGCCGCTCAAAAGCCCCAAGCCCCGCCGCCCCCGCCACCGGCCGCTCGCTCCCGCCGCAAGCTGATTCCGCTGATCCTTGTCATCCTCGGCGTCGTTGCGTTCTTCGTGTGGCGCGGTTATTTCGCCAACCCGAAGGTGCCGGACAGCCTCGTGCTCGTGAGCGGCCGTATCGAAGGTGACGATTCGGCCGTCGCGCCCAAGACCGCGGGCCGCATCCTCGAGGTAAAAGTGCGCGAAGGAGACCGCGTCAAGGCCGGCGATACGATCGCGATCCTCGACGATGCGCAGATCCGGGCCCGGGAAGATCAGGCGCGCGCCGCCCTCATGGGCGCCGACGCCAGAGCGAAATCGGCTCGCGATCAGGTCGCCGTCTACGAACAGCAGCTGCATCAGAACGATCTCATGACGGAGCAGTCGAAGGTCGACGCAGCGGGTCGCGTACGTCAGGCCGAAGCCGATCTGGCCGCCGCGCAATCCGACCTCGCGCAGCAGCAGGCGTCACTGAAACTGGCGCAGTTCGATAACGACGCTTATCAGAAACTTCTGAAGACGGGCGCGGCGTCCGAACGCCAGGCGATCCAGGCTTCTGCCACGGCGAATCAGCAGGCCGCTGCCGTTGCAGCCGCGCAACGCCGCGTCACCGCGGCGGAAGCAGCCGTCACTACCGCGCAGGCCAACCTCTCTAATCCCGGCATCCGGCAATTTCAGGCCGCTGGCGTGAGCAAGCAGATCGCCCAGCAGCAGGCGGAGATCGGTTCCGCGAATGCAGCTGCGCAACAGGCGCAATTCGAGCTCAACGAAGCCGAGGCGAATCGCAACGACCTCATCATCAAGGCTCCCTTCGACGGCACCGTCATGACGCGCGCGGCCGAGCCAGGCGAGGTCGTGACCGCCGGCACCGCAATCGTCACGCTGCTCGATATGAGCAAAGTCTATCTGCGCGGATACGTCCCGGAAGGCCAGATCGGCAAGGTAAAGATCGGCCAGCCCGCGCGCATCTACCTTGACTCCGCGCCGCAAACTCCCGTCGATGCTTACGTGTTGCGCATCGATCCGCAGGCGACCTTCACGCCTGAGAACACCTACTTCCGCGATGACCGCGTGAAGCAAGTCGTCGGTGTCAAGATCCAGCTGAAAGGCGCGATCGGCTTTGCCAAACCCGGCATGCCCGCTGACGGCGAAATCCTGGTGGAGGGGAACTCCTGGCCGTCTGGCAGATTCCATCCGTGAGCTGCAACCCATGATTACCGCGGAACCTGTTGAGCAAATTTCCGCGCCTGCCGGCAGCCGGAGGCGGACGGCGATTAGTGTTCGCAATCTCTGGAAGCGCTACGGCGCGATTGACGCCGTGCGCGGAATCAACCTCGACATTGCCGATGGCGAAATCTTCGGCCTGATCGGACCCGACGGCGCAGGCAAGACGTCGACATTTCAGATCCTCGCGGGCGTCATGGAAGCGACGTCTGGCGACGCCGAACGTTTTCGGGTTGCCGGCGCGCGAAGCCCGGTCAACGACGGGTTATCTCACGCAGGCCTTCAGCCTGTACCCCGATCTCACGGTGGCCGAAAACATCCGCTACATCGGCGACCTCCGCCGCGTGCCGCCGGACGAAATCAGGAAGCGCGGCCGCCGTTACCTGCGCATGTTCGACATGGATCGTTTCGAAGAGCGGCTGGCCGGCCGTCTCAGCGGCGGCATGAAGCAGAAACTCGCGCTCGCCTGCGCCCTCGTGCCCGAGCCGCGTGTCCTGCTTCTCGACGAGCCCACCACCGGCGTCGACCCCGTCTCGCGCCGCGAGTTCTGGGACACGCTCGCCCACCTCGCTGCCGACGGATTGACGATCGTTCTCGCCACCCCATACCTTGACGAAGCCGAGCGCTGCAACCGCGTCGCCTTTATGCATCAGGGCGAAATCCGCCAGACCGGCACGCCCGCCGAACTGCGCGCCAGCCTCCACGCGCGCCGCATGGAAATCCATACTTCGAACCTCGCCAAGGCCGAACGGGCGCTGATGCCGCTTACCGGTCCCGACGCCGAGATCCTCGACGTCCAGCGCTTCGGCGACCGGCTCGACATGCTCGTTCGCGAGCCCGACAGCGCCCGCCGCGTCGGCTGACAAAACGCTTGCCGCGATTGGACTCTCGATCGATGACGTCCGCATCGACGATCCAACGCTCGAAAACACCTTCGTCGCCACGCTCAGGAACCTCGGTCAGAAGGTTCATCAGGATCCGTTTCCCGGCCACCGCGATCACGGAAAATTGCGCGGTCAGGTCGCGATCGGCGCGGAAAATCTGGTGAAGCAGTTCGGCGCATTCACGGCCGTAAAAAACGTGAGCGTCCACGTGAAATACGGCGAGATTTACGGCCTCCTGGGCGCCAACGGAGCCGGCAAAACCACCACGATCAAGATGCTTTGCGGTTTGCTTGCCCCAGACCAGCGGAAGCATGCAGCTGGCCGGACAATCCGGCGGATTCCGCTCGGCCGAGGTTCGGGAAAAGATCGGCTACATGTCCCAGAAGTTCTCCCTCTATGACGATATGTCCATCGAGGAAAACCTGGACTTCTTCGCCGGAGTCTACGGCGTTCCGGAAGAGGAGCGCGAAGAGAAGAAGCGTTGGGTCCTTTCGTTCTCGGGCCTGCAAGGTAAAGAAAATCAATTGACCGGCAGTCTGCCGCAGGGCTGGAAACAGCGCGTTGCCTTCGGCGCGGCGATCCTGCACGAACCAAGCGTGCTGTTCCTCGACGAACCGACCTCCGGCGTAGATCCACTCGCTCGCCGATCGTTCTGGACCATGATCAACCGCCTCGCCGACACCGGCACCGCGATTCTCGTCACCACTCACTATCTGGAAGAAGCGGAACAATGCAATCGCCTGGGCTTCATGGTGGCGGGCGAACTGGTGACCGAAGGCAGCCCCACCGGAATCAAAGCCGGTCAGAGCGGCCATCTGCTCGAATTCATCGTCGACCAGCCGCAGCGCGGCGATGGACCTCTTGAAGAACGACACCGAGCGCTGGCGGGTGTCGCTCTTCGGCGACCGCCTGCACATCATCACCGAGGACGATGCTGAAACCGGCGAGCGCGTTAACCGGCAGAGGCTCGAGAACGCCGGGATCCGCGTGCTTCAGGCGCGCGAAGGGCGTTTCTCACTTGAAGACGTGTTCATCGGAGTGGTCGAAAAGGCCCGCCAGCAGGGCAAAGTGGCCCTTGAGGACTAAGCGAATGAGAAGAATCCTCGCCCAGACCCGGAAAGAGCTCACGCAGCTGATCCGCGACAAGATGGCGCTCGGCCTTGCCCTCCTGCTGCCCTGCACCACACTCATCCTCATGGGATCGGCCATCTCGCTCGATGTCTCGGACCTGCCCATCGCGGTCCAGGACCTTGACGACTCGTCCGCCTCGCGCCAGTTTATCGATGCCTTCCGCCATTCGAACACTTTTCGCGTCGTGGCGATGCCTGTAGATGTTCAGCCGGAAACCGCGTTCACAACCAACAAAGCGCGCGCCGCTCTGATTATCCCGGCGCATTTCGGACGCGACCTCGCACGCGGCATCGGCACGCCCGCTCAGATGCTCATCGATGGCTCGGACTCGAACACCGCGAAGCTCCTCTCGGGCTACGCAGCCGAGGTCACCCGGGCGTGGAATGCAAACAACGGAGGCGCTGGCCAGGCGGTTCCGGTCACTGCGGCGATCCGATTCTGGTTCAACCCGGGAAGGTCGGCAAGGAAGTTTTACGGACCCGGAATTTTCGTGCTGGCGCTTTCACTGTTCCCGCCGCTTCTCGCGACATTAGCGGCGGCCAGGGAAGGCGAGCAGAAGACCATCCTGCAGGTCTACGTATCCAGCATTTCGGCCCATGAGTATCTGCTCGGCAAGATCCTGACGTTCATGGTCGTTTCGGCCTGCGATTGCCTTCTGCTGCTCACGCTTCTCTTCACGTACTTCGGCCTCAACTTCGCCGGAGACCCGACGCCCTTCATCGTCGCGACCATTCTGTATGCATTCTGCGTATCCTCTTTCGGCACCATGGTAGGGGTCGCGATTCCCAATCAAGCCGCGGCCATGCAGGCGGTCGCGCTCGGCGGTTTTCTCCTGGTCTTCATGCTTTCGGGGCTCATCTTCCCCATTCAGAACATCCCGGCGCAGATCCGCTGGCTGTCGAACTTCATCTGGGGCCGTTATTACATCGACGTGGTGCGCGACGCACTGCTGCAGGGCGGAGGCTGGCCCGCGGTCTGGTGGAAGATCATCATCATTGCGGTAATCGGGCTGATCTTCTACTCCCTTGCCTGGCGCAACATGCGCCGCATGCAACTGAAAGCGTAAAGGAATGCGGACCACGTCACATTCGACGCACACATTTCCGCCAGTGGCGCCGGCGATCTTGTCGCCGGTGATCTTAGGTCACGTACGAAATGAATAGCCTCCTGAGCTTCTTCTTCAGCAACCGCCTCCGCTCCCTGCTGCGAAAAGAATTCGCACAGATCCGCCGCGACCGGCGGCTCGCGATGTCGCTGATCCTGCCGCCAACCCTGCAACTACTCCTCTTCAGCCTCGTCCTGAACGCAACAGTCTCCGACCTGAAACTCGGAATCATCGACGACAGCCGAACGCCCGAAAGCCGCGCCCTGACCTCCTCCCTGACCGAAAGCAAAAGCTTCAAACTCGCCGGCTACTACTACGACGTGAATAAGCTTGGAGACGCCATCAGCCGCGGCGAGGTTGATGCGGGCGTCGTAATACCTCGCACCTATGCGCGCGACCTCCAGCGGGGACGACCTTTGACGGTGCAGTTTCTGCTGAACGCCATGAACGCGAACACCGCCGCCATCGCTCAGGGCTATGCCGAAGGTGTGATCCAGACCTATAACGCCGGCCTCCCGTCGAGCGGACTGCATGCAAACTTCGCGAAAATCGCGGCGCCCGATGTGACCCGCAAAGGCCAGGTTCAGATCGTTCCGTCGTATCTCTACAACCCGGGCCTCGTCGGCTCGTGGTTCGTAGTAACGGGTATCTTCGGGCTGTTGCTCATCCTGAATGGCTCAATAGTGGCCGCCACCGCCATGGTGAAGGAACGCGAGGCGGGAACCATTGAGCAGTTGCTGATGTCGCCCGCCGGCACCTACGAAATCATCGTCGCCAAGATTGCGCCGCTGTTCGTTCTCCTGATGATGATGGTGCTCTTTGCGACCGCTCTGATCAAGGTTGTATTCGACGTTCCCTTCCACGGCAGCGTTTGGGTAGTGCTGAGCGGCGCAGCATTGTGCGTGCTGTCCGGCATCGGAATCGGAACGGTAATCGCGACCTTCACACACTCGGCTTATCAGGCGCAGTTGACCAGCTTCTTTGTAAACCCTCTGCTCACCACCGCATCAGGAGCGATCACCCCGGCGGAAGCCATCCCGGGCTGGTTGCAGCCGCTGGTCCGGGTCAATCCAATCCGTCACTTCAGCGTGATTGCGCGGTCCAGCATGATCAAGGGCAGCAGCATCGAGACGCTCTGGCCGAACTTTCTGGTGCTCGCCGTCTTCACGTTCATTATGGTGTCGCTCAGCGTGTGGCGTTTTCGAAAACAACTCAGCTAGAACAAAATGAAAAAACGAACCCATCTTGCCGCCGCGGCATGCCCGCTGCTGTTCGCAGCAGCCAGTTTTGGCCAGCAACTCGGCGCGCCTCCCGCCTCAAGCAACACCACGCTGGCCAATCAGGTTCCGCTTTCCGGAAGAACGAGTCAGTCGGGATCCGTCACCGCGACACAGGCCCCGGTGGCCGGAACCACCACAAGCGTCAACACCATCAATCCCTCGATCCAGGCGCAGGGGCCTTACTCCGGAAGCGCACTGAGTACCGCGAAGGCGCCCTTTTCAGGAAAACTCTCTCTGCGCGACGCGATTGCCCGAGGCCTTGAATATAACCTCGGAACGGTCGGGCTGAGCATGGCGACACGGCAGGCTCAAGGCGAGGCTCGCGTAGCTAGAAGCGCGTTGATGCCGAACCTCAGCACCAGCCTCTCGGAGACCGTCGAGCAGGAAAACCTTCGCGCGCTGGGGCTACGAGTCTCAACGCCCGTTCCAGGGTTCAGCATTCCATCGGTCGTAGGCCCGTTCAACTACTTCGATCTGCGGGCTCGTCTGACCCAGACAATAGCCGATTTCACCGCATTGAACAACTACCGGTCTGCGAAAGAGACTTTTCACGCCAATGCCTTGTTCGCTCAGGACGCCAAGGACCAGGTGGTCCTCGCGGTGGGCGGCGCTTACCTCCAGGTGATCGCGGCCGAGGCGCGCGTGGCATCCGCCAAAGCCCAGGTCGATAGCGCGGATGCCTTGTATCAGCAGACGGCGCAACAGAAAAGCGTCGGGCTAGTGGCCCAGATCGACGTCAACAAGAGTCAGGTTCAGTTATTGACGGCGAAGCAGCGCCTGGCCACACTGCAGAACGACCAGGACAAGCAGAAGATCAATCTGGCGCGCCTGACCGGCCTTCCGCCGAACGAGAAGTACGAGTTGACCGACATGATCCCTTTTGCGGAGGCGCCGCAGCTCACAGAGGAAGACGTGGTGAAACAGGCGTTGGTGCAGCGTCCCGATATTCAGGCGGCGCAGACGCAGATTCGCGCCGCCGAGCGTACGCTCGCGGCGGCCCATGCGGAACGCCTGCCGTCGTTGTCACTCAACGCGGACTACGGTGTGATCGGCACAAACCCGGCGCAATCGCACGGCACCTTCTCCGTCGCCGGAACGCTGCGCGTTCCGATCTGGCAAGGCGGCCGGACGGAAGGCGACATCGAGCAGGCGAATGCCGCGCTCGATCAGCGCCGCGCCGAGTTTGAAGATCTGCGAAGCAAAGTTGAAGCCGATGTGCGCAATGCCTTCCTTGATCTGCAGGCGGCCATCAGCCAGGTCGCGGTGGCTCAGCAGAATCTCGATGTCACGCGGGAAACGCTGACGCTCACGCGGCAGCGTTTCGAGGCCGGCGTTACCGACTCCGTGGACGTTTCGCAGTCCCAGGCCGCCGTCGCAACCGCCGAGCTCGATTACATCGACGCCGTCTACGCACACAATGTAGCGAAACTCAGTCTGGCGCGCGCCGCCGGCGGCTCGGCCGAAAGCTTCTCGCGATATCTGAAGATTCAGTAGGTTAATGACTCGGATGCCGCCTGATCTCAGGGCACCAGCGGCAGAAATCGAATGCCGTCGAATCACCGAACTTCAAAGTGTGCCATCGGTGGAAGCCAACCGCGCAGGCCAGACTTTTCAGCCAATTCGATTCGTGTTCCCGATGAGGCCACAACCTTCTGAGTGGGACTAAGTCGGGCTCCATTTTTTTATGCTACCGAGCCCAGTGGCATCTAACGCGATCGAGCGTGTCTGTCTTTCGGTTGCTCTCCTCCTGGGCGTGTGGTGTACAACTGCGAAGGTGGTCTGCTTTAACAAAGAGGGTGTGTCGGTCGGTCCTGCCAACGGTCCCGTCTCTCATGGCCAACTGAGTTTCAGAACGCGTCAGTGGTCTTGATTGGGACAGTTGTTTCCGAAAAAAATATTCCCCGCTAATTGTGTCAGGCGAGCGGACAAAACACGAAGAAGCAGGCCCAGCGATCGCCGCTGTGCGCACGCGGAGGTGATCAGGTAAGAGGCAGCCGTCCTGAATCGTTCGGGCTGAACACCCGAACCGAAGTGCCTGTTTTCCCCTTCAGCAGCGCATCCACCGTGAGATTGTAAAGAGTGCCAGACCCAAAAGTCCGGCTCCTTAGCCGAGGAGAACTATGACCCGCGCATTATGGATTATTCAGGGATTGCTCGCACTCCTGTTTTTATTCGCAGGAGGGGCAAAATTGGTCCTCCCGGTCGCGGAGATGACGAAACAAACGCCGATGCTGGCGGGCTGGTTCTTGCGATTTGTCGGGGTGTGTGAAGTGCTCGGGGGACTCGGCCTGATTCTTCCGGGGCTCCTCCGCACCCGGCCATGGCTCACGCCGCTGGCTGCAGCGTGCCTCGTGGTGATCATGATCGGTGCGACGGTAGTGACATTGATGACAGACGGAGGCGCAACCGCGCTGTTCCCATTCATCACGGGGCTGGTGCTGGTGCTCGTCGCTTGCGGACACTGGCGTTCTGATCGTTTTTGAGAACAAGCTACTGAAGGTGTTTCTTTCCCGTTTCCCGGTGGTGATAACTGCTATAGTTAACCTGCCATGTCATCCAGGTTGGCTTTGTCTTTGCTGGCCTTTGCGTTCGTGCCATCGGCCCAGGCCCAACTGGACAAGATTATCGGCGATCTCGGTTCCCACAATAATCAAAGCGATTCCACAACCGCTTCCGGGCTGAAAGAAGCTCTTCAGATCGGAACCGACCACGCGGTTGAACTTACGGGAACCCCAGACGGATTCTCTAAAAATGAAGCTATCCGGATTCTCATGCCTGAGAAACTCCGCACTCTGGAGAAAGGGTTGCGCCTCGCGGGCATGGGAGGAAAGATTGACGAATTCGAACTCAGCATGAATCGCGCCGCCGAAAAGGCCGCACCCGCCGCACGAGGCATTTTCAAGGATGCCCTGACGCACATGTCCTTCGACGATGCCCGCAAGATCCTGACCGGCGGCGACACCTCGGCCACGGAGTACTTCAGGGCAAAGACTTCCGAAAAGCTTACCGCCGCGTTCCGCCCCACGGTTGAGGCCGCGATGGCCGACACCGGCGTCGTAACGCAATACAACCAACTCATGGGAAGCGTCCCCTCCCTGCCGTTCGGACGCAGCGCGAGTGTTGACATCACAGGGTATGTGGTGGGCAAGACTTTAGATGGCTTGTTTTACATGATCGGCCAGGAGGAAAAGAAAATTCGCACCAATCCCGCTGCGCAGGTCACACCCCTGCTCAAAGAAGTATTCGGCAAGCATTAGCACGTCAGCCTGCAAGAGGCCATTGACGTGCAAGAACGTGGAGACTATGGCAAATAAGAAGACGCTCGCAGAGAAGAAATCCGCTGACAAGCCGGCTTTACTCGAAGAGGCCGCAAGGACGATTGGCGCCGCTCCTGGCGAGGTGGCCGTGAAAACCGGTCTGGTGGCCGGGCAGCCCGCCGCCAAACGGACTATCAATTCAAAATTTCAAAAAAGCGGCAAGCACAGATTGCCCCGCAAACTGAAAAAGCAACAGCAGAAGGCTGCGTAGGACTACGAAAAGAACCCAATGAGCATCCTTCTGATCATCATTATCCTGCTCCTGCTCGGCGGAGGCGGCGGCTACTATTACGGTGGACCCAGAATGGGCGGCGGGATAGGCGGCGTCTTGCTGCTCGTTCTCATAATCTGGCTCGTCATGGGCAGGCGTTAACGCAGGCTATGCTGTGAGTCAGTGGCTGGCTGTCTCTACGTAGTTTCAACGCCCATCGGCAATCTCGAAGACATCACTTACCGGGCAGTACGGACGCTCAAAGAAGCGGACTGGATCGCCTGCGAAGACACGCGAACCACGAAGCGTCTGCTCGATCATTACGGGATTCAGACCCGAACCCTCAGCTATCACGAACACAACGAGGCAAACCGGACAGAGGAGCTGATCGCGCGCCTTCTGGGAGGCGAAAAGGGTGCGCTGGTTTCGGACGCCGGCACGCCGCTGCTCTCCGATCCCGGTTATCGGGTGGTGCATGCCGCCGTGGAGGCGGGCATTCGCATCGAGGCTATTCCGGGCCCATCGGCACTTCTTGCCGGCCTGGTAGTTTCGGGACTTCCGACCGATCAATTCCACTTCGCGGGCTTTCTCCCGGCGAAACAGGGCCAGCGCTCGCGGATGCTGGAATCTCTCGCGGATGAATCGGCGACACTCGTGTTCTATGAAGCTCCTCATCGAATTCTGGAGGCTCTGGACGACATAGCCACCGCATTCGGCGAGCGTCGAATCGTAGTTGCGCGCGAGTTAACGAAGCTGCACGAAGAGGTTCTCCGGGGAACGGCGACCGAGATTCGGACTGAGCTCGCGGCGCGCGACATGATTCGCGGCGAGTTTGTGCTGATGGTAGCCAAGGCGAGCGAACCCGCCCACGACGATACCCCCGCGGAAGAAGCGGTGGCTTTGCTGGTCGGCGCCGGGATGGATCGAATGGACGCCATGAAGACCGTTGCGCGCGAACGCGGGCTCTCCAAGCGCGAGATCTACAAGCTGGTCAGCGGTTCCGGCAGCAAAAAACTACGCGGGCTTCCCAAGTAACTCAATTGTTCGTGGGTCTGACTGACCTTTGAAATACTTTTTCAGGGCGTCCGTAAACATGGCACTATCCGGGGCAACCAGAGAAAAGAGCGTCATGGATGACCTGAATTTAAGAGAATCGATCCCGCCGAAAATCTCTTCCGAAGTTTTCTCCTCGATACGGTTCACAAGTTCCGTACACTCAATCAACCTCGGTCCCAGCGTCGGATGGCCGAGATACGCTCCGGCCTCCGCGGGACCGGAGATGCCGTAGTGATTCGCCATCCAGCTGTGACCTAGTCCTCTCATCTGCGGAAAGATGAACCACATCCAATGGCTGTCTTTGCGGCCGCGCGTCAGTTCGGCGCGAACACTGTCGATTTCGTCCCGTTGCGCCTCGACGAACCGCTGCAGGTTAAATGGATCTTCCATCGAAACTAAAATAGGATTTGCGTTTACAGATTACAGTAGTCGGGGGCGGCCTCGCCGGCACTGAAGCGGCCTGGCAGCTTGCCGAGCGTGGCATAGAGGTCACGCTTTACGAAATGCGCCCAGTGCGTACGACCGATGCGCATCAGACCGACCGCCTTGCCGAGCTGGTCTGCAGCAATTCGCTCAAAAGCGATCAGCATCCCTCCGCTTCCTGGCTGCTTAAAGAGGAATTGCGCAGGCTCGATTCCCTGCTTCTGCGGGCCGCAGAAAAAGCACGCGTGCCCGGCGGACAGGCGCTCACGGTAGATCGTGTCACGTTCGCGGAAGAAGTGACGGCGGCGATCGAGTCACATCCGCGCATCAAAATAAAGCACGAGGAAGTTGCGGAAATCGATCTGGAGAAGCCGGTGATCATCGCCACCGGCCCACTGACGAGCGACACTCTCGCCGCGAACATCGCCCGGCTTACCGGATCGGACCGGTTGTTCTTCTACGACAGCATCAGCCCGATTGTCGATGCGCATACGGTGGACCGCACGATTGCCTTTCCCGCGTCGCGCTACGACAAATCGCTCGACGGCACAGGCGATTATCTGAACTGCCCCTTTTCCAAAGCCGAGTATGACAGCTTCGTCGACGAACTGATCGCGGCACAGCAGGTCGAGGCGCATATCCCGAATGACACACCGTACTTCGAAGCCTGCCTCCCCATCGAGGAGATCGCGCGGCGCGGGCGCGACACGCTGCGTTTCGGTCCGATGAAGCCGATGGGCTTGACCGATCCGCGCACCGGCCGGCGGCCTTATGCGGCCGTGCAACTGCGGCAGGAGAATCTGCGCGCGGACAGCTACAACCTGGTCGGCTTCCAGAACCACCTGCGCTTCGCCGAACAGAAGCGGATCATGCGTCTGATTCCGGGTCTCGAGAACGCCGAGTTTCTGCGCTACGGGCAGATCCACCGCAATACCTACATCAACGCTCCGGCGCTGCTCGACGCCACGCTGCAGTTGCGGAACCATCCCGAACGTATTCTTCGCAGGCCAGATTTCCGGCGTCGAGGGATATGTGGAGTCGATCGCGACCGGGCTGGTCGCTGGTACTCTCGCGGCAGCGAGGGTACACGGCGACCCGGTGCGGCCCTTGCCCCGCGAGACCGCAATCGGCTCCTTGTGCCACTACGTCTCGCATGCCGATTCGCGCAAGTACCAGCCCGCGAACATCGCATTCGACCTGTTTCCGCCGCTCGATCCCAATCCCCGCGACCGCAAGGAACGTCAGACCGCGGTCTGCAAACTGGCTCTGGAAAAACTCGACGAATACGCGGCCATTCATGTCTGAGCTGGCGGTCGGAATCAAAGACTTTCTGGAAGAACGGTCGCGGCGCAACGATTCTCCTCACACGCTGCGCAATTACGGCGCGGATCTGGAGGAATTCCTCGCTTACTTCTCGCCGCCGGATTCCGAGCCGCCCCCGCTCGCGGCCATCGATCTTCTGAGCCTGCGCGAATGGCTCGGGCACCTGTACGACACGAGGACAGAAACCCGCGACGATCCGCAGAAAGCTGGCGTCCTTGCGGTCGCTGTTCCGATTTCTCGCGCGCGAGCACCGGATGGAAGGCAATCCCGCGCGCCTGCTGCGGCTGCCGAAGATGCCGAAAACACTGCCGGAAGTGCCGAATGCGGAAGTCACAAACGCCCTGATCGACGGGTCGTCACGGGAGGAACTGGATCGGCCGTTTCCGGAACGCGACCGCCTGCTGCTCGAATTGCTCTACGGCTGCGGACTGCGCATCAGCGAAGCGGTAGGGCTGAATCTCGAAGACTTCGACCGCGGCGAACGCTGGGTGCGCGTGCGCGGCAAGGGCCGGAAGGAACGGCAGATACCCTACGGGACCAAAGCCGCGCGAAGCGCTCGAAACCTGGCTCAAGGCTGCGCCGGAGCGAAACGGAACCGCGCGCGCTATTCCTGAATCACCGCGGCGCGCGGCTGACGGATCGCGGCGCGCGCAATCTGGTCAAGTTTTACGCCACGTACGTGGCCGGCGATTCCTCGATTCATCCCCACACCTTGCGTCACGCGTTTGCAACAGATCTGCTCAGCAGCGGCGCCGATCTGCGCGCGATCCAGGAATTGCTGGGCCACTCGCGCCTTTCCACGACGCAGAAGTACACGCAGGTCTCGCTGACCGACCTGATGCGGGTCTACGATTCGGCCCACCCCAAGTCCACCGGTTGAGCGGCTAGCCCCACGATATAGTGGAACTAACCCCATGAACCAGAACAGCTTTGGCGCTGCATCCACGTTGAAATGTGGACGGTGTCGACTATAAGTATTTCCGCCTTGCCACGCTCGAAGAAAACGGCGTTGCCAACGTATCGCGTCTGCCTTTCTCGCACCGGATCCTTCTGGAGAACCTGCTGCGCCACGAAGATGGCCGCAAGGTGCAGGCCGCCGACATCGATGCCGTAGCGCGCGGCGTAAGCGGGCCGGAAGCCAAAGAGATCACTTTCATGCCGGCGCGCGTGCTGCTGCAGGATTTCACCGGCGTCCCGGCGTGGTGGATCTCGCGGCGATGCGCGACGCGCTCGCGGCGATGGGCGCCGATCCGACAAAGGCCAATCCGCTGATGCCCGTCGATCTGGTGATCGATCACTCGGTGCAGGTGGATGAGTTCGGCACCGAAAGATTCGTTCGACATCAATGCGCTGCTCGAATTCCAGCGCAATCACGAGCGCTACATGCTGCTGCGCTGGGGCCAGACGGCGTTCCAGAATTTCCGCGTCGTGCCGCCCGATACCGGCATCGTGCATCAGGTGAATCTCGAGTATCTGGCGCCGGTGGTGTTCCGTCACAGGCAGCGGACGGCCGGCGTATCCCGATACGGTCGTCGGCACCGATTCGCACACCACGATGATCAACGGCCTGGGCGTGGTCGGCTGGGGCGTCGGCGGCATCGAAGCCGAGGCCTGCATGCTCGGGCAGCCGGTTTCGATGCTGCTGCCGCCGGTGGTCGGCTTCAAGCTGCACGGCAAGTTGCCCGAAGGCTGCACCGCGACCGATCTGGTGCTGACCGTCACGCAGATGCTGCGCAAGAAGGGCGTGGTCGGCAAGTTCGTCGAATTCTATCGGCGCCGGGCTGAGCGCGCTGAGCCTGGCGGATCGCGCGACGATCGCCAACATGGCGCCGGAATATGGCGCGACGATCGGCTTCTTCCCGGTGGACGATGGCGACCCTCGAGTACCTGCGCATGACGAATCGCGACCAGCACACGATTGAGCTGGTGGAAGCGTACGCGAAGGAGCAGGGCCTGTTCCGCACGGACGAGACGCCCGATCCCGCTGTATCTCCGACACGCTCGAACTCGATCTCGCGACCGTGGTGCCGTCGCATGGCGGGTCCGAAGCGTCCGCAGGATCGCATCGACTCTGCCCGACGTGAAGAAGAATTTTCGCGACGCGTTCAAGGATGCGCCGACAAAGAAGGCGAAGATCGATATTCACGGCGAAAGTGCCGAGATGTGCAGCGGCGCGGTCGTGATCGCCGCGATTACGAGTTGCACCAATACATCGAATCCGTCGGTGATGATCGCCGCCGGGCTGCTGGCGAAGAAGGCGGTCGAGAAGGGACTGAAGAGTCGAAGCCGTGGGTGAAGACCAGTCTCGCGCCGGGTTCGAAAGTGGTGATGGATTATCTGAACGAGGCCGGACTGACTGCCGTATCTGGAGGCTCTGAAGTTCCATCTGGTGGGCTATCGGCTGCACGACCTGCATCGGCAACAGCGGTCCGCTGCCGGAAGCGGTGGCCGCGGCGGTAAAGAAGGAGAAGCTGATTGTGGCCGCGGTGCTCTGCGGGAATCGTAACTTCGAAGGCCGCATCAATCCGCTGGTGAAGGCGAACTATCTGGCGTCGCCGCCGCTGGTGGTCGCGTATGCGCTGGCGGGACGTGTGGATATCGATATGGCGACCGATCCGCTCGGGAACGGGCAAAGACGGCAAACCGGTCTACCTGAAGGACATCTGGCCGACGCCGCAGGAAGTCGAGGCCACGATCGCTGCAACCATCGACGCCGAGATGTTCCGAAGCGAATACGAGAAGGCTTTCGAGGGCGACGCAACTGGAAGCAATCTGCCTGTTCCGACAGGCGACATCTATGCGTGGGACGACTCTTCGACTTACATCAAGAAGCCGCCGTACTTCGACGATATGGTCGACCCGCAAGCGCCGATCGCAGGATTTCACGGGTATGCGCGTGCTGGCGGTGCTGGGCGATTCGGTCACGACCGATCACATCTCGCCGGCCGGTTCAATCGCCGAGAACAGCCCGGCCGGGAAGTACCTGATCTCGCTGGGCGTGAAGCCGAAGGATTTCAACTCCTACGGCGCGCGCCGCGGCAACCATGAAGTGATGGTGCGCGGAACGCTGGCCAACATTCGGCTGCGCAATCAGATGGCTCCGGGGACCGAAGGTGGGTGGACGATTCATCTGCCTGACGAAACGGAGATGTTCATCTACGACGCGTCGGTGCGGTACCAGCAGGAGGGCGTCCGCTGATGATCATGGCGGGCAAAGAGTACGGTTCGGGATCGTCGCGCGACTGGGCGGCGAAGGGCGTGATGCTGCTGGGCGTGAAGGTCGTGATCGCGGAGAGCTTCGAGCGGATTCATCGCACCAACCTGGTCGGCATGGGCGTGCTGCCGCTGCAGTTCGTCCCCGGGCAGACCGCGGCTTCGCTCAAGCTGACCGGCAAAGAGCTGTTCCAGGTCACGGGCGTTCGCGAGGCCGTCGAGACGGGCACGCGCGCGTTGGTGAAAGCGGTCGCGGCTGATGGCTGCGAGACCGCTTTCGAGGCTGTGCCGAGAGTGGATACGCCGCAAGAAGCCGAGTACTTCCGCAACGGCGGGATCCTGCCGTTCGTCCTGCGCCAACTGGCCGGACAGACCGCGATGGTTTACGTTCTAAGTCGCCAATCTCCGGACCTCCTCATCCGTATTAACGGGAGGGGGCCGAGATGATTTTTCTGCTGCCGTTTCTGTTGATCGCGCCGCCGCCATCGGCGGACGAAATCATGCAGCGCGTCGCTGAGAACCAGCAGCGTGCCCTGGCGGCGCGGTCTCGCGTACGTCTACGACATGAACGTGTTTGTCCGGCTGAAGCGGGCCAACGGAAAACTGGCGCGTGAAGAGAGCCGGAATTACGTGGTCACGCCCGGCGAAAAGGGCGCCACGCGCGAGCTGCTCAAGGTCGAAGGACATATCCTCGAGGGCGGCAGGACAATCAACTACGCCGACGCCGGCTACCGTGTTAAGGACAGGGACATCGACGGAGCCCTCACCGATTCCTTCGCGCGCGAAGTCATGTGGGAGAAAAGCGAATTCGGTCCGATGGTCGAATGGTTCCCTCTGACCGCCGAAGGCGACGCGAAATACTCGTTTCGACTCGACGGCGACGAGAAGTATCGCGACTACGATGTTTATAAAGTGTCGTACATCGAGAAGGATAAAGACGAGTGCTGGCGCGGAGAAGCGCTGATCGAGAAGAACGAGCTTCAACCGGTGCTGATCACCGCCGAATGGGCCTGCAAAGTTCCGCTGGCCGTAAAGGCGATGCTCGGGACAAACGTCGAGCACATTGGCGCGAAGATTACGTACCAGCGGTTCAGCGACGGCGTCTGGTTTCCCGTGACGTGCGGTGGAGAATTCAAACTGCGCGTTCTGTTCCTTTACGCACGGACCATCGCGTTCAGTGCGAAGAACTCAGGCTTCCACAAGGCCGATGTCCAATCCAGCGTTACTTTCGGTGATGTTCAACGGTAGCTTGTCCATCGCGCGGTTGTCATCATGAAGGTGGCAGGTGATAACATGATCCGAACTCAGGTAAGTCTGGACCAGGACGAATACAACTCGGCCAGGATGGAAGCCGCCGCCCTTGGTATTTCAGTGGCCGAGTTCATCCGTCGGGCCGTCCGGGAGCAGCTGCCGATATCAGGTGACGCTCCCTGGATGAGGTACGCCGGATTTGTAGCGAGCGGTCACCCGCATTCGAGCCGATCCATTGATGAAATAGTTTATGGCGCGAAGGACTGAGCGGAGCCAGCATCGGACACGCATTTCAAAAGTAAATCCGGAAGCATACCTCGATACCTCGGCATTTATTGCGTTTCTGGACAGCTCCGACAGCTACCACGCAGCGTTCAAACGGCTGTTTGCAACCCCACCAGCGCTCGTAACATCGGCTCTTGTAATCGCAGAGGGCCACGGCTGGTTCCTGCGACGGTACGACAGGCGCCGAGCAACGCAGTTCCTGGCGTTTGTAGCCGCGTTGCCGGCGCTCTCGGTACAGCCGTTCGACGCGAACGAGTTGTCAAAGGTCCGGCTTGTTTTATCGCGGTATGGCGATCAGGATCTTACCCTCGCCGATGCGCATGGGCTCGCCGTGATGAAAGATCGTCGCAACGTGATTTGCTGGTCCACGGACCGGCATATGGGTCTGACCGGTGTCGCGCTGGTTATTACATAACCGCGCGGGCGTTCAACGGTAGCTCGTGATCCAGTCCGGCGGATCCTTTTCGAGTTTGCCGTTCACTTTTACATCTCGTTCGCGCGCCCAGCGATATCCCCACATCATGCCGAACTTTGTGATGTACGTATCGGGGACCTGGTATGCAGGGTCGGATAGCGCTTCGGTCAGGGTGACGAAACGGTATCCCCGTTCTTTGAACTGCAGGAGAATGGCGTTGATCGTCTCGGCGTTTAACCGGTTGGCGTGCAGGAGCATGACTTCCGGCGGCTCGTATCCGAGGACTTGCCTGTTCAATGCCGCATAGTAATCGATTTCCATTTCCGAGTAGGCGAGATACCCGGCACGCAGCCGTTTTCGCGTTTGGCTCGTCTTTCTTTGCGAGCATCAGAAGGTACGCATTGTTGAAGACGTAGTCCGAAGTGTCGATGGTGCAGACCGCTAGCCGATAGCCGCGACTGGCGAGGAAAGCGGCGATCGTATCGTGCTTTTCTTTCGTATCGCCTGTGTGATTCATGGGGAAACGGAAGAACTCCAGCTTCCTGCCCGCCTCCTTCATCAGCGGCCCGATCGTGGACTCGCCCCGTACAATCTCGTTCTCGATCCGGGAGACGGAAAGATCGTTGATATCGGAATGCGACCAGGTGTGGTTGCCGAGATCCAGACCCTGCTTTGTCCATTGCCTTAGAATCGTTTGCTCCACGCTCCGGCCCCAGGGCCTCCACATGCTGCTGAATCACAAATCCCGTCACCGGTACGTGGTGTGTCTGAAATGCGCTTAGAAGCTGCTTGTTAATTGCCTCGGCATCCGCGGCGGAACCGGCGCCGGCATTGGGAAGGTCGTCCACGGTGATCGCGACGGTTCGTGCGTCGGCCAAAGACGTGAATGTGACAAAGCAGAGGAGCGTTCGCACCTACTCCGCCGAAAACGCCAGCAGCACGTTGCCCGAGTTGTTACCGGTGATCCCGTAGCCCGAACCGATGAACAGCATGCCGCCCGCGACGGTCGCTCCGGCGGAGCCGATTCCGCCTCCATGCGCCGGCACCTTGTTCACCGTGTCGAACTCATGGGCCGTGTCATATTCCCAGACGACCTTGCCGTCCGCGGTGGAGAGCGCATGGATCTTGCCATCTGTTCCGCCCACGAAGACGACTCCTGGAATTTCGGTCGTAGCGGCGGCATTCGAGACTCGCTTGCCCTGGGCGCGAGGCTCGTTAACCAGAGCCGCTCGCCTGTCGCGAGTTGAACGGCAACCATGGCGCCGGAGCTGAGACCGTAGTACGCGGCTCTCTCGTCGGCTGCGCCGCCCCAGACGATGCCGCCCAGCCGCGACAGGAACGAGTTATCGGCCGGCTTCGGCGCTACGTTGACGTGCCACACGACCGCACCGTTCTTGTCCGGATCGAGCGCGATTACGTTGCCGTCCTTCGTTGCCGCGACAAGAATTCTCTTGCCGCCCGGTAGCGTCTTCAGGATGGGCGAGTTGCCGATGTCGAGATCGGGACCGTTTTCGGACGGGCAATTGTCGGTCTTCGAAGCGCCGTTGCAGCCTCCGAGGAAAGCGTCGTTGGCCTGCGCCTGGTAATGCCAGAGATGCTTGCCGGTCTTGAGGTCCACGGCCATAATGGCGTCGGTTGTGTCGGGAGCGGGCTCGGTTTCGGCATCACCGGTCCCGAAATAGAGCGCGTTCTTCTTCACGTCGACCGTCGGCGTATTCCAAACCGACCCACCGGCGGGTGCGTAGTTCTGCACTCCTTTGGAGTTCTTCTTCGTGGGTTTCGGTTCGGAGACGACGTAGGTCTTCCAGATGACCTTACCTGTACTGGCATCGAGCGCCGCCACACTGCCGCGCGAGGTGCAACAGGGGTAATCGAGCGTCGCGGCTGTGAATTCCTCGGACGATGAGACGGGAACGTAGACGCGGCCATTGTAGAGCGCGGGCGCGGCGGTGATGCGTGCGACGAAGTGATCGTCTATTTTGGTGACCCAGAGTTCGGCTCCGGTTTGCGCGTCGAGGCCATAGGCGTTCGCGTGGGCGTCGCCGAAGAACACGCCGTATTTCGTGGCGCCGCGGCCTTTCACAGGGCCTACGTTGATCGCGTTCCGTACGGAACCTTTCGTCTTATAGGACCAGTAGACGCAGCCGGTCTTCGCGTCGAGCGAATAGATGTATCCGGTGTCGGCGCCGACGAATACGCGGCCGGAGACGACCGAGGGTTGCCCGAACGCGGAGAGGCCGGTGGGATATCCAAATGCCCATTTCAGCTTCAGCTGCGGCACCTGCGCGGGCGTAAGTCCGGCGGCCTTGCCTGCCTGGAAGCGGGTGTTGCTGGTGTCGGCTCCCCAGCCGTTCCACTCCGGACTGGCGGAGGGATCGGTCATGGGCGGGTTACTAGCGCACTGGTTGGGCATGCTCTTCGCGTCGCCCTGCTGCTCGCTGCCCAGCGGGCGGCCGCTCATGAAGGTTGCGAGCATGCGGCGCTGATCTTCCGTCAGCGTGGAGCCCTGACCCTTCATGACGCCGGTGGTGAGCGCTTCGTAAATGTGTTCGGGCGACATCTCCCGGATCACGGCCGGCGCTGGCGCCCGCTCCACAGCGGGATTGCCGTGACAACCCATGCAGCGGGTCTGGAATACAGCGAAGCCGGACTCGGTCCCGGCTGAACCCTGCGGTGCCCGTGCGGCGGGCGCCTGAGCAAATGCCCATGCAGGTAATCCAAGTATGAACGCAGCGAAGCGGATGGGTCTTGTCATTTTAAAAGTTGGAACGTCAATATGATTTCACAACGGAAACCGTAATTCAAAGCGCGTATATACTGACACCCCGTCCGCAAATGACGCCTGCCACGCGTATCGAGGTGCCTGCGCTCAATCGATAGCGCCTGTGGCCGGTTTGCAGTTTACTGTCGCAGCTTTGTGCGCGGCCGTCATGCTGCTCGATGGGCTGAATACGCAGGTGTGATGCTGTTCTCGGCAAGGATGTATGAGGACGTGATTCGGCTGGACGGAGATAGGGCGAGGTTCGAAGAACGCGTGGTGATCCAGGACCCCTGTCGCGTAGAGACACTTCTTGTGATTCGTTTGTAGTTTCGCCAGAACACCGGCGGCCGCCGTCTTCTTCACGGCCACCGGTGCTACCGACAAGATTTGGGGCGCCCCAACGCCGTTTTGTTGTGGCGCCGGACGAGACCGGGAGCGCAAGGTACGGACCGGACCTAACGCCTGCCGGCCCATTGTTGCGACGTTATGCCACACGGAGCCTCGAGGAATCGCGTGGTTTAGTGCCCCCGTACGCCAATGGGTGCGACGAGGTTCTTTCGATTGGAAAGGTAGCATGCGTTTTTGGCGTCGCGTGCACTTACCGGAAGAGAAGACGCGGAAGCGCTTTGTTTTCAGCGCGCCGATGGTCAAAATTTATTTTCGAAATCTGTGACCGTTAACCGGCCAATCGGCTGAAGGCAGGGATGGGATTCTTTTTCAGCGTGGATTCTGATATTTAGGAGCGAAGGCGGGGCCTTGGAGTCGATGGCCTTGGGCGGGTAACGATTCCGGGGCGTTGCCTTCGCCGCCCGTGATCGTTTTTATCCCACGTTCCAGGGATGGATGCAAGCCCGCCGGATTTGACGAAGAATGGCTGCCCCGGCGGTGTCCCGGTTGCGGCGTAGTTGCGGTCGTAGGACACGGGCGTCGTTCGCGGCACTCTCATGACCGCAGTCACGATTCAATCCGGATTCGACGTGGCATCTGTAATCACTGCCACCAAACCCTGACGGTGCTTCCCGCCTGGTGTGTGCCGGGAGCGCTTTATAATTTTCCCGCGCGCGAGGAGGCTCTCGGCCGTCTCGCCGACGGCGAGACGCTGGAAGAATCGGCGCCGGATTGCCGCGACCCGGACCGGATTGCCGATCCCTCGACGGTCAGGCGATGGTTTTGGCGGCGCATGGAAGGTCTGCGACTTTTCTTTGCGCCCACCATCCTTGCCTGGGATTGGCGAGCCGCCGCCCGCATTCTGATCGTGGAGCGCATTCCACCATGATGGATCGGCCTGACTACATCCACTCCGCGGGAATTTCACTGCTGGATTATCTTGCGCAACAAGGCTGGAGGCCGGTTCGCGACAACGGGCGCGACGAGGTCGCCGGACTTTGCCCATTGCATCGGGACAGCCGTCCTTCCTTCTATGTGAACCGCCGCAAACAGGTGTTCTATTGCCATGGCTGTGGTCGCGGCGGCGGCCTGGCCCGATTGATCCGCTGGCTCGGCGATTCAACCCCGCCCGTGACAGACCATTGCCCGGAACATTTGATAGAGGATGCCGGCGATTTCTACCGGCGGCAGTTGGCGCGATGCGATAACGCTCTGGCGTATCTCGCCGAACGCGGCATCCAGGATCGTTCCGTCATCGAACGGATGCGCATCGGTTATGCGCCTGGCGCTTGTCTGCGCGGTTATCTGGCACGGCTTGGATACAGCCGCCAGGAACTGATCGCCCGCGGTCTGGTGGATGAGCGGGGCCGCGACTGTTTTTTCCGCCGTCTTACTTTCCCGCTGACCGAGGCGGACAGCCTGTATGGCCGCTCGATCGCCAACGGCCTGTGCCGCCACCGCTTCCTGCCCGGTTCCAAAGGCGATCTCTATGGCTGGGCGCGAGCCGCAGCCTTTGGCCGGGTGATTGTGGTCGAAGGCTTATTTGACCTCGCTGCTTGATGGCAAGCCGGTTTCAATAACGCCGTTGCCGCTCTGGGTTCGCATCTCAATAATCTTCAGATCGCCCAGTTGTCCCGGTTCGATGAACGTTGTATCTATATCTGTTTCGACGCCGACCGCAATGGCGGTGGTCACAGAGCGGCTCGCAGTCTGTCTATTCAACTGCGTCATGCGGGCGTTGAAGCGCGTCGCGTGGAACTGCCCCGGGGGCATGATCCAGCCAGCTTTTTCGCCTCCGGTGCGAGCCCCTGCGATTTTCAGCGCTGTCTGGATCGGGCGCGCCCATGACGTTCCGTACCATTTGTCGCACGGATTTACCCGCCAGCCAGTCCCCTTTCCGGGTGGTGGACGAACAGGGTCACGAACTGGAATGGGCCAACCGCTTCCTCGATCTGCAGCGCGTGCGCGGGCTGGCGCCGCTGAGCCTGCGCGCTTACGCCAACACCATATTGCATTTCGTGCGCTGGTGGTCCGCCCGGCCCGGCGTCGATGCCACGCGCTTCACCGCCGATCAATTTACCGAAGCCACGCTGGTCGATTACGTGCGCGATCAGCTCGACCAGCAGCCCCAACCCGGCCCGTTCAACATCAACAACCGGGCAGTCATGCTGCGGCGGCTGTTCCGATTCTATTTCCATGAGGACATGCCGCACGGGCCTTCCTGCCGGGTCGAGCGAATCTGGTTGCGCCGGTCGCCGCTCGGCTACGGCTTGGGACGCATGGCCGTGGCGCCCGGCCTGAAGGTGAAAGTGCCGCAACGCGTCATTGTTCCGCTGTCGGCCGAAGAGGTGGCTCGCTTCTGGTCGAGCTTCCGCACGGCGCGCGATCTGGCCATCGTCGCTCTGATGCTCCTCAACGGGTTGCGTTCGCGCGAGGTCCTGGGTCTGAAGCTCGGCGATCTGTGGTTCGGCGAAGCGCAGTTGCGCGTGCACGGCAAAGGGATCGCGCGTGCGCCTGCTTCCGTTGCCGCCGGAAACAATCCGCATCCTTCAGTGTTGGCTGAAAACCGAACGGCCTTTAACCAATGCGCCGGAAGTGTTCGTCTCCCTGAAAGGCAAAGCCCGCGGGCGAGCCATGACTCCCGCCGGGTTGCGTTCCTTGTTTCGCCATCACCGCTCCACCAGCGGCGTTCCGCAAGCCAATCCGCATCGCTTCCGCCACACCTTCGGCTCCGACATGATCCGCGCCGGCGTGAGCCTGCCCGCGCTGCAGCGTCTGATGGGCCATGTTTACATTCACACCACGCTGCTCTACATCCAGCTCACGCCGCAGGATGTCTTCGCCGAATACGCGCGCGCCGTGGAGCGGATCGCCAGGCTGGAGCAACCGCCGCTGGCATGAAACGTCCGCCCCATCCTCTGGAAGAAGCGTTGGGAGCGCGCGTCCATCTGCTGGCCACCACACTGCGTCCTGCGACGGTGCGGCAGTATGAACATACCGTCAGGCTGTTCCTCCGATATATTCGGGACGGCTTCCCCGCCGTGCGGCGCGCCTCCGATCTGCGGCGCGATCCGCACATCCTCGGCTGGCTGGAACATCTGTGGCTGCGACGCGCGCGCCGTTCCGCCAAACCTTTATGCAGCCACACGCGCGGCGCACACCTGATTCGTCTGCGCAAACTCTTCGACTTGCTGGCCGATCATGCCTTCCCGCCCCGGCCCGGTTTGTTGTTGAGCGAAGATATTCCGCGCCCCGACCAGGTGCTGCCACGCCCCCTGACCCCGGAGGACGACGCCCGTTTGCAGACCGAACTGCGCCGCCGCAACGATCTGCTTGCCAATACTCTGCTGTTGACGCGTCTGACCGGCATGCGCATCGGCGAGACCGTCGATCTCTCCGCCGACTGCCTGCATCATCTCAACGGCGGCGACTGGGCGTTACATGTGCCCCTGGGTAAGCTGCACAACGAACGCTGGACGCCGGTGGATGAACAAGTTCGTTCCCTTGTCGCGCGCCTGCGTTTTCTCGCTACCTTGCCACCCGCCGCCGCACCCGAGTTTCTACTGCCTCGCCCCAAAGGCCGCGGAACGCTCTGCGCAGAACTTCGCGCGTCGCTAAGCGAAGCCGCCGCCACGGCTGGTATTTCCGCGCACATCGTGCCGCATCAGCTCCGCCACACTTACGCCACCAGTATGCTCCGCGCCGGAGTCAGCTTGCCGGCACTCATGAAACTGCTGGGTCACCGCACCGCCAACATGACGCTGCGCTACGTCGAGATCACGCAGAAAGATCTTCAGCGCGAATTTCATCAGGCCCGGCAGAATCCCCGTTATCTGATTCCCTTGCCTGTTTCCACGACGGCTTCCGAGCCGGATCTGGCCGACGCCCTTTCCATCCTCAAGCGACTCTCCGCAGCCATTCGTCTTCTGGACCTCTTCCGACAGCAGCACGGCGCCGAACTCGACAAGGCCTTGCAGCTTCTCCTCCGGCGCCTCGCTCGCATCCGCTCCCGCTTTGAAAAAATCACATCCGAAGCCAAAACTCTGAAATAGGCTCAGATTGGCCGGATATGTGAACGGCTCTTAACGGGTCCAACGCATTTGGCGGCATAACGTCCATTTTCGGGATTATAGCGTTAATTTGCCCAGGTCGGAAGTTTGAAGCCCTGATTTCTTCCAGGATCGGAAACGAGTTATTCGACACAGAACCGTTACTGCGTGCGGATTGTTTGCCCTCGCTCTGTAAGCGTGGAATCCGAGGAAGGCACAGAGCCGCGCGCGCAATCGTAAACCAAAGGCGTTTTCTCCGCAGCCTTGCTTATCGTCTCGGAGCTTTCCTTCAGGGCATACCGGCATCTTACAGGCAATCGATCATTTCGAGCGATAAACCAACTTCAGCACCAGGGCGACCGACCAAAGCAGGACTACTAAAGATGGGGCTATCGCTTCGCGTTCGATCCACCTGGTAAATACAAAATTACGGTTGCAGCGGAGTCAGCGTTTGCCGCGGGGCACCCAGCCGCGGTAAACGCAACTGGCTCTGGCAAGGCGGCCAGACAGTGGAAGTGGTGGAGATGCCGAACTTTCTTCAGACGGAAAGCGCCGACTTGACCACTACGTTTAAGCGTCAGATGGTCGAGAACCTGCCGAACTTCGGGATGATAAGAGGCAACACTATTTACGGACCCCACCTCTTCTACGCGGAATCCGGCGCTGATGAAAGAGGTAGCGATCACGGAACGTGTCACGTTTATCGTTTGGCGCCAAGCTTAAAACTTGCGGGCGGCCGGTTCGCCGCGTTTCGTGCGATTGCGCTTTCGATCGTCGCGAGCGCGCCGTACCGTAGAAGTCACGGAAACTTCCTCCGGAAAGGAAGAGCCTCTCGTGTCTGAAAGCGGGGCGGCTCTTCTATTTATATCAAACTTATATCTTCGTCCAGAGGCCGATTTGTTGCTATAAATTGGTGCTTTCCCGCTCACGCTGATGTAATACTGGGTTATTCGCGTCTCAGTTTCGGACAGATTTCCCAAGGGGTGTTTCAATGAACCGACTGCGCCTTCTCGCACTGACCTCATTAGCCGTATCGACCAGTCTCTGTTGTCTTGCACAAACCAGTCAGGGCACCATCGGGGGGACTATTACCGATCCTTCGGGCGCAGCGGTCGCCGGAGCCAACGTCACGGCAAAGAACATGGTCGGCAGCGACAACAGGACGGTCCAGACTGGCCCCAACGGGGAATATCGGATCGACGCGGTCACTCCCAGTACGTACGTAGTCACGGTGTCGAAGGCGGGCTTCAGCAGCCGGGAAATCAGGGACGTCGTGGTGCCGGGTTCTGTGGTTACGTCCGTTAACGGGCGCCTTGAGCTGGGTAATGTATCGCAGACAGTAACGGTGGAGACCGGCGGCGCCGCCGGGATCCAGACCGAAAGCGGCGAGCTGAGCTCGACCATCAGCAGCCGGGAGGTCAGCCAACTCCCGATCGTCACCGGAAATCCGATCGACCTGGTGCTGACGCGGCCGGGAATTGTCACGGTGAGCAGCCGCGACAACCTGACCAATGGCGAGTCATTTGCGGTGAACGGCCTTCGTCCGCGTGGCAATAACTTCCTCATTGACGGGTTCGATAACAATGATTACGGGATTACGGGCCAGGCTCTGCAGCCCTCCAACCTGGAAGCAATCAAGGAAGTCAATATTCAGACAAATTCTTACGCCCCGGAATTCGGGCGCGGCGGTTCCTCGGTGACCAACGTAATTTACAAGAACGGCACGAATGATTGGCACGGGGCCGGTTGGGAACGGTATAGCGCCGCGGCCCTGGCCTACAATACCAGTGGAACTGAAGAATCAGGGCATCACGGTTTCGCCCCAGTTCGTCCACAACGTGTTTGGTTTCGATGTCGGTGGCCCGATCCTCAAGAATAAGTTGTTCATCTTCGGGAGTTCGCAATGGGATCACGACAATTTCAACGAAGCCGGCGCCCAGTTCACGCTGCCGACCGCCGCGGGAGTTTCCGCGTTGCAGTCTCTTGGTTCGAACACGAACGCCGGGATTATAGTGGCCTCGCTTGGGGGAGTCACGGCGCCTGCGGCCACAGGCGGTATTAAAGTCGGCAACCGACCAGGATGCGGCAGCCCCTGCGTGATTCCGACTGGTCCGGTAATTCGCAGCCCCAAGGCACTCTCACGCAGTTATGAATGGATTACGCGGGGTGATTACAGCGCAACCGAGAAGGACACAATTTCCGCGCGATACATCGGAGCGCACAGCAGTCTTAGCCCTGACCTGTTTGCAAATTCCGGAGCACTGCCCACTCCAGACACTTTTCAAGGGGGTCCTGCCCGGACTCTTGGTGTTTACTGGACACATGTTTTAAGTCCGACGAAAGTAAATGAGCTTCGCTTTACGGCGCAGCAAATCAATTTCAGCTTCTCCCCTCTGCCCTCCACTTCCTCAAACCCTCTGCAGGGTGATCCCAATATTACGATCAGCGGCCTCGATGGAACGACTTTCGGCCCTTGACCCCACGTTTCCTCAGGGCCGCGCGCATGACACGTACGCTCGAGTATCAGGACGCGTTCTCGTGGGTGGTCAGAAACCATAATATTAAGATTGGCGGTGACCTTACCCATCTGGGAGTAACCGACACCCTGCCATTCAATTCGATCGGCACGGCGATATTTTCAATCCGGCGGCGACTGCTCCGCGATCGGATTGCAGACGTGCACCGGGCTTGCAAATTATATCGATAACTATACGGGTCCGGCCGGCCAGACCGGAAGATCATTCGGATCTCCGTTTTTCAGTTTTCCCCAAACCTTGCAGTCTTATTACTTTCAGGATACCTGGAAAGTTCGTCCCAACTTAACTGTGACTTACGGGCTCAGATATGAATTCCAGGGTACGCCTTTAAACACTCTGCCTTATCCCACGGTGCTTCCGGGCGCTCTGGCACCCGTTCAGCCGATAACTCAGCGCGTGACGCAGCAGGCCGATAAGAATAATTTGGACCCCGCTTCGGATTTGCGTACACTCCCCGCAAAGGAAAGAGCATTTTCGGTGAGGATAAGACTGTTATTCGCGGCGGCTTCGGCGTCGAATTCTATGACGCTCTTTTCTCCAATCTCGGGGACAACAACGCCGAGAGCGTCCCCAACACTTCTCGGTGGTGTGCTGGTCGCGCCCTCTACCGGCCGGGGAAGCGCCGGCGCGCTGGCTCTGGTGAACCAGGTGACAGGAACTCTCAATCCCAGGAGCAGCGTCACATCCATCGTGTCCAACATCGTGAATCCGCTCATCTATCAGTGGAATTTCAGCATTGAACGCGCCCTGCCCGGTAAGTTCCTTGTCACTGCTTCTTATGTGGGCACGCGCGGCGAACGCTTGTATCTGAACCAGGAGTTGAACCCCGGGGTTAATGGATCCCGCATTAATCCGGCGCGCGGTTCGATCCTGGCGCGTACAAATCTGGGAAATTCGAATTACAACGGGCTCGCTCTCCTCGTAAATCGTACCCTCGGACGCGGCTTCACGTTGATCGGCTCGTATACGTGGTCGAAATCTCTGGACAACGGGTCGGATCCATTTACGACTTCGAGCGACACGACGCGTCCCCAAAACCTCTTCAATTCGAGTCTGGAGAAGGGGCCATCGGCGTTCGACCGCCGGCAGCGCGCGGTATTTACCTGGATTTATCGAACGCCGACTTTCAAGCCCGCATCCGCGGCGGCTAAGGTTCTGAGCTGGCCTGTTCGCGACTGGCAGGTTTCGGGGATCTTTTCCTTCCAGACGGGCGCTCCGGAAACCGTGTATCTCGGCGGGTACGATCAGAACGGAGACCTTAGCGCGGCCAACGACCGCCCCAATCTTTCGAATCCGAAGGCGGCGGTCAACCACAGCCCGGCCTGTCTGGCCAGTACGAGCTGCATCACTGGTGTGGGGCAGATTAATCCAGACGGGTCTCTTGTCGACTGGAACACGGGCGCTTCCGGCACTCCCAATCAATTCCGTTATATCGTGACGAACGTAGTGGGCGCCGGACCCAACGGAAACCTTGGACGGAACACATTCTATAATCCGGGCCGCCAGGATTATGAACTGGCGTTGCAGCGGATCATCAGAATTCCGCATCTCAGTCTCATCAACTGGAGTTTCGAGCCGAAGCCTTCAATGTTTTTAACCACCCCAACGCCGGCGGCGGGACTACCCAGGATGGTTCTACGGTTCCGGGCGTCAGTGGTAACATCCTTGACACGGCGTCGTTTCTGAACAAGGACATTACCTATGAAGGCGGCCGTTCACTCCAGTTGTGGTTGAAGTACCGGTTTTAACTTTTAGTCGTTTAGCTTAAGCAGCGTGCTGAAAAGGGTTATTCGAACAGCACTCGCTACCGAGCCGGCACCGGTAGCAGGGTGCGGAAAAAAAAGCCCGCCAATCGCTCCCTGCCGGTCGCGGCTCGGAAATGTGTGCTTTGAGTCAGAAAAGGTGTTGGCGAGCTGCGCCTGCCGACAAGCGATAACCAAAGGGAAATATGCGGACAGGTTTCCGAGCGGCGCGCGGAAGCAAGCGGATTTCGGCTTTCTTCATCACCTCTTGAGCAAATGCCAGGGAGGATTTCGAATGAGCCGCCCACGGTTTTTCCCGGTTATGGCAATGTTGGCTCTGACCGCCGGATACGGCACTGCGCAGACCAGTCTGGGAACAATCGCCGGCTCGGTAACAGATCCTACAGGCGCAGCGGTGAGCGGAGCGCAGGTCACTGCCAGGAACACAATCGGCAGTGATGACCGTATCCGTTCAGACTGGTGCAAACGGAGAATATCGTATTGAGGCTGTGACGCCCAGCGCTTATTCGATAACCATTTCGAAACCCGGCTTTAACACCAAAGAAATCAGGAATGTTGCAGTAACCGCCTCCGTGGTCAACTCAGTTAACGCGCAACTCACCGTGGGAGATGTTTCACAAACCGTCACAGTGGAAAGCGGCGGATCACTGATTCAAACCGATAGCGGCGAACTTAGCGCCACCATCACCAGCCAGGAGATCAGCCAGTTGCCGATCATTACGGGCAATCCGATTGATCTTGCATTGACACAGCCCGGCATCGTTACAGTGGCCAGCCGGGATAATCTGACGGCCGGTGAGAGTTTCTCCGTGAACGGTCTGCGGGCGCGCGGCAACAATTTCCTGATCGACGGGTTTGACAACAATGATTATGGAGTTACGGGCCAGGCCTTACAGCCCGCCAACCTGGAGGCAATAAAGGAAGTCAGTATCCAGACGAACTCCTATGCGCCGGAATTTGGCCGCGGCGGATCATCGCTGACGAACGTAATCTACAAGAATGGTACCAATCTCTGGCAGGGAGCCATGTGGGAGCGATACAGCGGTTCGGCGATCAATGCCATTCCCGTGGAACTGAAGAATCAGGGTATAACCGTTCCCCCCCACCTGGTTCAGAACCAATTCGGCTTTGATGTTGGAGGCCCGATCGTCAAAAACAAGTTGTTCGTATTTGGAAGTTCGCAGTGGCAGATCAAGAATGCTCAGGTTGAGGGGACGCAGTTCACCATTCCGACGTCGGCGGGCATCTCCGCCTTACAATCCATCGAAGCTACCCAGAGCACGGCCCAGCACGCTGCCATCCTTATCGACTCGCTCGCAGGGCTGACGGCGCCCGCGCCGACGGGCAGCATTAACATCGGGAATCGCTCGGGATGCGGCAGCCCGTGTCTGGTGCAGGTCGGGCAGGTGATTCGCGTCCCCACAACTTTGTCGCGCTCTTATGAGTGGATCGCGCGCGCGGACTATACCGCGACTGAAAAGGACACCCTTTCCGCCAGATATATCGGATCGCATAGCAGTCTCAGCCCGGATCTGTTCGCGAACCCGGGGGCTTTGCCGACGCAGGATACATCTCAAGGGGGGCCGTCGAGATCGCTGGGGGTCTACTGGACCCACCTGTTGAGTCCGACCAAGGTGAACGAAGTCCGGTTTACGGCCCAACAGATTGATTTCTCGTTCACGCCTCTGCCGTCGACCACAACGAGCCCGGTGGAAGCATATCCGAACATCACCATACCAGGTCTTACGGGAACGACATTCGGAGGTCTGAACCCTAATTTTCCTCAGGGCCGGGCACACGATACCTACCAGTATCAGGATGCATTTTCCTGGGCAGCCGGAAGCCACAGTTTCAAGGCGGGCGCCGACATAATCCACATCAGTGTTAACGACACTCTTCCTTTCAATTTAATTGGCGCCCTGAGTTTTACGGGTGGCGGCGACTGCTCTTCAGTCGGCCTCAGGACCTGCACCCCGCTCGCTAACTTCATTGATAACTATACGGGCCCAACGGGCCAGTACGGGCGGGTATACGGTAGTCCGTTTTTCAGCTTTCCCCAAACTCTGCAGTCTTATTACTTTCAGGACAGCTGGAAGCTTCGCCCGAATCTGACGCTGACCTGGGGGCTGCGATATGAGTATCAGGGGACACCTCTGAATGCTCTGCCCTACCCCACGATCTATCCGGGCCTTGCGGGAACATTTCAGCCGGCAACTCAACGCGTCCTGCAACAGCCGGACCGGAACAATTTCGGCCCACGGGCAGGATTCGCCTACATGCCTCGCGGGTGGAACAGTCTGTTCGGCGAGAATAAGACAGTGATTCGGGCTGGATTCGGCACTTTCTACGATATTTTGTTTTCTAATATCGGCGATAACATCGCCGCCGGCCCACCGGCCGCTCTTGGTGGAACGTTTGTCGCCTCAAATACGGGCCGTGGAGCGACTGGGGCATTACAACTCCCCGCAGCGGTCCCGGCGACCCTGAATCCTCTCCTGCTGCAATATACGGCCTACTCCAATCTGGTCAATCCCCTTATTTATCAGTGGAATTTCAATGTTGAACGTTCGCTCCCGTCGAACTTTCTGTTCCGGATCGCTTATATCGGTACCCGGGGCGAGCGCCTTTTTCTTACTGAGGACGCCAACCCCAGGATTGTGGGAGTGAATGTGAATCCGGCTCGGGGGTCCATCCTCGCCCGCACCAACTTTGGTAATTCCATTTACCACGGCCTTGCCGTGAGCCTGGAACGCTCGGTGGGCCGCGGACTTACGGTGCGAGGCGCCTACACCTGGTCCAAGTCTCTCGACAATGGATCGGACATTCTTACAACCTCGGGAGGCACCTTTGTTCCGCAGGACGAGTTTAATTCAAGCCTCGAAAAGGGTCCGTCGGCGTTTGACCGGCGTCAGCGCGCCGTAATTACATGGATCTATACGACCCCGCGCTTCAGGGGTTCGAGTCTGGCGAAAGCCCTCAGTTTTGCGGTGAGCGACTGGCAGGTTTCCGGGATTTTCAGCTTCCAGACGGGCGCCCCTGAAACCGTATATATAAATGGGTACAACCAGAACGGCGATTCCAGCACGAGAAATGACAGGCCGAACCTTTCGAACCCCAGCGCGCCGGTAAACTACAGCGCATCCTGCCTCACCAGTACAACGTGTATCAGTGGGGTGGGACAGATCAATCCCGACGGTTCGCTGAGCGATTGGTGGAGCGGCGCGCCGGGTACGGCGAGCCAGTTCCGGTATATTGTCACAAATGTTCTGGGAATCGGACCGAACGGGAACCTGGGTCGCAATACGTTGACCAACCCCGGGCGCCAGGACTACGAAATGGCTATAACCCGTGTGATCAGGCTGCCTCGCCGGGAGAATCACCAGCTCGAGTTTCGGGCCGAAGCCTTCAACACGTTCAACCATCCGAATGCGGGTGGCGGCACTTCGCAGGACGGCTCCACGGTTCCGGGCATCAGCGGAAACCTGAACGGGACGACCTTCCTGAATAAAGACATCACGTACGAAGGCGGCCGTTCCGTGCAGTTGTGGCTGAAGTATCGCTTTTAACACGCTCCGAGGAAGCCGACGAACGCGTTGGCTGCAGACGCAGGCGTCCGCCCCACAAAGCGAGCTTTGTTTCTCGCGGCTATACTAAAACCAGTTTCTTCCCATGCCCAAGCGTATTCTTTACGGTCTCGGCGCGGTTCTTTTTCTTTTTTCCGTAACGCTGATCGTGTGGCAGGGCTCGTTTCGTTTCCCGGCGAGCTTTGGCTCCTTCGGCCCCGATGACACCGAGGAGATCTTTGTTTTCTACGGCATCTCCATTCTGATTTTTCTGTTGATGGTGACGCTCGGGTTTTACCTCGTGCGTCTCATCTGGAAGCTCTGGATGGAGCGCCGGAGCGACCATCCGGGGTCGCGCATCCGGACGAAGCTGGTGGTGGGCGCTCTGCTGTTGAGCCTGATGCCGGTTGTTTTCATGGTGCTCTTCAGCGTCGACGTTTTAAGCAACACCATATCGAAGTGGTTCAGCCGACCTGCGCAGCATGAGCTGGTTGAGTTCGACAAAATCGCCAGTGCCCTTGATCGGCAGATGCGGGACAGAGCCGAAGCCGAAGCGGAACTTCTGGCGGTCAATCCGGACACGAAGTCCCTGACGCTCGCCGCGCTTTCCCCGGATACCGAGTGGCTCGCCCGGTTCTGCATGAGGCGCGGAATCGCGGCGGCGAGCATTATTCCCGCCGAGAGCGATAAACCAATCGCGAGCTTTGGTGCGTTTCCGGGTCCAAAAGACGCCCCCGCGATTATGGCGGAGGCGCCCGTGGAGCGATCAAAGGTACGGATCGCGATGACGGTTCCTGTCGACGTCGTGCAGCAGCAGCAGGCACTTGGAGACTACCATCATGCATTTGACCAGTTGAGTGCGCAGCGCCGGGCAATCTGGCACAACTATCTGTGGCTGCTGGCGCTGATCGCGCTCTTTGTATTCGTGGTGGCCGGCTGGCTGGCGCACTTTCTCGCGCGGCAGATCAGCGGGCCTATTTCCGCGCTGTTACGGGCCATCGAAGAAATCAGCAAGGGCAATCTCGGATATCGGGTCAAGGTGAACGCGGTCGACGAACTGGCGCTGCTGGTGAGCGGGTTCAACAAAATGACCGGGGATCTTGAGGCGAACCGCAGTGAGATCGAGGCGCGGCGACGCTTCACGGAGGCGATTCTCGAAAGCATTCCGACCGGCGTGATCTCAGTCGACGCCAACGGCGGTATCCAGCTTGTGAACAAGGCGCTGGCGGAGATTTTTCCGGACTCCGATCCGCGCCACGCTGGTCGTCTGGAAGATCTTTTCGGGCGCGAGGATGCCGCTGAGATTCGATACCTTATGAACCGGGCGCGCCGGGTGGGCCACGCGAATCAGCAACTGGAGGTGAAGACGGCACAAAAGACCGTGCACCTCGCGGTCACTGTGTCAGCTATCGAAGGACGCAGAGGCTCGGGTTTTGTCATCGTTATCGAGGACACGAGCGATCTTCTGCGGGCACAAAAGATCGCGGCGTGGAGCGAGGTTGCGCGGCGCGTGGCGCATGAGATCAGGAA
>CAVQYP010000025.1:0-251996 GCA_963718155.1 Terriglobia bacterium | reverse complement strand
TGGCCACCGTGAACAGCACATTGGCGCCGCTTGCGCGCGGCGACAGTATTTGCGAGTCGATCGTCGGGTCAGTGGTTTCATAGCTTTGCGTAGCGACAATCAGCTTGTCGGCCTTCTCGCCGAGGCCTTCGCGCAGGCCGAGCAGCTTGTCCTTCCCGAAGTCGTCATTCTGATAAAGTATGGCCACCTTTGCATCGGGAAGATTTTTGCTGATGTAGCGGCCGTAAATGCTGCCCTCCGTTCGCACTCGCCAAACTCGCCCATTTCCCACCTCGCGGGAACGCCCTGCGCGCTAGCCGCCGCGGCGGCACCCACCAAGGTGCCCCATGCGTGCCGTTTCAGCGCCAGTGAAACGCTCGGCTCCCCGCGCCGATACTATTGCTGGGCAGTGATACAGTTGGGGATCCCGGCCGAGGCAGCGGATTTCGTTCCCGATCCCTCATCCTCGGGTGCGCCCGCGGCGGCGCGAGGTAGGTGCTTTGGCGGAATGCGAGGGCTTGAGGTCGGGCGGTGGTTCGTCGCTCCTGTTTGCGCGCGCTTTGGCGGAGTGCTTCTTTTAGTCCGGTCGGACGGTGATACTTCTTCAGGACATCGGCGAACGCTTCGTCGGAAAGTTCCTGAATGTCCTTCATCATGTCCCGCGCAAGCAGGTGAAGTGCGTGCCACGTGTCGGCATCGAATGCGATCAGCTTGCGTTTATAGGGCGCGTCAATGGCGGCTTGCCCTGCCGCCCTTGTCGCCTTGTCCCGGCTTCGCGACCGTGTTTGCTTTCCTTCGCTAGTCTTGGGAAAAGGAACGATAGACATCATCCAACTCCTTAAACTATCTTCTCACATTGCGCCTCACGTTGCGCTTGTCTCCCTTGTGCGGCTCGGCTCGATCAATTCGTGTCGTGCAGCCATTTTGACTTCTCCAGCCTGAAGGCGCAAACCCTTTGACGCTCATAGGTTTGACTGGCGCGATATTCATGCCTCTGCATTCGCAAGCATCGATCGATAAACCTCAGGCAGGCAATCAAATAACCTGCATCTCACAAAACTTCAATGACCGGCGAGCTCGCGTTGCTCATTCCGACTGGCAATCGCTGGTGAGATAGCGGCGCCAGTACTCGGCGGCCTCCGTGTATTGCTTCTTCGTTGTAGCAGTAGGGCGAGGTTGAACATGGCATCTGCGTAATCACGCGCTACCCGCAGCGCCTTGCGCAAGCATTCGATGGCCGCATCGGGGCGACCCTGTGGGGCGTTCGAGCGTGCCTTTCTCGTCCGGCCCCGTCGGCCGCGAATACCCCGCCAACATCGGCGGCAAGGAACGCGGCGAAAACGGCGGGCGCGATCACGTCACATCCGAGCGACTTCAAAGCACGAACTCAAGGAACGCATTATGGCCGGCATCGCCGACGTCAACCGCCATCCAGTCATCCACACCTGGTCCTATAAGCTCGCCGAGGCTGCCTAATATAATTCGAACCATGGAAACGCTGACCTAGGCCGTGTGGACGGATTTGATCAAGATGAAGCCGAGAGCAAGCGCGACGAACGAGCCGTAATTCTGCGCCGTCTTCTCGCATCGAAGTGCGATACGCTTGAAGCGTTTGAGCTTGCCGACAGCTTGTTCAACGCGAGCCCGTGCCTTGTAGAGTGTTTTCGGAAAGAAGGCGGGCATATTCTTGGTGTTGGATCGATACGGGATTGCCGGACATATTCCGCGTTGGCGCGCGGCGTCGCGATTTGATTTGAAATCGTAGCCTTTGTCACCGAGCGCGGCGCGCGGATTGAGATCAGGACCGATGTCGAGAAGCGTCTCAAAGTTGCGGCTATCACTGGCTTCACCGCCGGTGAGATGGAAGGCAATTGGCAAGCCACCGAAGTCGGTCTTCAAGTGAATCTTGGTAGAGAAACCGCCACGCGAGCGGCCAAGCGCCTGATCATGCTGCCTCCTTTTGCGCCCGCTGCCGAGACATGGGCGCGCACCACGGTGGAATCGAACATCTGCGCCAAATGCGCCGTCTCGCTCATCGCCGCCAGGGCATCGAAGAACGCTTCGAAAGTGCCAGATCGGCTCAGCCGCCAGAACCGCTTCCACACGCTGTTCCAATGCCCGAATTTCTCCGGAAGAGCCCGCCAAGTGATATTATGAACCACAAAATAGTGCAGGGCTTCGAGAAACCTTCGGTCGTTCCGGCCCTTGTCGCCGCGCCGCGACCGCGATGCCGCAAACACCCGCAATACAATCGTCCAATCCTCTTCCGTCATGACCGTGAGCATGGTCGGTCCTCCAAAAACCGACTGCCCATGAGTTGAGAGAAAAAGTGATTTGGGAATCCCTCTTGATTTCACCACCCGATGTTTGAGCCTTCCCGGAAGGGCCGAGGCCGATATCTTGCTGGTGCAGGGCCTGCCGCCGAATTCCGATTACCGCTTCAAGCATGCACTGATCCAGGATGCTGCTTATGAGAATTTGCTCAAGAGCCGCCGCCAAGCTTTGCATCGTCGCATCGGAGAGGTTCTGCTGGATCTTCCCCACGATTGCGGCGACCGAACCAGAATTGCTGGCGCATCACTTCACGCAGGCGGCCCTCACCGAAGCGGCGATCGAATGGTGCGGGAAAGCGGGACAACGATCGCTGGAGCGCTCGGCACTGATCGAGGCCGCTGAACTTTGACAAAATTCAAGGCGTTGACGCGGTGGCGTCCTGCGCCGGAAACGCTGCGTTCAAGCCTTTCGCCGAACTGGCCGACGCTCATTGCGGGACGCACGTACGACTTCGCCGCGCTGCGGCCAACGGGAACGACAATGTGGCTGCCGTTGTACCTTTCAAGTTTGGCCGGCGCATATGCCGAACTCGGCCAATTCGATGACGCTTGTACGAGGCAGTTGCACCCTGCAGCTTTCAGTGTGCTGCACATTCCAGCCGCCTTTTCCATTGACGCAAAGGGGCCGACCATGGCGCGGTAGTAGATGCCCTTCGCACCGAGATCAGTGCGGCGCACGATCGGCTCGCGCCCGCCAAGCTGGTTCGGGAATTTGGCCCGGAGCGCCCGAAAGGACGCGTGGGCCTCGGCCGCACTGCGTTCGGATGCCACCTGAACCGCGTAGGCGCCGCCGGAGGACTCCTCCGCAGCGGGAGAACGAGAGGACAGTGACGGCGCGGCATCCCCGTCAGCGTCATGATTTCCGACCGGAGGCGCCGCTGCGGCGCTCAGCCTTGCTGCGGCGCGCGCCGCGCTGTGTGGGGCGAGCGCGGGCGGCGAGGATGTATCCGTTTCCCCCCACCCATCTGGGCCGATGATGACCCTGTGAATCTCCTTCGGCTCCGAGGAAGCCGGTACTGGCACCGGAGCCGAGGCGGGCGGCGGGACAGATGCTGCCGTGAGCGCCGGCGGGGCAAGAGCGGGCGAAGGCGCAGCCGGCTCGCGCGCAACCGGCGCGACCGCCGCAGTCTCCTTCGGCTCTGAGGAAGCCGGAACTAGCATCGGAGCCGAGGCGGGCGGCGGGACAAATGCTGCCGTGAGCACCGGCGGGACAAGAGCGGGCGAAGGCGCAGCCGGCGCGCGCGCAACCGGCGCGACCGCCGCAGTCTCCTTCGGCTCTGAGGAAGCCGGTACTGGCACCGGAGCCGACGCGGGCGGCGGGACAGATGCTGCCGTGAGCACCGGCGGGACAAGAGCGGGCGAAGGCGCACCCGGCTCGCGCGCAACCGGTGCGACCGCCGCAGTCTCCTTCGGCTCCAAGGAAGCCGGTACTGGCAGCGGAGCCGAGGCGGGCGGCGGGACAGATGCCGCCGCGGGCAGTGCCGGGGCAAGAGCGGGCGAAGGCGCACCCGGCTGGCGCGCAACCGGTGCGACCGCCGCAGTCTCCTTCGGCTCTGAGGAAGCCGGTACTGGCAGCGGAGCCGAGGCGGGCGGCGGGTGCCGTGAGCAACGGCGGGGCAAGAGCGGGCGAAGGCGCACCCGGCTCGCGCGCAACCGGCGCGACCGCCGCAGTCTCCTTCGGCTCCGAGGAAGCCGGTACTGGCACCGGAGCCGAGGCGGGCGGCGGGACAGATGCCGCCGTGAGGACCGGCGGGGCAAGAGCGGGCGAAGGCGCAGCCGGCTGGCGCGCAACCGGTGCGACCGCCGCAGTCTCCTTCGGCTCTGAGGAAGCCGGTACTGGCAGCGGAGCCGAGGCGGGCGGCGGGTCAGATGCTGCCGTGAGCAACGGCGGGGCAAGAGCGGGCGAAGGCGCAGCCGGCTGGCGCGCAACCGGCGCGACCGCCGCGGTCTCCTTCGGCTCCGAGGAAGCCTGTACTGGCAGCGGAGCCCAGGCGGGCGGCGGGACAGATGCTGCCGTGGGCAGCGGCGGGACAAGAGCGGGCGAAGGCGCACCCGGCTCGCGCGCAACCGGCGCGACCGCCGCAGTCTCCTTCGGCTCTGAGGAAGCCGGTACTGGCAGCGGAGCCGAGGCGGGCGGCGGGACAGATGCTGCCGTGGGCAGCGGCGGGAAAAGAGCGGGCGAAGGCGCACCCGGCTCGCGCGCAACCGGCGCGACCGCCGCAGTCTCCTTCGGCTCCGAGGAAGCCGGTACTGGCACCGGAGCCGAGGCGGGCGGCGGGACAGATGTTGTCGTGAGCAGCGGCGGGACAAGAGCGGGCGAAGGCGCACCCGGCTCGCGCGCAACCGGCGCAACCGACGCAGTTTCCATCAGCTCCGAGGAAGCCGGTACTGGTACCGGAGCCGAGGCGGGCGGCGGGACCGATGCTACCGTGAGCAGCGGCGGGACAAGAGCGGGCGAAGGCGCACCCGGCTCGCGCGCAACCGGCGCGACCGCCGCAGTCTCCTTCGGCTCCGAGGAAGCCGGTACTGGCACCGGAGCCGAGGCGGGCGGCGGGACCGATGCTGCCGTGGGCAGTGGCGGGGCAAGAGCGGGCGAAGGCGCACCCGGCTCGCGCGCAACCGGCGCAACCGCCGCAGTCTCATTCGGCGCCGAGGAAGCCGGTACTGGCTCCGGAACCGAGGCGGGCGGCGGGACAAATGGTGCAACAGGCGGATCAAGAGCTGACGCAACGGGCGGATCAAGAGCGGGCGCAGTAGCAGCCGGCGCAGGCGCAAGCGGGGCTACTGCCGCAGCGCTCGGTTTGGAAGAAATCGGGATGTTTGAAATGACGCGCGGCACCGCTTTCGGCGCCTCCCGAATGTCCATCGGCTGCAGTTTTTCGCTCGAGCCGGCGCTCGTTATGGACGTTTGGCTCGAATTGCTCTGCCGGATATCGCTATTATTCCGGACGATGTTGTTGGGCCCGGTGTCGGCTTTGATGATCGGTGGGAGCGCAGGGAACCCAGACCCGCCGAACATGGCGCGGTAGGCAAATGTGCCCGCGAGCACCGCCAAAGCCAGCACCGCCATCACGACGAGGAGACTGCCCCGCCAGCGCGAGCCCGGGATATCATCGTGATAATGATCGGCGCCGTAAGCTTCGCCAATCGCGACGGCTTGGATATCGGTGTTGTTGCGGTCATCGGACGCGGTGGGCAAGAATATTGGTTGTCGGCTCGGCAAAGCCGGCGGCCGATCATCTCGGTCCGGTGAAGCCGGCCGCCCATGGTCGCGGGATTGAATATTGTCGCCATCGGGCATGCCCTCCGACGGAACCGACTGGGGCTCCGTCCGTGTCTCCGTTGGTGACTTGCGCGCCGCTTCGGCCTCCACCTTGCGGATCGCCTCTTCAAGGGCGAGGATCGCCTCGGTGATTTCCGCGTCCAAGAGCGCGGGCTGGTTGGAGCGCAATTCCGCGACGGCTTTGCGCGCCCGCTCGTAAACCGCCCGGCGAGCTTCCGCGGTGCTCCTGTCAAGCCTTTCCACGGCGCGGGCGAGGCGCAAAGGGAACGACGGCATCTGCTACGGCTGTACTGCGATTGCTCATGGCACTCCAACACCCGGTCGCCCACGAAGGATGTAAACTTCATCACCCAAACGGCCCTAAGACAATTCGATCCCCTGTGGATAACTCTCTTTCGGCATGGGTGTGGCTTTCAGGCAAAATAGCCGACATGCGCTTGCGAAGATCGTTTCCGATCTCGGACAGCACCGCGCGCACCTCGGCATCGATCTCGAAGATCGTGACCCGGTGCCCTTATGCGCCGCGTCACCTATTACGCGTTGGCTGCATAGGCGCATTGGAATCGCGTTCAACTCAAAGACTAGACGACCAATTCCATGAAACCCCACAATTGCATCTTGGGGGCTTTCCATCCACGGAATGCGGCCGTTTCAAGCGTCCCATATGATTCGAACTTTGGAAACGCTCGACTAGGTTGCTTGCTGCGCCAAGGCCGCGCGCGCTTCCCAGGCGGCGTGCGCGAGCACAGGCGAGCCCGTAAGGCGATTTCGGAAGGGCAGGTGGAGCGGTTAGGGGCCAACGAAGGGAGGGGGCATAGGCTGCTTAGTATAAAATGAAACGTTGCGGTTTTTTATACACCACGCGCTGATGCACGTTCGCTGGCAACACCGAACCGCTTATTTGCGGAATAAGGATCAGGCTCATTGGGCCGCGACCTTAGTCGAGAACGTTCGCGTAGGGGACAAGATGACGGAGCGGTACGTTGCTTATCTGGCCGGGATCGGCGAGCGCGATATTACCAGGCTCGGAGCGCAATGTGGATTTTGGGAGAGGGTCACTCGCCAGCTCGATCGACTGAGCAACCGCATCTCTGCTGAGGATCGCAAGCGTGTCGAGAGAGTACTAGAAGAAAGAGTGCCATGTCCGACGCGCCTGCAATACGATCAATGGCATAGCGAGGGCACGCGCCTACTCGGATCAGATCGGGTGACATCCCCCGTCGAGAATTGGCCGCGTTGATGGATCGCGCGAGCGTGGCCCATGGCGTATAGGCTAGGGATGCTGTGAACGCGGCCGATTGCGGACGGGCGACGATATGGGACGGACGCCCATAATGATTGAAACGCGGTTGAATTTATTTGGCCTGTTGTTGACTGGCCTCGGCGTTTTCGTCGCTGCTCGTTCACCTTCTCTACACCGGCGTCACCAGAGGTAAGCGGCTGGTCGTTTTGGTTGGGCAGAAGAAGGCCGTCGCTATCGCCGTTCGTAATGCCTCCGGACGGCGCCGGTGCTCGAAGTTGGCGGAGTGGCTTGCTTGCATCATTCAAATTAAAAATTAACCCCTCAGCCACGTCGCAGAAAGATTACTCCTCTATTTACCCGGCCAACGCGGCATCGCTTGCCGTTTGACGAGGACAACTCCGTTGATCTGCGAGCCATTGAACGCTAGTCGCCCTGAACCGAGCCTCGTCATGAGTGCCGAACGCTCCAACAATTCCACGCCCACGCTGCCGCGGTACGCAAGCTGTGCTCAGCTAATGCTATTGATCCGAAGCCCATGGAGTGCACCGGCACTCGATTCATGCACTCTTTGACCGACCTCAATTTTTTTCCGACGACGAAAGCAGCCGCTATTCCGATAAACCGCTGCCGGTAGGAAATATGCCGCCCGAATCTCCCCGTAGGAGATCGGCCGCCGAAATCCCGCGTCGCTTTGCTCCATCTCCAGATAGGCGCTCCGCCCGTTGGCATCGGCCTCCAGAAGCGGCGAAAGGGATACCCAGCCCCTCTCACCGGTCACCATGCCGCTGCCGGACAGCGATTTCGATCCGACGGAAATCGGTGTCCCGTGGGATCCGTACCAAAATCACCGACGGGTTTCTTCTGCGCGAAGAAATCCGCGACCGCCGATTGCAGCACGCCTGAGCCGAGATAGACCCGCACACCGGGCGCATGTCCGCCCGTCATGATCAACCCATCGGATCGGCACGTGCCGTCCGGCCGGACGGTGTCGCGAACACGACGCGATGTCCGTGATCACGCATCGTGCGCCCACCTGGCATCAGAGACGCAGTGGGCGACGGTGCTTCGAACCCCTCGCTTAAGCCTCATTCGAGAGCCGTTTTTCTACCGCGTCGTGCCGTCAATTCGTCCGTCCTGGTCGCGAAGGCCGCTCCACGTGACCGGTAGTTTGCAATGTTTCCCACTGTTGAAATGCTGTTTCGACCGCTAGAAAATATCCATGCTCGCTGTATTCAGGGTGCTTCTTGACGGCGGCGCGCGCCCGGGCGAGCCGACCACGAGATGCCGGACCAACGGCGTGTTCCGCCAAAACGTCTCTCAACGCCTGGGTGAACTCGCGATAAAGCGTCGAGATGTCTGCGCCGCTACTCATGACCTTCGGAAAGGAAGGGATCCACCGGCTTTGACGATGATCTTTCTTTCAGCCCTCCGCGCCTCCGCACGCTTCGACAGTGTTACTGCAAGCACACCCTTCTTGAAGCTCGCCTTGATCTTGTTAGTATCGACTAAATCGGACATATCTGCCAGCTGACGCTGCCGTTCACGGTAGCGATTTAATCGCGTCGATGACGCGCACCAGACTATAGTCAGTATCAACGACTATAAGCCGGTTGAGCAAGCCACGGCCGCGCAACGCTTCGATTTCCACCCGCAACGGATCGTCGTGAATCCAGACAAAATCAGACGCGAGATCAATCCCGGAAATCTTGCTGCCGGACCATTCGGTCGGTCTGATCGCCCTGAGCAAAGCTTCGATTTCAGAGGGCAACTCGGAGGAGCCTGTAGCGTGGTGCAAGGCGCGCAGGATTCCTGCGTGCTGGCCGCGGCTATCGCACGTGGTCAGCCAATAGGGGCGATGGAATTCCGCAACCCAGCGCAGGAACGCAAAACAGTGCGGCGTTGGCTTCGCGTCGAGGATGAGCACGCCGTCGATGTCGATGTAGAGGTTACGTCGCGAGCTGTGCGTCATACTGGTAACAGACCCGATTGTCCTTATGGGATTCTTAATGCGCTGGCACAGCCACGGGCACACCCTCCGTTCCCATTTTCCAGCGGAGAATGGCATTGCTGCCACAGCCGCTTCGGATATTGTTTGCCAGTCCTGGGCAAGCTGATGGACGGCCCGAGTCACGGATACTTGCTTAGTCGCGTCATCGGTTACGCAATGGGCCCAATGAAACAGGTTCCATGGAGCAGCTTGTATCCTCTGCTTCGCAGAATGCTGGACGACGGAACCATTGAAAAGGAAAGTAAACGCAGCCAACACTCGTGAGCGTCCTGTACGCTATAACCCCTGTCGGACGCTGACGGTTCAACCAACTCATGTCCCGGCGGGGAGACTATCGTGACGATTATCTCGATTGGCTTCATATCCGAATGGCTAATTTCTGCCGCGTCGGTATTAATGTGCGTCGAGCGGTCTTTGCAGGTTATAGGCACGCCCTTGAGATTCTTAGTACCGACGCAAAAACGAAGCATCAAAAAGTGCGCGACGCTGATATGCCTAAAAGGGGCTCGGGACGATGCAACGTCTGTAATTCCACAAGCTCTCACTAGTCCATCAAAAATTGGAGTGGTTCAGACGCCGTGTGCGTCAGCTGCGCCATCAGTTCTTGTCCGACAAGTTGAGCGATCCTCACTACGGTAAATCGATTTGCGCCTCGGCAACGAGATGGGCGAGAGCTTGGATGCGGGCGTTGGCGTACGATCCGGCGATTTCGCGTGCGAGAGCCTGCACCTCCTCACATAGCACTTCATCAGCCTGAACCGACACGTTCAAACCGTGGCGGAATGCATTTCTTGCTGAACGGGTGCGGCCGTAACGGGTCTTTGGCCCAGTGCTAGCACGAGCATTCGCACGATTGGCTTTGATCTTGCGGTCACTGGTCACGCTGCACTATTTCTCTTTGCTGGCGTGGCTTCGATCACCTTTAAATTATCGTCCTCCATTTTTTGCATATTCCGTCGCACAGTTTCGCCCAGGATTGCCCGTCGCCGATCGATCTCTCGCAAGCTAGAGTTACGGCGACTCTCAGCGATGGTAGTTCGGCGATCGAGACGCTCAATATATTCGAAGTCCGTGCCTTTGGATACTTTTGACTAGGAGGTCATCGATGGTTACGCTGGCCTTTTCGAGATGCTTGTGGACAAGAATGATCGCATCGTCTTCACCCCGCAGGTACGCCGAGCGAGCTCTTCCGCCTTCTGTTTCTGCGCTTCATCGAAAAAGCGTTCGATATTAGTACAGTTGCGGGCCAAAATCCCATTAACCTTATCCACCGCGTCGGCGTCGGCCTGGTCCCGAGCACAGCCCCGCGCCAGCTTCCGCGCGCTATCTTTGGCGTTATCCTCCGGAAGTGTGTTTTCAAGAAATTCTGTAAGATTTTCAGCGAACCGTTCTCGGTACAGACTATATTCCAAGTGCGTACCAAGAACTCTGCTAGCTCCTGATAAGCATGCGAACGGACCAGGCTGAATTTCAAGCGACGCCAGCGCAAAACCTCCCATTCTAGGGCCACCGCATCCGATATCAAAATCGAAGACTTTTTGACCGGTAAGAATTACCGTTACCGATCCGCGGCGTTCACGATCTGATGAAAACACGGGCTTTCTATATGGCACCTGCGCTGCTTTCACACATGCGAGGTGTTATCCAAATGAACGAAAACGCTCCTGTTTCGATTCCCTCCCACGCCAATCACCAGGGACCTGTGTGGATCGCGGTTGGGGTCATGGCTGTGCTGGGGGTTGGCGCCGGTATTTACGAAGGCGCGCAGACCCAAACTCTGCGACGGCAGGTGACCGCCTCGCAGCAAGACTATGACGCTCTGCGCGCGAAGCTGGTGCAGTCCGATTCGGAGTTGCAGAACGCCCTCTCTTCGCTGCGTCAGGATCTTGCGGATACAAAACAGGGCACCACCAGTGGTTTGGTGAAAGCACAACAGGCCGCCACAAGACATGCCGACTTGCTGGCGAAGAGTCAGAAAAACAGGCTCAGCAATTGAGCGCCGAACTGGGCGAAGTCAAAGAGACTACGGATCAGGCAGCCCCAAACTGGACGGTATCAGCACGGACGTTGGCTCGGTGAAGACGGAAGTCGGCTCGGTCACGGATGTCGGTCGGTTCGGAACGATGTGGATACCGCGAAGTCGAACATTGAAGTCGCGAAGACCGAGTTGCAGCACATGCGTGGTGACTTGGGTTTGATGAGCGGTTTAGTGGCTACCAATGGTCAGGAAATTCAGACACTGCGCGATTTGGGCGATCGCAATATCTTCGAATTCACACTATCGAAATCCGCCGGACTGCAGAAGGTCGGCGATGTCCAGGTGGCGTTGCGGAAGGTGGATGTGAAGCGCAACCGGTACACGGTTGATGTCCTGGCAGATGACAAGCGCGTCGAGAAGAAGGACAAAGGCGCCAATGAACCGGTGCAGTTCTACACTTCTCGCGCGCACCAGCCTTACGAACTGGTGATCAACCAGGTGAAGAACAACCAGGTCACGGGCTACCTCGCCACACCGAAGGTCACAATCTCCCGCGTCACCCAATAGGTAGAACACTGCCGCCGCCCTCCCGGCGGCAGTTCCCCCCTACTTGAACGATTTCAAAAGCTCCTGCCCCAGTAAATCGGCCCGGCGGGCGAGTTGCAGCGCTGTGGAGATATCGTCGGCCCGCATCGCCGTAGCCTGTGCGAGAAAGGTTCGGATGCGGGCGGCAGTTTCCTGCTGACCGGCGTTGAGGGTTCGCGCGGAGGCCTGCTTCAACACCTCGCCCGCACGTACAACACCCTGCGCGAATTCCGCTTCATACTGCCGGCGCTGCTCGCCTGAGATGATCTCCCGTAGCGCGGGAGGTGGAGCTGGGGCAACGGGAGCTGCCGCAGGTGCCGATGCCGGCGGAGTTGCGGGAACCGGGTTTCGGCGCGCCGCCGGTTTGGACGGCGGAGTCTCTTTCGGCGCGGGCTCAACTGGCGGGGGAGCAGGGTTTGCCACAGGTTGCCCTGCGACGGGTTGCGCCAGCACCGGGGCGTTGATTTGCGCACCCCCCTTCTTGCCGAACCAACAGCCGCTCGTGCCAAGGCACAACACAGCCATCAGCACCGTCCAGGCGGCCCTCATGTAGTTTTCACCGAACGGGCCAGCGGCAGCACCACGCGGAATTCGGTTCCTTTTCCCATTTCGCTATCGATTTCGATTGTCCCGCCATGTAACTGCGCGGCGCGAAATGCCATGGCCAGTCCGATACCGGTTCCCCGAGGTTTGGTCGTGTAGTACAGCTGGAAGATCTTTTCACGCTGATCGGGAGGGATGCCCGGCCCTGTGTCCGCAATGACGATCGCGCAGGTATCTTCGTTGCGCTCAATGCGCACTGCGATGTCACCCCCGCTGTCCGTCGCTTCAATCGCATTGACGGCGATATTCAGCAGCGCCTGGCGCAGAAGATCTCGCCCGGCCTCCACGATGACGGCGCCTTCGGGCCGCTCGAACGACGTTTGAATGCCACGGACGGCCGCTTCCGGCTCAATGAAGGAAATAATCTCAGCCGCCGTTTCCACCAGGTCGAGCGGTTCCAGGTTCAGGTCCACGGGACGGTTGAAATCAAGAAAGGTACGGACCACGCGGTCGAGCCGCATGACCTCAGCGGAAAGAACCGCGAACTGCTCGTCTACGTCCGGTGTCTCCTCGGCCAGACGGGTGCGCAGCATCTCCAAACGCAGAGCAATGGAGTTCAGCGGATTCTTTATCTCGTGCGCGACGCGCCCGGTGAGGCTGTTGATGGCGGTTAGACGGCGGGCGAGTGCAATCTGGCTTTCGAGCTGCCGTCGCGTGCCCAGGTCGAGCTTTTCAAGCGCCCCTTCGAGCGTGGAGCGAAGCTGTGTTGCGTCTGCGCGGGCGCCGCGAAAACGTTCGCCCAGAAGAGTCAGCTTGGCTTCAACCAGCGCCAGTTCCCGAGCGTCCTCGGCGTCGCGCTGGGGGGGCGGCAGATCGCGCCCGCTGACAATGTCATCAATAATGTGGCCGATGCGGGCGAGCGGTTTTAGAGCGAGATGGGCCGACCAGTATGCGAGAAGGAACGCTGCGGCCAGCGCCACGCCGGAGGCGACGGCGGCGCTGCGCAGCGGGGGCAGCGTGGCGGCACGCAGCAGGACGGGCGATACCAGGATCTGAATAGTAAACAGCGCGCCTTTCTTTCCGGAGATTCCCTGGGGTTTTCCCGCAATCCCCAGAGGCACGCGCGTTTCATAGTCGCTGCGCGGAGTCAGAATCGCGGCGATGCGGCCGATCGGACCCGCGTCATGCACCGCGCGCAAATCCTCGCGGGCAACCATGATGGTGCCGCGGCTTGGGGGATTAGAAGACGCGATGATGATGCCATCGTCGTTGGCGATGCCGATTTCGACAATGGAGCGCGATTGCGCCATCGTCTGTTCCAACAGCGCCGCCAGATCGGTATCATCCGAAATCACAGTATTCCAGTAGTCCCGGATTTCAGGCAGCGTTGCAGGGCTGGACGGCGCGCGCCCAAGGCTGTCAGGAAGACGACGCAGGAGGAACGACTGGATTTGGCGCCCCGCCATCTCGGAGCTGGAGATCGCCACGTCGAGCAACGTGACCGTCAGGCTATTGAGGCTTAGTGCGACCAGGGTGACCGCCACCATCGCCACCATCGACAGCATCAGGGATAGAAGCCGGACCCGGAGCGTCATGTCGGCGCGCCATATTCACGAAGCTTGTTGAAAAGCGTCTTGGGGCTGATGTCGAGAAGTTCCGCTGCGCGCGCCCGGTTATCTGCGGTCTGGCGCAGGGTTAATTCGATCAGCGCTCGCTCGGCGTCAGCGATGGTCATTCCTGCCTCCAGAACCGCGCTCGGGACGGGTTCAGAGCTGGCTGGCGCCGGCCTTCCCCCGAATGTTCGAGGCAGATGAACGCCCGTAATCGCGCCGGAGCCGCGGAGGATGACGGCGCGCTCCAGCACGTTGCGGAGTTCGCGCACGTTGCCAGGCCAGTCGTAGGCGGCGAACAGAGCGGCCACCTCCGCCGCAAGGCCCGTTACGCGACAATCGTGCTTCTGGTTCAGGCTCCGCAGAAGTTCGGTGGCCAGAAGCGGGATATCCGCCTTTCGCTCCCGCAGCGGCGGCAGACAAATTTCGAAGACGTTCAGCCGGAAGTAAAGATCCTCGCGAAAGGCCTGCTTTGCGATCGATTGCTGCAGGTTGCGATTGGTCGATGCCAACACCCGCACATCGAGTTCGACTTCGCGGAGCGAGCCCAGCCGGCGCACACGCCGTTCCTCGAGGACGCGCAGGAGCTTCGCCTGTGTAGCGAGCGGCATGTCGCCGATTTCATCCAGCAGGAGCGTGCCCCCCTTCGCCATTTCGAAGCAGCCGGCCCGCCGCTCTATCGCGCCGGTGAACGCGCCTTTTTCATGACCGAAAAGCTCGCTCTCCATGAGCGTTTCCGGCATGGCGGCACAGTTGATCGCAAAGAACGGCCCTGCCCGGCGCGGGCTGAGCTGATGAATCGCCCTCGCCCCAATCTCTTTTCCCGTGCCGCTTTCGCCCGTGATTAACACGGTCGCACTGGTGGGCGCCACCTGCAGGATCAGGCTGAAGATCTCCTGCATAGCCGCCGATTCTCCGACGAGTCCCCCTACAGCACCGCGGCTCGCCAGTTCACGTTCCAGCACAACGGCGTGATGCTCCAGCATCCTTTTTTCGGCGGCGCGTTCGAGGATCATCTTCAGAGCGGCGGCCTGAATCGGCTTCTCGATATACCAGAAGGCTCCCAGCCGGTGCACCGTTTCGAGGGCTGTTTCGAGGCTGCCGAAAGCCGTGACAACGATCGGCACCGGGGAAGATGGCTGCGCGCGAAGCTCTTCGAGCAGGCCCTTGCCGTCCAGACCGGGCATGTTGAGGTCGGTGACAACAATATCGGCATCGAAAGTCTTCAAAACGGCGAGGGCAGTGGCACCGTCTGAAGCCGTTTTCACCTCATAGCCCCAGGCGGAAATGAGGCGTGCCAGAGCAGTGTTCTGATTGATTTCATCATCGACCACAAGTATTTTGATAAGGTTGCCGTCCATGGAAGTCTAGGCCTGTGGCCATTTCAGAATAACCGCTTTGGCGTTATCCTGTAGTTTGCCTCAGACCATTGTTCGCTAACCGGGTTCGCTAACGACGCTCAAGACGCGCCGGTCCCAAAGACGTCTTACACACCCCTTCACATAGTGTATTTTGCAGCGAACAAGCAATGAACTATTCTTCCGGTTCTTTGGTACGCACACGCGTGTGGGAGGCAGCCCAGGAACATTGTAGCCTGCGATTTGAAGACGCCGTGCCCGCGGGCGTCCTGCGCTGGAACGCGGAACTACCGGCCGTGGGTAACCGGGTCCGCGCCCGTCGCGCCGATGCCACTCGGGCGCTGATTGAGAGCGTGGAGCCGCGCACCACCTGCATTTCGCGCCGACGCCCAGGGGGCGGTGGTGAGCAGGTGTTGGCAGCGAATGTCGATCTGATCGTCATCGTCCCAGCGCAGCCCCTCGATCGGCTGCCGGTTCATATCGACCCAGATAAGCGTGTGCGAAGGGGAATTCATCGAGGTCACCGCTCTGGCTTTCGTCCGATATAATTCAGGAAAGACTCACATGAACGTCTCAAATCTGCTTCGCTCATTTCCCGGTAACCGACCAGGCCTTTCGATGGCGTGTCTTAGTTTGGTGGTGGGCTTAGCCGCTGTCAACGGTGTCGGACCTATCACCCCGTTGGCGGTTGTCCACGCTGCAGGTAACCTGGCCGAAGGCTGGTCCGTACGCGCCGACTCCGGCACTGGCGCGGACAACAAGCTGGCCCTGGAAGGCGCCGCTTTTCACTTCGTAACGGGAGGCCCACCCTCCAATAACGGCACCTACTTCAACCCGGCCTGGACCGCTACCGGCAACCATACTTTTTCCGCCACCTTTACCCAGAACGTTAAAGCAACCCACCCGGACGCCTATGGATTGATGTTCGGCGGGGCGAATCTGGCTGACGACAATCAAACCTACACCTATTTCGAAGTGCGCCAGGCAGGTGAGTTTTATATTGCGACCCGTAAGGGAGCTGTAGTAACAGCGGTCGTGCCCTGGACCAAGAACGCAGCCATCAAGCCTGAAGGCGCAGACGGCAAGCAGTCCAATAACCTGTCCGTCCAGGTGAATGACGCGAACGTGATCTTCAGCGTCAATGGCACGGAAGTGAGCCGCCGAGCCACAACCTCAGCACAGGTCAAGGGGCTGTTTGGGTTCCGCATCTGTCATCGTCTGGACATAACCGTTACGGATGTGAAAAAGTAGTCCTCGCATTTGGGGGCGTCCCGTCGGGGCCGTTCAATTTCGGGCAGCCATTGCGGTCCGCGCTGTTATACAGCGCGCGCAGCGCGACGGTAAAGAGCGCGAGCGTTAACAACTCATATCGGTAGCCATTCGCGCGCTCGTTCGACGGGGCAGATGCTCGCGGACCGACGCTGGAGCCGCGGGGGGCTAATTGCCGAGGCCCGCCTGCTTCAGCATTTCCAGAAACTGGTCCATCGTGCGCATGTCGGAGGACTGCGCAATGAGTTTGCCCTGACGGTCGTATACGAGGGTCTGAGGAATTGAGGAATTCCCTGAATCAGGAAGCGTTTCTGGATTTTGCTTTCCGGATCGAGCAGCATTGGATAAGTGAATTTCCCGGCGGCGATGAACGGGCGAACTTTGGCGTCGTCTTCATCAGAGACGGCAAGGATTACAAGTCCTTTACTCAAATATCGGTGTAGGCTTTCGAGATCTGGCATCTCCTTGCGGCATGGAGGGCACCACGTGGCCCAGAAGTTGACCAGAACGATTTTGCCCGGAGCTCTTTAGAGACCAGGATTTGCCGGTCAAATCTCTGAGCGTGAATTCGGAATGGGCACGGATTTCATCTACGGCGTCGAGCCGGGCCATAGCCGAGCGAAAGCGCGAGTCGTCGACGGTAAGATCTACGTGTTCATAGTGAACCAGCCGGGCAAGTTCGCCGAATGCGCTATCCGGCGCATCGGGATGTTCCTGGATCGCCAGCGAAAGAGAGACGGCGACATCGCGCAGCGTCTCGCGACCGAAATCGCCCTCGGTGGCGACTCCGGAAAGAGACAAGCCGGGGAGACGCCACGAATGCGGCCGCCGCCATTATCCAAATTGAAGTAAGCCGCGACCTTCGCATGGTCGGCGGTAATTGCCATCGTGTCGGGGTCGCCGAAGTCTTCTTTGATATAGGTTCGGCTTCTGCCCTTCAGAGTCAATTTGTTTTTTAACGACCAGGGATCGGCGGTATCGGCACCCTGCGCCATCCCTTCTCTGTCCTCCGAGCCAATGCTGAGAAATGCTAACACCCGGCAATGCTTGTGTTTTGGCAACCTTATCGGACATTACAGCTCCAGTCAACCCGTTGAAAACGCTGAGGATGCAAAAGGGGCAGCAAATGACCGCCACGACCGATGCGAGAGATCGGCTTGAAGCGGCTCGTTTCGCAACAGAGTTCTGCGTACCGACACATCCAGCCTACCTCACACGTCAAATGCGCTTCGCCGGAACATGCTTCGAAAGAGGTTCTTACTCAGTTGAGATAGACGGCCCAGGGTCCGTCTTTTTCTAACTTGCGTCCAAGTTCCGAACCGTTCCGCTATGTTCCGGGTTGCGCCAGACGAAACGGCTATCAGAGTTCGCGAGACCCGAACAGATCGTAGTGTGCGGCGGCGCATGAGAAAGCTGCAAGCAAAGCAGGCAGCGCGAAGAGCAGCTTCAGACTCATGCCGGAATGCGCTGCAACTTTATAATTTCGTCGAGCAGAAACAAATCCGTGAGCAGCGCGCGGAGGTGAATCGATGCATTCAGGTTATCGATCAACTGCGAGCTGATCGCCGGTTGCGCCAGAACCAACTCGATCGCCGCGAGCGAGTCGCGGGCGTCCCTTTCGAGCACAGTCCTGAATGGTCCGGCATCGACCACCTCGACGATCCCGGTCAGCGCGGTGACGGCGCGACCCAGAAAGTCACGGATCGGCGCCCCCTCCGCGTTGTTAGCAAGTCCCTGCGCCGCATACGCGAGCATGAACTCGTAGCATTCTTCGACCACGTTGCACCGTTCCTGGAGTGTCACTCAGTCGGTGCCCAACGCGCGGGATCGTGATGCTCCAGATAATGCTCACGGCTCATCGAGCCAAAGACCATCGACTTTGTAATATCCAGCTTCTCCGGTCTAACTGCAAAGTAGACGTGAACCATAATCAGAGCGATCAGACCGACGCCCGCCAGCCCATGCAGCACATACATCATGCCCCAGGTCATGTCGCCGAACAGGTACGGATTGCGCGGGAAGAAAGCCGTGCGCACGCGGAACATCATGAACATACCCGGTGATGGTCACGCCCAAGCCCGCCAGCACGATCACCACGTGATACATCTTGTTTTCCAACGGATACTTGGCGAACCGCCTCGGCGCAGGTGCCGGCTGACCCAAAGCCCGGCGCAGTCTTCGGCCCGCGTCTTCGATGTCTTCCTTATCCGGCCAGATGGACCAGAAGTCCATGAAGAACGTGGCATGGATGATGTGGAAAATGATCGACGCGGTCAGCACCAGGCCGGCGATCCAGTGATACGTCACCCAAGGGAATCTGACGCCTACCCTTGGGAGGAAGGCCGTGATCAGCAGCGCGAACATCGCGGCCGCCATGACCCAGTGAAACAGTCGGGCGGCCAGCGAGTGCCGTGGCAATCTGCGCTCGGGTACAGCGCGAAGGCGGTGAGAGCTGTCGGCAAACACTTCCGCTTTCGCGAAATAACGAACCCAAATAGCGTGCACCATCAGGAACGCCAGACCCGCCGATCGCCGACACCCACATCAGGTAGAACGCGATGTGAATGGGGACGTCCTGTCCCCACGGACTGCTGGCCCACTCAATTATGCCCATGTGGTTTCCTCCACGCCGCGAATGGCGCGCTTCACCAGGTTCCGCATCAACGGAACCTTGTAGCCGTTGTACCGCAGCGGCTCGCGCGCCCTCGATCGCGATTTCCCCGGCCATCTCGCCGGTGGCCTCATTGCGCGGCTTGCCGCTGCACCGCGTCCTCGACCGCTTTCAGGCGCAGCGGATGGGCCGCCACGCCGTTCACTGCGATTCGAATCTGGTCGATATTGCCGCCGTTGAAGACTGCCGCGGAGGCGATGTTCACCAGCGGGAAATCCCACACCTGCCGGTCGCGGACCTTCTCGAAGTAGAACTGCGCACCGGCCCATGTGGACGGGATGCGGATCGCCGTCAGCAGTTCGCCCGGCTTCAGCACCGTCATGCGCGTGATGTCGATGCCGGGGCCGATGAAGTAGTCTTCGGCATTCACCACGCGTTCGCCCTTGTCCCTGCGAATCACCATCTGCGCGTCGAGCGCGATCAGCGCCGGAGCGGTGTCCGACGGATTGACGGCCACGCAGCGATCCGCGTCCGAGAATGGCGTGCTCGCGATTGATGGCGGTCGGAGTATCGGCGAAGCAGATGTTGCCGCCGGCGCGATAGCACTTCCAGCCGCTCGCGGTAATACCAGCAGCGCGTGTCCTGCGACACGTTGCCGCCGATCGTGCCCTGATTGCGAATCTGCGGGGAAGCGGCGAGCTCGGCGCCTTCTGCGAGAAGGCTGAACTTCTCCTTGACGACCGGGATCGCGCACCACTTCGGTGAGCGTGGTCATGGCGCCGATCTCGAGCCCGCCATTGAGCGGCCGTACGCCGCGCAGCTCCTTGATCTGGCTCAGGTCGATCACTACTTGGGGCGCTTGATGCGGTCCTTCAGCCAGTCGAAGCTGTCGAGTCCGCCCGCCAGCACCCAGGCGTCGCTGCCGTAGCTGGGCGAGCAAGCGCCAGAGCGTCTCCAGTGGTCGCCGGCTGGAAGAGTTCGAACGCCGGCATGATGTCGCGAATGATAGCCATGTGTTTCGACCTCTCCTAAATGTGAGCCGTCAGGCCCTCTCCGGCATGGGCTGCCCAGCTTCGAGAGAAGCCAGAATCGTGTCTGCCGTTAACCGGGGCGCGGCGGAATGACGTCGTCTCCCAGAGCGTCGGAAAGAGCATTCATGATCGCCATGCAGCCGGCGCCGACCGGCGGCTCGCCGATTCCGCGCGCGCCGATCGGCGTTTCGGGATCGGGAATGTCGAGCGCGGCCCACTGCATCTTGACCGGAGCGTCCAGAATGGTGGGCGGCTTGTTGTGGTGGAATCGCTTGGCCAGCGGTAACCCGTAGTGCTGGTCGTAAACCCACTTCTGGCCGATCGCGTGGCCGATGCCGAGCATCGACCGGCCCAGAACCTGGCCGCCAAGCGCGCGCGGATGGATGACCGTCCCCACATCCGCCACGGCGAGGTAATCGAGGATTTGATACTTGCCGGTTTCGAGATCGACTTCCACTTCGGCGAACCCGGCCACGTAGGAATGCGTCTGGCCGTCGCGCGGCATAGTGTCGCGGGCGACGCCCAGCAGCCCTTGGCCTGCCAGCGCCTGGGCCGAAGTCACCGTCATTTTGTTGATGCCTTTGGGTAATTCGTGGCCGTCGTAAATACCGCCCAGTTCGATGGCGCGCCTGGCGGCCTGCGCCAGGCTCATGCCCGCACCGCCGCCTCTGCGGAAGACGCGTTCGTTCGCGACTTCGTAATCTTCAGGCTTGCCGCCGAGGTCTTTGGCCGCGATCTGCTGGAGCTTGTCCTGCGCATCCATCGCAGTCACGTAAGCCGCGCGCGTCATGGCGTGGGTGGTCTGGCTGCCGCCCGATGGGCAACTCCAGGGCAGGTTCTTCGCGGTGCTCCCCCAGGTGATCTCGCATTTCTCCCAAGGCATGCCGAGAATTTCCGCGGTCACGCGATGCGTATCGCTCACTGAATCCGTGCCGAGATTGCCGATTCCGGACTGGATGTAGAGACGTGCCATCTGGCTTGATCACGAAAAGACCGTCGAACCCGACCGAGCCGCCGACGAAGCAGCTGGTGGCCACGCCGATGCCGCGCACTTTGGTGCCGCTCCGCTTGGGCTGCGCTTTCCGCTTCTCCCATTCGAACTGCTCCACGCCCCTGTCCAGCGCTTCCTTGACGAACGCACTGGTGACGTAGAGCCGCTTTGCCTTTGCCTTGCGGAGGTCCGATGGGCGCTTTACCCTCCGGCGCGTTGATTCGGTGAATCGCCACCTGATCGACGCCGAGCTTGCGCGAAGCCTTCGCCAGGATCGGCTCCATGAGCGCGATGCCCTGGAACCCGCCGGGCTGGCTCTGCGAAACGCGCGGCGGCGTGTTGGTCAACACAGTGACGCCGCGCCAGCGCATGGCCGGCGGCTGGTACATCAGCGAAACCATGCGGCCCGACTGGTTGGCATCGCCCTGCGGATCGTACGGCCCGTTGTCCATCACGACGAACATGTCGATCGCGGTGATTCTGCCTTCCTTCGTGAATCCGACCTTGAGGCGGCCGTGCAGGCTGGGGCGCGCGCGTCCGATGTAGTGCTCTTCCTCGCGGCTGATCCGCATCATCACCGGCGCGCCCACCTTCTTCGAGAGGATGGCCGGGATGATCGCTGAAATCGCGCTGGTGATCTTGCTGCCGAATCCGCCGCCGGTGTATTCGCTGACGATCACGACTTTGCTCAGGTCGGGCTGTCCCTTATCGTCGACCAGGCCGAGCCATCGCGCGATGGCCGGAGCGGTCTGCGCGGTGCTCTGCGTCGAGCAGTGCACGAAGACCTTGCCGTTCTGCCAATACGCCATGGCGGTGCGGGTCTCGAGCGGCTGGTGGCTGGTGTTAGGAGTGACGAAGGTTTCGTCGAGCACCAGCGCCGCATTCTTGAACCCGGCGTCCACATCGCCGAAGGACCACTCCGGATCGGTCGACTTGCCCATGGGCAGCCTGCCCTCGTTGTATTCCGCTGAAATCCTCTTCGGTCCACTTCACCTCCGCAACTGTGCGGCGGCGGCGCGGGCGCTGGAGCGTTGGCGGGCGGGCGCATCCATACGTTGCCTTCGACGCGCGCATTCGGTCCGCCGGGCCGCAGGCTAACCAGCGGATCGACCACGTGCGGCAGGCGCTCGATATCGAGCTGAATCTTCTCGATGGCTTCGGCCGCGGTGAGTTCGTCGACTGCGCAGACCGCCAGGATCGGCTCGCCCTGATAGACGGGATCGTTGGTGAGGCCGCGTTCGCCCAACGGGTTGGCGGGGATCCTCTGGCCGAGGTCGGTCATGGCGTCGGCGGGCTTCGGCATATCGTCCACCGTGAGGATGGCCTTTACGCCCGGCATGGCGAGCGCGGCGCTCATGTCGATGCTGCGTACGTGCCCGTGCGGCACCGGGCTGAGCAGCAGCTTGGCGAACAGCATGCCGTCGGCGCGATAATCCTCGGCGTATTTCGCGCGGCCGGTCACCTTCGCGACCAGATCGGGCGTGGTGTAATTCTTGCCGATCAGTTTCCACGCCGGATGGGTTGCGGCCGGAGTATCGGGATTTAACCTGGTTGGCATGGTTTATGCCCTCCTTAGATTTTCAGCGCCGCGCATCAGGGCGGTGAGGATCTTGTCGTAGTCCTGGCAGCGGCACAGATTGCCCGAGATGCCGTGGGCCAGCTCGGCGCGCGTGGGGTTCGGATTGATTTTCAGGAACCCGACCGTCGCCATGACGAAACCGGGCATGCAGAACGCGCACTGGAATCCCTGCTCTTCGACGACGCCCTGCTGGACCGGATGCAGCGTGCCATCGGCTTTGGCCAGGCCTTCGATGGTGGTGATGTTCTTGCCGCGCGCGGTATGCGTGAGCACCGAGCACGAGTAGTGCGGGACATCGTCGATCAGGACCGTGCACGCGCCGCATTCGGAGCGGTCGCACCCGAGCTTGGTCCCGGTGAGGCCCAGCTTATAGCGCAGCGTGGTAGCGAGCGTCTCCTGCTTCATCACGTCGACGCGGCGCTGCTGGCCGTTTACGTTGAGGGTAATCAGCCGCTCCACCGAGCCGGGCGCGGACCCCTGCGCGCGTACCACCGCGCTTCGAAACATGTAGCCCGCCGAGGACACGGCGCCCGCGGCGATGACTCCTTTGATAACGTCGCGCCTGGTTAAATTCATGGGCTTGGATTCGTCTTCGTGATTGCCTGCCATAGCGTCACCTTCGTCTTCTACAATCCGCGGAAGATCGTGGATCTACAGCGTGTTACCTGTGGACCCGGGAATTATATGCCTTTGCGGGGACGGCGTCTATGCCGGTGTGTTTGCAGGAAACCGGCGAACTGCTGGCGGAATCTTTTGCGGTCGTAGTGGCATTCCCAGGCGATTTTGGCTTCGAAAAGGCGGTACACGTTTGTCAAGATTCCTGTAGATGTGGGCGGCGGTGGGAGCGGTGTTTGCGCCGGCGCTCCCCGTCGTGGGAACGATCCAGGCGAAATTCACATTGTGGTGGAGAAGGCTCGCGAAGAGGAACCTGCTGCCGCACGCATCCGTGCGGGAACGCCCGCCTGAGAGATTACCCGCCTGCACGCCGCAAGCCAGGGTGATTTTCCGCGGGAATTGCGCGGTGTCTTCGAGGAACGTCTTTCCGCTTCAAGTCGGCTGCTGGCGGCTGCACTGCGCCGTTGGCGTCGATCGCTCTCGATACCAGCGTCTTGCTCGCCCGACGCGGCTCCGTTCCAATCGAAAGTGAAGAGCTTCCGGGAAAACCGCGTGTTGCTTTATCCAGCACGGCGGGTTGCCAGGGCCCTCGATCCACGCTCACTTCCACCGACTTGAGGGGCGTGCCGGTTGTGTAGGCCAGCCGGCCGCTGGTGGGGAATGACTCCAGTAACTCGCGAATGGAACACGGCCCTTTGTTCCAGAGCGTCTGCATTATTTGCAGCTCTAATCTGGTGAGCTTCCGCAGGGACGTTGGCAAAGCCAATCTACTACAGGATCCGGTAGATTGCAAGTATTTTATTCATATTATTGCAGGGAATCGTCCCGATTAGTTGGAACTGCGACGTGCAGCTTGTGTCAGTTGTGCAGTCCACAACGCGGATTTTTTGGCCTAATAAAACCAGGCGCGCCGAATGAGGATCCCGATCTCAAACTTTTGCCCGGCGGCCAGGTTGAAATGCACGCGCTCACGCTGAAGCTGCTGATTGCGTTCCGCCCGGCACCTCGATCCCGATACGAGTGAAATGATCGTGGGCGCGCCGAAATTTCTGGACTCGGCTCGGTTCGACATCACGGCCCGGCCGGCGGCGGACAGCGGGACCAGAAACGCTGCGCCGCTTGACGTCGACGAGCTTCGCGTTTTGTTGAAGTCCCTTTTAAAGGACCGCTTCGGGCTCATGACCCACATGGAGGATCGTACCGTCACGGCTTATACCCTGGTTGCGGTGAAGCCGAAGATGCGAAAGGCGGACCCCGCAAATCCCACGCGATGGCACGAAGGTCCCGGACCGGACGGCAAGGACCCGAGGATCACAAACCCGATGCTTTCACGGTTGGTCACATTTCAGAACATGACTACTGCGCAATTTGCGGAGGTGATTCCGCTGATTGGCTCAGGAATCTATTCGGGCCCGGTGCTGGATTCGACCGGCCTCGATGGCGGCTGGGATTTCACTTTGAGCTTCAGTTCGGCGGGTCTGGCGCGGCGTGCGGAGAGCGCCGCCGCAGGAGACCCCGACCCCAATAGGCCCGTCTCGTTTTGCGACGCGATCGAGGCACAGCTCGGGCTGAAACTGGAGAAGCACAAGCGCCGCTTCCCGTGCTGGTGATCGATCATATAGGAGGAGAAGCCGACTGACAACTGATGGCTTCGAACTCCGTCGATCAAAGCCGATTGGCGTCACAGTGTTGATCTACCCTGCCCGCAAGGGGAGAGCGGTCGGGGGCTTAGAATCCGGAAACCTTTGTTCACGTAGAATCTCTCTATGAAGAAATTGGCGACGGTGCTGCTTTCCGCGCTCCCGCTGTTCGCGCAGGGTTTGCCGGGGACGTGGCAGGGAACGCTGATGGTGCCGCAGGCTCCGCGGGGTGAACTCCGCGTGGTTTTCAAGATTTCAACCACTGCCGCCGATGCGCTTACGGCCGAGATGGTCAGCATCGATCAGGGGGCGCAGGCGTTTCCCGCAAGTTCGGTGACGCTGCGGGATCACGCGGTGAAAATCGCGATCCCGGGCCTTGGCGCCGGATTTGAAGGGAAGATGAGCGCGGACGGGAAGACCATTGTGGGGACGTGGGCGCAGGGCCAGACGACTATCTCGCTGACGCTTGAGCTCGCGACGCCACAGACGGCCTGGGCGATGCCTGAAGCCGCGCCGAAGCCGAAGGCGATGGCGGCGGATGCCGACCCGTCATTCGAAGTGGTCACCATCAAACCCAGCCGGCGCGAACCGCTGGACAAGGGCTTCGGCATGCGCGGACGCCGTTTCACCGTGAACAATGAGGGCGTCACCGAACTGGTCACACTTGCTTACCGTTTGCATCTGCGGCAGATCGCGGGTGCGCCCTCATGGGCGGAAAGCGATAAGTACGATATCGACGGGACGGCCGACGGCGAAGGCGTGCCGAGTCTGGACCAATACAGGATCATGCTCCGCAAGATGCTGGCGGATCGCTTCCATCTCGTGTTCCATACGGAAAAGCGGGAACTTCCCGTGTATGTGCTCACTGTGGCGAAGGCGGGTTCGAAGATGACGAAAAGCCTCAACCAGGACGACCTGGCTGGGCTGGGATTGCGCGGGCTGGGCTCCGTTGTGGGCAGGAGCGCGAACATGGAGAACTTCAGAAACTTCATGCAGGGTTTCGTTATGGACCGGCCCGTCCTGGACCAGACCGGCATTGAAGGGCGGTACGATTTTCAGCTGGACTGGACGCCCAACGACTTTCAGTTCCCCGGGCTCGGGGTAAAAGTGCCACCGGCGCCGGAAAACGCGCAGCATCCGGATCTCTACACGGCAATCCAGCAGCAGATGGGGTTGAAGCTGGAGGCAGTGAAGGCACAGGCCGACGTGATGGTGGTAGACCGCGTGGAGAAGCCTTCGGAGAACTGACGTTCACGCGTGGTGTAGAAAGGCTTTGCGTACTGCGGCCTCTGCCGCCGCGAAATCACCGGGCCAACTTCCGCTACGTCGTCTTCACCAGCCTGGCCTGATTCTCTAGTTCGGCGAAGGCTTTTCTGCGCGATCAATTACTAAGACGTCGAGAGGAGCCTTTATCGGCGACAACCGCAGGCCAAGCTGTTCCTTCAAGGCGGTGAAAATGGACGGCCCGTTTTCCTCCCTGCCTGGACTGGAATCGGGTGGTGGTCCCGGCTGGCCCGGAATGGCACCGTTTTCGCCTGGATCCGGTACCCAATCCAGCACGAAATCAAATTCGCCATTCAGGCGCGTCTGGTCGAGGACCTGCCGGCCAAGCTGCCGTGTGAGCTGAGACGCCAATGCGGACAGTCGCACTTTCTTGAAGCTCATGTGCCCGCGCCCGAGCGGGACATCGGGTCCGGGCTCACTCGTATTGGCACGCAAATTCGCGCCTTCCTTCACGACCACCAGCGCATAGGCGGGCACTGATTTCCTCTGCTCGAAATGGACCTTCAGTTGGAATCGCTCAGCGAGCAGGGACCGCATCATCCTCATCTGCTGTTCGGAGCTCAGTCTGCTGGCCACACCGTCCGCCTTCGCCTCCACGTTCCAACGGTCGCTCGCAAGCCATTTCGGGCCGCCCACAATTTGCACGTCCTGCACGTCGTATGCGTAGCGCATGAGAAGTCGCAAGGTGATGCCAGTGGCTGAAAACCGGCCGCCTCCATTATCCCCGACATAGACACGGTAGTCACCATCGCTGTTCGGCTTTACGACTGCAACATCGAAGTGTGGAGAATTGGGGGGGTGGGCCAGTGAGGTTTGGGCGAGCCCGCGTGTAATCCAACGCCCTGTGCCTTCGCCAACAAGAGCTACGCATATTGCGCAAAGCAAATGCACGCTTAGACGTCGAGACACCCACCGCTTTAGTCCACGCGCGCTTTCATCGTTCAAGTATCCCGCTGCCTCTCACTGGCCGCGTTTCTGCGTAGGTCGTTAAAGATTTTTCCCGAGTCGCAGATCCATTCGCGGCCGCGACGTCTATCTGGTTCCGGAGGAGGCCAGACTCAGAGGCTCTGCGGCGGCAGTTCCGGAAGGTTCGCGCTCGCCGGCCGAGGTTGACGATCTCGCAGCGCGAAAGCCACCGCCGCCGCCACGAGACTGATGCCGAATCCCGCCACTACATCCGCCGCGTAATGATAGCCCCCATAGATCGTCGCGATCGAAACGCTGCAGGCATAGAGCAACATCCCCCAACCAAATACGGGCCTGGCGGGGAGGACCGCGAATAATCCCCAGGCCGCGGAAAAGGCCGAGGACACGTGCGCGCTGGGAAACACGGAGCTGTGAATCGTCGCCGAATTCAGCAGCCACAAATTAGCATGGCGAAACCATGTGATGATGACAACCGGATCGGCCAGGGTTCGAGGGGGCACCGAAGGGAAGAACGGAAACAACGCGTACGACAGCAGGGTTCCGGAGAGGTAAACCACCATCCATCGGTCCACCGCCGGCCGACGGTGCGTTAACCAAAGCGTGAGAACGCAGAATGTGCCCGTGGCGTACACGAGCAGATAACACAGCTCCAGATATGCCGGCCCGACCACGCCGAACGCTTCGACCGCACGGGCCATCCCAAACCGGGTCAACAGCCATTGGTTCTGTCGAAGCCATAGATGCTCCCGTTCCAGCATGTAGCGCGCAGGAGTAAACCAGTCCATCTCCAGGAAGGCCACCAGCGTGAACGCGAGCGGTGTCCAGTCGCGAAGGTGGTTGAAAATCGGGCGGCCGGAGTTGCGCTCAGCCAGGGCCAGGATGACGATCAGCAGCCCGACGAGCGCCAGCGCATAAAACGGTTTGTAACCGAGATGGGGCCGTCCGCGAAAGAAGAAGCAAAGTGCTGCGATGTACGCAAACCAGGCGATCAACAACCATTCCGACGCTCGCAGCCGCATAAAACGGTAGCTTAAGAGTAGCGTGTGGCGGCGAAAACGGAAGAAGATTGAGCGGAGGGTGCGCGAGGTGCGTATGTTTGCCCGCGCGATGCAGGATGGAGTTCATCCGATCCTCGCGCAGATCGTCCCCACTCGCCGCTGTAATCTCGATTGCGCCTATTGCAACGAGTATGACAAGGTCTCGGAGCCGGTCCCGCTCGACGCCATGCTGCGCCGTATCGACAAACTGGCGGAGCTTGGGTGCTCGATCATCACGTTGAGCGGCGGCGAGCCCACCCTTCACCCGGAGCTTGACGCCATCATCGCGCGCATACGGGAGCGCGGCGCGATTGCCACACTGATTACCAACGGCCTGTTGCTCACTCCGGAGCGGATCCGGAAATTAAATGTCGCCGGGCTCGATTATCTGCAAATCAGCATCGATAATGTACAGCCGGACGAGACATCGAAGAAAAGTCTGCGTGTTCTCGACCGCAAACTGGAGTGGCTTGCCGAGGTTGCGGAGTTCGGGGTGACCATCAACTCCGTCCTGGGCTCCGGCATTCGTGATCCCGAGGATGCTTACACCATCGGGAACCGCGCGCGTGCGCTGGGCTTTCATTCCACGGTAGGGATCCTGCACGACCAGTCCGGGCAGCTCGAGCCGCTGACGCCGGAGCATCGAGGCGTCTACCAGCGCTTCCGCGCACTCGGTTCTTCGCTGTTTTCGTTCGCCCACTTCGATCATTTTCAGGAGAACACCAGCCGCGGGCTGCCCAACGAGTGGCATTGCCGGGCTGGTGGGCGCTTCCTTTATATCTGTGAGGAGGGCCTGGTGCACTACTGTTCCCAGCAGCGCGGGCATCCCGCTATCCCGCTCGAATCGTACACGCACGAAGACCTCAAGCGCGAGGCCGCTCGTCCCAAAGGCTGCGCACCTTTCTGCACGATCTCCTGCGTGCATCAGGTGGCGATGCTTGACGATTTCCGGACGCGTCCACGTGAAACTCTCCAGGGAATCCTCGACCGGAACCGCGCGATCGACCCGGATTTCAAGACGCCGGCGACAGTCAAAGCGCTGGACTGGGCTTTCCTGAGCGGCCCTCACCGGCGAGTGTTCGCCCGCATTGCGGCCAGCTTTTTGCGCGTCCGGTAAGTCAACGTCTGCCGCCTCAATCGGCCTATTCAGGTCTCCGGCGGAAGCCGTTCACAAGTTTTGCGGAAATATTTTCGACATGTCACGGGGGCACTAAACCACGCGATTCCTCGAGGCTCCGTGTGGCATAACGTCGAAACAATGGGCCGGCAGGCGTTAGCGGCTATTTTGCGCTCCCGGTTCCACTGCCAGTGGCGAAGTCGTGCGGTCAACTTATCGGAGGACAAGTTCACCACTGCGTCTGCGTTCATCGTCAAGATAACCAAGCGGCGTTTGTCTGAACGATATCGGGCATGGGGCGCCCCCAATTTTTTAAAGAATAATGATCTGACGAATACAAAGACCTAAGCCGCAAAATCTCGCAGCTGCGGCCGCGGCCCGTCTACGGCGTGGGCGTAGTGTAGAGCCCCATACGCTGCTTTACAAGCTCCACCGTCTCATCGGCAATCGGAGTAACAGCTTCGGCGCCTTGCCGCAGGATCCCATCCAGATAACCAGGCTCAGAAATGATTTCCCGATAACGCCGCTGAATGGGTTCGATTTTTGAAACCACCATCTCGGCCACCTGCTTTTTGAGATCACCATAGCGCAGACCGCTGAAACGCGCTCGCATTTCATCATCCGTGGATTCGGAAAATGCCTGAAATATGGTGAGCAGGTTCGCGACACCCGGCCCAATATTCTCGAAATCCACCGCGGGATTTGAGTCGGTAGTCGCACGCATAATCGTCTTCCGGATGCGCTCGGGCGTATCGAGCAGCGCCACCGCGTGGCCCGAACCCTGCGCGGATTTGCTCATCTTCGTCGTGGGATCGTCGAACCCCATGACGCGGGCCCCCACGGAGGGCAGCTTCGTTGCCGGCATCGTAAAGGTCTCGCCATAGAGCGAATTGAAGCGCTGGGCGATGTCCCTCGTAAGCTCGAGATGCTGCATCTGGTCCTCGCCGACCGGCACGATCGCGGCCTGATAGAGCAGAATATCGGCGGCCATCAAAACCGGATATTGGAAAAGGCCATCGCCCACGGATTCCTGCGCAGCGGATTTGGCTTTGAATTGCGTCATGCGTTCGAGCCAGCCCATCGGTGTCACACAGGTCAGCAGCCAGGCCAGCTCCGCATGGGCGGGAACGCTCGATTGCACGACGATTCGCGAATGGGTCGGATCAATTCCGACAGCCAGAAACAGCGCGGCGAGTTCGCGGATCTTACTCCGGAGTTCGTCGGGATTCTGATAAACCGTGATCGCGTGAAGATCGACGATACAGAAAATACTTTCATAGTCGTACTGGATTTTGACCCAGTTCGCCAGCGCGCCCAGATAGTTGCCGATATGCAGATTGCCGGACGGTTGAACGCCAGACAGTACGCGGGATTTCATGGGTTTGGAAGTGAAAGAGTTATCGTACCAGCCGGGCGCAGCGGCCTGCGCAGCCACGAATCCAGACCTTCGACCCGGGTAAATGACAGAAAAGCGTGGAATATTCGTCACAAAGTGGTTGGATTATCCGGAGGAACGGGTGTAATGTAAAAACAATCGCTTGCGAGCGGGCGCCATTGCTTCCCTGACTCCTCCAAATCTGGCGCCCGCACCTGATCCGAATACCAGGGATTTGCGCGCGATTCATTTCATCGCGGGTCTGGATTATCAAGTCACGCCGGTGCGTTTCCCCGGATGAAACGGACTCCGATGCTAGACTGACGAATTCATGCGATTCGTAACCTTCGATCATCGTGGCCACAGGCACGCTGGCGTTGTCACAAACGACAACATAGTAAGCCTCAAAAGCGCCGGTTTCCCGGACCTCCTCTCATTTCTGCAGGCCGGATCCGACGCTCTTGCCGCGCTGCCAGGCTTCATCTCCAAAGCACCCGCCGACGCGCTCTTCCCCCTCGCCTCCGTGAAGCTCTGCGCGCCAATACCGAAGCCGCCCAAGATCCTTTGCCTCGGTTTAAACTATCGCGATCACGCGGCGGAAGCGAAGCTTGAGCCACCACCCTACCCCGTAATCTTCGCCAAGTACGACAACACCGTGATCGGACCCGGCGACAGCATCATATTGCCAAAGAACTCGCGAAAGCCCGATTACGAAGCAGAGTTCGCCTTCGTAATCGGCAAAGGCGGCCGCCATATCGCGGCCGCCGACTGGCGCCAGCACGTCTTCGGCTACATGAACACCAATGACGTAAGCGCCCGCGACTTCCAGACGGCCGTATCGCAGTGGACGATGGGCAAAAACTTCGACACCTTCGCGCCCATGGGTCCATACCTCGTGACCGCCGATGAAATCGAAGACCCGCACAACCTGAGCATCACCCTCACTCTCAATGGCGAAAAGCTTCAAAACTCGAACACCAACGAACTGATCTACAAAATCCCGGAAACCATCGAGTTCCTCTCAAGCGTAATGACGCTCGAACCGGGAGACGTAGTGATGACTGGCACGCCCGCGGGCGTGGGATTCTCCTTCAAACCGCCGAAGTGGCTGACGCCGGGCGCAGAAGTAGTCGTAAGCATTCAGGGCCTTGGAGAACTCCGCAACATCTGCGTAGCGGAAGCCTGAAGCAGATCATGAAACCAGCGCGGACGTTTCAGGATCTGCTGGTATGGTAAAAAGGCGCATGGCTTCGTCCTGGAAACATACAAGCTAACTTCAGGTTTCCCGAAACAGGAGACCTACGGTCTTTCTCAGCAGATGCGCAGAGCGGCCGTATCCATTCCAGCCAACATCGCAGAAGGATTTCGTCGCAGAGGCAAACCAGACAAGGCGAGATTCATGAACATAGCGGAGGGATCTCTCGAGGAGTGCCGCTACTTCCTGATCCTGGCCAAAGACCTCGGCTACGCAGACACAGCGCCTCTTACAGCCGCGCTGGAAGAGGTGAGCCGGATGCTGAACGCATACGCGAGGGCGATTCTGACTCCTGACTTCTGACTTCTAACTCCTTCTTTTAGTGCGCCGCCGCCTTCATATTCTTCGGCGGCTTCTGCATCAAAAACGCAAGCGGCGCGAGACAAAGAACTCCCACGGCCATAATGGCGATGATATCCACGTACGCAAGCGTCGTCGCCTGGCCCGAGATCATTCTACTCATCAGCGAATAAGCCTGCGCATTCGCCTGGTTCGCGGGCACACCCTGGCTCGTCAGATTGCGTGTGAGACCGTCTATTCGCTGCGTGAACAACGGATCGCCCGCCGACGTATGCGCAACGAGATAGACCTGATGCCTCTGCGCGAGCCGAATCAAAAAGGTGCTGAGCATCGAAATCCCGATACTGCCGCCCAGATTCCGCATCAGGTTATTCATACCCGCAACCTGATTGCTCTTATGCCGAGGCACGCCAACATACGCCAAAGTGCTGATCGGGATAAAGATGAATGCCACCCCGAGCATCTGATACACGCGATACATCATCGCCGTGTGGAAATCGATCTCGAGGTTAATGTTCGTCATATGGTACAGCGCCGCCGACGTCGCCACAAAGCCTGAGGCGATCAGAATTCGCGGATCCACGCGCGAGACCAGTTGCCCGATAATCGGCATCATGAACACGAGCACGACGGCGCCCGCCGACAGAGCCTTGCCGGCATTTTCCGCCGTGTATCCCAGCAGCACCTGGAGGAACTGAGGAATCAGCACGGTGGTTCCAAACATGACCATCCCGAGAATGAACATCATGAAGGCCGCCGTCCGGAAATTCTTCAACCGCAATAACTGAAGATCCACAATCGGATTCGCGTGTCTCCATTCATTGATCACGAACCACGTGAGAGTCACCAGGGCAGCGGTAAGAAGGATCGAAATTTTCTTCGAAGAGAACCAGTCTTCCTCCTGACCTTTGTCGAGAACATACTGCAGGCATCCAATCCCCACCGCGATCAGGCCAAGTCCCATGTAATCGATGGGATTCTGCAGCGTCTTCTGCCGCTCGCTTTCCATGTACGGTGGGTCTTCGACAATCTTGTTCGTCAGATAGAGCGAAACGAAACCGACTGGCACGTTGATATAGAAGATCCACCGCCAGCTGAAGTTATCCGTAATCCACCCGCCCAGCGTCGGTCCGATGGCGGGCGCGAGCACAACGGCCATTCCATAGACCGCAAACGCCATCCCGCGCTTTTCGAGCGAAAACGTATCGGCGAGAATCGCCTGTTCGCTGGTGGCGAGGCCGCCTCCGCCAAGCCCTTGCAAGACGCGGAAAAGGATGAGCACTCCAAGCGTGGGCGCCAGACCGCAAAGAAACGAGCTGATGGTAAACAGGGTGACGCAAGTCATGTAAAAGCGCTTGCGGCCAACCAGCACAGAGAGCCAGGCGGCGATCGGCAGAATCACGGCATTCGAAACCAGGTAACTGGTCAAAACCCAGGTGGATTCATCCTGGCTTGCAGACAAGCCGCCGGCGATATGCGGCAGCGCCACATTCGCGATGGACGTGTCGAGCACTTCCATGAATGTCGCGAGAGTAACGGTAAGCGCGACTATCCAGGGGTTGTACTTCGGGGTCCACGGCGCGTAGACCGTCTCTTGTTTTCTTTTAACCGGAGCCGCCTCCAGAGGCAATTCCAGCGTTGTTGTCTCCGCCATGGTTCAGGTGGGGAATCGTCTAACTTAACTCAAGATGAAAGGTGATTACTAGTCAGTGTCGCACAGCGGTTCAAAGCCCGGGCACTGCAGCACGGGCAGGCGCGGGTACTTCGGATACTCGGGTTCCCGAAAAGACCTCATACACATCGTGAACACGCTGCCGCGATCGCTTCGGATTTCTTTCCGGTGAATACATCGGCCGCAGAGTCCCAACTCGTTCATTGTGCCGGGGCCGAAGCCGCCGCGCTGACAGGATGCGACGCCGGCACGGCGATCCCGTCCCCGTATTGCGCCAGCCCGGGAATCGTGACGGGAAGCTTTCCCCCAATTGCAATCTCTCCGAACAGCGCCTTCACCGCCGAAACCTCCGATGGCGCTACCGTGCTGTAAGTCGTCATGTAGGCCGCAACGTCCGGAAAGCTCCTCAACAGATAGGGATTGCCCAGAGCGATCAAAGCCACCGGTTTCTTCGTAGCCACCAGATTCTGCACCAATGCCGGAAAGCCGCCGCCCAGCGCCACGCTTCCCCGGTACGCAGCCACTGACGCGAAAGCCGCAATCACATACTGAGTTGCCGAAGACGCGCGTTGCACGGCGGCGTTCAGATCTGCGTCCGACATAGTCGGGTCGACGAGGATTACGTTCGCGGCCGCCGAACGCTTCCGTATCTCGGCGCCGAACGCATCGCCCTCCACAGACGTCCGGCCCTCCGCCAGAATAAAGAACGCCGTCGTCGCAGGCGCCTTGAGTGGAACCACGTCGCCCGTGTTCCTGACCAGCGTGACCGAACGATCGCTGATCTGCTGCGCCGCCGCATTACTCTCGGCCGAGTTCACCACGGAATGAATCTCCTCCAGATCGACCAGTCTCTTCGTGGCGAGGCCGACATGGGCCTTTGCCGTCAGAATTCGCATCACACTCTCGTCGATTCGCGCTCGGCTTGATATGCCCGTTCCTCACCGCCGCCGCGACTCCGTCGATCGCGGCCTCGGCGTCCGGGGGCATCAGCAGTACATCGGCGCCCGCCTCTAGCGCCAGTACCGCCGCTTCGCCCACCGAGTACCCTTTGGCGATGCCTCCCATTTCGAGCGCATCGGTCACAATAATGCCCTTGAATCCGAGTTCGTCTCGCAAAACGCCGGTCATGATTTTGGGCGACAGCGTTGCGGGCAATCCGGGGTCATCAAGCGCGGGCACCGCGATATGCGCCGTCATAACGGCGTCGGTGCCGCTCTGGATCGCGGCGCGGAACGGCGTCAGTTCCACCTGCTCGAGCCTCTGCTTGTCGCCGTGTATCGTTGCCAGATTCAGATGCGTGTCGGTATCCGTATCGCCGTGACCGGGGAAATGCTTCGCCGTCGTCAACACGCGAGCATCCGGCACCGAATGCGCCCCCGCGATGAACGCGGAGACAAACGACGACACATCCGCGGGATTCTCTCCGTAAGAGCGGATGTTGATGATCGGGTTATCGGGGTTGTTGTTGACGTCGGCGTCGGGGAAAAAGAGCCACTGAACCCCAAGAGCCCGCGCCTCGCGAGCGGTGATCTCGCCTTCGATGCGGGCCTCCTCGGGATCCCGCGAGGCCGCAAAAGCCATCGCATGCGGAAAAGGCGTAGTGGCGTCCACGCGCATCGAGGCTCCGCGTTCGAAGTCCCCCGAGACCATCAGCGGAATCTTCGCGAGCCGCTGCATGCGGTTGATGAAGCTGGCCGCTTCCAGCGGATCGGCCTTCGCGGTGGTTCGCCCGTTCGAGACATTCACCAGGATCAGACCGCCCACCTGCTCCTGCTGCGACCAGGTGGACGAACTTCCGATATGCCCGCGTCCGCGTATTCATCGGATGGCCGTTGAAGCCAATGACGACGAGTTGCGCGATCTTCTCGCGCAGCGTCATCGTCTTCATCCAGCGCGCGGCGATGGCCTGATCGGAGGATCCCGGGGGCATGGCTGCCGGAGTTGCTGCGGGAGTTGTCGCAGGCGTTGCCGCTGGAGCCTTCCGCACCGGCTTCTTCGCAACAGCGGAGCAGCGCCGGAGCAACCGCGATCACGGTCGCGATCGCCAGGCAGCAGGCGATCAACCAGTATGGCGTCTTGACGAACCGCTGGGAGGAGGACCCGCCTTCGTCGGCGGTTTGCGTCGTGGCGTCACCGCGAGCTTCCGATCGCCCGTAACAGCTCCGGAACTTCTTTGCTGCTCTTCGAGATCAGTTCGTCGGCGCCCGTCGATTTCTCCGTCAGACCCAGGCAGCCGGCGAAACCCGAGAGCAGAATGATACGCGCGGGCGAACCGGACTGCGCGAATCCGGCGAATCAGTTCCATGCCGTCGATTCCGCCCATTCGCAGGTCCGTCACCACCACGTCGAACTGATGTATCTGAAAGATTTCCCAAGCTTCCTCACCGCTCTGCGCCGTTTCGACTTCATAACCATGATCCAACCAGAATCATCTTCGAGCGGTCAGTCCATGAACATTATCGTCGACAAGCAGAATGCGGACACGGCGGGCATCTTCTTTTTTCATTGCGGCGAGCCGACCGAACGTAACAGAGCCGTCATCAGGACTGTCAATGGATTTGCATCCGCATGAAAGAGCGGAGAATGCAGTCCTTGACTTCACGCGCCCGCGGCGTTACCGCGCGCGACCGCTTCTTTACTCGACCGCGCGCGGAGCTTTGTAACCTGCTTTCGCGAGGATCGTGTATTTCATCGGCTTGTTTTTCTCGTTCAGCATGCGCACGGGCTCGTTGGTGGCGGGATCCACGAGTTGCACAGTGATCTTGCGGAACTTGCCGTCCTTCGCCTGGTTGTTCGGCGAATAGCTCAGCGAATACTGGCTTCGCAGCGACTGCGAAATGGCATGGAAGACGTTCGGCAGATCCCCGGTGAAGCGAGGGAAGAAAGCCTGCCCGCCGGTTTCTTTGGCGAACGTTTTCAGTTCGTTGTCACCCTGCAGGAAATCGAGCTCCTGGCTGGCGCCCATTCTGCCTTCGGCCATGATGCGCTCGATCTGCAGCATCTCGATCGGATAGATCGGCACGCCCGCTTCCTGCAGCGCCTTGCGGGCTTTGTCGTAGGTGAGTTTGCTGAAGGTGTCGATGCCCGAGGCGATCAGGACAATCGCCTTGCGCCCTTCGATCTTCGACATGCGATCGGTCGTGTCCGCCAGCGCGTCGAACATGTTGCTCTCGGAAAAGCCGGGCATGCGGAGACGCGACATGGCTTCCATTGTCTTCTGGCGGTCGGTGGTGAAATCGCTCAGAATCGTGGGATGCAGATCGTACGCGATGATCGCGAGGTAGTCGTCGGGCCTCAGCGTCTGCACAAATCCGTAAGAAGCGGTTAAAGTCTCCGCCCACCCATTGGTGTAGTAGGCCTGAAACCGGGCGCTGAATTCGATGAGCATCGCGACCGTCAGCGGCGCTTCCCCCACTGAGAATTGCGAGATTGTCTGCGGCACATTGTCTTCGAGAATCCGGAAGTCGCCTTTGGGAATGTTCGGGATCGGATTGCCGTTGGGGTCGATCACCTGCACGTCGACGTTAACGATGTTCGTCTCGGCGTTGAACGTGGCATCCGCTGCGGCGGGCTCGTTATCTTTCGTAGCTTTGGGACTGAGTTTCGAGGGAATCTTCGGAGGGTCGGCGTCACTGTTCGTGCTCGGAGTGTTGCCGTTGTTGCTGTCCGATGCTGCCGGCGCCTTGCGCGGTTTTGCCACCGTCTGGCTGCCTTGAGGACTCGGGCCATCCTGCGCCCACATGCCGACGATCAGCGTCAAGGCCGTCGCGGCGCCAATAAACCAGGTTTTCATGCTGCTTATCTCTATAAATTTATTAACGGTCTAATCAATGAACCCAAATCAATTAACCCAGGGATCGTCACCGGAGCCGTGCTTTTTCATATAAACCTTGAACTTCTTACGCGCCCGCTCCATCTTGTATTCCTTCCATCTGCGCTGCAGGTCGAAATCGCGGCTTCCGGCGAGCCGTGGTGCGAACTGGCTTTTGATGTAGATGAATCCGAACAACATGCCGCCCAGATGCGCAAGGTTACTCACGGTGCTGCCTCCCTGGAACGAGCCGAAGAAGGCAATGGCTCCAAAGATCATGACCATGTACTTCGCCTTCATGGGAAACAGGAACATGAAGAGCACGATCTGATTCGGGAAAAGCATTCCGTAAGCCAGCAGCAGACCGAAAATCGCGCCCGAGGCGCCGATGGTCGGCTGATACGAGTTTCCGGCCAGCAGGTTAACGATCACCACGCAAATTCCCGCGCCGACGCCGCACAGGAAGTAATACTGCATGAAGCGGCGGGTGCCCCATGTCTCCTCAATGGGCGCGCCGAACATCCAAAGCACGAGCATATTCAGGAGAATGTGCATGATGCCCTGAGGATCGTGCAGGAACAGATAGGTGACCGGCTGCCAGATGGCGCCTCGCACCACCATCGCAGGTACCAGTTTGAGCGGGATGAAGAGGCCGTCTCCGATCCACCGGTATGCGAAAAAATAGAAGATCCAGATCGCGACGTTGGCGATGATCAGCCACTTGACGCCGCTGGGGAACGACCAATTGAAGAGAGAGCTGCGACTCCGATACCGTGTGTCGTAACGCATGGAGGACCGCGCGAATCTACGAGTAGGATAGCAGAAGGCCGGGGAACACCGGCAACTTATACATTCGCGACGGCCTGGGCGGCGGATTCAGGCTCCGGCTCGCTGACCGACCGCGCATAACTCGTTAATCTCCAGCTGATGTACTGCACCGCCGTTGCGATTCCGATCCATACCTGCCAGTGGGACAGAAAGCCGGTTCGAATCACGAAATCTCCGGCCCAATTCAGATCCGATGCGAGCCGCCATAAACCCAGAGCGGCGCAACTTATGGACACCAGCGTCAGCAGACTCCCGGCTAATGTCGCGATTCGGCTGTTTTTCCCCTTTCGCCGCGTGAGCATCGGCCCGCGCCCGAAACGGATTCTGACGACCATAGATCAGTCTTAGACTTAACTATACCCCGCGCCGAACCATCTCCAAAAACAAAAAACGTGCGTAAGGGACGGAAGGATTCATGAAAAAGCTGAGGACTGCCATTTTCGGGACGGGTTTTATGGGCAGGGTTCATACGGAAGCGCTCCGGCGTCTGGGGAACGTGGAAGTTGCCGGCGTCGCCGCCAGAACTGCGGAACAGGCACGGCGATTCGCCGACGAGCTTTCGATCGAGCACGCAAGCGGCGATTACCGGGAATTCCTGGGGGATTCGGCTCCCGACCCGGGCATCGACGCGGTTCATATCTGCACGCCGAACCCGCTGCACTTTCCCATGGCGATGGCCGCCCTGGAAGCCGGAAAACACGTCTTGTGCGAAAAGCCGCTGGCGTCTTCAGTCGCCGAGGCCAGGGAAATGGTGCGGCTCGCGGCTGAGAAGAATCTCGCCAACTGCACCTTCCATAATCTGCGCTTCTATCCTCAAGTCCAGAATATGCGGTGTCTTCGGGAATCGGGCGAATTGGGTGAGATCCTCGCGGTACAGGGAACCTACTCGCAGGACTGGCTGCTCTACAACTCGGATTGGAACTGGCGCATTGAATCCGGCCCGTCGCGAGCGTTCGCGGATATCGGCACCCACTGGTGCGATATGGTCGAACACGTCACCGGACAGCGAATCGTGGCGCTCTGCGCCGATCTGCAGACCTTCCACAAAACGCGGCTGAAACCGGCCGGTTCGGTGGAAACGTTTTCCGGCAAGACGCTGCGGCCGACGGATTATCGAGAGGTGGCAATCGATACCGAAGATTACGGGTCGATGATCTTCCGCCTGGGCGATACGGCGCGCGGATCGATGACCGTCAGCCAGGTTTCCGCTGGCCGGAAGAACCGGCTGTTTGTCGAAATATTCGGAACCAAAGCCTCAGTCGCATGGAACGGCGAGCAGCCCGATGAGTTGTGGATCGGCCGCCGGAATCAGCCAAACGAACTGATCGTCAAAGACCCCTCGCTGCTCACGGGCAATGCCGGCGGTTACGCCGACCTTCCGGGAGGGCACAGCGAAGGGTATGACGACACTTTCAAGCAGGTATTCCGTCGGTTTTACAGGGCTGTGGCCGACCGGAATGCGCCGGTCGAATATCCCCAATTCGCCGACGGCCTGCGCCAGTTGCGGATTCTCGATGCCGTACTTGAGAGTTCGCGCGCCCGCGCGTGGGTGGAGATCGCGTAGTTACGCAGCGCAGGCAGGCAGCTTAGTTACGCAACCTTGTCACCAACAACGTACTCGTCCAGCATTTTCTGGACGTCGCTCTTGCCCGTCGCCCCAACCTTGGTCGCCACCAGTTGGCCGCCCTTGAAAAGCAGCAGAGTCGGAATGCCCCGAACCTGGTAGCGCATGGCGGTCTGGCCATTATCGTCCACATTCAATTTGCCGATTTTGGCCTTGCCCTGATACTCGTCGGCAAGCTGATCGATAATCGGCGTCATCTGCCGGCACGGGCCGCACCACGTTGCCCAGAAATCGACCAGGACGGGCTCTTCGGACTTGAGCACCTCCGTGTCCCAGCCCGCATCGGTAAAGTTAATCGTGTTCGTTCCAGCCATTTAATCCTCGTTATTCGTCGCTCTTAATGTTCGCGCTCAACAGATTAGACTCGCGTTATACCGCCGTGGATGCAAGCTCGCCGTACAGACGGGAATACTCGGCCGCCGAGGCCTTCCACGAAAAGTCCTTCCGCATTCCGCGTACCATCATTGCCGTCCACGCGGCGCGATTCTCCCACTCCCGGCAAGCCTGCCGAGCCGTCTCCAGAAGCGCCACTCCATTGTAATCAACGAACTTGAAGCCCGTCGCTTCAGCCGTGGGCGTGCCGGTAATGGTATCTTCCAGTCCGCCCGTCGCCCTGACCACGGGAACCGTTCCATAACGCAGACTGTACATCTGGTTGAGTCCGCAAGGCTCATAGTGGCTCGGCATCAGAAAGATGTCGGCCCCGGCCTCGATCCGGTGCGACAGGCGTTCGTCGTAGCCGAATCTCACTGCGATTTTGTCCGGAAACGCCGTCTGGAGGTCGCGGAACAGCTTTTCCCAACGTTCTTCGCCGTTGCCGATGGCGACCAGCGAGATATTTTCCTGAAACAGCTCGGGCGCCGCGTCCGCCAACAGATCGAAGCCCTTCTGTGCGGTAAAGCGGGAAATAATCCCCAGAAGCGGCCGTCCGATCGCCTCGTCCGGCAGCCCCATCTCCCGGAGCAGTTCGAGCTTACACGTTCGCTTGCCCGTCAAATTACCCGAAGCAATATCGGCCGCCGAGAAGTGCGCCGGAATCAACGGGTCTGTCTGCGGGTTCCAGCGATCGTAATCGGCGCCATTCAGGATTCCGCTGAGCACCGCGCGGCGCCCGCGCAACAGGCCATCGAGACGGAAGCCGCATTCCGGCGTCTGGATTTCCTGAGCGTAGGTCCGACTGACCGTATTCACCGCGTCGGCGAAGACAATGCCGCCCTTGAGAAAATTAATATCGCCAAAGAACTCCACGCCGTGGATCGAATCATACGCGTCCGGCAGGCCGACCTCGCGAAGGGCGGTCCTCGCGAAAATTCCCTGATAGCCGAGGTTATGGATCGTCAGGAGAGTGCGGACGCCCAGGAAGTGCGGATCGGTGATTCGCGGGTCTTTCAGATAAGCGGGAATGAGCGATGCCTGCCAGTCATGGCAATGGATCACATCCGCCGGAAACAGCCGCCAGGAAACCTCGAGGGCCGCTTTCGCCAGAACAGCGAACCGAATGTGATTGTCGGGGAAATCGCCGGTACGGTCGCCATAGAGTCCGTCGCGTTCGAAAAGGGCGGGCTGATCGACGAAATACCAGGTGACGTCGCGCGACTTCAGCTCCCGGATTGCAACGTCGTAAATCCTTCCGGCGAGCGGGATCCGCAGCACATCGATCACCCGTTTTGCCGGAGCCGCCCGCGCATCCATATAGCGGGGAATCACGACGGCAACCGTGTGTCCCAGGCGGGCGAGCGCAGGCGGCAAAGAGCCAACAACGTCCGCAAGGCCGCCGCTCTTTGCCCAGGGGCTCGCTTCGGAGGAGACCATCAGGATGCGCGGCGGATGACTCACGAGTTAAATGGTAAACTAGCGCAGAACGGCGTCGCGCCCTGACGCGCCGCGCCGCGCAGATAACCCGCATATAATAAGTTTTTGAAGCGAATCCTGCCTCTCACCGCCATCTGCCTGCTGGGTCTTACCAGACTCCATGGCGCTGAGAATCTGCAACTCGGTGCCAGCGAGAACCTCTTTGCGGTTCTTGCGGCAATCAATGCCGCCGGATACGACGAAGGCCTGAACCTTCCCGATAACAATCCGCTGCGCAAAGAGCTGCGCGATTACGTTGCAAAACAGAACGTCGAAGTGCTTCCCGAGCTCAAAACGTACTACCGGAAGCACATGCTGAAAAATGGCGTGCAGGATCTTTCGCAGTACGTTTCGTACGCGCTTTCGGTCAGCGGTCCGCCGGACTTCGGGTGGCGCACGCGCGACGTGGACGTACCGCCCGATGCGATCGGGCTTACCGGTTTTACTCCGCTGCTGGTCGACTTTTACCGCCAGGCGAAGATTGCCGATTTCTGGCAGCGATCTCAGCCGGCGATCGACAAAGAGATGGAGAGGTACCACTCTCCGCTGGTCGCCACAACTTCTTCGATCAACGGGTACCTGCGAGTTCCGACGTCCGGCTATCTGGGCCGCAGATTTCAGGTTTTCGTTGATCTTCTCGGCGCGCCCGAGCAGGTTCAGACGCGGAATTACGGCGACGATGCGTTCCTGATCGTGACGCCATCGGACCAGCCCCGGATGTTCGACATCCGCCACGCCTACCTGCATTTCCAGATCGACCCGATCGTGATCAAGTATGGAGTTACGCTGGACCAGAAACGGTCGCTGATCGATTTCGTCCAGAACGCGCCCCTCGATCCGGAATTCAAACAGGATTTCGTGCTTCTGGCCAACGAGAGCCTGATCAAGGCGGTGGAGAGCCGGCTGGACAAAAATCCCTCCGAAGCGGATCGGGCAGCGCACCAGGGTTACGTTCTCACTCCTTATTTCGCCGAACAACTTCCCGCGTTTGAAAAGCAGGAGCAGGGCATGCGATTCTACTTCCCGGAAATGGCGGACGCCATCGATCTGAAAAAGGAAGACACTCGCATTTCCGGCATTAAATTCGATGCCGCGCCGCTGGTACGCGCGGCGAAGCAGGTAACGGTCGCCGCCCCCGAGCCGCAGCTTTCGCCTTCGGGCGCAACGCTCGAAAAAGCCGAAGACCTCTACCTGAAGCGCAACTTGCCGGAGGCGGAGCAGCTCTACACGAAGGCCCTGCAGCAGAAGGGCAGTCCGGAAGAGCACGCCCAGGCTTACTATGGGCTGGCGCGTATTTCGGTCCTCCAGAACAAGCCTGAGGCCGCCGTCCAACTCTTCGAGAAGACCTTAACTGCATCACCGGACGGCCAGACAAAAGCGTGGACTCTGGTATATCTTGCGCGGCTGGCAAAAGCCGCCAGCGATCCCGAGCGGGCAGCAAAGTTTTACCAGGAAGCGCTGGGCGTACAGGGGGCTTCCGAACAGGCTCTCAAAGCCGCTCGAACCGAATCAAAAAACATTCCGAATTAAATCAGGAGATAACAAGTTATGAGACGTTTCATTCTTCCCGCGGTCTGTGTACTCACCGCCGCTACAGCTTTCGCCCAGGCGCCGCCGGCGCCGGCCCCCACCGCCGGCAAGAAAGTAACCACTGGATTCGGGCCAAAAAGCAAGGGTGAGCAGAAAGCGATACAGGATCTACTTCAGGGGCAGACGCCCGATGACAAGATCAAGGCCGCGGACGCCCTGATTACTGCCTACCCAATGACGGATTATAAGCCGTTTGCCCTGGAAATCGAGGCGGAAGCATATCAGCAGAAGGGCGACAACACGAAGGCGATCGTCTACGCGGAACAGGCTCTTATGGCTGACCCGAAGTGGTTCGACGCCGACAACCTGCTGGCGAACGTGATCGCCGCGACCACGCGCGACACGGATCTCGACAAGGACGATAAACTCGCCAGGGCCGAAAAGTATGCCCACGAGTCGCTCGACACGCTGGCGACGATTTCGAAGCCGCCGCTGTGGGGCAATCTGACGGACGATCAGTGGATGAAGTTGAAGGCCGGCTCGGAAGCTTCGGCATACCAGGCGCTGGGCATGATCGCGCTGGTCAGAAAGAAGAACGACGAGGCGATCGCAAACTTTGAAAAAGGCCTCGCGTCCAGCCCCGATCCGCTGCTCATGATTCGTCTGGGACGCGTGTATATGGCGGAGAAAAAGAACGACGAAGCGACCACCTGGTACGACAAGGTGATCAATGATCCCAACGCGCCGGCGCAATACAAGACCATTGCGCAGAGCGATAAAGCGCGTCTTGCTCAGGCCAAAGGCGCCTCAGCCGCCAAGTAACAGCTGGCGCGTCGGCCGGCCGTTTCCGAATGCAGTCGAATCTGGACGAGCTTGAGCAGGCGCTCGGGTATCGGTTCACAAACCGCCCGTTGCTGGCACGGGCGGTTACACATAGTTCGAGCGTCAATGAGGCCCAGGCTTTCGGTTCCGGGACGAGCGGAGCGCATTCCGATAATGAGCGTCTGGAGTTTCTCGGGGATGCGATTCTCGGCTGGCTGGTCAGCGAATGGGTTTTCGAGCAGTTTCCGGATTTTAATGAAGGCCAGCTTTCCCTCCTGAAAAACCATCTTGTAAGCGCGACTCACCTGCTGGAAGTCGCGCACCGGCTTGAGTTGGGCCGCTATCTCCAACTGGGCCGCGGCGAAGAGACGGCCGGCGGCCGCGGGAAGCAAAGGCTCCTTGTAAATGCGTTTGAGGCAGTGCTCGCCGCCGTTTATCTGGATGGCGGCGCCGGTCCCGTGCGGGAGATCCTCGCCCGCTATACTTTGCCTCCGCAAGAGGAACTGCGGCAACTCGCCGGTTGCGGACCGCCCCACGACTTCCGCGCCGAACTGGAGCGGCTCGCAAGAGATCGCAAACTGCCCCGCCCTCTATATCTGGTCGCGGGCGAGAGCGGTCCGGGCCACGCCCGGACTTTTACCGTCGAGGTAAGAGTTGGCCGGGAGTTCTCGGCGATGGCCGAAGGTTCTTCGAAGAAGACTGCATCCCACAACGCGGCGCGTAAGGTTTGCGAGTTATTGAATCAGGGCGCGCGCGCCGCGGTTTAAGGATTTCCCGGCAAAGCGCCAAGATCCTCCACGATGTCTCGCAACTGCGACGCTGAGACAGGCTGACGAACGGGCGGCCCGATCAGGATAGTCACTTCGGGACGCCAGAGTTTGCGCCAGCTCTTGAAAGGGCCGCCACCACTGCAACTCAAGGGATTGCCGTAAAGCCCGCTGACGTGCATCGGAATGATGGGTGCCTCCGTGCCGTGAAGGATCCTTTCGAAACCGCGTTCGAAAGGTCCGATGCCGCCGTTGCGGGAGATTGATCCTTCCGGAAATATGGCCACCAGTTCGCCGGCCGCCAGTTCGGCATGCGCGGCTCGGAGCGCGCGGATCGTTGCCTTCGGGGACGCGGCGTCGATCGGGATAGCATGCAGAACACGGAAGAAGTAGTTGAACAAGGGTGCTTCGTAGATTGGCCGCCACATCAGAAACCGCACGGTTCGCGGGGTTGTATAGCCGACCAGCACCGCGTCGGCATAAGAGATGTGATTGGAAACGAGAAGAGCGCCGCCGGTGCGCGGAACGTGCTCGCCCCCTTCGACGCGAATGCGAAACAGCAAAGTCGCCGCGCACCACAGAACGAAACGAACGAGACGCGTGGCGATCGATCGCTCCGGTACCGTTTCTCGATTTATTCCTGCTGGAGCGTACGTAGTTCCCTCGCGTTCCATTCGCATCTCGCATCGCGAATGCTAACACGCCTCTGTTTCGGCGTATCGCCCCACGGGTGTCGCCGGCCGCTGGTTGATGTATACTTCAGCCGGACACGGGAGTCCCCAAGGAGGGAATATGTCCCTAAGAACACTCCTGACCGCGATAGTGCTTTGTGGTTTGCTTGCGGCTTCGGCAGCCGACCCGGTATTGGGCGTCTGGAAACTCAATCTCTCCAGATCCCGATACAATCCCGGGCCCGCACCGCGCAGCCAGACCAGGACCTACGTCCAGACCGCAAACGGGATTCAGGTAACGATTCGCTCGATCGACACAACCGGCCGTTCCTCAACAATCGAATTTCCTGAAAAGTACGACGGTAAGGATTACGCGGTTCAGGGAAGCGACGTTGCGGATGCGCTCGCCATGGTCCGCATCAACGACTACATGGCCGAGGCGTCGATGAAGCATGGAGGCATGGTCGTCGCGACCGCACGACGATTGATTACCGACGAAGGCAAGACACTGGTTATCAGCTTCAAGCAGCTTTCTTCGGACCATCCGGTCGACAACGAACTCGTCTACGAGAGGCAGTAGACCCAACGCGTTATCGGCGCCGTGAGAAGCAACTGAACATCACGGGGAAATGCGAGCCACCGCCGGACCGAGCTTCCTCCCGCAAACGGCTTTCGAGAGTATCCATATCGATGTCCGCCGCGCCCGGAATATTCATGGCTTTCGCATGTGGCAGAATGCTCCGAAGCGATTCGGCAATCACCTCGTGATGGGGGCTTTCCACTCCGCCATCCACCGGAAACTCGCCGCGGCAATCCGGATGTTCGAATCCCGCCTCCATGAATAGCGTGAACAACCGGCTCCCGATGTTCCCTTGGGCGGCCTGAGCGAAAAAACCGGTGAATACCGCGAACACGGCGTCGCGCACTGGTAAGGGGGGCCAGGACGCTACTAAATGCTGAAAATCGTACTCCTGAAACGCTGCAATTCCCCGGGGATGCAGCAGGTCGCGGGAAGCCGTCAGGAGGCTCAACGGATCTTTCGTGTGGATCAGGATGTGCCGCCCCACCACCGCATCGAATTTATGACCGGGGTCGAACGATTTAATGTCCGTTTCCACGGTCCGGATTGTGCGAATGCCTTCGGCAGCCGCGCGCTCGCGTAGAGTCTGAAGTGCGGCCGGATCGATGTCGATCGAAGTAACAGAACCCGTGCGGCCGGTAAGACGCGCCGCAATCAAAGACACGTCGCCCACGCCGCAACCGACATCGAGGACGTGCATGCCGGTCGTAATACCTGCTCGACGGAACAGGTCTTCAGTGAAGGGTCGAAGAATCGAAGCCTGCAGGGCGAGCCGGCGCCGTTCACGGTCGTCGTGGCCCATCACGTATGCGGTTGCCGCTGCTTCAGACATGGGCTTATTTTACAGAGATTCGCGCGAGTCTTACTGCGGTCCGGGGCCACGCCCCGGCTGTGCGGCCGAAGGCGACGCAAGCTCCGCAGGCAAGGGGAAATTGCCATCGTAAGGCGGCCAGTTCGGCACCGGAAGATCGTTCGGCGGATAGAACATGGTCGAATACACGTGACGGATCTTATTGGTATCGATCACGAACCACTCCGCGAAAGCGTTGCGGCGGGAGGGAGAGCCGGGGCGGCGAATGAAAACGGCATAGGCCAGCACGATCTGCGCTTCCGTATCGACCACCGGAAAACGGCGGCCCCCTACGTTTTGCAGATTGAAGTTTTGCAGGCCCGAGGCGCAGGAGCTTGCCGGACGCGCTCCCGCGGCTGGAGGCGGAGGCGGCGGCGAACCGGCGCGGGCTGTGGGATCGCCGGAAACGGTCTGTCCATTTTCGAGGCGCGAACACCCGGCGTGCGCCATGATCATCGACCCGTCATGCGCGGCGATGCCATCGAAATAGCTGTTGGTGATGGCAACCAGTTCCTCCCGCGAGAGACGCTGCGCCGCCGGCACCACACGTTCCTCGGGCGGATGGAGCGCCAGGTTGTCAGGCCCGAAGGCGTAGGCCTGAGGCTTACCCTGCGCATCGAAACCGTTGATGCCGGCGGCAACGCGGCGCGCGATATGCCACTCGCCTTCGGTGATCTTGCCCTCTTCAACGCGAATCCGAACCGTGGTCACCATGGGCTCGGCGCCTTCGTTCAACACGCCGAAGAAAGCCGCCTGTCCCGTAATCGGATCGTAGTAGCGGCGATCCACTTTGCCGATTGATGTGATCGATTTCCAGGCGCCTTCGCCAGGCTTCACCAGCAGGGCGTTCTCGGTCTGACGATAACCGAGAAAGAGCGGCGCGGCCTTTGGATCGTGTTTCAGGACGGCCTGCAAGTACTGGTCGAGCGACGACTTCAGGCAGGCGCGATCGCAGGTGGCGGCGAATGAAGGCAGCGCCACTGCAAACCCGGCCGCGAGGACAAAGGAGAAGCGCATCAGGCAACCATTGTGCAACAAAATGGCACAGCGGAAGGTTTAAGATCTGAAAGGAGCCCTATGAAACGAACTTTACTCCACTTGTCCAGTGTTCTTGTGCTCGCGGGCACCGTCCTGATGGCACAGCAACCTGCCGGCCCGCCACCCGCCAGTGCACCGGCAGCGGGCCCCGCGAGAGGCAGAGGCCCGGGCCGCGGCGCTCCAAAATACGAACTCGAAAAGGGCAAGCCGATCGACCCTCGCCCGTCTTCCAAAACGGACGATAAGCCCGAATGGGAAGGCCAGACCCACGCTCCCTATGAACCGAGCGGCGTCGCTTATACGGTGACCACGGTCACTGACAAACTGGTGGCGCCCTGGAGCATCGCCTTCCTTCCCGGCGGCAAGATGCTGGTGACGGAGAAGCAAGGCAAAATGCGCATCGTAAGCGCGGACGGTACCGTGTCGGAACCGTTGGAGGGTGTACCTATGGTGCACTACCAGGGGCAGGTGGGGCTGCTCGACGTGGCGCTGGACAAGAACTTCGCGCAGAACCGGCGCATCTTTTTCACCTATAGCGAGAACGTGAACGATATGGACAGCCATATCGTGCTGGCCAGCGCGACGCTCAACAACGATCTCACTGCGATCACCGGCGCGAAGATCATATTCGGCTCGATGCCGGCGCTGAATAACCGGCGCTTTGGCGCGAATCAGGGCGGCCGAATCGCGGTGGACCGCGACGGCGACCTGTTCGTAGCGATTGGCGACCGCGCGCCAACGCCTCCGAGCGACTACGGTCAACAGAACGACACGACCATCGGGAAGATTCTGCACCTTACGCCGGAAGGCAAGCCGGTTCAATCGAATCCGTTTATCGGCAAGGCGGGTTACGCTCCGGAGGTCTACTCGATGGGTCATCGCAGCATTGAGGGTCTCTCGATTAACCCGGCGAATGGCGACTTGTGGGAGACCGAGCACGGCCCGCAAGGCGGCGACGAACTGAATAAAATTGAGCCCGGCAAGAACTACGGCTGGCCTGTTGTGTCACATGGCATCGACTACAACAATGAGCTGATCACGAAAGGCATCTCATCCATGGCGGGCATGGAAGAGCCACGCTACTATTGGAATCCGGTGATCGCGCCGTCGGGCATGGCGTTTTATCAGGGAGACCAGTTCCCGGGCTGGAGGGACAGTGTCTTCGTGGGCGGACTGGGCGGGCAGTTGCTCGATCGTCTGCACATGGACTGGAAAACCAATAAGGTGATCGGGGAAGAACCGCTGCTGCTCGAACCCGGGATTCGTGCGCGAATTCGCGACGTAAGGTTTGGACCGGACGGAATGATCTATGTACTGACGGATTCGAACCCGCCGGGTGCAGCCAAAATGTACAAGATCGCGCCGATGAAGTAACGGCCGAGGCTCAATCGGAACGGGTGCTCGTCGACGCCTCGATCGGTCCCACGATGCTACCTTCGCGGATGGGAATGCAGTCATCGGGGTAGTCCTGCACGATGGGGACGTTCGAGTCCTTCAGCGCTGTAAGAAAACGGTCGAGGTGTTTCATTCCGCTTCCCGGCTGATCGTGCAACACCACCAGGTTCCAGTTTTTCGGATTGCATTGCCGCTGGGCGGTGCTGACCCAGCCTTCGGGATCGCGCCAGTCGCCTGGAACACAATTCCACAGCACGGTGGTGTATTTTCCCGACACCAGCTTTTCCACGACGGCCGGATGAATCAGATGCTTCCCAAGTTTGCCGGCGCGGCCGTATGGCCGAAACAATCGAGGCCTCTGATCGAGCCAGGCAAGAGATTCCTCTGCCCGCTCAAATTCTTGCAGAGCCTTCGCGCGATCCAACTCACCCAGTGGCTGCGTGTGAGACCAGGTGTGATTGCCAATCCAATGACCCTCGGCAACGGCTCGCATGGCGAGGGCGCGTCCTTCGGCCGTGATCACCTTGCGTCCCATTACGAAGAATGATGCTTTCAGGGAATGCTTCGCGAGCGTGTCGAGCACACCAGGCGTGACTTCCGGCTCCGGGCCATTGTCGAAGGAGAGCGTCACCATGATTATTTACAAGATCAGCGATCTGGGCGCAGACCTGACGATTTCAGGCGCAAGCGGAAAAGATGGGTGCAGGAGGTTATGTACAGGCCTTTACCGTCGGCGTCTCCGAATGCCACGTTCGATGCGCAGATGCGCGGGCGCGGCTCGCCGCTGATTTGCGGCAGCTGAATCGTTCCGAGCCGCTTGCCGCTGGGGGCTGTGATCAAGACTTCTCCCTGGCCCACGGCATTCACCTGAAATACGTTGCCCGCGTTGTCGGTCTTCATGCCGTCGTTGCCGGCTTCCAGAAACACCCGCGGATTGGCTACGGTATCGTCCGGCAGGACATCGTACGCGATGGTCTTCTTCATGCCGGCAGTAACATATAACGTTTTCTCGTCCGGGGAGAACGTGATCCCATTCGGGAAATCGCCAGGGTGGTCGCGATCCCCGCCTAACAGAGTTACCTTGCCGTCCTTCACCAGGTAAAAGCCGTTGTAAGGAAGCTCGCGCTGCGGGCTGTCGCCGCCACCGCGGAGTCCGTTCACGCTATCGGTGAAGTAGATCGAGCCATTCGACTTCACCACGACGTCATTGGGGCCGCTGAAACGCTTGCCCTCGTAGCGGTCGGCTAGCGTGGTGCGCGAACCATCCTTTTCGAGACGCACCAGTGTCCGGTCCGCCATGGCGGTAATGATGAGGCGGCCCTGCGGATCCAGCGCCAGACCGTTCGAGCCGATCAGCAAAATTGCCAGCCTGCCCGCTATGGTCTGCTGGCCGACGTTGAGGTTGTCGCGGCCGGTGAAGCCGCTCTTTTCCAGAAACACCGAGAGGGGCGCGTTGGGCTGCCATTTATAGATCACGTTCGCGGCGCAATCGCTGAAGAGCAGGTAGCCGCCGTCGGCATCCTTTATCCATACGGGGCCCTCGGTCAGCCCGAAGTGCTCACCCAGAACTTCGAGCGGGGTGTCCGCCGCTACGAGGGAGTCGATTGCGGGGTCCTCGCGCACCAGATGATAGGGAATGGTGCGGATCACCTGCCCTTGCAGGACCGCAGCAAATAGTGAGAAGAGAATAACAGCTTTCATGCGAAGGTAATGACCGCCCCCAATACGGTTCGATCCCCCACTGCCTGTATTGCTTCGCGAGTCCGCTCGATCGGATAGGTCGCGGTGATCATCGACTTCATATCGATCGAGCCCTTTTCGATCAGTTTCACGTAACGCGGGATGTCGCGCAGCATGTTCAATCCTCCCTGCTGACCAGAGTAGAACGTGCGCCCGCGGTTGGAGAAACTCGCCGCGTTGAAGGTCACGTTGCCGCGCCAGGCAACGCCCAGCATCACGATGTGGCCGCCTGCGCGAGTGAAATCGAAGCACTGTTGCAGCGGGAGAATGGCCGAGGGGTCGGGCCCGACTTCCACCTTCGGCGGAAACCAATCGCTGCCTGCGGCGTTGATGGTGAAGTCGGCGCCATCCGGCACCGACAGGAAGCCCTCGCCGGACTTGCGCCCACCGGCGAAGCGGCGGTCGGTGATGCCTTTGCACAACGAGTGAATTTTGGCGACGAGTCCATTGCCTTCCGCGTTCGGGTCGAGAGCGATCGTGCCGCCCACCTTCATGGCGATCTCCCGGCGGGTTCGGATCGGCTCGATCACAATCACCTGCCCCGCGTTGGCGAGCCGCGCGGCCTGGATCGCTCCCATGCCCACCGGCCCGGCGCCCTGCACGATTACGTTCCAGCCGGGTTCGATCTGCACGAGGTCGCGGGCCGCGGCGAGACCCGTGCCGACGGTGTCGCCGAGCAGCGTCAGTTGCTCTGCGGGAAGATCGGTGAAGACCGGGCAGCAGTATTCCTCCGGCACCACCATCAGTTCGCTTAACCCGCCCAGGCCCGCCTGCTCGAAGATCTGCGTGCCGTCGGACATCTCGGCCAGCGGATGAGCGGGACCTGTGTCGAGGAACTGGCACCAGTCGGCGCGGCCGTGCAGGCACTGATAGCAGACTCCGCATTGGGGCGTTCCGGGAACCACCACGCGGTCGCCCTTTTGCACGCGCCTGACGAGCGGGCCGACCTCTTCGACGACGCCCATTCCGGAATGGTTGGGGATGGACGCCTGGGCGGCGTTTGCGGTGCTCAGGGCGCCTCCGACGATGGTGTAGCAGACGGCGGATGCCTGGGTGCGAACCAGGACTTCGCGCGGCTGGATGGCGTGCAGCCGGAGTTCTTCAACGGACGCGCCTGTGCCGTGCCGGACGAAGGCTTTGAAGCGCCGGCCGGTGTTGGTTCCGGTGAGTTGTGCGGGGGCTTGTCCTTTGGCGGCCTGGGGGATGAACGCCAGACTGCCGGCCGCGGCTCCTTTTGTGAACAGTTTGCGTCTGGAAATTGGCATGGCTGGGCCTTTACAATATCTCGTTTTGGGAAAGAAGTCAGGAGTCAGAAGTCAGGAGTCAGAATCGGCGTTCTGTTGGCGACTGTCTGTCGCAAAATCCTTTTGGTCCATGTATTCACACGAATAAACACGAATAAGAATCTGTCAGGCGGCGTTCGCATGGAGTTTCAGGGGTCTGTGACGGCTGAAATCGGTTAGATTTGCGCGCTGCAGACGGCGTTCTTTGTCGATTGCGGCGTGGATTTGGGCGGTCGAAAAAACGAACCCATCTTTGAATGGCTCGTATGCCAAACCCTTCATTTCACTGAGCTGGAGGAGCTTCTTTGCTTCCTTCATTTCGGCTTCGCGCTTTGCGATGCGGGCCGCCTGGAGCGCCTGAAGGGTGGCCAGGTTCTTCTGGATGTTGCGGTTGATGCGCTGCTCATAGAGGGTCAGGAGCTGGAGCTGTTTTGACTCCTCCTGGAAGACCTTCGCGGCTGTCAGGGCGGCGTGGATTTCGGGATGTTCGGTTTCGATGTCGTCCGAGTGCGCGGAGTGGCCGAGGGCGTAGAGGTTGTCTTCGATGGCGCTGAGCCGGTTGAGACGCCAGCTGTCGGTGGCGATGCGCTGGGCGAGCTGGGTCTCCATGGCGCCTTCGGGGGCGAGGCTCTCGACGAGCGAGGCGGAGAATGCGTCATGCATGATGCGGTCCGCGTCGGTCATGGCGGTTACCTGGCCGGTGAGATTGTGGCGGCGGGCGTTCAGAGCGGACGCTTTTTTGCCTTCCTCGGTCCGGGGACCCGTGGAACGCTGCGCGTTGCGGCGGTTGGCTTCGAGCTGTTTTTCGGAGATCATTTTGTTTGAATTTCTACCTCGACCAAAGTAAAGCACACGGAATTACGGCTGGAGTGTTAAGTTGTTGATTCCATTGAGTAAGTTCGTTGTGACTGGGTTTTGGGCCGGCCGGGAATGGAGAGGTGTTAGCTCTGCGGGTGCAGGGATTGGGGCGCTGAGGAATTGGTCTGCGGAGCGTTTTATGACTTTCCGGCGTCTGGTGGCTCTGCATTCCGGTCTCGAATCGGTAATATATTAGTTTTTAAGCAGCAGTTAATAATTCCATCTCCCGCAAAAAGCGTGACGGCTTTTTGCTCCAACCAGAATAGGTGGCGGCACGAGTAAGGGTAAGGGACGATTGCGCGCGGGTGATAGCAACGAAGCAGTTTCGCCGTTCCTCCTGCATTTCCCTGCTTTGATCACCTTTCTTGATGCTTTGAAAGGACGGAAGCTGATCCTCCGCCAGCCCTGCGATATACACGTGCTCCCATTCCAAGCCCTTGGCGCTGTGAATTGTTAAACACCTGATGGCGTTTGCTGCAATCGCCGGCGACTTTTCTACTAGATCGAGTTCTTGCAAAAACACGGTGAGCGTCACCTCCTCAGAGCCAAACTTCTTTATGACGTCAGTCTGAATCTGCTCCCAAGCCGCACGTTCCTCGGGGTAGTCAGTAAACCCCTCGACTGCTTGGTTGGCAAGCGCCTTCTCCTTCGTATCGAACCAGACAAAGGCGTCCTTTATAAAACGAACGAAGTCCAACTTTTCGCCGAGTGTTCTCTCCAAGCCCTGAATGAAGCCTCGCGTATCGTGCTCGATCTCCTGTCGGGATAAGGCCGCTTGACAGAACGCTTTAAGGTAATCGCCTCCATAGGCCTCACCTAAAGCAACCAGATCGCGCACCTCCAGGGAGATACCTTCAAGCTCGTAAAAGCTTTTACACATTCGCCTTAGCTGCTCCCGATCCGTTCGCGAATTCGCGAGACGAAGGGTTGAATGGAGCCATCCGATTGGTCCGCGCGAGTCGAATTCGCTCTTCCGCACTGCAAGTGAGGCCGTTAGACCATGACCGTTAAGTGATCGCGCGATAATTTCGAGAAGCCGCTTCGTCCTCGCAAGAATTACACACTTCTGAGGCTCATTCGCGTGATGCTTTTGAATGTCCGATGCGATCCAGTTCGCTTCTGTCTCTTCATCGTCAAATTGAAAAACCCGCACAATGTCCTTTTTACCCGAGGCTGAGCGAACCGCCACGATTGCCTGTTTGCCTGGCGATCGATCCAGATTGTGGCGAATGAGTCTGTTAGCACATTCGATGACTTCCGGAGGACATCTATAATTGGCCGGCAACTGAATGATTCTCATCTGGAAGTCACTTTGAAGCGCCTTCAGACGCTCGGGGCTGGCACCGTTCCACTGATAGATAATCTGGTCGTCGTCAGCGACCACAAAAAGGTTTTGCGGGTTGCCACCTACTATCGCGCGTAAAATGCGATATTGAGCGAGGTTTGTATCCTGAAATTCATCGACGCAGATATGAGGATAGATTGTCCGAATCTGGTTCGCGACGGCAGGCCGACTCACCAAAAGCTCGTGAGCGACGAGAAGCAGAGACGAGAAATCCAGTCGGTTCCCGCCGATGAGGACTTCTCTATATGCGTGGTACAGTTTTTGCACACGTCGCCCGACGTCCGTGTCTCGGAAGTAATCGACTGCCTTTTGAACCGAAACGCACTCAGCCAAGAGGCGATCAATCGCAGGTAAGTACTTTAAGTCCTCTTGCGAAAAGTCGTCATCAGTTTGGACTAGCGCTGTAATTGCATCAGACAATATCCCTTCCCGATCGGCGTCTTGCGTCAGAATGTTGAAATCAGGTTTCAAGCCAACATGATTTCCATGTTGACGCAGAATGTCGGCGCAGAACGAATGAAATGTCGTCAGAAGAGCGCGGTCGGTTTGATCGCCAACGAGGTCCTCCACGCGCGTCCGCATTTCTGCTGCCGCCTTATTGGTGAATGTCAACCCCAGAACACGAAAACGTTTGCCCGATGATTCAGACAGAATGCGTGCAATTCGCAGCGTGAGCACGCGAGTCTTGCCCGAACCCGGACCAGCAAGAACAAGCAGCGGGCCTTCGTTCCACATGACCGCGGCGCGTTGGCTATCATTCAGCGAATTAATGTCGTCCTTCATTTCATTGTGCTCCTGCCAAACTTAGTGCATGATCGAGGACGGCAAGCAGTTGTGGCGGCGCGTTGGCTCCCTGCTGGATGAGTTGAACAACCTCTTGGATAATATCCGGTTTGGGGGTCGCGTCAGCGGCTTTAACAACTTGTTGCCAATACTGCGGGTCACCCTCCCTCACGGTGATACTGTTTTTCGTCTGAGGCGAAATGTGGGCCTCGAACACCGACCCGAAGCCGCTAGGAGCCCGTCCGAGAAACATTTTCAGGAATTGAAAGGCGGGCCAAAACTAACCAGGATAAGAGATGATTCCGTGCTTCCCGGGATTCAGCAAAGCCGCGTAAAGTGCCTGTTCAATTTCGGAAATTGTCTGCGGAGATGTGGAGGCCCGTTGCGTGGCCGATTTGCTTCTTCATTTACTCGCTGCAGAGACGGTAGAGCTTCAGAATGTTGTGCGTGAGGCATACCAGCGCCCATTCCCCGCTTACTTTGTCGATACCGCGCATCAGGAACTGCCGGAATCCGCGAGCCTGCTTGATCTGTCCAAATACCGGCTCTACAATCGTCTTGCGTGCCGCGTAGACGGCTTTGCCGGCTTTGGTCTGCAGCTTACGTTTCATTCGCTCCACCCGCGTGGCATCTTCGGGCAGCGGTCCGCGCGGGCAGGGCTTTCGATATTCATCATGCTTCTGCCGCTCCGTGGCGATATAGCCAGCGATGCGCCGCTCCGGCTGCTCTTCGGCATCCAATTGTTCCAGGTTCTTCTCCGAGCAATAACCGCTGTCGGCAAGCACCTCTGTTGGCCTTTGGCCGCTCTGCGCCTCCATGATCTCCAGCATCGGCATCAGTTGCCGCTTATCATTGGTGGCGTCTGCCACCGCCTGCCCCACGATCAACTGCAAGGTCGGTTCCACTGCTGCCTGCGCATTGTAGCCCTGTAAAAAACCATCGGCGCCCTTCATGATTCGCGACTCCGGATCGGTGAAGTTGTACTGGTCTTTCTCTTCCGGTTTGGCTTCTTTGGGATCGCCTCCTTCCGCAGCTGCTTTCTCCCGAGCCCTTGCTTCCACGGCCCGTTTGGCTTCCCGGATCCTCTTCAACCGGCTCTCTCTACGCTGCAATTCCTCCGGCAGTTCGTCGCCACGCTTGTCTTTGCCATGAAGCGCATCTTCTTCGGTGTCGGCGGCTTCGGCCTGTTCCAGCAACTGTTTCACCTCGGCCCGGATCTGCTTATCCTTCTCCCGCATCCGGTCGTAGCTCATCGCCTTGTGCTTGCTGGCGTTCGCCTTCATCTTCCTACCGTCGAGCGCCACCCGGCCCAGTTTCACCGCCCCGGCCTCCAGAGCAATCTTCAGCACCTGCTCGAACATTCCCGCCAGCGTCTGCAGATGAATCTTTCGGAAATCGGAGATGGTGCGAAAGTTGGGCTGATTGCCCGCCGCCAAAATCCGGAACGCGATGTCCTCCACCAGCCGCTTCTCGATGCGCCGCGAACTGAAGACCCCTACGCAGTAACCATAGACAAGAACCTTGGTCATCATCAGGGGATCGTACGGCGGCTGGCCACGCTTCTCGTTTCCATACACCGCATCCATCGCCGACAGATCCAGATTGTCCACTACGTCGCTTACGAAATATGCCAGGTGGTTCTCCGGCAGCCAGTCCCGCAGGCTGGGAGGCAGCAACAGCTCTTCATCCGGGTAGTATGGCCGGTAACTTTTGCCCATGAAACATTATGGGCTCACTCCGTTTCATCGCGCCAGGTAAAAAGGCGTCACGAACTGAATTCTCGGACGGACTCCTAGCGCACAGGTGCAACTCGATGTTGTTTTCTGTTATTTGAAGTATGCGATCATTTTGGCTAGTTCCGTCTAGATATCCTCTTGCTCCAGCGATTGTCGCATCGCCTTGTGGATCCCCGTCGGCGAGAAGAAACCATGGAATTCCTAATCCGTTTGCCACTTTTAATAAGCATTCATGACCAGAGTGCCGATAAGGAATCATTCGAACTCCCCACCTGTCAATCTCGCGCAGTTTAACCCGCGCGATGCCTTCTAATATCCAATGTTCTGACTCGCCTTCGTACAATAGCCAACACCGTGCGAACAGTAGTTCGCCGCGGCTAGATGTTATATGGAATTGAACCTTCCTCTGTTCGGTGACGTCAAGTGAGCCCGGAGGAATATGTCCGACCTGGGCACCGCCATTTTTCGTATATAACCTTCGGATTGAGTCCAACGGGGCATTGGCAACCAGATCTCCAGAATGGCTGGCGACGATTTTCTGGCCCGGAATCGCGTCTAACGTAGACCACAGGGATCGCGTTGCAAATGGATGAAGGTGGGCCTCTGGCTCTTCCAAAGCGAGAAGAGGAGCGCTTAGGCCGCTATACTATTGTTGCAACATTGCACTCAAATATGCCTGAAAGAGAAAAAGCACCGAAAGGCTTTGGGTTCCTGCGCCATGTCTAGGAAGAGGGATCGATGCTCCTGTAATGCCGCAAACGTTCACTTGAGTACTCGTTAGCAGGTCAGAGATACGACCGGGTAAAGCATCGATGTCTACGGTATTTGTGCCGCCCAAGGGCACGAGTTCGCGTACTTTGGCAAGGTGATCCTTGACAGTTTGGAGGGAACCGTGGGCGTCGAGTACCGCTTTATTGAGCTCATCAATTTGTTGCTGAAGCTGCTGTTTCAGGGCAGCGGACATAGACAGGTTTTTTATGAAGGGAGTCCAAAAGCTTCCTGTTCGAAACTCGCGCACAGCATCGCGAAGTGCGGATAAGTAGAAAACGGGAAACAAGCGCTGGAAATCTTGGAGGAGAGGTGACCTCTTCGATTTAGAACCAAGGGGATTCCCCGTCACATCTAGGAAAGCCCAGTCCGAAACGAAATCGTTCAAGGTAGGGTCGAACGAACTCGTCACCTTAAGTATCAAGAAGGGCCTCCCGGCTGCGTCTGTGACGATGGCATCTCCCAATGTTTGCGTAAATTCATCAGGAAGGATTTCGCCGTCAGCTGTGGCGAATGTCAATTTAATGCTGATCGGTTTCGCAGTTTGAGGTTCGGCGTCCGGCGCATTGAGATGGTAGTCGTACGGCTCAAAGGTACCTGTCCTTCGGCCGGCGGAGCGTGACAGGGCCAGCCGGAGCGCCTCCAAAATGCTGGTTTTCCCGGAATTATTCTCTCCGATCAGTAGAGTTGTGGAGGACAAGTCTAGCCGTACGTCGCGCAGACCGCGAAAATTTTCGATATGAACCGCCGTCAGATGCATTCTGAAACCTTGGACTCCATCGGTGTGGCTTGTGGTCGCCATCGGTACGACTTCGTACCATCGTCTAGGATAGCCCGGGAAAGCGTCAGCTTTCAGGATGTTGTCGCGCTGCACTCTATAATCGGGATTGCCGCGCGCGCAAATCCCTGGCGACCTCTCATCTTTGTTCGGAACTGCATCGCCTACGGCCGGGTTCGTCGGACATATCACGTGACCATGCGTCTGGAAGAGCGCCGAATCAACAGTGAGCTGCTGCGTCAGGCAATCAACACGTTTGAAATCATCGAAACATATCCACAGGGCAAATACCTCCCGAGTTTGCTGTCGCGAGGGGAAGTTCCCTAAACCTAAATGGCATTTTCGACTATTTTCGCTTCCGAAACCGGAGTTAAGCTGAATGCCTGCAACAGGGGATGCCGAAAACCGTTGCGGTGAAGACCTACCCTCTATGAAAGGGCGGGAAAACATGGCATTCTACTGCTTCGATGTTTCTCCGCAGCACAAACCGAAAGAAGGACGGCAAGAGTCATCGCTACTACAGCGTGGTGGAGAACCAGCGCGTCGCGGGCGACAAGACGGTGCAGCGTACGGTGCTGTACCTGGGAGAGATCAACGATTCTCAACAGACGGCATGGCGCAGGACGCTGGAGGTATTCGACGAAGAGCAACAACAGACACGCAACCTGAGCTTGTTCCCCGACGACAGGGAAGTGCCCGCCGAGACGCTCGACAGTTTGCAGGTGAACCTGGCCGGACTGGAACTGCGACGTCCACGCCCGTTCGGCAACTGCTGGCTGGCGAGCGAACTTTGGCGGCAACTGGGTTTAACGGAGTTCTGGCGGGAGCGATTACCTGCCGGTCGTGAAGACGTCAGTTGGGAGAAAGTACTGCGTCTGCTGGTGGTGAACCGGCTGCTGGAACCGGGCAGCGAGTTCCGGGTGCACCGGCACTGGTTCGTGGAAAGCGCCATGGATGAACTGCTGGAAGCCGACTTCGCGGTGGCCGGCAAAGACCGGCTGTATCGGTGTCTGGATCGGATCGTCGAACACAAGCAGGAACTGTTCGTTCACCTGAAGCAGAAGTGGGCCGAGTTGTTTGCCGCCGATTTCGAAGTGCTGCTTTACGATCTGACGAGCACGTATTTCGAAGGCGGCATGGAAGAGTGCGACAAGGCGAAGCGCGGCTACAGTCGCGACAGCCGGCCCGATTGCGTGCAGGTGGTGATTGCGCTGATCGTGACGCCGGACGGATTTCCGCTGGCTTACGAAGTGATGGATGGCAACACGTCGGAGCAGAAAACGCTGCAGCCGTTTCTGGACCGGATCGAAAAGGCCTACGGGCAGGCGCGGCGTGTGTGGGTGATGGATCGCGGCATACCGACGGAAGCGACCCTGAAAAAGATGCGGGAACGGAAGATATCGTATCTGGTGGGGACGCCGAAAGGCAGCATCAATAAGCACGAAAAGCAGTGGCTGGACACTGCCCTGGAAGCAGGTCAGAGATTCGGTGCAGGTGAAGCTGTACGAACACCAGGAAGAACTCTATGTGCTGGCGCGCAGCGACGGACGCCAGGCCAAAGAGATCGCCATTCGCCGTAAGCGAGCTGGTACGGCTGTTGCGCAAGCTGCGCGCCATGCGGCGTAGTCTGCCGGGTCGCGATCAGTTGCTGCTGCGGATTTCGTCTTCCCTGCTCTCGTTGCGACGGACCCCGAAGGTGATAATGTTCGTGTGGTGACGATGTACCTGCCCGACCCCGAACGCTGGGATGAGAATGGGCGCTTGAGGAGGCTCGCGGAGTGAACTGTCGAGTGTGCGGCGGCGCGATGGAAGAACGCGTAACCAACCTGCCGTTTAAAATCGGAGACACGTTAATCGTGATCGTAAGGGCGTTGCCGGTCCTCCAGTGCCGACAGTGCGGCGAAACGGAATTGCAGAACGTTGCGATGACACGCGTCGATCGCCTTCTCGCCGCGGTGGATCGCTCCGCGGAGCTTGAAGTAGTTCGATACGCCGCCTGAGCGACGATTGATCAGCACCTCGTAGCCGCAGTGCGATCAGCGGTTTGCCATTCTCACAGGGTGCGGAAAACGCCCGACCATCGCTCCCTGCCGGTCGCGGCTCGGAAACGTGTGAGTTGAATCAGAAAGGGTTACCAGGTGCGCCTGTCGACAGCCGGTAATCAGGAGGCTTTTTCCGCAGTTAAGGCCGCGCTTCAAGCCCGCACAAGCAGATCGCTGCTGCTCAAGGCTCGTCGCTCTCGCCGTTGACGAAGAAGGGCTCCATCTCGTTGTACTCCAGGATCTTCACGGTCGCCTTCCTGGGAGCGTCGCCCTGCGCGATCGCGAGGAACGCCTGCTCCGACTGCGCCACCATCGCGCGCGCGAGGTCGTTCTTGTGGATCGAGTGGTACCTGGACGGAATGGCCCATTGCAGCAGTGGCATGATGTCGCCAAGGATGCCCGGCGTGTTGGAGTTGCCGAGAATGACGCCTGGACGATATACCCCGAGGAAGTGGAACCCGACGGACTCGACAGCTTTCTGCTTCTCGCCGATGATCTTCGCGTACTTTATCCTGGACTCGGGGTTCGCGCCCGCTGCTGTCATGACCCCGCACACAGGAACGCCTCCCGCCCTCGCCGCGCGGCAAAACGCCTGAGTATAGGCGATTTCGATCTTGCGCACCTCGTCCTCGGGCATCTTCGCGCTGCCCTTGCCGACGCCGAATGCGGCGAGCGCGATGTCGAGTCCCTGGGCGTGCGGCGCAACCTCCTCCTCGAGCCGGTCCATGTTGACAACCACTTGGGAGACCTTGGGGTCGGCGAAAGCGTCCGTCTTGCGGCGCGTCACCACTACCACCTTCCGGCATAGAGGATTTCTGATAAGGAGTTGCACGATGCGGCCGCCCACGTTCCCCGTTGCGCCCAGCACGATCGCTGTGTACTGCGCCTTTGCCTCTGCCATCGTCACCTCACGCGGGCGCGGGGGCAGAAGACATGCGAGTCGGGAAGCCAGCGAAGTTTTGTTGCCGGAGCGATTGCTTCACATCATGGCTACTTTCAGATTCAGTTTATGATGTTTCGTTTGGTTTGCTTCCCACAGATCACCGGCGACAAAAGATCGCCGGTGCTACCGATGACGTAAGTTCCGCGCCGGGCGGAAGCCCGGCGGTAGGGCTGAAGCCCTGGCCCCACACCGGCTGCAGAGCGTCTTCATTCACTTTGGCGGAACGCAGGGCCATGGTCACTCCCTCCCGGTCGTTGGCGGAAATGGTTTGAGATGCGCGCAGGCTCAAACGCCGGTGGGATTTGCTGCCACTCTTACTCAATAGATAGTGGGTTACTGGTTTTCTCTTCCTCCTCTTGCGGGTGGCGGCGGTGGGGGCGGAGGCATCGGCTCCTTTCCGTCCAGCACGAACGTAAATACTCGCGCGGCGGGGCCGGGGCGTGCAATCACCGATACGTATTGCTTCCCGTCCAGCATGTAACTGATCGGCGTCACTGATCGATCCACCATGTCCGTTTCCCAGAGCTTTTCGCCGGTAGTGGCGTCGTACGCCGCGTTGCCGTGAAACACCAGATTTCCACCCGTCACTAACGTGCCGCCTCCGGTGTATCCTCCCACGCCCGGACCCGTGACGCGCCAGCGTTCCTTCTGCGTGACCGGATCCCAGGCCAGCAGGAACCCATCGGTCGTTAGCCTTGGGCTGCTTGTCCGCTCCTTCGGGTTCAGGGGCGGTGCCCGTTGGCTGCTCCTCCGCGCTTATTCGCCGTGTTGTTGGCGTTGGGCTTGTATTGATAGTTCGGATCCGGCTCATAGCTCGAGCTGCGTTCCTGGCCCGGAATGTATACGAGCTTCGTTAACGGACTGAAAGACATCGGTTGCCAGTTGTGGCCGCCGTAGACGCCCGGGTACGTCATAACCGCGGAGTCCTTCCAGCGCGCCCCTTTGGCCTCGATGGGGCGGCCCTTCGCGTCGAGACCGGTGGCCCACGTCATGCGCTTTACGTATTTCTCGCCCGAGATGAACTCCCCGGTGATGCGGTCCAGCACGTAGAAGAAACCGTTCTTCGGCGCATGCAAGAGGACCTTGCGATCTTTGCCGCCAATGCGCAGGTCCGCCAGGATGATGTTTTGAACGGCGGTGAAATCCCAGGTTTCGCCCGGTGTTTCCTGAAAATACCAGACCATCTTGCCGGTGTCCGGCTTGACGGCGATGATCGAGCTCAGGAACAGGTTGTCGCCGCCTTGAGGGCTGCGGACGGCCGCGTTCCACGGGCCTCCGTTGCCGGTGCCGACGTAAAGAATGTCGGCGACCTCATCGTAGGCCATGCCGTCCCAAACGGTGCCGCCGCCGCCACCCGTTTTCCACCACTCACCGGTCCAGGTTTTCGCCGCCATTTCCAGTTCCGGATGTTCGAAACCTTTGGAAGGATCGCCGGGCACGGTGTAGAAGCGCCACACTTGTTTGCCGGTATCCGCATCGTACGCCGCAAAGAACCCGCGCGAGGCATTATCGGCCCCGCTCGATCCCACAATCACCTTGCCCTTTACGATCCGAACGGGCGAGGTGAGCACGGTGTCGGACTTCTCGGTCACCTTGGTGCGCCACACCGGTTTGCCGGTTTCCCGATCGAGGGCGACCAGCGTGCCATCGAGCATTCCCGCATAAATCCGGCCGTTGTACATCGCGACCCCTCGATTGGAGGGGGTGCAGCAGATGCCCTGTCATTACGGTGCGCGGAATCTCGGGGTCCCAGCGCCATTTGAATTGGCCGGTGCGCGCGTCGATGGCGAAGATCACGTCCCAACCGAGGATGCCGTACATCACTCCGTTCGAAACCAGCATGGGAGCTTCGACATTGGAACCAGCGGGCGCCTGTGTTTCCCAGGTCCAGGCGAGGCCGAGCCGCTTCACGTTCGTGGAGTCAATCTGCTTCAGAGGGCTGAAATGCGTCTCGGCATAGTCGTGGCCGTGAGTCAGCCATTCCTCGCCATTTTTAGCGGCGTTGCGGAGAGCGCTGGTGTCGACTTTCTTCGGCTGCTGGCCGCTTGCAATCCATGCGGCCAGTGCCACGATCACGATCGAACCGAATACACGCGCTACAAAATTCCGATGACTCATGGCTTTCTCCTGAAATGCCGGCAACGCCTTGCGCGCACCCTATGAGGACCGATCTGCGCGCAATGCGTTCGACCGCCTGTATCATGTTAATCCGCTGGCGCGGCATCCTGTACCACTGCTTTTCAGCCCGCAGACAGGCTTGAGAGCCCGTGGGCAGGCATGGTGCCTGCCCCTGCCACCGCTTTGTTCTCCGATAGAATCTGAACATGAGCGCCAGCGAGGAGATGTACCGCCGTATTGTCGACGCGGTGCCGGAAGGCATATGGGTGGTCAGCCCTGAAGGCCGAACCCTGTTCTGTAACGGTCGCATGGCGGAAATGCTGGGTACCGACGTCGAATGTATGCAGAGATTGTCATGCTTTGACCCTGTATTCCCTGCCGATGTGGAGGAAGCGCGACGTCATTTCGGACTTCAGATGGCCGGCGGCGCCCGGCCATTCGATTTTCGATTGCGCCGCATCGATGGATCGGCATTGTGGGTCAGTATTTCATGCACTCCCATGTACGATGACGGCGGCGTTTCCACGGGGCTCCTTGGTTTATTCACGGATATCAGTCAGCGAAGGCAGGCTGAGGCCGCGCTGCAGGAGAGCGAAGAGCGGTTTCGCAACATGGCCGACACGGCCCCCGTGATGATTTGGGTTGCTGGTCCCGACCAGCTCTGCACGTATTTCAACAAGTGCTGCCTGGATTTTACAGGTCAATCCCTTGACGAGAAGGTCGGCGACGGCTGGGTGGGGAACATTCACCCCGAGGACCGGGAATGGTTCCTGGCGAAGTATTCTTCTTCGTTCGGCACCCGCCAGGAGTTCCAGGCCGCATTCCGGCTCCGCCGGGCGGACGGTGAGTATCGATCGGTGCTCACCACCGGGGTTCCACGCTTTACGCCGGGCGATGAGTTTGCGGGCTACATCGGCTCCTGCGTCGACATCACCGAGCTGCGACGGTCACAGGAGCAGGCCCTCGCCAGACAGAAGCTGGAAAGCATAGGAGTGCTGGCAGGCGGCATTGCTCACGATTTCAACAACCTGCTGGGCGGGATACTGGCGGAAGCGGAACTGTCAACAATGCAACTGCTGCAAGGCGAATCTCCACTGGAAGGCATCGGAAGAATCCGACTTGCCGCCCGGCGCGGCTCCGAGATCGTTCGCGAGTTGATGATTTACTCGGGCCAGGACAAGGGGGATCCCGTCGAGCCCGTGGATTTATCAGGGCTTGTTGAAGAAATGCTGGAGTTGCTGAAGGTCTCCGTCTCGAAACATGCGAGCGTGAAGTTCTCTCTGGACCAGAACCTTCCCGCGGTGCTGGGCAAGGCCTCTCAGATCCGCCAAATCGTAATGAATCTGATTATCAATGCGTCAGAAGCCATAGGGGAGGAAGGCGGCGTGATCCAGGTCGCCACATCGCGAAGTAGCCTGACCCCGAAATCGGATATAAACAGTCATCGCTTGTCCTCCGGAGATTACCTGACCCTGGAGGTCTCGGACACGGGGGGCGGCATAACGGAAGAGGCGCAAGCCAGAATCTTCGATCCGTTCTTCAGCACCAAATTCGCCGGACGTGGTCTGGGGCTCGCGGTAGTTCAAGGGATCGTTCGAGATCATGGCGGCGCCATCAATCTGGTCAGCGCGCCTGGCCAGGGCACCAGATTCGAGATCTTCCTGCCTTGTATCGCCGGGACTGCGCCTTCGGACCACTCCGCTGTCGCGGGAGTCTCCGTAGAGGAGCATCGGTCTTTGGCCGGGACTGTTCTGGTGGTAGAGGATGAAGGGCTATTGCGACTCACCGTATCGAAGATGCTGCGAAAGAAAGGCCTTGGGGTAATTGAGGCATTCGACGGCTTCTCCGCGCTGGAACTGGTTCACGCGCACAAAGATGAGATCGATGTGATGCTGCTGGATGTGACCTTGCCGGGGATGTCCGGCCGGGAAGTCTTTGAGCAAGCCCTGCGACTGCGTCCCGATCTCAAGATAATTCTCACCAGCGCATACAGCAGAGAGACCGTCGACGCCTCCTTTGCCGGACTCCGGGTCGAGTCCTTCGTCCGCAAGCCCTTCCAGCTTGCTGAACTTCTGCAACTGCTTCGGGGCGCCCTGTTAAGCTCAGCCAGTCCAGACGCACAGTCGATGGATATCGCTCCTGCGGTGTGTCCGGCACTGATCTGACGGTACTGAGGCGCGCGATGCGTCACAGGCCCGTTGATCCACGTCGCAGTAGCGGTTAATCCCCGGTAATACGATCCCGGTTGGAGACAGCCCACCCCAGGCCTGGCGCAGTTATCGCTTCTTTCGGCTGGGACGCCCATTTCCAGTCATGAACAGCTCGTGACGATGTCCCACAACGGCCGGCGCTGGAACAGACCCGGCCAGCGTGAAATACAGCCAGGTCTGGTTCGGGTCGTTATAGCGTACGCGGAGCACAGGCAACACATCATGACGGGGACATTCGGCATCGCTTCGCGGGAAGCCCGTTCCATCACTTCTTTGCTGAATGACTTCACGCCGTTCTCCGGATGGTGTTGATCGCGTCGTTCGTGGTCCAGCGCCCGGTCTCTTCTTCCGTAGTGGGCGGCAGATCACCAGCTCCGTTCAGATCCTCTTCGGCAGCTACAAGCCGAAAGACAACAGCTTCACGTCCTTGTCGTCGTTGGGGCGCCGATCAATCATTCAGGCGCGTGTCGGCTACAGGATGCTGAGGAAGTTCACGAGATCCTGTTTCTCCTGCTCGGAAAGCCGAATTTTGAATCGGCGGTCGTAGAATTCCACCAGTTCCATCAGATCGGCGGCGGAGCCGTTGGCGAAGTAGGGTGCGCGGGCGGTGAGTCCCCGGAATTGTTGCATCAGGATGGAGCCGGCATCCGCACATTTTCCCGTGATGAGCGCGCGGCCGGGGTCCTGAGTCAGGAAGATCCGGCCGAGTTGCGGGTGAGGCGGGGCCGACGCCTCGCACGTGATGCGGAACAGAGGCAGCGCGGGTGATTCGCGCTTCGTGAGCAGAGCCGTGGGCAGATTCGTAGTGCCGATGTCGAACGAGCGGCTGATGCCGGGCCGGTGGCAAGTGGCGCAAGTACCCGGTCGGCCGTCCGGCAGGCCGAACTCTCGCGAGGCGAAGAGATCGACACCGCGCAGGACAGATTCCCGAAAAGTGCGCTGGCGGATGGCGAGATTCGGCGTGGGGGGATTGCGCCATGGATCGAATGACGCGAGGAGGTTACCGGTGGCTGGGACTGCGCCGACTCCGGCGATGCCGCTGGCGAGGTTCTCTGCGCCGAGCAGCGGAGGTCCGCCCGGTTCGCCGAGCAGGCCGCCGAGGTAATCCGAGTCCTGTGCCATAAAGAGCTGGCGTTCGAAATCCTCAATCTGTTTGAGCTGCGCGGGAGTGAGCGGGACCGATGCCTGCTCGTGAGTGAGCGCCGCCGTGATGGCCTGCGACTGGAGACTGGGCTCGCGACCGTCGGCCATGAGCGCGACGCCGCCTGGCCGGGCGATGTACTCCAAGTTGGCGGCGACGCGCGGGCGGCGGTACACGGAGAGGGAAGCCGGGTTCTGGTTGCAACCGGTTGGGTCGCGCACGACTTCGATACGGAAATCGGGCTTGACGGGCTGGCCGGAGGCAGTCAGGGGAGGCCACGGGAGAGCGATGCGGAACAGGCCGCGTTCGAGCAGAAGCGAGTGCGACTCTTCCTTTTCCTGGGGGAGGTTCGGGCAATTGGAGCCGTCGATGGCGGCGAAGAGTGGGTCTTTGCCCTGGGTGTCCGCCCAGCGGAGACGGATGAGATCGAGCGAAAGGCCCATGGCGCTGGTGGGCTGATGACAGGTGACACAGGCACGTCCGTTTGAGCCGAGTGGGGTGAAGAAGGGGTGACCGCTCGTCTCCACGGCCCCGGAGGTATTCAGGAGCCGGAGTTGTCCGGTGGGGTCACGGAAGGCCTTCGATCGCGGAAGCGGCGTGCCGCGGTTCGCATCCCACCAGGGGTAGGCAAGCTCGTAGCGGGTTTCGAGCGCGCGGGCGTCTGGAGCAACGCGGGACTGCTGTTGCGCGCACAGCAGAGAGGCTGTCAAAACCAGCACGGCCGTCGGAGAAACAATGCCGAGTCTGGGGGGCGCCAGCATTCGAATTACGACATAGCCGAACTACGCCGGTCAGACGCCTGATACTGAGACGTCAAGACCGGCGAGCCCGTGCGCTCATACCTTCTGTGCCGCTTTCGCGGCGAGGAAGTTGGCGGGCGTCATCGGAATCTGCCGCAGACGGACACCGGTGGCATCAAAGACGGCATTGCCGATGGCGGCTGGCATCAGCGTGATAATGGTCTCCCCGGCGCCGGTAGGCGGCACCTTGAGGTTGTTGATCAGGACCGTGTCGATTTCGGGAATGTTGTCGCCGAACTCCAACACGGTATAGGTATCCCAGTCGTTGGTAGTAACCGTACCGCCTCCGACACCACCTGCTCCCAGGTTGCTGAACTTGACTTCTTCGAGCAGCGAGCGGCTCATTCCCTGGAGCACCTGACCCTCCATCTGGTTGCGGAGACCATCGGGATTGATGACAGGGCCCGTGTCGATGCCCGCAGTGGCTTTCGTCAGCGTGATGACGCCGGTATCCTGATTGACGCTGACTTCGATGACCACGGCGCAGTAGCCGTCAAAGCCCGAGTACAGAACGCAGGAGACGCCCCGGCCAGTGACGACACCGGTGCGGGCGTTGCCCGGTTTGGGCGAAGGACGCGTGTCCCAGAGCGCATTCTGCGTAACGGCGTTGAGGACGCCGATAAGCCGCTGGTCAGCCAGATGGCGGATACGGTACTGGACGGGATCCTGCTTCAGGCGGGCGGCAATTTCATCCATGAAGCTCTCGTTGGACCAGGTGTTCTGAATGTGATCGGGGGACCGTAAATAGGAGGTCCACAAGTGAGATTCCACGAGCCGGGTCAGGGACCGCTGGCTGGCAACGGTGCCGGTTCCCAGACTTACACCATTTACGCTGCCGGTGCAGTATGGCGGAACGGAGTTGCCGAAGTCCCAAAACAGACCACCGGCTGGATTGGCCGGCGTGGTCGTGGGAACAACCAGGGCCGTGGGGAAGCCCGCGAGCGCGCCCGATATGAAGTTGCCGGGGCCGGGAGCTCCTCCCTGTGTGAAGCCTGCCAGAGGGCCCTCACCGTGCACCATCAGGAACGTTTCGTTATCCCATACGGTGATGGTGCCGCTGGCGTCGACACCCACCGTCTGATTGCTGACCATGGCGTGGCCGTAATGTTCACCGGCCGTCATTTCGTCCTGGCGCGTGTACTGCACGCGGACCGGCTTGTCGACAGCCTGGGAGAGGAGCGCGGCATCGAACGTCACCGGGTCGGCGCCGTTTCCGCCGTAGCAGCCGGACCCTTCGACCTGTAGGACCTCGATGTTGGCCGTGGGAATGCTTAGCAGAGTGGCCAGGTAAGTTCGCACGTCGTAGACGCTCTGAGTCGCGGACCAGGCTTTAACGGTCGCGGTCTTGCCGGTGGCGCCGCGAACGTCCACAACCGCGCAGGAACTGGCGAGAGAGCCGTGCATCTGGAAGGGATACAGGTACTGCGCACGGACGACCCTTTCGGCGGACCAAATCTCCGTGTCGACGTTTCCGGTATTGACGGCGAAAGCATCTCTCGAGGGCTGCTGCGTCATGTACGCGTAGAGGTTGGCTTGGGCGGGAAAAGTATTGCCGGCCGACCAGGTGATCGCCCCAGCCAGCGCGTTGGCGGCTTTCAGGGCATGCCATTCCGTGTCGGCGACCACGCCGACAAAGTCGTTGACCTGGACCACCTGCGGGTTACCGGGAAGGCCGTTGACGGCGGTCTTGTCGATTTTCTGGACGTGGGCGCCCAGGGAGGCCGGGCGGACGACTTTGCCATGAAGCATGCCGGGAATACGAACTTTCTGGACGTACTGGAAGGTGCCCTTGGCTTTGGCCGGAATGTCGACGCGCGGGACGGATTGCCCGAGAATCCTCCACGTTGACGGATCGTTGGGCACGGCCTTTGCGTTCACTGTAAGATTAAACCGTTTTCCCTGGACCAACTGGCCGTAGCTCACCGTGTAAGTCGGATCTCCGCCGGTGACCGAGAACACGCCATTCAGGACGGTGAGCCGGCTAACGTCAACATCGAAGTACTGGGACGCCAGCTGAAACAACGCGTCGCGCGCGGTATCGAGGGCGACGCGAAGACCGCCGCCGCCGAACTGAGTCCAGGTGGAGAAGCTGCCAGCGGTATAACCCTGATCCGGACTCACTCCTGTCCTGCACAAAACCAGCGTAATTCGGTCCATGGACACGGACAATTCTTCGGCGGCGAGTTGATACTGTATGGTGCGGAGACCCTGCCCGAAATCGCACTTACCCGCAAGGACTGTGATGCTCTCGTCGGCGCCGATAGCGATCCAGCTATCGACCTGGGTGTCGTCGACAACGCCCGAGGGGTTGATGGGGCTCTGCGCTTTGCTGCTGGTCGCGCCTGCGCCAAAGCCGATCATCATGACGCCTGCGGTTTTCAGAAAGTCCCGCCGGGATGCGTCGAGGTGTTCGAGGACGTCGATGGCTTTTTCGGAGAGCGGGCGGGCTCCCTCGAGTTGAAGAGGGTTTTTCGGTTTCATCGTCGGTACGCTCCCTTTTGGAGGTTTCCCTGCGGCATAGCGAACAATCGCGTTGATCATGCGATAGTTGCGTGCAGCAGCGGCATATAAGGTCGCCGCTGATGCCTTTTTCGATATCGGCGCGGCTGGCGCCCGGGTGGTCGCGAACGAACGCATAGCCGTACAGGATCGGGCCGCTGATGCAGTAGGCGCATTGCCCGGCTTGTTCGCTGACGAACGCCTGCCTGGATGGGGTGCAGAGCACTCGGGTCGGGTAAGCCGTCCAGCGCGCTGAGACCCTCGAGGGAAGTGACGCTGTGCCCGTCGACGCTGGAGACGGCCGTGACGCAGGAGCGGATGGGCTGTCCGTCCAGCAACACGGTGCACGCCCCGCACTGAGAGAGTCCGCAGCCGAATTTCGGGCCGTTGAGCTGGAAATTCTCCTGCAATATGAACAGCAGGGGAGTAGATGGATCGTCAATGGTGACAGTGGAAGCCTGACCGTTGACTTGAAAGGCAAACGTGGCCATAAGTGATATGAGCCCTCCTGGTAGCGACAAGAGTATATTTGGCGAGGTATCCGGTGTCAATTGGCGGAATGAATTTTCGGCAATAAACTTCGAAAAAAAAGAGGTCAGTCGCGCGCCATTACCTGAAAATTGACGCGGCTGTCGCCTGGGATGTCTAATGAATACTCGGCGTGAGCGTCTATTCGCGCATGGCGGCAGAAGGAGTGAATCTTGCCCTATATTTTCGGATACGGTTCCCTGATCGAACAGGCATCGCGAATGAAGACTACGCCGGCGGCGATGTATGTATTGCCGGCCCGGGCTCCCGGATTCGTCCGCGGCTGGTGGGCTCGCACAGGCGCCGTTGGTTTCACCACCACGTTTGCCGGGGCCATCCCGGAGAAATCGGGATCCGTGAACGGAGTGGTCTACGCGGTGACCAAAGAGGAACTGGAAGCCACCAATCAGCGTGAACAGGGTTATACGCCGACGGACATCACCGGCACCGTTCAGATCCTCTCCGGCAGCTACAAGCCGAAAGACAAAGTCTGGATCTATGTCAACAAATTCAAGGACGGCGAGCGGCAGAAGAGTCTGCCTTCGCCGCAGTTTCCCATCGTGCAGTCGTATATCGATATCTGCCTGACCGGCTGCTTCCAGATTGAACAGGGGTTTCCGGACGCCGCGGGCTTCGCCCGTGAGTTCATCGAATCCACGCAGGAGTGGTCGATTTATTGGGAGAACGATCGCATGTATCCGCGCCGCGCTCCCTTTAGCGTCCCCGCCGCTTCGAAGATCGACGCGTTGCTCCAGAAGCATCTGCCCAAGCTGTTCGCCAAAATCCAGCTCGCCCCCGGACGCTGGCAGTAAGGGCTCGTCACGAAATAGCAGATGCTGCAGCCCGCCAGCGTCTGACATACATTCCTGTGGACATGCCACATGTTCTGTGTCATGCTCATGTGGTAATGCAACAGGAGGTGCAGGAATGAACAGACACTATCTGAGTCCGCTTCTGATGTCTCTGTGGGCTTTCCGGCCTGGCGGCGCAGCAGGCCCCGACGCTTTCGAATGTCGTTGAAACGTACTGCGCCGATTGTCACGACGGCCAGACGAAATCGCCGTCCGGCAAGCTTCTGGACCGGTTCGACGCCAGCCAGATCGGGCAACACCCGGATATCTGGGCCGCCGTTTACCGGCAGATGCAGGCCGGCGCGATGCCCCCGATGGGTGCGCCCCGGCCGGACCGGGCGGTTTACGCCGCGGCGCTTGCCTCCATCGAAGCACCTCTTAGGACGCCGCGCCGAAGCCACAAGCCGCTTCCAGCCAACAGATTGCCACTCGGCTCGCAAATCTCCTGTGGCACAGCAACCCCGATGAAGCACTGCTGAGAGACGCGCAGCACAACCGTCTGGCGGACGTCCCGGTGCTGGAGGGTCATGTGCGCCGCATGCTTGCGGACGATCGGGCGCAGGCGTTTGTCGCCAACTTCTTTTTCCCTGGCTGCAGTTAAACGAACTCTCCAAGGCCGATCCGGACAAGAAATACTTTCCGGATTACGATCCATCCTTACGGGACAGCCTTGCCAGAGAGACCGACCTGTTCCTGCTGAGCCAGCTGCGGGCAGACAGCGACCCGCTTGAGCTCTGGAGCGCGAACTACACCTTCTTGAACGAGCAACTTGCGAAGCACTACGGGGTTGCCAACGTGTCCGGGCCGCAATTTCGTCGGGTCGACCTTCTCACGCCGGAACGCGACGGTTTGCTGGGCCAGGCCAGCATTCTGATGATCACTTCGCGTCATCAACATAAATCCGATGCCGGTTACACCTCGCCCGCAGCCCGCGCGAACTGGATTCGTTTCCATTTCCTCGGAGTCCCTCCGCCCGGCGCATTTCCGGGTGCTCAACCGGTGAAGCCGGAATTGCCCATCACGCCCCAGACACGAAAGCTTGCGGTTACTCCCTGCGTGACCTGCCATGAGAACTTCTTCCCGCTTGGCTATGCGCTCGAGAACTTCGATCCCGTTGGCCGCTGGCGCACACAGGACCAGATGGCACCCGTGGATGCCTCGGGAGCCTTCGTCGATGGCACGCGGTTCAACGGGGTCGTCGAACTGCGCCAGATTCTGCTTCAGTATCCGGACGCATTTCGCACTACGATTACTGAAAAGATGGTCGCTTATGCAGAAAGGGGAACGGTCAGCCCGTTCCAGTCGTCGCCGGAGGATCTGATCCGGGCGCGGGGGATTCTCAGCGGTATGTCTACGCCCCGGTGGTCGGCGATCATCGCGGCGGTGGTACGGAGTAGCGCGGAAGTAATGTTGGCGGGGCTGAGGCTCGCGCTGGTTCTGGATGTCTTCATCGGGCTTACGGCGTCATCGAATGTTGCAGCAACCAGCTTTGAGGTCGCGTCGATTCGGCCCGTCGGCCCGGAGGAGTTGCGCACGGTGGCCGCGCAAGGCTTTGCAGGTATTATGCCTTGCAGCGGAGCTTTCGAACTGACGCCCGGACGCATTCGGATTACAGCCGCGACTGCATTCCGGCTGATCGCGGCGGCCTACGGCCAACCTTGCGGAGCCGCTCTGGATTTGAAGTTGATTTCGGGTGGTCCGGAGTGGCTTCAAAAGGACGCGTTCCACATTCAGGCCACGCTCCCGGTGGGAACGCCTGACTACACGTTCCCGCAATTGCAGAATAACGAGGCGCCGGTGCTGGAGGAAATGCTCCGCAACCTGCTTGCCGACCGTTTCGCCTTCAGCGTGACGACTGCTACGAAAGAGGTCTCGATCTACAACATCTATTTTGCGAAAGAGGGCCGAATCAAGCCATCGGCGGACCAGACACCAACCGAGCTTTCCCTGGAATCGGGGGCGCGTGGGAACTTCGACATGGCGCTGGACCGGACTGCGGGTATCGCGCGGCTGGCAGCGAAAGCGATTCCTATGAGCCGCCTGATCACTCCGATGCAGGGACGGGATGGCCGCATGGTGATTGACCGGACAGGAATGACGGGAGTCTACGACATCGCGCCCATTGCGATTGACGTTGGCCCTTCCGCACTCGGAGCTTCCGTCTGGCCCGAGATCATGCGAGGCCTGGGTTTCAGGGTGGAATCGGCGCGCGGGCCCGTCGAGTTCCTCACGATCGATCGGCTGGAACGTCCGACCGAAAATTGGTGACACTCCCTTCCGGTCGTGGCTCGGTAAGTGTCTTGATATATGAGAGCGTGGAGCCGGATTCAGGCACTATGGGAAAGCAGGGAACTTGACCGCGAGTTCGACGAAGAGGCTCGCAGCCACATCGATTTCGCGACTCTCGATTACGTTCAGCGCGGCATACCCGAAGCCGAGGCCCGCCGCCTGGCGCGAGTGAAGTTCGGCGGGATCGAAGCCTCGAAGGATGCCCATCGAGACTCGCGCCGTCGGTACGTCAAGCGGGAGGTCGGCCCCGGCCCCCGGAAAACCATCGTCGGCGTGGTCTCAAACATCATGCAGAATGAGTGGACGCGCCAGCACTCTGTTCCCGCGGCCTACCTGCCCTTCGCCCAGGAACCCTCGGACTCAGCGTGGTTCTTTGCGCGAGTCCTCCGCGTCTCCGACGGAATGGCATCCGCATTCCGAAACGAGGTCCGGCAAATTGACCCTCATCTGGAATTCGGCGATTTCGCCACGTTGAAAACGAGCCTGAATTTCCGCTCCCCGCTGAAGATTGGCAACTTCGTGGAACTGGCCCGGCATGCCGCCATTGCACCGATCTATGCCGGTATCGCGCTGCTGCTGGCGGCCATTGGACTCTACGCAGTGGTGTCGCGATCGGCGGACCAGCGCACCAGGGAGATTGGTGTTCGGATGGCGCTCGGATCAACCTCACAGGAAATCCGGCGGATGATGCTTTGGGAGGCGATGGCTCCCGTCGCGGCCGGCCTTGTTCTGGGCCTTGTCGCCTCGCTGGGCGTTAACCGAATTCTTCAGTCGCAACTGGTCGGAGTCTCGCCGTACGATGCCTTTACGCTTGTCCTCGCGCCGGTGGTGCTGATCGCGGTTGCGGTCGCAGGATCGATGCTGCCGGTACGGCGGGCATCGCTGGTCGATCCCGCCGTGACGTTACGCCACGAATGAAGTCGACGTAAGGCCGAACCTCCGCCTCTAACCTCCCGCTATCGCTGCGCGGCGAAAAAGTCCGCTACGTCGTCGGAGTAATCGCCCTGGAGATCGAGCGGCATCCCATGTTCCACAAGCGCTCTCGCGCAGCCGACCCAGTCTCCTTCTTCAGGATCGTTGTTCCGCGATGCCCATTGGAGCGTGCCGTTCACATTGTCTCCGAAACCGTGAGCCTCCTTCCAGCTCGCGCCATGCTCCAAGAAGAAACGCGCTCATCTCTGCGTTGCCCTGAAACACAGCGAGATTCAAGGCTGATGCGCTCCAGTCGCCGCCTCGCACAGCAATCGGCCATCCGAGTTCGACCATGACTCTCACCGCAGCTATCGCGCGGCCTTCCATCAATTGGGGAAGCTGCCTCAGCTGCGAATCTGAAAGCGACTCGAAGATATCGGGCCGCTCGGCTAAGATCCGCCGAGCCTCTGTTTCATCGGCCCGCGCGCTGGCAGCGACGAACTGATCTTCGAGTGCTCAGGGTTTCTCCCGCAGACGGACCCGCTCCGGCCTGGGCCAACGCCTCGGCGACTTCGGGCAATCCGTTCTGCAGCGCGAAGCGATACGCAGAAACGCCGTGCGCGGTTTTGACATGGGGATCGGCGCCAGCCGCCAGCAATGCTTCGACATGGGCGCGAGAGCGGTGGCGCCGGATCGCCCAGATCAAGGGATTCCCGATCGTGCTTGTCAGAGCGTTGAAGTCCTTCACCCAGGCAAGCAACACTTTCAGCCCGTCCAACTCGTCTCGATCCAGGATGTGATGCACCGCGTTCGTGCCGTCCACCCTTGCTCCGCCCTCCAGCAGCATCCGCATGCAGGTCAGGTCAGGAGCTTCCGTCGAGTGATACAGCGACTCGTTGTCGTTGGGATTGGCTCCCGCATCGAGCAGCATCCTGGTTAACTCAGGGTCGTGATTCTTCCCCGCCGCCCCATAGAGCGCGCTGAGCGCATCGCCGCCAGGTTTATGCGACCACGACTGATTCGGATCCGCGCCGGCATCCAGCAGGATCCGCGCACAGCGTCGCAACCGGTCGCGAAATTCGGGAACCCGCAGCAGCGCGGAATGTGTCACGGCGACCAGCGGCGGCATCCCGAGCGGATTCTTGCAGCCGGGACAAATCCACGGATTCTCGACTCGATTCACGCGAGTCGGATCTTCACGGATTAACTCGCGTACGGCAGTCTCATCGCCGATCGCGCAGGCCAGGAACAGCTCGCCCTGGCCGAGATCCGGCCGCTCTGCCAGCATCCTTGCCGCGAGCGCGGGGCGAGGGCGATCATTCTCATGGCCATAAACGCTATGCAGCCAGAGCGGCACCGCATCCTTTCGATCCTGCGAGAACCTGCTGTTGGCCCAATCCACGTAGTTCTTCAGATTCCGCCAGGAAGGGAGGCCATACTCGCGAGCGATACACGATTGCGCATCATGCAGCTTCAATCCGAGCGCTGCGATCGCGGCGTCGTCCTTTCCTTTCGCCACAGGTAAGGAATTGCGAAAGCGCGCGAAAGCAGCGGGATCCGCCGGCTTGTACAGGCGGAGGAGTTCCCTCGACTGCTTCTTCAGATGATCTATGTTGGGGCGTTCCGGTAGACGGGGCATTCAAAACCTCCATGCATGAGATTGCCGACGACCCGCAAAACCGGCTGCATAAAGGTTCAGAAAGCTTGAAACGCAATCTGTGGAGCAAGTGGGTTCAACCCTTCCCGCGGGCCCGGATGCGGCTTGCACCGCACTTCTGATCATTACAAGAACCCGAAGGCGTTGTGAGCAACCGATAACTCATGAGCGCAAGGGCTTGTCGCATCAAATCGGGCCACGGGAGTTCTTCAATTATGCGAACGGACTCGGTAGCGAGCGAATCTGCCATTGTGCCTTCGACGGCCGCGAGTAAAAGTCGGATTCGAGGAAGGCCAGCATGTTCGACAATATACACATGCAGACGAGACTGACACTGGCGGCTACCGGGCTGCTCTTCAACCTGATGACCTTGCAAGGCCTTCGCGCGCAGGCCGCCAACGCCGATCTCACGACTGAGGTTGCCGCTGTCCGTGCGGAACTCGATCGCAGCGCCAACGGTCTGCAATCGTACGTATGGGTCGAGCACACGGAAGTAAGGGTCGACGGGGATTTAAGATCGTCCACCGATTTCAGCATCAATTTCGACAAAGATGGCCACATAGTCAGGACGCCGCTTCACTCCAAACTGGCGGACAACGGCAACCCGGTTTCCAAGCGCGGGAGCCAGCGCAGAAAAGCGGAAAAGAACGACTACATCCAACGGGCAGTGAACACTATCCAGGATTATGCGCCCCCGAAGGCAGAGAAGATCGATTACATGCTGCGCAGCGGCCAGGCCTCGCTCGAGCCCGGCGAGAACGGCGCCTCGGCAATGCGCTTCAAAGAATACCTTCAGCCAGGAGACTCGATGGTGTTCACCTATGATCCCATCACGAAAGTGTTGCGTAAGGTCACCGTCTCTACGACATTAGGAGGAAACAAGGAAGACCCCGTTACGCTGGTCGCCCTCTTTGAACCCCTCCCGGACGGCGTGAACCACATGACTTCCGCGACCGTGCGGGCCGCTAAGAAGAAAGTGGAAGTGAAGCGGACGAACGGCGAGTACACAAAGCTGTACTGAGAGATGTTTGCAGGCATTTTCTGGCAGCGCCTGATGTTTCCCGCAGCGAGTTAGCGATATTATCTATAAACGAACATGACATCCTGGGATCGGTGGCTCCGGCGGCCGCAGAGCCTGTGGCTCCGCAAGGCGATTTTCCAGATTCACCTCTGGACCGGCATCGGTCTCGGCATTTACGTCGTGCTGATCAGTGTCAGCGGCAGCGCCATCGTATTTCGTAACGAGCTGTACGGGGCTTTGTCGGTCGGACCGAAAATCGTTGCAATGTCCGGCCCACGCCTGTCGCGGGATGCGCTCAAGAAAGCCGTTCACGAGACCTGGCCCGGATACGACATCAGCTACATTTTCGATTCGAAACGACCGAACGAAGCCACCGAAGTATGGCTGGAACACAGAGGAGAGAAGCACCCGAAAACAAAGGGTCGCCTTGTCGACCCCTTCACGGGGCGCGATCTTGGTCCTTCCGTGTCGTGGGGCATCCTTACCGTCGCGTGGTTTTCAGATCTGCACACGAACCTGCTCGCGGGGCCAACCGGCCGGAAGATCAACGGTCTCATCTCGATTGTTGTCGTCCTGATGAGCGTGAGCGGGCTCGTAATCTGGTGGCCCGGCACGGGCCGCGTACGCCGCAGTCTCGTTATCGATTTCCGGGCGAAATGGAAGCGCCTGAACTGGGATCTCCACACCGTCGTAGGATTCTGGACGTTTGCGCTCGTTTTCATGTGGGCCTTTACGGGCGTTTATCTGGTTTTCCCGCTGCCCTTTCAGAAGGTCGTCAATCACTTTTCCCACCTCGAGCTTTACGGTCTTTCTTCGTCTTTGCAGCCTCCGGCGCAGGCTCAGCAGGGCGCGCAGCTGATCAGCGTAGCCGACACAAATACAAATCCCCCACCGCGCGTCCGGCGGCGGCGTCCGCCAGTCAAACGCAGCCCCGGCGACATCTTTCATCCGGTGGTTCTACTATTTGCACTTCGGCAATTTTGCGGGATTGGTGGTTAAGGCGCTGTGGGTGTTCCTGGGTCTCGTTCCTCCGTTTCTGTTCGTCACCGGCGCGCTGATGTGGTGGAACCGGGTACTCAGCCGGGAGGCACGGGCGTTTCGCAGCAAACCAGCTCAGAACCAGCCGGCGGTACCGCACGTGGCATGATGGACAATTCGCCCGAATGTCCGCCGATTACCGATAGCGCCGCAAACACCGCCAGAGGCGTACTTCCTCTGCAGGACCTGGAACGGATGGCCGCCCAGGGACATATCCGTTCGCGCGCGCCGCTGACGCCCGATCAAATACAGCCCTCTTCGATCGATCTGCGCCTCGGTTCGGAAGCCTATCGCGTGCGCGCGAGTTTTCTCGCAAACGGCGCCGCCACCATCACCAGCAAACTCGAACAAGTACCGCCTGCACACGATCGACCTTACGCGTCCGGCCGTTCTCGAAAAGGGCTGTGTTTACATCGTCCCGCTGCAGGAAGAGCTCGCGCTGCCTGCGCAGATTTCGGGTAAAGCGAATCCGAAGAGCTCCACCGGTCGTCTCGACATCTTCACGCGCCTGATCACAGACGAAGGCCGCCAGTTTGAGATTGTCCCGCGGGCTATCGAGGCAGGCTGTACGCGGAAGTCGTCCCGCGAACCTTCAGCGTCGTCGTGAGAGAGGGTGAGACGACTCTCACAATTGCGGCTCTTCCAGGGCGAGTACACGCCGTCGGATGCCTTGCTGCGGCAGCTTGAGGCGGAAGTCAGCCTCGTGTATCTGCCGGACGACACCCGCGGGCGAGGCGAACATCCGGAACGGTCTGCGGCTGTCGGTGGATCTGGCCGGGCGACGCGTCCGACTCCGTGATCGGATATCGTGCGCGCAAGCATGCTCCGCTGATCGACCTGGCGCGCGTTCAGTATTACGATCCCGCGGATTTCTGGGAGCCGATCCATCGAAGCGAAAGCCGTTCCATCATTCTCGATCCCGAGGACTTCTACATACTCGCGTCGCGTGAGCGCGTGCGGATTCCCGCTGAATACGCCGCCGAGATGGTGCCGTTCGACGCCACAGTCGGCGAGTTTCGGATCCATTACGCGGGGTTTTTCGACCCCGGATTTGGCTATGGGTCGGGCGACATCAACGGTACGCGCGCCGTTCTCGAGGTGCGGTCGCACGAGGTTCCGTTCATCATGGAGGACGGTCAGGTGGTGGCCAGTCTCATTTTCGAAAAGCTGCTGGAAAGGCCTCGCCTGCTGTACGGGGAAGGTATCGGGTCTTCCTACCAGCGGCAGGGCTTAAAGCTCAGCAAGCATTTCCGCAGCGTTTAGTCTAACGGGCCGCTGAGAAGGACGCTCCCTGCCGTCGCGGCTTGGAACCTGTGCGTTGAATCCGAAGTTTCCAGCAGGATATTGGGGCTTCTCGTTCTTTTCGCTGGTGTCTCCGCAGAGCGTGGTCAGACAAATCGAACTGCCGAAGTTCGGCGGCACTTCGAGGCCTCTCGCTTTCATAAGCTTCGCGAGAAGAGCTTCGGCCTCCGGATGCGGAATCGCGGACTGCACGCCGACGCGAACCAAACCACGGGTATAGTCGATCGGAACCCACGTATGGCCGAGCATCGCGCCGTTTACGGTATCGCGGCTGCCCTTATCGTGCGCATCGAGTTTAGCGCCGTGGTCGGCCAGCATCTGGATTACTTCGAGGCGTCCCTTGTGAGCCGCGCCATGTAAAGCCGTGCGGCCCTGATCGTCGGCCAGGTTCGGATCGATTCCGAGGTCCAGGCACATTTTGACGGCCTCTATGTTGTCGGCGGGCGACCATTCGTAGGTAACGCCTTCCACCCAACCGATTCCCGACGCCGTCGCCAGCGCCGTAACGCCCTGGGCCGTCGCGATCTTCGGGTCTGCTCCATGGGCGAGCAGGAGTTTCATCAGAGTTCACATCGGCGGACTGTGCGGCGCGAAGGAAGGGCGTAGCGCCATCTTCGAAAAGCCACTGCATGGTGAAGATGGTGCGGGTTTCCGTGCTGTCGCCTTTGCATTCCTTGGGCGTCGACGCCGTGCCGCAGATGCGTGCGTTTACATTGGCGCCTTTATCGATCAGCATCCTGATGTATTCGAGGTGGTCCATATCCGGATTGCGGACCGGATAGTCACCGCCTTCGATATTCCGGTTGTCCGTTGCCAGATAAAGTGCCGTCCACCCACCGTTATTGGCGATGTTGGGATCGGCGCCATGTTCCAGAAGATACGCCGCCAGCTTGTAATGGCGATTCTGCGTCGCGGTCAGTAAGGGGGTCCATCCGTAGTGGGTTCTCTGGTTCACATCGGCCTTCGCCTCGACCAGGATACGGGCGCACTCGATGCAGTCCTCACGCGCTGCGAACACCAGCGACGTCAAACCGCCACCATTCTTATCCGTCTGACGTCCGAAGGAGGCGAACGCAGCGGCGGCATCGGCCTGTGCCTGCAGGTCTTCGACCTGGGCGCCCGCCGCACCCGGGGCAGCGCCCGGCGCGGCAGCTGGCGCAGCGCCCTGTGCGGGCCTGTTCCCGCGACCGGGTCCCCGCTGACCCTGTCCCTTCCCCCTTGCGCCGAAGGCTGAGTTCAGGCGCGCGGTAATCGTGTCGGCAAGATAGGCCCTGCCACCCTTCGTATCGAAGCCGGAAGCCGCGGCAACATCGGCTCCGCCCGCAATCAGCAGACTTTACGGCTTCCGGATGCCCCTGTTCCGCAGCCCACATGAGAGCCGTCGTACCCCGAAGCTTGTCTTTGGCGTTGACGTCTGCCTTGTGATCGAGCAATACCTTGATCGCGTCAACCCTGCCATTGCGCGCCGCCAGCATAAGAGGCGTCTCGCCTTGGGGTCCCAGCTCATTCGGATCCGCGCCGGCGTTTAAAGCTTGTCCAGCATGGGAGCGCTTCCGGCGATCGAAGCCAGGTAAAGCGCCGTGGCGCCGTCATGATTCGGCGTCTTGACGTTTGCTCCCGCCGCGATCAGAACGTCGGCCATGGCGAGGTCGTTTCGGTAAGCGGCCCACTGGATAGCCGTCGCCCCGTCGGGTTGAGGCGCGTTAACATCGGCCTTTTTCTGCACCAGAGCTCGCACGCTAACACGTCGCCCGCCATCGCTGCATCGGCAACCTGACTGGTCGCTGCGGCGAACGCCGGGGCCGCGGGGATAAGAGCAGGACGAGGGAAGCCAGGAAGGGGCTTGCGTACGCTGAGATGGCGGATTTAAAGCGGATTATCAAATTCTTTACTCCTGAAATATCAATTGCAATCGAGGTGCTACCAGAATAGCCGAAGACAAACTCCAGCGAATACAAAAAAGCCCGGACTCCGGAGGTGGCCGAAGGCCGGGCTCGACGTCCTTTCGCGGGAAAAGCTTACTGCGGTTTCTCGTTCTTTTCGCTGGTATCTCCGCAAAGCGTGGTCAGGCAGATCGAACCCTCGAACTTCGCAGGTATCGGAATGCCTTTCTCCTTCATCAGCTTGACCATAAGGGCTTCCGCTTCCGGATGTGGAATAGCCGACTGCACGCCTACGCGAACCAACCCTCGGGTATAATCGAGCGGAATCCACGTATGTCCGAGCAGAGCTCCGTTAACAGTGTCACGGCTACCCTTATCGTGCAGTGTCGAGCTTTCGCTCCGTGATCCACCAGCATTTGAATCACTTCGGTTCGCCCCTTATGGGCCGCGCCATGGAGAGCCGTCCGGCCGTTGTCGTCGGCGACGTTGGGATCAATCCCCAAGTCGAGGCACATCTTGACCGCTTCCAGATTTGCGGCGGGCGACCACTCATAGGTCACACCCTCGACCCAGCCGATTCCCGCGGCAACCGCCAGGGGAGTTTCGTTCTGCGCCGTATAAATCTTCGGATTCGCGCCGTGGGCCAGAAGAAGTTTCATCAACTCCACGTCGGATGATTGTGCGGCGCGCAGGAATGGAGTGGCGCCGTCTTCGTAAAGCCACTGCATCGTGAAGATCGTCCGCGTTTCGGTGCTGTCGCCTTTGCAAGCTGTGGGACTCGACTCTTTGCCACAAATGCGGGCGTTCACGTTGGCGCCTTTAGCGATCAGCAGTTTGATAAATTCCATCTGATCCATATCCGGATTCCGGACAGGATAGTCGCCGCCCTCGATGTTTCGGTTATCTGTGGCGATGTACAGGGGATTCCATCCGCCGTTATTACTGATATTCGGATCGGCGCCGTGGTTGAGAAGGTATGACGCAAGCACGTAATGCCGATTCTGTACCGCAGTCAGAAGAGGAGTCCAACCGTAGTGCGTGGTTTGGTTTACATCCGCTTTCGCATCGACGAGCAGCTTCACGCACTCAAGGCAATCCTGACGTGCGGCAAACACCATCGCGGTGAGCCCGCCACCGTTCTTATCGGTTTGCCGTCCAAACGCGGCGAATGCGGCAGCTTCGTCGGCTTTCGCCTGAAGGTCTTCTTCTTTCGCTCCTGCACCTTCTTTTGCTCCTGCACCCGCACCCGCTTCAGGTTCTTTCGCTCCCGCTTCAGCTTTGACGGGGGGAGTCCCGCGTCCCGGTCCGCGACCGCCGCGTGGACGCCCGGCGCCGAACGCAGAGTTGAGCCTGTCTTTTACGGTCGGGGCAAGATAAGCCCGGTTGCCCTTCGTATCTTCGAGCGATGCAGCCGAGGTGTTTGCTCCGCTATCAATCAAAACTTTCATGGCTGGAGCGTTTCCCTGTTCCGCAGCCCACATCAACGCCGTCGTTCCGCGCAGTTTGTCCGTCGCGTTTACGTCGGCCTTGTGAGCCAGCAGCACTTTGACCGCATCCACGTTGCCGTTCCGCGCCGCAAGCATCAGAGGGGTCTCACCCTCGGGTCCGCGCTCCTCGACGTCGGCGCCGGCCTTAAGCAATTTCCCGATCATCGGCGCGCTTCCCCGGATGCTCGCGAGATACATCGCGGTCGCGCCGTCATGGTTCGCGGCCTTCACGTTAGCGCCCGCTGCGATGAGAAGATCGGCGATATCGAGGTCATTTCGATAAGCCGCCCATTGAATCGCGCGTACCGCCATCCGGCTGCGCAGCGTTGACGTCAGTCTTCTTTTGTAACAGCGCTCGCACGGCGGGAGTGTCGCCGCGCATAGCGGCGTCGGCGACGGGACTCCCTTTTACCTCGACCAAATGTAGCCGGCGCCAAAACCAGGGAAAGCGCCAGTAGTGTGGAACAAGTTATCGTCGCATAACCAGAACGCATCTACTCTCCTCCAGTGTGGCCTCGAGCGGCCTAGACTAACCCGGCCAGCATACCGTCGCTGTCGCCGATGCTGTCCTGGTGAATGCCATACATACTCAGAATGCTCAGCAGCAGATTGCCCGTAGTAACGGTTTTACTTGGGAAGGCGAGGTGCCGGTTGCCTTTCAGCTGACCGCCCGCGCCGCCCACCAGAATGTGCGGTACATCGTAATGCAAGTGCTGATTGGAATCGCCCATGTTGGTTCCGTACAGGATGAGCGTGTGGTCCAGCAATGTGCCGTCGCCGTCATTGGTCTTCTTCAGTTTGTCCACAAAGTACGACAGGCACTTCACGTGATATTGATTGATGTGCGAGTACCGTTCGATGTTTTGAGGATTTTCCGCGTGATGAGACGCTCCGTGGAAGCCCGTTGTGACGCCGCTTTCCGGATAGGTTCGGGCGGTCAGGTCGCGAGCGTACAGAACCGTGGACACGCGGGTCATATCGCCGCGGAACGCGAGAGCCTGCAGATCGAAATGCAGCTTTACGTGCTCATCGAACGATTCCGGAATGCCGGCGGGAGCGACAAATCCTTCGGGATTAGCCCGGCCGGAAGACTTCTTCGCCAGTTCGAGGCGCCGTTCGATCTCACGGATGTCTGTCTCGTACTCGTCGAGCCGCGCCTTATCGCTTGCGTCCAGATCCTTCTTGAAACGGGTCAGACTCTGCGAAACCGAATCGAGGATGCTGCGATCCTGCTCCCTGCGAGCGGCGCGCTCTTCCTGGCTGCCGCCTGAGCCGAACAGCCGCTCGAAGACAACCTGGGGGTCGAGCTCCATCGGGAGAGGCTGGGTCGGAGACGCCCATGAAATCGAGTTCGTATATGCGCAGCTATAGCCCTCGCCGCAGTTGCTCGAATTTGCGCCGGGATCCTCGAGCGCGAACTGCAGCGACGGGACCAGCGTTTCCTGGCCAATTTTCTGAGCGATCAACTGATCGATCGTGGTGCCGTCCAGGATATCGGCGCCGTCCGTCTTTTTCGGCTTGTTGGCGCACATAAACGCGGATGCCACCCAGTGGTCCGCGCCCGTCACTCCGGGAGGTGGTTCGGCGGATTTCGACCACAGTCCGCTCATGATCACAGTCTGGTCGCGAAACGGTTCCAACGGCTTCCAGATCATGGGATATTCGAAGCCGGGATCGGTGGTTTTCGGAACCCAATAGCCAGGTGCTGCGCCGTGTGGAACAAAGATACCCGTAAAGCGTGTCTTCGGATTGGCCGCCGTTTTGCTCAGTGGCGTCTGCGCAGGCACCATGGAATCCAAAAACGGCAAAGCCAGAGCGACTCCCGCTCCACGCAGGAAGCTTCGCCGGGCTATGTGCTTTTTGGTAATAAACATTGTTCCGATTTTTCTCCTTCTATCAGTAATTTGATTAGCTCAGACCCCGGAACGATTCCGGGGCCACTATGCCGCAAAGCGCTATTTCGAAGCGCGTGTTTCGCTTTGAGCCAGCTTCATATTCATCTGAAAAGGCTCACTGTTCACAACACCGAGAACGAAAGACGAGAACCGATAATTGTCACGCGCTGCCTGACGAACGATGGAGCGCACCATCGGCATATCGTAATATTCAGTACCTCGGCCCAAACCGTAAGTCATCAATTTGTCCGCAATGACCCGGACGAATTCCGGTGAGTATCTGACCAGCGCCGTGCGCAGACCCGCCACTCCGTCGAGTTTCGACCCGTCCACCAGTTGGCCATTCGCATCGATCGGCTTGCCGTCGTCGGTAGTGCGCCAGTGACCGATCGCGTCGAAGTTCTCCATCGAGAGTCCGATGGGGTCCATGATCTTGTGGCAGCTGGCGCAGGGTTCGTTTTTGCGATGCATTTCCATCTGCTCCCTCATGGTTGGCCGTCCGCCGTGGGAATCGTCCTTCGACACCTTGAGTGGCGGAACGTTCGGCGGGGGACTTGGAGGTGAAATTCCGAGGAAAATCTCCATGATCAGCTTGCCCCGAACGGTAGGCCTTGCGTCCGCGTATCCCGTGAGAGTTTCGATCGCTCCTTTACCGAGCAAGCCACGCCTCATCTGAAAATCGGGAGGCAGTTCAATGCGCCGGAAGTTGCTCCCATAGACGTTCGGGATGCCATAGTGCTTTGCCAGGCGTTCGTTCACAAAGGTGTAATTGGCATCCAGCAGATCGACTACGCTGCGGTCTTCGTGCACGATGCTGCCGACGAAGAGGTTCATCTCCTTCAGCATCGCCGCCCGAAGATTGTCGTCGAAGTCCGGATACAGCGCTGCAGGCGGCTCCATGGGTTGCAGCGAACGCAACACGAGCCACTGGGATGCAAAATTGGCGACCAGCGCGTCAGCCTTGGGATCGGCGAGCATCCGGCGAACCTCTTTGGCCAGAACGGCCGGCTCATGAAGCTTGTTCTGGCTCGCGGTGGTAATCAATTCGTCGTCGGGAATGCTGCTCCAGAGGAAAAATGAGAGCCGGGATGCGAGTTCGAGGTCGCTAATCCGGTATTTCTGACCCGCTTTTACAGTTTCCGGCTGCGTTTCCTTGCGGAATACAAATTCGGGATCGGCGAGAACGCGCTGCAATGCATTCTGGATGCCTTGATCGAACGAGCCCTGGTTTCGGCCGCTCTGATAAAAACTCATGAGAGTCTCGGTATCCTGCGCCGTTATGGGCCGACGGTAAGCAGCCCGCGCGATTTTGTCGATGATCTTTTTGGCACAGGCGGTTTCTTCGCCCGCGTTCGCCGGATGGCAAATGAAGATCTTCTCGCGGCTGGGCGAATTAGCAGCGCCCTCCGCCTTGTACGGGCCGATGATGTCGAGCTTGCCTACGTGCGGATAGAAACGGAATCCGGGAAGGCCTCCCGTCTCCAGAGTGTCCCGGAGGAAGTGTTGATCCAGATCGTTGCCGGGTGCAAGCTGGGTTGCGAGGAAAGTTACTCCAACGGTATGCGGACCGGCGGTTACATGCACATGAACATCGGCCGTGCCGTTGTGGATGGCAGCACCGCGAGCAACTTCTTTATCCCAGTCGTAAAGTTTGACTCTGACTCCGTCCACAAGTAACTCCAGCTTCTCTCCGGGAATGTCTCCGAAGGCGGAGTTGTTGTCCATCAGGCCTTTGTTGATCGGGAAAACTTTAAAAACGTAGTCGCCGTCGGCTGGAAACAGGTGTCTCGCGACTAAGCCACCACGCGTACCGAAAGGCAAACCATCAATGTGATAATCCTGCGAGGTGTCGGAAGGAACCCGATAAGTGGTAAGGCCAGCGGCGGAAACCTGTCCGAGAGCAATTCGGCTGATTTTTCCGGCTGCCGCAGTGTAGCCTTCGAGCAATGCCGGCGAAATGGAGAGCGCTGCCGCGACATTGTCGAATCCGCGGCTGGAATCGTCCGTCGGAAGATACTTTGCCGGATCGATATCGACGTTCAGAATATCGCGAATCGCGTTCTTGTATTCCGTACGGTTCAGGCGGTGCAAACCGGGAGGTGGAATGTTCGCCACCGCATGCTTGTCCAGTTCAGTCTCAAGGTACGAGATCATTGCCTCGAATTTCGCCGCGTCCGGCCTAGGCATGCCTGAGGGGGGCATCATCCCCGCGCGGGTCTTGTGAACAACCTTCTCCCAGGTTTCCGCATTTTGCGCCACATTCGCCGTGTCAACGGTGTCGAGAGTCAAAACCTGAGCGGCTCGCAATCCGGTCTTTTTCAATTTCTCGTTGTGGCAGACGACGCAATACTGGTTGAGGGCGGCGCGTTCCGTCGCGGCGGTCATAGCGGGCGCCGCAGTTGCCACGGTCGAAGTAGTGCTGGCAGACGACTTTCCCGAATTGGGGGTCTGAGACCAGCCTACTGACACAAGGGGGACAATCGCCAGGCAAGCAATTGCAAGGAATTTCATCTTCATCAATTTGCGACCTTCCAGATTTTATCAGAGCAACCGATGCTATATCAGTTGCGCATGCCGGAAAACATTACTTCCGGTGTAACAGGCGATGAAACGCGCGGCGAAGTTACCGATAGCAAAAGGGTTGGCTATGAAACTGCCCGGCAGGCTTTGAAAAGGCGCCCTTTCGCGCTCATTTGTAATTTTGACACAATTTGAGGTTTTCTCGACCGCCACTACAACGCAAATCGGCCCTGCTATGATCGATACCGTCGTTTGAACGAGGACACGATGGATCAGGCCAGCCGGATCATGGCGCGTTGGACGGGCGTTTCCGACGTAATCGATCAGGAACGGATTGCGTGCGCCGCGTGGAAACGTGCGGTGGGTAAGAGGATTGGGTTGCGAACCAGAGCGCTGAAGCTGGTCCGAACGACCCTGGTGGTTGAAGTCGAGGACGAGCTGTGGCGGAAAAATCTCTGGAGCTTGCGATATCAGATCCTGGCCAATCTGGAAAAGGCCATCGGGCCCGACATCGTCAAGGACGTAGAACTTCGCGTGATGCCTCCGCGAGTCGGGCCGAAGCGCGAACAGGCAGCCGCGGCAATTGGCACGGTCACCGACGACGAGGCGGAGGCTATCGCCGATCCCGGCCTGCGCCGCATGTACAAAACGGCGCGCAGTCGTGAGAGCGCCTGACCGCTGATTTGGTACTTAATAGTACGTATATATAAGGATAGGGATTTTTGAAGCTCACGGAAGCCGAAGTCCGATACGTTGCAAAGCTCGCGAATCTCCACCTCAGTGACACCGAGATTGCCGGAATGGTTCACGATCTCAGCACCATTCTCGACCATATGGACCAACTGGCGGGAATCGAAACCGGGGACGTGGCGCCGATGTCGCAGGTGTTGTATGAGGCTGAAGACACGGCGACTTTGCGGCCGGACGTCGAACGCGCTCCGCTGGGCGAAGCGCTCGCCCTGGCGAACGCTCCGGCCTCCGGCAACGGCTATTTCAAAGTTCCCAAGGTGATCGAGCGGTGACGCCGCACACCACCGCCTCACTCAGGAAGGGCCTCCTCGCCAGGGAATTCAGTGCGGTTGAAATCACCCGGGAAGCGCTGGTCTATGCCGAACGGGAAAACCCGAAGACCAACGCTTATCTCTTATTTTCTTCGGAGCGCGCGCTCGCAGCGGCGGAGCGGGTCGACGCCAAGATGGCAGCCGGAGAGGATCCGGGGCCGCTCGCGGGCGTCCCGGTCGCCGTGAAAGACGTAATCCTCACGAAAGGTCTGCGCACGACATGCGCCTCGAGAATGCTCGAGCATTACATCCCGCCCTATGACGCGACCGCCGTCGAACGGATCGAGGCTGCCGGCGGAATCATCCTCGGAAAAACGAACTGCGACGAGTTCGCCATGGGCTCCTCGAATGAGAACAGCGCGTTCGGGCCGGTCCGCAACCCGGCAGCTCTCGACCGTGTTTCCGGAGGATCGAGCGGCGGGTCGGCAGCTGTGGTGGCACAGAACACAGCCGTCCTTTCCATCGGTTCGGATACCGGCGGTTCGATTCGCCAGCCGGCGTCGTTTTGCGGAGTGGTCGGGGTGACGCCGACTTACGGCCGCGTTTCCCGTTACGGACTGGTGGCATTCGCGAGTTCGCTCGATCACATCGGGCCCTTTGCGCGCAACGTGCGCGACTCCGCGATTTTGCTCGAAGTCATGGCAGGGCGCGATCCGCTGGATTCCACCTCCGCCGACGCGCCCGTCCCGAACTATGCCGCGCATCTCGATGGGGACGTGCGCGGCATGAAACTGGGCGTTGCCGGTCGAATACATGAAGCACGCCACCGGCGAAACGGCGGAGTTGATCGAGAGAGCCGCCGGCCGGCTGCGCGGACTCGGATGCGACGTGCGGGAGATCAGCCTGCCTTCCACCGAATACGCAATTGCGACGTACTACGTCATCTGCACGGCCGAGGCGAGTTCCAATCTCGCCCGCTATGACGGCGTGCGATATACCTTCCGGTCATCCAGCTCCGAGCACCCTGAGCGATATGTACCGGAATACGCGCGGCGAGGGGTTCGGAGCCGAGGTGAAGCGGCGCATCATGCTCGGCACTTATGTGCTGAGCCAGGGTTATTACGACGCCTATTACCTCAAAGCGCAGAAGGTGCGCGCCCTGATTACGCGGGATTTTACCAATGCATTTCAATCGGTGGACGCGATCGTCGCGCCGGTTTCGCCGTTTCCGGCGTTCCGTATTGGGGAAAAAGTGAACGACCCGATGGAAATGTACCTTTCGGATATCTACACCATTACGGGAAGCCTCGCAGGCATTCCGTGCATGAGCGTGCCTTGCGGATTGACCCGCGATGGGTTGCCTGTAGGCCTTCAGATTCTTTGTAATCATTTCCACGAGCAAAAAATGTTCCGTCTCGCGGATGCCTTCGAAAGAGGGTAGCATCTAGTTTGACGTTCCCCCCGTTCACCTCATAATCGTTTTCAAGGAGAAAACATGGCTTTTACGCTTCCGCCGCTGCCCTACGCTCCCGATGCTCTGGAGCCTTACATCGACAAGATGACCATGGAAATTCATCATGGGAAACACCATAACGCTTACGTCACGAATCTGAATAAAGCGCTGGAATCGGCGCCCGATCTGGCGGGGAAATCGCTCGAAGAACTGCTGGCCAACAATTGCGCCATCGTGCCGGAGAATATCCGCACCGCCGTGCGCAACAACGGCGGCGGTCACGCCAACCACTCGATGTTCTGGACGATCATGGCGGCTCCCGCCGGAGCGGCCGAGCCATCGGGCGCACTGGCTGATGCGATCGGCAGCGCCTTCGGCGGTTTCGATCAGTTCAAAGAAAAGTTCAACGCGGCGGCTACCACCCGCTTCGGTTCGGGCTGGGCCTGGCTTCTGAATAGCGGCGGAAAACTCGAAATCACCTCGACGGCCAACCAGGACAGCCCGCTTATGGAAGGCAAAGTCCCGGTGATGGGTCTCGACGTCTGGGAGCACGCCTACTACTTGAAGTATCAAAACCGGCGCCCGGACTACATCGGCGCGTGGTGGAGCGTCGTCAACTGGAAGGAAGTCGAGAAGCGCTTCGGGAAGTAAGGCCCGTTTCTTGCGGCTAGAGCATTTTCGCAAATACTGTAGAATCGCTCCCTCCCGGTCGCGGCTCGGAATAGGATTTCCGAGCGCTGGCGACTCCGGACACTTTAGAACAGCTCTACAGAAACCGTGAAAATGCTCTAGTTTTGGCCGCCGGTCCGGGTATCGCTCATGCGGTAGAGATAAACAGTATGCTGGCGGCCGTCCACAAACATCCGATTAACGCTCGCCGGCTTCCATCCGCGAATCTCGAAGTCATGAGACACTACCCGGGCCGAGGGCTTGAGGTACTTCAGCAGCACGGGTTTCAGGCGCTCGTTTGAGCTGGTCAAAAGGTACAGCGTGACGACATCCGCCGGGCTCAGATCGGAGCGCAGAGCGTCTCCATTCACGATCTGCACCTGATCACTGAGGCCAAGCGCTTTTACTTTTGCCTGCGTCACCTCGTAAATATCCCGCCGGATCTCGATCCCGACTGCCCGAGCCTTGAACTTGTGGGCGGCGGCGATCACAATTCGTCCATCGCCGCATCCAAGGTCGTAGACCAGTTCGCCGGGCTGCACCTGGGCAATCGTCAACATCTGATCGACGACCGCGTCGGGTGTCGGATATTCGGGGGCCAGGATGTCGGGATTGGTAAACCGCTGCGCAACGGCATGCCCGGACCCGGCGGTCAGCAGCGTAACCGCGAAGACCGGAACAGCAAACGCACCACCAAAGCCGTATTTCATCTCTGTTGAGAGGACGTTGCCTCGACCGTAACGAGTTTCAACTTTACTACGCGCGACATGATATCGGTCCACGAGGTCCAGAGATCGCGGGGGCGGCGTGATCGTGTATTCGGAGCCGCGAAGGCGCTTGACCACATTCCCGATGGGGTCGCGCCAGGGGTTCTGTTGCGGTGACAGATTGTAATTCATGTAGAAGACCGGGTAGGAAACGCTCGAAAGATCCTTGAGAGTGTCGACCGGAATATTCTCGTCCAGCGAGACTTTCGGGCCGGCGAAGATCACCGCATCGGCATCGTTTTTCGCCAGCTCGCTTACGATCAGATTCGTCAGGAAGGCGGCTTCGCTGTGCGGATCGGCGAGTTTCTTATAGTCGATCACGCCCAATTTCAGCGACGCGAGCGCGCTCCCCAGCCTGGGAAAGTCGATCTGGTCGGCGTCGTCCTGCCGGTAAACGATTCGCTGTTCGTTCAAATTGAACGCGACGATCGAAAACTTGCAAATTCTCGGCTCCCGCGAGATATTGCGCAGAGATCGACACAAGCGCGCTGGTGTCCACCGGAGTCATGCTCGATGCGTTCCCCACCTGCGGCGCGAAGTTCAACAGCACTTTCACTTTAAGAGAGGCATCGGAGACGTTTGTCCGGCTGACGGTGGGCTCCGCCTTGAAGAATTCCTGATCCGACGTTTCGATGCTGTTCGCGCGATCGCCAGCTTCATCTTCTGATCCTTCGCGGAAAGCGCCGCGCTGATGTCCCAGCTCGACGAACAGATCCGTTCCAGCCGGTCCCGCATCATCCAGTCGACGTGGTAATCGCCCTCTCCCACGTCAAAACCGCCGCCCAGATAAGCGTCGCCTGCAGCGTCTTCGTCGATATTCGGAACGCCGTATCGCTGGGAAAAATAGACGGGAGCATCCTTCGAGGCCGTCGAAGTAACCCTGAAAATGACGGTGAGGATGTCGCCGTCGCCCGCCAGTTCGCGTAGCGGTATGGCGATATCGTAACCGGAATGAAACCGGAGATCGAAACCCATCAACGGCTTAACGGGAGTCACCGTGCAGGGGAGATCTTTCCTTGTTTCACCGGATTCGAGGACAGCCGCATCGTTTCCGATCAACTGGACTGTACCCCCGGAGACCGAGGGATGCATCTGGGTCTGAGGGTGTAGTGCGCCGGGGCTTGCCAGCACGCCGCCGAGAATCATCCATGAAGCGAACTTCGCCATTGACACGTCGAGTGCCTCCGAGGCCGCATCAGTCGAAATCAACATTCTCCGAATGACGGAGTTTGTCTCCGCAAATCGGAAGTGACTATCATCGTACACCGTAATTAGCTGGCGCAACAGGATTTGTATCGGTGCCGCGTCGGTTCAGCTTTGGTGAGGGGGGTTACCTCACGTCACGGCCAGGGATATGCTCTTGGGCATGGTTTGCCGGCGCTGCGGTCGGGACCGGGGCTCACGGAGGGGGGCTTGAAAAGGACACGAGAGGTCGCGTTCAGGGCAAGGGCCGGACGTCTCCGGCCCGATTGCCGCTGACGATTAAGCGGCCACCCGCTGTTCGATTCGATGACGCAGCAACTGGCGCGTCCTTTCCACAAGCACCATTTTGTCGGCGAGGCAGCTTTCCAGCAGGACACCTACGGCATAATGCCCCGTAAAGTCGGCCAACGCTATGAGAACCTCGTATTCCGCGATCCGCATATGCGTGAGGCGATTCATTTTAGAGAGGATAAAGAGACGGCGTCCCTCTTTCGAGTCGATCTCGGCCAACTCGTTGCGGAAATCCTCCGCCATCACTTCATGCAGCCGACCCTTGGTGTCCACCGGCTTCTGGCCGATGATCCTGAAACATTCATCCAGCGTTTTCTGGATCTTGTCGGAGATGAAGGCCCGTGCGCTCAGGGCTTCTTTGATGTCGGGATCCTGCGCGATTTGAGCGATTTGCTCGTAGATTTTGTTCGAGCGTTCCGCGCCGTGGCGGAGGTCGCTAAGCATCCAGACGAAGAGTTCCTGCTTATCTTTTATTGGCATACTGAGCCATTCCTTTCAATTCTCGTATCTACGTGATTTCCAGCGAGTCCCCGCTGGCCCCTGGTGACTGTCAAAATCGTGTCACTTGTGAACTTGATTGCCGGGACCACGCGAGGACTTTGTTTTTTCTCGATGACGATGCCGTTTCAGGGCTTCGCCTGGTGATGTCAGCGGCAACTCGTAGCAGGAACAAGCGGTAAGCTCGGGGGACCTCAGCGAGCCCAAAGATATGCGGCCCGCGATTGCGCGTTTAACGAGCAGTAGCTGCCATCGACCCTGCGATTCCGGGGTGTTTCGACCATGCCCTGAGCCGCAGCCCGAAGCCGATCAGGATAACGCCGAACACAAGGGAGTAGATCCCGACCCACAGCGCAATGGCCAATGCGCCCGCAAGCGGCACGGCCATGACCAGGATTCCGAACAGGACCGAAGCGATGCCGGCTAAAGCGAGCACCCACTCCCCCGCAATGTGCTTGCGCAGTCTGACTGCGGCCGCGATCTCAAGAACCCCTGTGAGCAGGGCCCAGAAGCCGATCAGGTAGATGAGGACCAGGGCGGTGATCGCGGGCCATGAGAACGTGACGATTCCCGCTATGATTCCCGCCGCGCCTTCGAACAGGAGCGCGCCCCAACGCTCGCCCAATCTCGAAGACCGATAAGCGGCCAGCAGGGCGGCAATTCCGTCGATCAGAGAATAGGCTCCGAAGAGGATGACCAGGACATGCAATGTGATCCCGGGCAGGGCGAGAGCGATGATACCCACGAGAATTGCGACCAGGCCGCGTAAGACCGGCGACCACCAATGTCTTGCAAGCAACAGTGGCATAACGTCTCCTTCTGTATATATCTTCCGACTTTTCAGGCCAGCCGAGGGTACTAATCTCTTCCCGCTTCATTCGAGCGGACCCTGTGAGCACGCACTATCGGTGCATCCCGCGCTGCCAGAGAGCGCACAGCGCGGTGTTGTACAGCGCAAGGGCCGTAGTGATTTGTCCCAGGTGATTGTCGTGCGTCGAGAGCAAGGCGGCCTTTTCGGCCACATCCGGATGCAGATCCCCCTCTGTCGAGCAGTCGATCACGACTGCACCCGGTTTGATGTCGCGTACCAGGTCCTGCTCGCAGCGCGCCGGGAATGCGGTCACAACGATATCCGCCACTTCCAGAAAGTGTCGCCTGTCCTCGGGACGCGTTTGTGGATGCACAATTACCGCCGTCGCTCCAATGCGCATGAGCATACTCTGCAGGGGAATTCCGATGCGGCTCGAGCTGTTGAAGATAACAGCCGTCGGTCCCGTTTGCTCCGCGTTTTGCGGAAACATTTTCTTGATGAAATCGTGCCGGTTCAGAAGTGTCAGGATGGCGCGCGCGGTGCAGGGCACGACGCCTTCGTATTTCTCTTCCTCGTCTACGGTTTTGATGTTTAGAGCCATGCGGCCCGTGTTCTCAACCGTTAGTCCTTCGATGTCCTTTTCCGGCCGCACACGCCTCAGAAAATAATCCTCCGGCTTTCCGAACGGAGTGGGGAAGAAGACAAACGTCCCGTGGATTTTTTCGTTCACCTGGGCGCCCATGAGCGCCAATTCGAGGAGCTCCGCGCTATGCGTCTCCTCGATCCGGAAGTCCAGACCATGTTGCTGGAATTTCTTGCCCATATAACTGGCATAACGGCGGGCGCCTCGATCGACGGGGCAGTCCGGCAGGCGGGGCATGAAGGCGGCCACGCGGATCTTTTCCCTCTCCAGGCCCATTCTTTCGACATGGCTCAGCTTGCGGTCTGCCTGCGTGAACACTTCATTTGCCACGGTGATGCAGTCCAGTAGTTTCGCGCGCGGCAGACTTCTGGTCCAACTCATGTCGGGGAAGAACGAGGGCTCTTGTGTCGGAATTTCTTCTATCGTGTGCATTCAATCCTGTTTTGATTAAACGATATCCGACGGTCCCGCGCATCAGAATCGACGTTGATACCGATTTGGGTGCGGGTACTTCCAGCGAGGCTACGGGAGGTTGTACACCATTACGCGCGCCGTGGCTTTGGGCAGAGGCCAGTTCCCCGCGTTCATACCGGCGGCGACAGCTATGCGCTGCCGTCCGTCTGTCTGATAAGAAATAACACCCCCGGCTAAAGCCGCGCCTGTGCCGTCCCGCCACAACACGGATCCGTTGGTGACGTCCAGTGCCAGCACATCACCGTTCAAATCACCAGTGAAAACGATGCCGCCCGCGGTGGGAGTAACAGCGGCCAGCATGGGCGTCGGTGATTTGTATTTCCAGCGGATCCGTCCCGTATCCGCATCCACCGCAGTCAGCCAGCCGCCCCACATTTCCTTCGGATCGATGGCGCCAAACGGATGCTCCGGATCACCCGAGCCCGCCCAGAAAGCGCCTGGCTTGCCCGTCACCTTGGCTGAGTCTGCAACCTTCACGGACGCACACCAATCCACGGAATTGACAAGCAGCAGATTCGCCGGGGCATCGAATGCCGGGCCGTTCCATTCGGTGCCGCCCTGTGTTCCCGGACAAAAACGTGTTTCCGTTCTCTGTGCTTAATGGGGTGGTCACGTTGGTGCGTGTGGTGACGGGTGTCGCGTAAAGGATTTTGAGTTGCCGATCCGAAGGCTTACCTCCCGACGCAATACCGGAGCGATCGATACCGTACAGCAGGCCGTCCTTACCCGCCGCAGCTGCGATCAGTCGTCCTCCGCTGGTTCGAATCAGTGCGGGCGGCGATGTCATGTCCCAATCGTGGAAATCCTGTTTGACCGGCTGAACATAGCGCAGCAGCCTCCCGGTTTTGGCGTCGAGCGCGATCACGGACGTTGTGTAGAGGTTATCGCCGGGGTGCAGCGCGAGCAGAAAGTCGGGAGCCACATTGCCCGTGGAAACCCACAGCACGCCCGCATCAGTGTCGAGACTGTAGCTGGTCCAGGTCGCTCCGCCGGTAGGAGGATTGCGCTCGGTGACGTTTTTCCAGGTGGCCCGCGCGACGCCGGATTCCGGCACTACGTTGAATCGCCAGAGTTCATGGCCATCGGACGCACTTAAGGCGTAGACCCGGCCGGTTACCCCGAAGTTGTCGCCGCCGGCGTTCCCGGCGAAGACCATCCCGTTCCAGGCGATCGGCGCCATCGGAACGGAATCGCCTTTAGCGCCATCGCCCAGAGTTGCTTCCCATCCAGGTTTCCCCGTGGAGGCGTCGAGTGCGAAGACATGCGCGTCGCCTGTGCCGCGAAAGAGTTTTCCATCGAGCCAGGCGAGTCCGCGATTGACTCCGAGGCCGCCCCGGCCGCCGGGCCGGCTGTACTTCCACTTCAGCTCACACGACGACGCATCCACTGCGTATGTTGCGGCGTTGGTCGTGAAATAAATAACGCCCTTGACCATGAGAAGGCCGCTTTGGAACGAGGTCGTTTCGCCGGTATCGTAAGTACAGGCGCGAAGCAGGTTCTTCACGTTCCCCGGGTTGATCTCGCTGAGAGACGAAAAGCGGCTTGCGCCAGGGTCGCCGTTGTAAGACGGCCATTCGAGGGATTGCGAACGTCCCGCCTGCGCGAGGAGTCCCAGTGAAATGATAATCGGATACAGCTTCGTTTGATTCATTGTCTGGTCACCGAAATGCGCCGGTAGAAATGTGTTCAGGCGTGCCGCCGCGCGAACGGATGAAGTGAAAGCGGATCAGATACACGTTGTCCCCCGGACCATGCTTTGCCACTTTGAGGAGATCGATCACGCCGAGAAAACCTGACTCGATCGCCAACGCATGAGTGATGTCCTGAATCGCGATCTGCTGGATGGAATCGATCTCGATTTCGCCTCCCTCTGTCTGGTAACGGCCGCCCACTTTGACATGCGGGCTTTTCCAGATTCGAACGCTGCAGGTGATCGAACCGTTACGCACGCCTTGCCGAAGTCGCTTTGTGAAAACCATGGGAACGACTATTCGTAAAATTCCGGCGCGATCTTACGTTTCATGCCGGCGGTGTAATCGTGCTGTATCCATAACTGGGCGTTGTTCTTCTTGACGAACTCCTCGATCATGGCCCGGCTGCTGCGCCGTCTGTTCTTTGTCGGAGTCGAAGGAAGGGATGCGTTTGTAGGTGATTTCTTCGGGATAGTGATAGAGATCGCCCGACAGCAATACCGGTCCGGTTTTGGCCAGTTTCAGGAACAGCGACTGATGGCCGGGCGTGTGGCCGGGCGTGAACTTGATCACCACAGTACCGTCGCCGAACACGTCGTGATCCTCGCCGTTCAGCAGCAGGGTCTTGCTTTTCGCGAGATCGGTGAAGTAGGCCGGGTCGCCGACGGCTCCCAGTTTCTTCTCGCCGTCTCGCGGGGCGCGAAGATCGCATCACGGTCGCCTTTCTGCACGATCCAGGTGGAGCCGGCGAACGCGTTCGCATTGGCCACGTGGTCGCCATGGTAGTGCGAAAGCGCCAGATAGGTAATATCCGCCGGGGTGTATCCGATGGCGGCGAGCTGGGGCAGCAGCGGACGATCCACCGTGAAAGCGCCCGCCGTCTGCGGCGTCACGCCACTCTTGAAGGCGCTGTCGGGGATCTCGCCCGTGTCCCACATCATGGTGCCGCGGGGGTGGACGATCAGGAAGCACGGCGTGACCATATTGGACGTGGCCAGTTCGCCCGGCTTGAACCCCATCGAGTCTCCGTTCGCCACCGTGATCTTGCCGCAATCGAGAACATAGAGACGCAGCGATTTGGGCGGCGCGGGCTTGCGGGTTTGCGCGCTCGCGGAGGGCCACGCCTGCCAGAGCGACCACGCGCGGCGGTGGCAAGGACAAGATTCATCGTTCGACGGATCATGCGGGGAAGCATATCACCTTTGCCCGGAGACGTATCTCGCCCAAACCGGCCGGTATCGCGACTGGATCGGCTTTTTCGCTCCGCCCCGAATTTGCTTAGAATGTTCACAGGAGATGAGCAACGATGAAAGTCTTACTTGTTCCGACATTTACGGTGCTCGCGCTGCTCGCGGCTGCAATCCCCGTTTCCGCGCATCACTCATGGCCGGTCAAGTCTGACCGGCTCGTAACAGTAAAGGGGACAGTTGATCGCGTTCGAGTGGGCCAATCCGCACCCGATGATCACTCTTGAGGTTCAAACCGACGGCGGTCGGGAGAAATGGCTGATCGGCGGACCCGCCATCAACCGGATGGAGGCCAACGGCTGGACGAAGACGACGGTGAAGCCTGGCGACGTGATAACAGGTATCGGGTATCAGTATACCGACGGTGAAAAAATCGTCAAGCTTGAGCGCGTCATACTCCCCGACGGGAAAGAACTTCGCGTCTACGCCCGGTAGAGCCGATATCTGGCAGGGCACTTACGGCGACTATCGGGTGCGTTAGCGCAATCTTTTTGTATTGATCTCCCGAATTCACCGCAGCATCTTCAGAACGTCTTCGATCAGTACATTGACAGGCGTCACAATGAGAATCACGGGAACCATGGGGAGCGCCGCCGCAATTACAAGAGCAGCCAACGTTCGCCTGTCGAGCGGGACCGGCTGCATGTCGCGAACCGTCTCAAAGCCATGGCTTAAAAGGGCGAGAGAACTGGCGTCCGGATCGCCCAGAATCTCTTCACCCAGGCGGGCTCCGGCCCCCAGCCATTTGGCATCGAATGCCTGATCATGGGCCGTGCTCAAGGCATTGAACTCAAACAACGCGCGCGTTCTCGTGCGAATGAGAACCGGCGCGGCTAGTAAGAGCGGTGCGATCAGGGCCAGCGAAGCAAGGATGACATAGGTAATCAATAGAGGCCGGGTCGAGGCAAGCGTGCCACCTTCGTATAAAATCTGGTTCGCTACGCTTCCGGAAATCACAGCACCGCCCGCGAACACGATCGAGCTGAACGCCTTCTGGCCCTCCGTCAGGAAGCCCAGGCCGGCAGCCTGGTCGGGATGGCTGGGTACAAGACGCAGGTTCATATGGGTAACGCGCCAGATGAATAACGACCAGAGCACCACACGCCACCCCCAGCGAAGTATCAGGAAGCGAAACAGGGGCGCACTGACCAGCAGAAACCACCAACCGGCGTAACTGAGATCGCCGGTTCCCGCGCCGGCAAAATGCCAGGTTGCACTGCCCCCTGCATAGAAATTGGAAGAATTGGGTTCCAGAGATGGGCCCCAGGCCAGAACGACCATGAGCAGTTCCGGCAGGATCGCGTCGTGAAGACGTTCGATTTGACGGATGATCGCCTCAAACGAAGGCAGCTCCGGAGCCTTCACAAGGCCGCCATCGAGGAAGTGCCGGACCACGTGGCACAGCCGCCGGTCGATTCCAATCTCGGACAAAAGCAGAATCGGCATTGCGATCAGAAAACGGATGGATACGGCGAGGTCGCGCAGGAACGGGACCTGTGCGCGGGGGCCATAAGCGTGCCCCTGCATTATCGACAGGATAAGCAGCGGCAACCAGCAAAGACCGACAAGAAAAAGGGATCGCCTCAGCACCGGGAGAAACTCCTGCCGCGGGCCACTGAGCCGAACGAGCAGTCGATAAAAGGGGCCGCGGAAGATCAGGGAGAAACGTTCAACCACCTCGGACTTCAAAGGTGCGTTTACTCTCTCCGATACTGGTCCGGCCAAGAAGCTCATATGCGTGCTTGTCGTGTTCCCGATAAAGGCGCCCCCCGCGGGGGAGACTACGTCAATCAGAAGGCGGCGCCCGGCGGGTGCCGGAAGTGAATGCGAAACCGCGAGGTAGCCTTTCTCGCGAGTTCGCCGGCGACATAGCTACTCGTCCTTGATGGAGGTTGATGTCTGCTCGGCTCCTGAGTCGCAAAAAAGTTCAAGGCCGTTAAGACGCGCGCGGCACTGCTTGGTCGCTCAGACTGTCGATCAAGATGACGGAACTTCTGTAAGTGCCGGTTTGCGCTGCAAGAAGACGGGTGCGCCTCGCGAATGTCGGGTTTTGGGAGCCAAGTGTCGGGAGGTGTCGGGTAATTTGCGGAACCCGACATCAGTTTGCTTCGCCAAGTCAACAGCTTCGGGCGAAATGTGGGGGTTTGTCCGGTGTCTGAGGGTAGAGAGCGCTGGTGAATGTGAGCTTGGTTTCGCAGTTTCGTTGTGATGCACTGGAGCATCCTCGAAGAGTCGTTGGAGTCGAGGATCCAGGACAAAATCACCTGTCTGCCTCTGCACGGTTCTCCGCAGACGGATCCTTAGTATTCACCCATGTCTCAGGAACGAACTGTTACCCCTGTGTCCGGTCCGGACAGGGGATAATTGGTCGGGCTGCCGGGATTTGAACCCGGGACCTCTTGCACCCCAAGCAAGCGCGCTAGCCAGGCTGCGCCACAGCCCGAATAGCTTCAGTGTACACGCACACGGTCCTCCGGCGTTCACGCAGCCGAAACGGGTTCGTCCGCCACGCCTGCATCCTGCAGCACAAACCGGTACCCGATACGCGGCTCGGTCATGATGAACGTCGGCTTCGATCCCGGAGGCTCGATCTTCTTCCGCAACTGATTAATGAAGACGCGCAGGTACTCGATCTGATCGCTGTATTCAGGCCCCCAGATCGCCTGCAACAGCCGCCGGTGCGGAACAGGCTTATTGGCCTGCGACACCAGATAGCGAAGAATATCGAACTCCGTCGGCGTCAGCCTCACCGGCACGCCATCCGGCAATCACCCGCCGCCGCTCGAAATCCACTTCCAGATTCGGCAGCAGACAAGCTCTTCGGGGTCGTATCGGTCGCAAACCCGGTGCGGCGCAGCGCGGCTCTGATTCGCGCCATCAGTTCGTCCATGCTGAAGGGCTTCGATACGAAATCGTCGGCGCCCGCATCGAGCGCCTCCACCTTGTCGCGATCCGAGTCGCGCACCGAAACGATGATGATCGGCACATCCCATCCGGCGCGAATGGCGCGACAGGTCTCGAGGCCTCCCATTCCGGGCATGTTCATATCCAGAAGGATCAGGTCCACGGTTTTCTCGCGCAGCAGATCGAGAGCCTCCTCGCCGTTCTGAACATCGAGCACGTTCCCCCACTGCGCGCTCAGGCTCGGTTCGCAGAACCCGGCGAATCTGGGGCTCATCGTCAATGAGTAATATGGTGCGGTTCTCTGTCATGAAGTTTCCCCCGTTGCTTCAAATGGAAGCGCGAAACGAAATGCCGGGCCCTCCGGCTCGCTATCGAGCCAGATCTTCCCCTGGTAAGCCTCCGCGATCGTCCGCGCGATCACCAGTCCCATCCCGGTGCCCTCGACAACGCCGCGGTCTCTGCTGCCCCGGTAGAATTTGTCGAATATCCGCTCGCGCTCGTCCTCCGGTATTTCACTTCCCTCGTTACAGACCGTAAGAACAATGTTCCCGGCCGAGAGAACGCCGGATATCCGAATCGGCGTGCCCGGCCGAGAATATTTCCACGCATTGTCCACGACCTGAAGCAGCATCTGCTCCAGGAGAAAGCTATCACCCGTAATGGGAGGAAGATCCTCCGGTATCTCGATAATAAACTTCCGGCTGCCCAATTGGCGCGTCATTCTTGCGGTCACCCGATCCACGATGCCCGAAATCTGGCACTCCTCGGTCGCCGGATGGGCGCGCCGCCCTTCCAGTTTGGCCAGATCGAGCGATTCGCGAATCAACCGGTGCAGCCGGTCGGCCTCCTCATCGATCACGGCCACAAGTTCGCGCTGATCGTCGGGAAGACTCGCCGCCTGATACCCGGAGCATGGACGCGGCCGCTTTGATCGAAGTCAATGGCGTCTTGAAGTCGTGCGCCAGAGCGTTGAGCACAGTGGACCTGAGTGCCTCGACACGCCGGATCGCTTCACTTTCGGCGCGCTGCTCGGCGCTTCTCGCCCTTTCGAGCACCAGGCGGATCATGCTGGCGAGCGCACTCCGCACTTCTTCCGAGAGGCGGGCCCCGTGTAGTTCCAGCACATCCGCGCGAGGCTCCTGACTGAGAGGTACGGTTGAAATCTGATCCGCGGCCGCCGGACTCAAATCGCCAAACAGGAATGCATCCGGCACTCCTTCGACGCGTAGCACCGCTCCTCTGAGGCCAAACAGTTCCACGACCTCTCGCACCGCATGGGCTGCGGCTTCCGCCAGCGTATTCGCGGCAAGCAGGACGCTGCCAAGCTGGTTCAGCCGTTCCATTTCTTCGCGGCGATGAATCGCTTCCTGCGCCAGCCTCTGGGCGCGCACCGACAGCTGGCTTCCGATCAATGCCGTCAGCGCCATGGTTCCGAACGTGATCGCGGCCTCGAATGCCGCTCAAACGGCGCCCTCCTGCACGATCAATGAAATAGAGCGTGTAAAGAACCGTTGCCACGATTGACGAGAAAAGCGCGAGTATCCAGTCGCCCAGGGTGGCAATGGCGAGAACCGCCAGCAATTCGACCATCGCCGCAATTACGCGGTTGGTATTCAGCCGATGCGCTACCGATCCGGTTGCCCAGAGCAAAAACGTCGATCCAGCCGCCAGGAGGACCGCCCGCAACTTCGGGTTCATTCCTTTGGGTCCCGCGTAACGCCGCTCGAAGAGGATCTTTGGTTGCATGATTTGAGGACTACAATCGAGGTGAATGACACCCCAGGTCGCCGTAAAAAGCCGCCATAAGACGACGATGCCTATATTCTCACGCACAACCGGCACTTATGGGGCCGGCCGGTGACACGCCGTCACGCTATCGCCACCCTGGGGGCCGCGGCCGTCGTGAGCCGCAAGGGCTACGCGCAGGAAGCGGCCGAAAAGAACGGTGGACCTAAAACAGGCAATACCCGTCCGCCGCGCACGACGCCGCTGGTTTGCGCCTTTTCGCAGAATCTGATCAAGGTCCCTTATCCGGAACTTGGCATGATCGCCCAGCAGATCGGCTACGACGGCGTGGATCTCACGGTAATGCAGGGCGGTCATGTCGACCCGCATATCACCAATGTAGATCTGGTTCGCGCTTTTGAAAGCGTTCGGGGAGCCGGACTCGAAGTGCCGATGATCACCACCATGTTGACGACGATCAGCGAGCCGACGTCTTATGCGATCCTCGCCATCACCGGGCACACCGATGTGCATCTGTACCGGCTGGGGTTCTGGCCGTATAACTTCAATCCGCGTGCCTCATCCGCCGATATTCCAAAGCGGCTGTCCGAGGTGCGGGCCGATCTCACAGGACTAGTCGCCTACGGTCAGCGCGCCGGGATGACGGCCATGTTTCCGAATCATGCGGGCAGCTATGTCGGCGAAGCAATCTGGGACGCGCAATCGATCATTGGCGAGATGGATCCGAAATGGATCGGTTACTATTTCGATCCTTCGCAGGCCACGGCGGAAGGCGGCGTCTCGGGATGGGAGGTTGCGCTTCGTCTGGCCCTGCCGCGGCTGAAGGCAGTAGCCGTTCAGGATTTCACCTGGGTGAAATCAGGCGATGCCTGGAAGATGCAGATGTGCCCCATGGGAGAGGGCATGGTCGACTGGACGGCCTTCTTCAGGGTGCTCGCCCAATCCGGTTTCGCCGGCCCGCTTTCGATCCACATGGAATATCAAAAGCAGGATGAATTGGGCGCGATGACGAAGGACCTCCAGTTCGTGCGCAAGCATATCGAGCAGGCCTGGGCTTAAGGAAGCCCGCGTCTACCGACCCGCGAACATCTTTCCCCTCCACGGCCCTCTTTCCGTCTCGCGACCGTTGTTCCGAACGACGACCCGCTTTCCGTCCCGCGGCCCTCTTTCCATCCCGCGATCGTCTTTCCGAACGACGATCATCTTTCCGAACGACGAACGTTTTTCCGAACGACGAACGTTTTTCCGAACGACGAACGTCTTTCCGAACGACGAACGTCTTTCCGAGCCGCGACCGGAAGGGAGCGTCTGCCGGGGTGTCGCGACTATTCACCCCCGAAAAACGCTCCCTGCCGGTCGCGGCTCGGCAGGACTTTGCATCCCGATCAATCAACCAGAATCAGGTGATAGTTCTTCTTACCCGTGCGCAGCATCAGAGCGTTCGGCCACCTGAGGCTGTCCATTGTCACCGAGGTCTGAGCTCCGGACTGACGTTCGCTATTGAGATACACTCCCCCGCCCTCGATCAACTTCCGCGCCGCACCTTTGCTCTCCGCGAGGCGCGTCCGCGTGAGCAGATCGACAAGACCAACCCCCCCTTCCAGTTCAGCCCTCGCAACGTGTGTAACAGGCACCTCCTGCGCCAGCATGTGGATGGTGGCGGGAGCTGGAATCTCGTCCGAGCCGAATAAAATCCGGCTTGCGGCCTCTGCGCTTGCGGCTTTATCGCCGTGGATCATCTCGGTGCAGAGGAACGCGAGCCGACGCTGCGCCGCGCGCTTCTCCGGCTCTGCCTCGACCTTTGCAGCGAGTTCCGCGATCTCCCCTGCCCTCAAAAAAGTAAACAACTTGAGATACCGGATCACATCGGCATCCGCGGTCTGCAGCCAGTATTGATACATCTGGTACGGGCTGGTGCGCTTCGCGTCGAGCCATATCGAACCTTCTTCGCTTTTGCCGAATTTCTTACCCGTCGACGTCGTCAGCAGAGGGAACGTGATCCCTTCAGCGCGCTCGCCCAGGACGCGCCGGATCAGTTCCTTGCCCGAGAGAATGTTGCCCCATTGATCGCTGCCGCCCATCTGAATGGTGCAGCCGTGATGCTGGAACAGATGAAGAAAGTCGTATGCCTGCATCAGCATGTAGCTGAACTCGGTGTAGGAAATGCCGTAATCGCGTTCTTCGAGACGCGTCCTCACGGAGTCCCGCTTGATCATCTCGTTCACCGAAAAGTGCTTGCCGATGTCGCGGAGGAAATCGAGGAGATTCAGCCGGAGCAGCCAGTCCGCGTTATTCAGCATGTCGCTCTCGGGAAGATCGAAGAAGCGGCTCAATTGGGTTCGAATTTGCGCGGCGTTCGACTCCGCCTTTTCCTTCGTCAGCAGCGTCCGCTCAGATGTTTTCCCGCTGGGATCGCCGATCAGCCCGGTGCCGCCGCCGACCAGCACCAGGGGCCGGTGACCATGCCGGTAAGCATGCGCCAGCGCCATGACCGGAATCAGATTGCCCAGATGAAGACTATCGGCTGTGGGGTCGAAGCCAACATACATCGTCCGCCCCGGTTTTGTTCCGCATTCGGTCTCCGCCAGATAGCTGTCCAGATCGTCGCTGGTCGTCGCTTCCAGAAATCCGCGCCAGCGCAGTTCTTCGAGGAATGTACTTTTGGTCTCTTTTTCCATGTCGGAGGGATCACCTTTATCTTCCCATTCGCGGAAATGAGCCTCCAGGAACGGCGCAGGCCGCAACCCGGCGGCGCTAAAGTACGTTGGATCATCAGGTGCGCGCGGTTCGCTCACCTTCACAATAGATAATGGGACCGGGAAATTAATGATTGCAAATTACATAAAGATCGCACTGATCGCCTCCTGCGCCGTAATGTCGGCGGCCGCCCAGAGCTTCGACACCAGTGGAAACGCCACATTAAAAGGGGATTACTTTCTCCGCGAGGTTTTCATGACCGGGCCCGGGGATGGTTCCGTCTCAACCGCCAGCAGCGTGATCGGCGTAGCGACTTTCGACGGGAACGGGAAGTACACATTCAGCGGACAGGGCGCGACTCTTGCCGGAGGTCTGAATTCCGCTGTTTCCCTGACAGGAACCTATGGGGTTGCGGCGAACGGCTTTCTCGTGATTGACAGTCTGGCGGGCAAGCTCGCCGGAATTACTGATTCGGATTACGGAGGGGTGTCCGCGGTTGGTCCCTCGGCCTTCGTGGCCAGCGCGACGGAATCATCAAACGTCACCAGCCTGATCGCGATTCCCGCCGGAACGGCCGCGACCAACGGCACCTTCAAGGGAACGTATATCGCGGGCAGCCTGGATTTTCCCGGCGCCAATATCGCCTCCGTGCGCCAGGCAAAACTGACTCTCACGGCTGATGGAGCCGGCAATCTGGGGACCGTCCCGGTCTCGGGAGTGGGCGCCAATCTCGGCGGAACAGCTCTCAGCCAGACCATACCCGGGGCGACCTATTCGCTGTCGGGCGAGGGTAGCGGCACCATCAACCTCGGCGCGGCGTCCAATTCGCAACTGGTCAGCGGCGTCAAGACTTTCTACATTTCGGCCGACCGCAATGTCGTCCTCGGCGGTTCGCCCGGCGGCTATGACATGCTCGTGGGCATCCCGGCGTTTACCAGCGGCGCCTCGAACTCTACCGCCAGCGGGATTTACTTTATGGGCGGCCTTGAAGATCAAATCGACACCACCCAGACGCCTGCGGACGCCGTCGACGCATTTTATGGATCAGTCAACGCCAGTGGCACGGGTTCGTCGCTTTTCCACAACCGTCTTCAATCGCTGGCTTATGCGGTCTACGATTACACCTTCAACAGCCAGTACACAGTCGGTTCGGACGGCACCGTTCCAGTCGGGGACATCCCGTATCAGTTCACCTTTGGAGCCGGTGGCAAGTCATTTATCGCGCTGGGAGATGCCGCCGACACCCCAGCCCTTTATTCCCTCACCCTGGGCCTTGCGACTCAAACGTATTCGGGGAGTGGGGTCTTTCTAAATCCCCTGGGAATCGTCAATTCCGCGACCTTCGCCCCTGCTACCAATCCGATTGCGCCGAACGAGTTCATCACATTGTTCGGCTCCGGCATGGCGGGGGGCGTTGCCCCGGCACAGACCCTGCCTTTGCCGGTGACGCTCGGAAACGTACAGGTCCTGATCAACGGAACGGCCGCGCCTCTGGACTATGTAAGTCCGACTCAGATTATTGCGCTTGTTCCTTCATCGGTGACGCCGCCAAACGCCTATTACGCAACGATTCAGGTGATGAACAACGGAGCTCCCTCAAACAAGGTGACGGTGTACACGAACTACACCGCGCCAGGCGTATTTGCGACACCGATTGCCATCGGACCGGCCGCCGCACAGCATGGCGATTACAGTTTGATCAGTTCGACCAGTCCGGCGAAACCCGGCGAGGTGATAACGCTCTACGCTGGCGGCCTGGGCGCCGTGACGCCTGCGATCGTGCCGGATGGCGCCGCGGCATCCTCAAACCCGCTGAGCCACACGAATGAATCGGTCTACGTGGATTTCAGCAACGTGAATGCTCCAACCATCAATTTCGCCGGGCTTACACCCACTGCCGCGGGCCTCTATCAGATCAACGTCACCGTACCAACCGGTACGAGCAGCAACGCTTATGTCGACGTTTCGACGCCCGAGGCAGTAACATCCCAGGCGACCCTGAGTATCAGCTCGGGAACATCTTCCGTGGTATCGAAGAAGAGCGTTTCGGTCAGAGGGGCGGGAACAAAGGCAGCGCGGCGCGAGGCGCACTCCGAAAAGCGCGAGGGACTGAAGGGGAGGGATTCGTCTCGGTCGGCTGCGCAGACCCGGTAGACAGAACGCGACTGGCTACGTCGGCAGCAGTGCGCGAATCGTCTCGATAGAGTCGGCGTCCTCGGCCTTCTTGTCCTGACGCCAGCGCGCCATGCGCGGGAAGCGGACGGCGATTCCGGAACGGTGGCGGGAGCTCTTCTGAATTCCTTCGAAGGCCAACTCGAAGACGAGTTCCGGCTTCACCTTTCGGACGGGGCCGAACGTTTCGATAGTGTTTTGGCGGACCCAGGAGTCTACCTGCGCAATCTCGTCATTGGTCAGCCCGGAGTAGGCTTTCGCGAAGGGGACGAGCTCGCCGTTGTCCCAGATCCCGAAGGTGTAGTCGGTCAGCAGGCTGGCGCGCTTTCCGTTGCCCGGTTGGGCGTAGATCAATACGCAGTCGATCGAATAAGGCTGGATCTTCCACTTCCACCAGTCGCCGCGCCGCCTCCCAACCCGGTAAGGCGAACCGCGGCGCTTGAGCATGAAGCCTTCCACCCGCCGGGATCTGGACTCGTGGCGCAATTCGGTGAGGGCGTCCCAAGTCTCAAACGCGACCGGCTGCGACAGGACGAGGCGACCTCTCGCCAATTCGGCCAATTGAGCGCGACGGCGCTCGATAGGCCAATCGCGAATATCAGCGCCGTCCCATTCGAGGAGATCGTACGCCAGCAAGACGACGGGAACGTCGGCCAGGATCTTCGGCCCGAGAACCTTCCGGCCGATCCGACGCTGGAGTTGAGCGAACGGCAGCGGCAGATCGTCCTTCCAGGGTAAAATCTCGCCGTCGATCACGGTGCCTTCGGGTAGAGGCAGGTCCAGTTCGGGGAAGCGCTGGGTGACCAGTTCTTCGCCGCGCGACCAGATGAAGGTTTCGCCCCGGCGGCGGATCATCTGGGAGCGGATACCGTCCCACTTCCATTCGGCGATCCAGTCGGACGGGTTGCCCAACTGGGCAGGATTCCCCTCCAAAGGATAGGCAAGGAAAAACGGATACGGCCGGCTCACATCGCGCGCCTGCGGCTCTGTTGTCAAAGATTGGGTTTGTTTTGCAATTAGCTGGGCGTAGAAAGCCGGATCTGGCTGCCAGTCGCCCATGAGCCGGTGGGAAACGACTTCGGACAGTAAGGTCCGCGAACTGCGCGATCGCCCGGACCACCAGGTTTTGCGACACCCCGACGCGGAACTCGCCCGTAATGAGCTTGTTCCAGACGAAGCGCTGCTGTTCGTCCATCTCGCGCCAGGCGGAGACGAGCGATTCGCGATCGAGAGAAAGAAGCCGTCGCTCAACCCAGTAATGCAGCGGTTCCGGCGCGGAAGCGGAGGGCGCGGGCAGCAGCAGCGCGATGGTCTCGGCGAGGTCGCCGACGGCCGAGTAGCAGTCCCCGAAGATCCACTCGGGGATTCCGGCTTCCGCGATCGCCCATTCGACGAGCTTCCGGGTCTCGATCAGACGCTTGATCCGGCGGCCGATCAGGAAGTGGATCGCCCACACGGCGTCTTCAGGCGGGGCGACCCGGAAGTAGCGAACGAGGGCGTCGATCTTCTCGTTCGTCTTCGTGGTTTCGTCGAGAGCGGTGTAAAGCTCCGCGAAGGCTTTCACAGGGCCCCAGGCCTGCTTACCCTGTTCCTGCAGCCATCGAACCATCGGCTCTTTGTAGCCATGGCTGACCGCAATCGAGTCGGCGCCGGTCTCCCGGATTGCCTGTTGGAGACCGGGCCAATCGGCGTGATCCGAAAAAACGAACCCACGGTCGATGGATTGAAAACGCCGCTTGCCTCGAATGCGCATCCAGCCGGATGCGAATGCCGTCGAAATGGCTCCGAATTGCTTCTGCTTTTCCTTCATCCACGGCGTCCCCTGAACGGATGGCGGCGCGATGACAAGGGAATCGAATGTCTCCGTTTCCGGCAAAGCAACGCCGCTCGCGCGATAAATGTCATTCACCTTCTTTATGTCTTCATGACAAAATGCTGGCCCGAGACCCGCCAATAACCTCTGGGCTTTGCCCCAGGGATCGGCGAAGATCACGCTGCGCTTTCCGCGTTCCGTATTCTCGCTTCGCCAATTTTCAATGGCGGCAAGGACGCTAACCGACGAGGGCCAGCGATAGATCGGCAATCCGAAGGTGGATTCCGTCACAAACGTGTTACAGCGAACAGGCTCGAAGGGCGCGCAGGTGGGATCGGGCTCCAGCTTGTAATCTCCGGAAATCACCCAAACCTCGCCCCGATATTCGATACGGATCTGCGCCGAACCCAGCATGTGACCAGCCGGATGGAGAGAAACATCCACATCGCGAATCCGGAGCGACTGCCCGTATCGTACGCTCTCTATGAATGCGTCAGGACCCAGCATTTCCCGCAGGAGCAGCACGGATCCGGTCGAACAGAGATACGCGTCGCAGCCGCTGCACACATGGCCGGAGTGCGCGTGGGTAATCAGGGCTTTCGGGACCGGGAGCGACGGATCGATATGAAATCCTCCGGCTTCGCAATACAATCCACGGGTGTCGGCCTCGATCAGCGCCATGCCGATTTCAGTATAATTTCGAGCCAGCGCGGCGGTTTTTACATCTTTTACATTGCTGCTACACAAGTGTTTTCGGAACGTGTTAGAGTGAACTACCAAAGCGAAGGCCAACGCGAGGCATATGATGCTACGCCCAACCGTCTTAACGCTATGTCTGGTAACGGGACTGTGCGCGAACGAAGTAACCGACAGGGCTCAGAAGTATGAGGAAGCCGGGGATTCAGCTGCCGCGAAAGACGTCTACGCCAAGGCGCTGAAGGCTGCCCCCGGCGACCCGGAGCTGTTAAACGGCTACGCCCAAACTCTGGAACGATATCGTGATCCGGGCGCGCGCGACGCGTACCGGAAGGCCGCGGCGCTGTACCAAAGCGCCGGCCGCCTGCAGGATGCCGCCGCGGCCGCACGGCGGGCCGTGCTACTTGATGTGATCGCGGGCGATCGTGCCGCAGCCGCGACCGACCTCGCGAAATACCAGGAACTGGGCGGAAAGGGCCTGGCCGGATTCAATTCCAAAACGGCCGGAGCCACCGACTCGAGACTGCAAACGATCCAGATTCCAGGGCCCCTTCGTTCTTTCGCCCGAATGGCCGCGATTTCGCCAACAACCGACGCGGACGACGTCCTGACCGCGCTGGCGCGCAATGTTGTGACCAACGGCTACCAGGCATCCCATTCCAACGACGAGCTGGACGAGACCGAATACCTCAAACTTGTCCAGCGTTATCTCGCGCAGGCACGAGAACTGGCGAAGCTGGGCGGCAAGGAGGAAACGATCCGGATTGCGAACTGTGAATCCACGCAAACCAACGACCTGCTGCGAGTGCTCGGCTACCGTGTTCGCGGAGAGTGCGGCGGGGACCTGGTTCTCGAAACCGTAAACGCCGCGCGCGCTTTCATCACGACAGACTCGGGGTTTCCGCTGGCCGAACTGGAGCAGGCACTACGCACCGGTAAACCCTTCAGCTACGAATACCATCCGTCAAAGGCCACCATTCTCTATTCACCGGAATACTGGCTCAGCGTACGGGAAAAGACGCAGGGTGATTTCATCGACGCTTTTCTGGGCGACCCGGGGCTCAGCCGCTTTTATCTCGGGATGTCGAAGCTGGACCCTGAAACGGCTGACGCTCTGAAGGCCGGAGTTCCCGCGGCGAGGCTCCGCGCGAGCGCGAGCGTGCTCGATTTCTTCGGCGGCAACTTTGAGATCCGGCAGGGGAAGGCCGTTTTGCCTGGCGGCGCCAGATCCGCCGCGGCATGGGCCGAGATCGTGGGCGTATCCCCGGATAAAGGAAGCGAGTTCTTCGAGAAGCTGATGCTCAAGGACGACGGATGGCTCGCGAGCCTTTACGATTCGCTCGCGCGCCTCTCGGCCGGAACGCAGCAGGCCGCGGTTCTGGAGTATCTCACCGAGCCGGCGCGCATGAAGCGGTATTACAACGCGATTCGCGGGCGCATTACAACACCGGGTCCGGCACGACCCGTCTTCCGTTCGAACACGGAAATGATGCTGCTTACGACGCGGCTGCACATCGATGCAGACGGGAAAGCGCATATACCGGGCGGCATCGATTCGTGGAGGGAGTTGTTCGTCAAGACCCCCAAAGCCAAGTACGACGCGAAGCTCAGCAAGTCCGCAGCGAACTGGAAGGACCCCGAGGATGTAATCGAGGCGCTGTTTGCTCTCTGCCGCAAGCCAGTGGACAATGAGCCGCTGAAGATCTTCATGGCTCTGAGCGACCTCGACCGTAACCGAACGCAGCCGCTGAAACCCGAGACCGTCCAGCGGATGATCCACGCCTGGAGCATCTACGGGGCGCAGTTCACGATCTTTAACGACGCACCTTCGCTCAGCGACAAGACCATCGTTGCCTGGCTGGACACCGCCGCTGCCATTGACAGGTCCCGCGACGCACTGTATCGGGAGGACGTCGTGGGGACGATGCAGGGGCTGACGGGAATCTGGCAGATCTTCTGCCGCCAGGGAAGCATCCCTGCCAACAAGGCCGATGAAGCGCTGGCGGGCGTGATCGCGCCTTTCGGAACCGTTAAGAGTGATCGTGAGCTTTTCGACGCGGGGCGGGCCGGTCTTGAGCTTCTGGTCAAGAGCGCGGGAGAAGGCGGGGGCTCGCAAGCGAAAGCCGGCGTGATCCAGGAGCGAATACTGGCCCTGCTGGCTGGAGGTCCGCGGATTGACGATTCGGATGCGCGCGCGGAACTGGTGCAGCAGGAGCAGCACATCTTTGAAGCGCAACGACTGCTTCCGGCCGACCTTCTCTTTGAACTGGCGGACAATCTCGAGACGGTTCCCAAAGGCGGGAAACTGAATTCGCAGCTTGCCGCGAGGCTGGCGAGCCGTGTTGGAGATATCGAACTTCCCCGCAATGAGATGAGCCAGGTCGAAAAGACGGCGGTGGCGTTCGGCTACTTCCCGGACCGGCATGTGGATGATGAGCGGAAGCTCAACCTGCGCGCGATCATCGACAAGGCTGCGAAGGACCCGGAAAAAATGAAGGACCTTCGCGGGAAACTGGCGCCGAGCCTGCGAGATACGATCGTGGGGTATAACTACCTGCATTATGCCCCGCCGGGCGCGCAGATCCTGATCACGAACCCGCTGTTTGTTCGCGGTCACGATTTCATTGGAGCCTCGGGTGCGAACCATAGCTGGCGCACGACTGAAATTCACGGAACGGGCTGGCCGTCGAACGCCGGGGGCAGGCTGGTAGGATCGCTTTCGGGTCTTCCCTATGCGCTCGCGGAGGCAGAGCAGAACTTCCTTGTTCCGACGAAAACTCAGGCGCTGATCTGGGGAGATCTGGTGCCGCAGATGATTCTGACATCGCGGGCTTCGCGGTTCTGGACAGTCACACCGGCGCAGATGCACTGGGTCGGCCTGCACATGCGCCTGGCGGAGGACGCGATCGCCGAAGCCGCCTTAGAGCCGGAAGTGCGCGACGAGGTTTCCCGGGGAATCTATCGCGTGGCCAATCCGTCGAGAGCCGCGCTGGTAATGCACTCCATTGCGTCCGGAGATGCGCACTCGGCAATCGAAGCGCTGACGCCTTCCGAGATGTATACGATGGCGGAAGGGATCGCAGAGAGTGGCGGCGTGGCGAAGTCAAGTCCCGAGATGGAGGAGATCGCGCAATTCCGAACCCTCATTCCCGCCCAGGTGAGCCAGACGGCAATTTCGCGGGCGTGGGGCACCGCGAAGCCTACACTGGCTAATTCGTATCGCCCCGAGTTATTGAATCTGAGAACGTTTCCGGCTCTGATGGGATATTCCAGCCGCATCATGGCGGAGAGTTGGGAGTCGAACCTTCTGTATTGGGCCGACGTGGGCGACCAGACAGGCGTGCAACCCGCGCAATTGAATGTTCTGGTACCGGAGTGGACGGAGAAAGTGGCAGAGCGCATTTTCGCCTCCCATCTGGAGGACTGGCCGGCACTGCTGCGGAGCCTGCGTTCGGTGGGAGAAGAGTTGAAGATCGATCCCAATCAGGTAACGGCATCGAATTCAGAAAGACCGGGCAACCCGGCACCTTAAATCAGTCCTGGCACACCAGGACGGGGAGCAGACAGAAGAATGAGGTTTCCGTCACTCAGGAGGAGCGCGCGATTTGCATTGCTGGCCGGCGGTCTGACGGCCACCGGCGGAGGGATCTGGCTGCTGGCGCAGGAGGCGAAGACGCCGGTCTTCCAGTCCCGAGTGGATCTGGTGGTTCTCAGCTTCACCGTGACGGATAGCAAGGGTAAGTACGTTAACGGTTTGAAACCATCCGACTTTCGCATTATGGAGGACGGGATCAAGGAGAAGCTCTCGACTTTCTCAGAGGGAAACCGGCCGGCGATGGAGATTCAGGCGGATGGTTCGTTAAAAGCTCTGCCTCCCGGAGAGCAGCCGCCGGGCGAGAGGCCTGCGACAACCGGCGCGGGTGACGCGTTCGCCGGAACCAATGTTTTCGTCCTGTTCGACACGAGTAACTTCATGTATCACGGGTTTGTGTATGCGGAAGATGCGATTGTCGATTTTGTCAGGGGCCTGGATCGTGCGGATTCGGTCGCGGTGTACACGTTCAGCCGCAACATGTCTCGCGCGGCTTCATTGACTCACGACCGGAATGAGGCCATTTTCGGCCTGCGGCAGTCTGTGGCGGGCGACGATACGGCTTTATATAACGGATTGCTTCTCACTCTGCGAGACGCGTCGAAGGTTCCCGGCCGCAAAGTAGTAATCGTGTTTTCGAACGGGCCGGATAATGCGAGCATGGTTGCTCCGGACGACGTTCGCGCGGTGGCCGAGGACGAAGGCATTCCGATTTACGTCATTTCGACAAACGACGTGACCAAGGATCCGATTGCGAGCAACGTGTTCAAGCGGATCGCTACCAAGACGGGCGGTAAGGCCTACTGGGCCAAGACATGGCAGAAGCAGGTGGAGGCCTTTGAGGCGATTCGCGAAGATCTGGGTAATTCGTATACAGTGACTTACTACCCGGCTCCGAACCCGAATGAAGGATTCCGTAAGATAGACATTCAGATTGTAAGTGACACAGGGAAGCATTATCGAGTCAGATCGCGGCCCGGTTATCGACCCCGATCGAACTAAGCTTGCCCGACCCCAATTCCATCGAGGAAAATTTGCGCTACTTACATCGGTTGCTTTTGGGAGCCGCAGCTATCTTACTCTTTCACTCGGCCGCTTTTGCCCAAAACCTGATTACCTGTTCATCGAATAACGGCAAGCGCAACTATTGCAGGGTGGACACCAGCCGAGGGGTTCGCATGACCCGTCAGATCGGCGGATCGCCCTGTAATCAGGGCAGCACGTGGGGCTTCGATCAGAGCGGCATCTGGGTGGATCGCGGGTGCCGCGCCGAATTCCAGGTTGGCGGCTATGGCCGCGGTGGCGGTTCCGTGGTCACCTGTTCTTCGAATAACGGCAAGCGCAATTTTTGCAATGCGGACACCCGCGCCGGAGTGCGTCTGACTCGGCAACTTAGTGGATCGCCGTGCGACCAAAATCGAACCTGGGGTTATGACCGCAACGGGATTTGGGTCGACCGGGGGTGTCGGGCTGAGTTTATGGTCGGCAACTTTAACGGGGGCGGGCGGGGTCCCGGTCCGCCGCTCAAGACCGTGATTAACTGCTCTTCGAATAATGGCAAGCGGAATTGGTGTTCAGCCGATACCGAACATTATGGTGCTCGTCTGGTCCGCCAGATCAGCGGGTCGCCTTGCCGCCAGGGTGATACCTGGGGAATGCAGCCGGGTTCGGTTTGGGTCGACCGGGGATGCCGGGCGGATTTTGAGGTGGTTGTACCAAGGTAGGTCTTTGCTCGAAAAATTTCCGGCGAGCCTTCGGCTCGCTCTCTGATCGCGCTGCGTTCAAGAGGGACGGTTTCGCCAAAAGGAAAAGGGAAAAAGAGAAAAGATTTAAGGGAATTTATTCCCGGACGCAACGAAACCCAATGTTGAGGCTCCTGATCTCAGGCACGAGCCCAGTCACGGAACGCGGCCCGCAGGACCCCCGCAACGTCACCGAATGCGCCACCGCGTAGGATCATTGCTCCCTGGCGTTCCTGATCTTCACTCGCGCTCCACTCCCACATGTTTCCAGCGAGGTCTGCAACACCGTCTGGCGTGTTTCCGGCGGGAAAAAGCCCTACCGGTGTTACGCGCCCCACGCGCATCTCGAAATTGGACCGTGCGTCATCCGGGTCTTCGTTTCCCCACGGATATTCGCGCCGGTTTTCTCCCGCCGCAACGGATTCCCATTCTTCGCTGGTGGGCAACCGAAGTCTTCCGCGCTCGTAGTTCCGCGTCGCCCATTCGCAGTAACCGACGGCCTCATGCCAGCTGACATAAACCACCGGTCGATACGGCCACATCCTCTGGGAATCCCACCGGCGGGGCTCATGCCCTCCAGCTGTTATGAACTCCGCGTATTCGCCAACCGTGACCGGGTAACGCGCCATCATGAATCGCCCGCAAGCGACCCAGTAGCTGGGATGGGAGGGCAGCCGCAGCCGAGACATGTTGCCGAGCCGCTCCCACGCTTCGGCGGCGTCCGCGCGTGTCCGCGCGTCGAGCCCCGCACCCGCCGCGGGATCCTCGAAAAGCCGGATCATTTCGCGAACAAACTCCAGATAACGCGGATCTGAAATCAGGAACTCGGTAACATTGCCATCGCTGTCACGCCGCCGCAGCGCGTCGCGCAACAGCGTCAGAAGCGCGACGGTGCGCGCTCTCTCGGCTACCGAGGGACCGGTTCTGGCGATTACGTCATTAAAGAGCCGGTTCGGTCTCGCCGAACCAAATTTGCGTATGGCCGCGGCGAAGAAAACCATCACCTCACGCCACTCGGGCGAAAAGAGGCGCTTCTCTTCCCAAAGGACGTTATAGAGATCGGCTTCGGCCCGGTCCGCCAAGGCCCTCGCCGCCAGATACTCCTGAAACGTGAGGTGCGGAAATTCCACGCTGTCGCCGCGCGCCGCCAGAATTCCGCTGTCCGCCTCTTCCACTCGCAGACATCGCAAAGCGTCCCGCTCGGTCATCAGGGGAGAAAGAAATGCGGCAGCCTCATCGAGGGCAATTTGCCGGACCCGTCCACCGGCGCGGGTTTGCATGCCCAAGGCAATGAGCATCAGCCGTTCCAGGCGGATTTCCCAGTGAGGCTGGCCGGGAAGCCGCTCGCGCGAACGCGCCAGCCAATGCAGGATCGCGTCGTAGAGTTCCAGCCGATCATCCGGCAGCCGCCCCCCGTTGAAATGGATCACCGTCAATGCGGCCAGCATCAGCGGGTTCTTCGCCAGTTGCGGGATTTCGCCCTTCTCAAGCGCTTCGCTCAGGCGGGAACGCTCGCGCTCAGCCCGCTCCGGCTCACCGGGATACCGGCAGGCGCACCACCGCTCGACAAAAAGCTTGATACTGTCATCGTCGAACTCATCGATCCAGACTTCCTCGAAACCGACCGGTCTTGCTTCTCCGGTGAGCGCCTGGGGCCGCGTCGCCACTACAATCCGGCATTTCGGATACTGCCGCGCAGTTTCGTCCAGCAGTTTCGCCATACGCTCGCGGCTGTTGTCGCCGGGGGCTTCGTCCAGGCCGTCCAGCAGCAGAAGCGTGTTTTCGCGGCGGAGCTTCGATTCGAAGAAGGAGCGTGACGCACCCCAATCAAGCATGGCGAGGAAGTGCGGAATCCATCTCGGATCCGTCTCGCGAGTGGGCGAGTCCTTCGTATCGTTCGCGTCGCGATTCCACGTTTTCGTGAGGTGGGCGTCGAGTTCGGGGACCCGAACATACAGTGGGAACCCGCGCTCTTCGAGTTCGAGCGGCGTGCCGCCGCCTTGCGGAAGACTGAGGTCGAATGCGACGCACTTCAGAAAGGTCGATTTGCCGGAACCCGCGTCTCCCTGCACGATCAGCTTGCGGTGCTTCAATGCGGATTCGATCCGTCGCCGGCCGCGCTCCGCGTCCGGGGTTTCCCGCCCGGCTGCGGCGCGAATGCAGAGCGGTATGTAAACATCTCCGATGGCGAAGCTGACTGCCTGCGTGGTGTTGCGGTCGATGGAGCCGATCTTTATGTGGCCGACCTCCTGGCGCAGCCGTTCGAGATATGCAGCCGCCTGCTGTTCCGCCGCATGATCGGGCAGGGGCGGGAGGTCGATGTCTTCCGGTGGAAGATACCTGAGTTCGCCCGGAGCGGGCGGTTCGATTCCGGGCTGGCCCGCGATCCTTCTCCACAACTTGTCGTATCCGGCCTGATCGGTTGGCGAGTAATGTGGCCATCCGACGAGTGGATCGGGGATGTCCACGCTTGAGGCCCCGTCCAGAAGGACCGGAAGGCATTTGCCGTTCTCTCCGCCCGCCTGGTACAGGTAATTCGATATCCAGTTCGCTTCCGATTTGCTCCCGTGTCTGACCCCGGCGGGTGCTTCGCCGTGGAACACTTTGCGGTATTCCGGCGTGCAAATCACCAGGACCAGATCGGCGGCCCGGAGTTGCTGGTCCGACCACTTTTGCCAGTGGGGTCCTTTGTGTTCAACATGCTGGTCGAGGTGGGCATCGGCTCCGTCTTGAATCAGGCGGTGGCAGAGTTCGAGAACGCGCCGCTCGTGCTCGGGAGAGTCATGGGTGTAGCTGATGAAAACGCTCGGGCGGTTGGTGGTTGCCATGTTCTCTCCTTCGTGCGGCAGTCCGGCCCGGCTTCGCTTCGTTAACAAGAGACCGGAGGATCTATTTCCTTTTCATTTATAGAGCATTTGTAGTGTTCTCGTTGCTATCTTTGCTGGCGAAGCTCGAAGGACGCTTCTGAGGGGTCGCGCCAAAAACAAAGGACTTACGCGACGCCCTCAAGGTTTTACCTTGCCACAAGCGAGAGCGTCGCTCCCTTCCGGTCGCGGCTCAGTAGGTGTTTGCACAGATGCGAGCCGAGCGCGAGGGGGCGGATAAACCGCCGGAGTTGAAAAGGGCAAGAGAAGAAAGCTGTTTGTTGTCGTTTCGTCGATAAGGGTTTACGGGAGGAGATGCGGCGCCACGATGTCGATGAATTCTCGGGAGGTGATGATCTTGGTTTTCTTCCAGAACTTCGGAAAATGCCGCGCATTGCCGGTCACCAGGTAATCGGCGCGGGCGGCATCGGCGCATTCCAGGAAGATATTGTCGTCCGGGTCCTTCGTCACCCGCAGCGCGCGCGGCGGGGTAATCGAGCGCGAGCGGTTCTTGATGAGTTGGAGGAACTGCTGCCGTAGGCCCTTGCGGATCTTGAGGTTCGAACGCGAGAGCACCTCGCGGCATTCAGCGAGTATGTCAGGCGAAACGTAGAGCGTCGCCGGTTTCGTGATCGCCAGCAGAACCACCGTCCGCTGCAGACCGTCCGGCTTGAGGACGGCTGAGACGAGAATGTTGGTGTCGATTACGAAGCGGAGCGGAATCATCCACGCTTGCGCTTGTCGGCGCGCGCGGCTTTAATCTCCTGGTCGATCTGGCGCGAGGTGAGCTTGTGAGTGCCGTTTCGCCTGGATTCGTCACCGAGCACCTTGAGCACTTCGGGTTCGGGCGCGGCAAGACGCACGTAATCGCGTATGCTGAGGAGCACGGCCCTGGGCGTGCCGCGTTTCTCAATCACGAGCGAGCGGTGTTCATCCTCGACACGACGCAGGAGTTCTCCGAAACCCATTCGGACGCTGAGTGCGGATACCACGATTGTTTCGTTCTTGCCAGTTGGCCGCATCCCTACTCTTCAGTTCAATTATCCGAACTGTACAGTTGATATGCAACCCGGCCAAGCCCGGAACCGCTCGTGGGCGCGCACGTCCTGCCGTGATACTCGAAAAATGAGGACGGTTGTCGAATCCGGGCGCGGCAGGCAAAGAAAGCGGGACCGCGGGGGTTCGTAACCCCTCGCGAGGGTGGGGCGGAGCCCCGACCGTCGCAGAGAATCAAAGGAATTTATTCCAGGACGCAACGAAACCCGACGTTGCTGCCCCTGTTCCCAGGCTCGCCCCTGTGACCCGTTTCGATATGGTCTTCGGGTTGAGAGTCATAGCGGGTGGCCTTGCCTCAGCCGGCGAGTGGCGGCAGGTTGCCGTGGATCGATGGTAACAGGTGAAGTGTTCGCCGGTTAGTGGAGGTTGCTTTATAAACAGGCCCAGGACTGTTAACCTGAATTTGATGCGCCGAAGCGCCAGCCCGCTCTGGATATTAGCTTTGGGCTTCGTGCTTGCGGTGCTGCTGGGCGCGGCGTATCACCCTCAGGTCGCCCATGACCCGGCCGCCGGAATGGCGGCGCCATTGGCCCCGCGAATCTCGCTCGAATCGGGAGCGATCCAGAAGCTTCCGCGACCACAGTTCGACGGTTCCGCATCGGGGCGCCTCGCAGCAGGAATTGAGTTTCTTACATTTGCTACCCGGATCGACGAATATGCCGGACGTGTGATCTGTTCGGCGCGACATTACGGTCCCCTTCATCGACGTCCCCCGCCCAGCCTCTCGTAATTCAATCCGGAAAACTGTGAAACGTGGTCCACGCGCTGTGCGCGCGGCTCTGCACATTTCTATTCAGGTTCATCACGAGAGGCTTTCTATGGAATTTTTCAAAAATACTCGTTTCGATTTTACCGGCAGGAAATGGTGGTTCATCCTGCCTTCGCTGGTACTGCTTCTTGCAGGCGCAGCCAGCCTGCTCCTCAAACACGGTCCCCGATACGGTATCGAGTTTCGCGGCGGCGCGGTTATGGATGTTCTCTGGGAGGGAACACCGCCTATCGATCACATTCGCGCGGCAGTTTCGGAACGCGTCGACGGCGCATCGGTGCTCGCCGCGCACGATCTCTCGGGATCGAATGAGGTACTCGTTTCGGTTCAACTGCCCCGCAATGGCGATCTGACTTCCGTTCGCCAGACGATTCGCGAAGCGCTCTCCAGCACGGGCGGCAATTTCTCGATTCGGAGCTTCGAGGTGATCGGGCCGGAGATCGGCGCCGATCTTCGACATCAGGCGCTGCTTGCCACGGGTGGCGCCTCCGGCGGAATGCTTTTGTATCTCGGCTGGCGATTCCGGTTCCGGTACGGCATTGCCGCCGTCATCGCTATGCTTCACGATGCGTTGATCACGCTGGGGTTGTTCTCGCTGTTCGATCAGGAGATTTCGCTGACGGTTGTGGCGGCGTTTCTGACGCTGATTGGATATTCGATGAACGACACGATTGTGGTATTCGATCGGATTCGCGAGAATCTGCGGGTGGGCCTCCGGGAGTCCTTCACCGACACAGTGAATCGCAGCATCAATCAGACCCTTAGCCGTACCGTGCTCACTTCCGGCCTGACGTTGATCACGGCCCTTTCGCTGTTGTTCTTCGGAGGTCCGGTGCTTCGCGGCTTCTCGCTGGCGCTGGTCATCGGAATCGTGGTCGGCACATTCTCGTCCATATTCGTTGCCAGCCCGATTCTGCTGGCTTGGGAGAACGCGGCCGCCAACTGGACCGAATCTCGCATTTCGGCACGGACGAGAGGTGCGCAATGAACCGCGGATTGCTTCAGAGAACGGGATTCATTGTCGCGCTGATTCTGATCAACGCGTTTGTGCTGGCCAGAGTTCCACTGCGCCTGGGGCTCGACCTGCGCGGCGGAGCCAGTCTGATTCTTCGAGTCAAAGTGGAGGGCGGTTCCGTCGCGCAGCGACGCGACGTGGTGGAGCAGACGCGTCAGATACTGATTCGCAGAATCAACGCTTATGGCCTTGCTGAAGCTCCGGTGCAGCCCTACGGAAGCCGCGGCAACGAACTGCTGGTACAGTTGCCCGGGGTCAACGACCCGGCGCGAATCAGGAATCTGCTTCAGAGCCGGGCCGTTCTGGAGTGGTATTCCGTCGAGGGAGGACCTTTTACAAATCGCGCAGAGGCGATGGCTCAGTATTCGGGCGTTTTGCCGCCGGGCGATAAGTTGGTCGCAACGCGTCCGCTCGCGGACGCTCAGCGGACCTGGTATCTCGTCAACAACCGCCCCGTCATTCGAGGCACCGATCTGCGCGACGCACGAGTGGGCGCGGGCAACCCACAGGCGCCTGTCACGACCTTCACCCTGGCGCAGGATGCCGCCATTCGGTTCGAGCAGTACACGAGAGCTCATATCAACCAGCGCTCCGCGATTGTGCTTGACGACGAGATTCTGAGCGCACCCGTAATTGAAGACGTGATTCGCGACTCGGGGCAGATACGCGGAGCCCGGACGGTCGCTGAGGCACAGGATCTGGCGATTGATCTCAAATCGGGAGCCCTTCCGGCAGCCATCGAGATCATCCAGGAGAGAACCGTCGAGGCTTCACTCGGGGCCGATTCCATTCGTCACGGAATGCAGGCGGCTGTCGCGGGACTCGCGCGCGGTAGTTGCGGCGATGCTGATCTATTACCGGCGGGCAGGCGCGAATGCCACGCTCGCGCTGATCCTGAACGGGGTGCTGCTGCTCGCCACGCTGGCCTGCTTTGGAGCGGTGCTGACGCTGCCGGGCATCGCAGGCGTGGTACTGACGATCGGCATGGCGGTGGACAGCAACGTTCTGATCTTCGAACGGATACGCGAAGAGCTGCGCTCAGGAAAGACTGCCGTCAATGCGCTCGCAAGCGGCTTCTCGAAGGCATTCGCGACCCTGGTCGACACGCATGTCACGACGGTCGTTTCGTGCGCGTTCCTGTTTTTCTTTGGAACTCCGGCGGTTCAAGGTTTTGCCGCGACGCTCGTGATCGGGCTGATTACCAATCTGTTCACGTCCGTGTTTGTTTCGAGGGTGGCATTCGATTGGGAATTGTTGCGGCAGGGGAGCACGAACCAACTCAGTATCGGAGTGCTTCCCTAGCTGGTATGGCAAAGGACAAGACCCGGGGAAGCGCCGGCTTCTCTGCGTGAGCCAGGAACCATTGGTCTGGTTTGTTGCGTCCTTCAGCAGGATTGGCGAACTCGGAGCGTCGGTGCAGCCGCTCCAGGTAAACAGCCTCAAATGGCGCAGGCATCGTCGCCGCGATCGAAGACGTGAACAGCACCCGCCCCGAATTGCTGAATAGGTGAAATTTGGGGCTTCCCGACCATCACGGGCGCACTTTACCCGGTCGACGGCGGGAAAAGCACACCACCTGTTTCGAAGCCGATGTACCTGGGGCAATTCGACTTTGCGGCCATGCACCGGGGACACTGACCCGATCTGATCAAGTCACCGGCGACAAAGGTCGCCGGTGCTACCTTTGCGGACGACAAGATCGCCGACGCTACTCAGATTTCCATGATTACGGGCATGATCATCGGCCTGCGCTCGGCGTTGCGGTGGATGTAACGTTTCAGATCCGAGCGAATCTTTTCCTTCATTACGCCGACGTCCATCTTTTCTTCGGCGCTGGATGCTTCCAGCGTTCTTACAACCACCTCGCGAGCTCCGCGCATGAAATCCGCATCGCTCTCGAGCCCGAATCCTCTGCTCACTATTTCAGGCGACGTCTCGATCTTCCCAGTATGTTTGTTGATCGCGATAATCGGCAGCACGATGCCATCCTCCGAGATCAGGCGGCGGTCGCGAACTACCATCTCTCCTACAACCTCGCCCACGGCGCCGGAATCGATGCAGATACGGCCCACCGTGACGCGGCCCGCCTTTCGCGCGCCCTGGTGATCCAACTCCAGCACGTCCCCGGTTTCGCAGATGAATGTCTCTTCGAGACCGACGTTCCGCAGATGCTCGGCGAGTCTCGCGTGTTTGGCGAGTTGACGATATTCGCCGTGGATCGGCACGAAATATCGCGGGCGCACCAGATTCAGCACCAGTCGCAATTCCTCCATCGAGCCGTGTCCGGAGACGTGCAGCGGCGGATTCATGCTGCCGTATAGAACATCCGCGCCACGCTTCGAAAGATGGTCGATCATGCGGAAAATGGTCTTTTCGTTTCCGGGAATAATGCGGGAACTGAGCACCACCATGTCGCCCGGCGTGATCGAAATCTGCTTGTGATTATCGACCGCGACCCGCGACAAAGCCGACATCGGCTCGCCCTGCGTGCCCGAAATCAGGACGGTTACCTTCGACGGCTTCGTAGTCATCACGTCCTGCGGGCGAATCAGAACATTATCCGGAATTTGAATGAATCCGTGATTATGCGCGATTTCCGTCACGGCGATCATGCTGCGGCCGACCAGCGCAACCTTGCGCCCGAACTCTTCGGAGAGATTGATGATCTGCTGAAGGCGGTGGATCGACGAGCTGAAGCAGGAGACGAATAAACGGCTTTCAGAGCGATTGAAGACGTCCTCAAGCCGCGGGCGAACGGCGCGTTCGGAGTCCGAATAGCCGGGGCGATCGGCATTGGTGGAATCCGAGAGAAGCAGAAGCACGCCGCGCTTTCCGTAATCGGCGAGCGTGTGGAGATCGAAGAGTTCGTTATCGGTGGGAGTGGGGTCGACCTTGAAATCCCCAGTGTGGATGATTACGCCTACGGGAGTTGTGATGGCAAGCGCGACGCAGCTCACGATGGAATGGGTGACGTGAACGAACTCGACTTTGAAGGGGCCGATTTCGATGATGTCCTTCGGTTTGACGGCTCGCAGAACGGGCTCGTTTTCCACCTCATATTCTTCGAGACGCCGCTCTACAAGAGATAAGGTGAATGCCGTCGCGTAGACGGGAACTTGAAATTCGGCGAGGAAGAATGCGACAGCTCCGATGTGGTCTTCGTGACCGTGCGTCAGCAGCAGTGCACGCACATGCTGGCGGTTTTCTTTGAGGAACGTGAGGTCCGGCGTGACGATATCGACCCCGAGCAGCTCCGCCTCGGGAAACATCATGCCCGCATCGATTACGACGATGTCGTCACCGTAGCGAAGGGCCATGATGTGCATGCCGAACTCGCCGAGCCCGCCGAGCGGAATGACCTGCAGTTTTTTATCTGACATTTTGTGATAGCAAATCAAATTCTAGCGTCTGTGTGAGGTTCGAGGCGCGAACTTGACTATTTCGAACCGAATCGCATCACAATACCCATATGTCTTCCTCAGTTACAGCCGCTCCCGCGGCGGGCCTGCACGAAGTGATCAGAGCCAGATGGAGCCCGCGGCAGTTCCTCGACCGCCGCGTGGAACCGGGAACCATGCGCAATCTCTTCGAAGCGGCTCGCTGGGCGTCATCCTGTTTTAACGAACAGCCCTGGCGGTTCGTGATCGCCACGCGGGACCAGCCTGAGGCATTTGCGAAAATGCTCGGGCTCCTCGTGGAAAGGAATCAGCAGTGGGCGAAAACAGCGTGGGCGATCGGATTTTCGGCGGGTAAAAAGACGTTTACTCAGAACGGTGCTCCGGATCGCTTTGGCTTGCATGATACCGGCGCGGCCTCAGCGGCTCTGGCACTTCAAGCGACAGCCGAGGGGTTACATGCGCATTTTATGGGGGGCTTCGACGCTCAGCGCGCACGGACCGAGTTCCACGTGCCGGACGATTTTGACATCGGCGCGGCGTTTGCGATCGGATATATCGACGAGGAGACGACGCTCCCGGGCGAACGAAAACGGAAGGGCCTCGATGAGATTGTGTTTGGTGGCGATTGGGGTCGGCCGGCGGAAATTTTTGGGGAGCAGGGGTGACGCTCGCTGCCGCGCCAGCACCCCTAAAGGGGATGCTGGGTCGCGGCTCGGAAGGGTTTTAGTGGCCGTTTGAGCGCAGGGACGGCCAGGACGGTTCTCGTTTTTCTACGAATGCGCGCACCCCTTCCTTGAAGTCGTCGTTGGAGAGCAGCCGGTCGCGGGTGCTCTTTCCGAGCCTGCCCGCGTGCTGCCAACCTTCGCCACGAATCTGATGGACGTAGTCGAGGCCCGCGCCGAGAGCGACCGGGCTGAATCCGGCGATCGACTTTGCGATCTCCATGCCGCGCGCTATGGGATCATCCGCCAGCTCGCTCACAAGGCCATAATTCACGGCTTCGGATGCGCTGAATTCCCGACCGGTGAGGCTCAGTTCAACCGTGCGGCGTTCGCCCATCGCTTGTTCGACGGCACGGAAAATAAGCACCGGCCATAAGCCTATGCGAATCTCGGTGAGGCCGAAAACAGCTTCCGGAGATGCGACAACGATGTGGGCGTTCGCGACCAGCCCGGTTCCACCTCCGAGGGCGTGGCCATGAACGGCGGCAATCAGCGGCGTCCGCAGGCGCTGAATCATGGTGAAAAGGCGCTCATGAATGCCGGCGAGCCGCACCTGATCGATTTCTATGGTCTCTTTGAGATCCATTCCGGAACAGAATGTTGGTCCGTTGGCCTGCAGGAGAATGGCGCCGACTGAGCGATCGCTATCGGCCTTATCGAAAGCCTCCACCAACATGCGGCAATGCTCCATGCACAGGGCATTGCGTTTTTCCGTGCGGTCCAGCGTGATCCTGGCGACCCGGCCTTCATGTTTTACGTCAATCAACTTCCACCTCCATGCGCAGCAGAGCCGCGCCATAAGTCTTGCCCTGGGCATCCACCCGGAGCGATACCGTCCCACCGCCCCCGAGCGCTTCGTGCAGCAACAGATTGATAGCGCCGAGGTTGGGCAACTCGAACCGTTCCACCTCGCCTCTAACGAGCTCTCCGAAGAATTCTTTCACACTTTCGGGCGTTACTTCGCGGAGAAGTACCGGATAGTCCTCCGGCTTGAAAGCGATGACGCCGATGTTCGAAGTGTCGCCTTTGTCGCCGGATCGCGTGTGCGCTATCGCGCCGAGCGGCTTCTTCATGAGATGACCTCGACGCGTGTTCGGATCTCCTCGCGCGGGATCAGGGCGGGCCAGTAGGCGACGATTTCGCGGACCGGCGGCCGGCCGTCGCCGAAGCCGGTGGCTCCGGGCGGACCGTTGAGCACCAGCGGGATCAGTTCGCGCGTGAAGCGGTCGACGGCTTTGCGGTTCTGGCCGCGCACGCCGATGCGCAACTGCACCTCGGGCGGATCGGGGTTTGGCGGGGCGGCCGGTCCATTGCAGGCGTTCACGCCGAAAAATTCGGTGTGGATTTCGTCGAAGCTCAGACCGAGTGCGGCGAGGCGTGCACGCACGATGCGATCCGCGGCCTTCGCCTTCTCGAGCGCCTCCGGCCACGTGTAGACCAGCGTGCCGATGGCCTTCCAGCCGTTGGCGTAGCTGATCGAGAGCTTCAGAGTCGGCGGCTTCGGGCCGCCGCGGATGCCGGTCACGCGAACGCGATCGGGGCCGATGTCGGCGAGTTGGATGGTGGTGAAGTCGGCTACGCAATCGGGCGTGATGTAGTGCCTGGGATCGCCGAGTTCGTAGAGCAACTGCTCCTTCACGGTATCGGAGTGGACGCGCCCGCCGGTGCCGGGGTGTTTCGTGACGGTGAACGAGCCATCGGGCTCGGCTTCGACGATGGGATAGCCGATGTTCGCCATGTCCGGAGATGTTCTCCCAATCCACCTGGCAGTTGCCGCCCGTGCATTGCGCGCCGCATTCGATGATGTGGCCCGCGATCGTGCCCGCAGCCAGTTTGTCCCAGTCCTGCGGGCTCCAGCCGAAGCGGTGGACCATGGGCGCGAGCGTGAGCGCGGTGTCGGTGGAGCGGCCGGCGATCACGACGTCGGCGCCGGTAGCGAGAGCCTCGGCCAGCGGGAACGCTCCGATATAGGCGTTGGCGCGAGAGGATGCGTTCGCGGATGGTTGAGAGGGGCGCGCCAGTATCCATGTCGCGCATTTCGATGCCGCGTGGCGAGGAGATCGTCGAGGCGATCGAGAACATCGTCGCCGTGAACCACGGCGACTTTGAGGTCCGGAGCTGCTTCGAGCACGGCCTTCGCGCAGGCCGTGGGATTGACGCCGCCGGCGTTCGCGATCACGTTGACGTTGCGGTCTTTCAGACTGGGTGCGAGGCGGCCGATGAGCGGTGGGAAGTCGCGCGCATAGCCGAGGGCGGGGTCGGCCTGCTTCTGCTTCTGCAGGATGGACATGGTGACCTCGGCCAGATAGTCGAGCGCGAGGTAGTCGATGGGGCCTTGTTCGACGAGACGAACCGGAGCTTCGAGCCAGTCGCCCCAGAAGCCCTGGCCGTTGGCGATGCGGATCATAAGGTTTCAAGCGCGAGCGCGATGGCCCGCGGGCGCTGCAGGGTTACTTCAAGCGCCAGCGTCAGGATTTCGCGCGTTTCGAGCGGATCGATCAGGGCGTCGCAGTGGCCGCGGGCGGCGGCGTATTGCGCGTCGAGCCAGCGCTCGTAATCGGCGCGGGTGTTCTGGATGGACTCGGCGAGTTCAGGCGGCACGGGGAGGCCTGCTTTCTTGAATTTTTCGAGCTCGACGGAGTAGAGCGCCTGCACCGCGGAATCGCCTTCCATCACGCCGATGCGCGCGGTGGGCCAACTGAAGGTGAAGTTGGGATCGAAGCCCTGGCCGGCCATCGCGTAGTAGCCCGCGCCGCTGGCGTGATTGATGGTGAGCACGATCGTGGGAACGCTGGCGCAGGACATGGTTTCCACCATTTCCGCGCCGGCGCGAATGATGCCTTCGCTCTCGGCCTCGAGGCCGACCATGAAGCCGGAGACGTCCTGGATATAGATGAGCGGGGTTCCGGCGCGGTCGGCCAGTCTCGACGAAGTAGGCGACCTTGCGGGCGGATTCGGTGTAGATGATGCCGCCGATGCGCGGGCTTGCAGAAAGCCGCGGCGGTTGGCGATTACGGCCACGGGGTGGCCGTTCAGGCGCGCGTTGGCGCAGAGCATCTCCGGCGCGAACTCGGACTGAAACTCGAGGAAATCGTCGCGGTCGAAGATGCGGGAGAGAACGTCTTCGATTTCGTAAGGCAGCCGATGGTCGGCGGGAGGACGGCGTAGAGACCTTCGGCGGCGCGGGCCGGTTCGGTCGATGGCGGCGCGGGTTCGGGCAACGGGAACTGGCGGAAACGCGCGCGAATCATGTCGAGGCAATCGTCGTCATTCTTCGCGACGTAATGTGCGACTCCGCTGGTGGCGTTATGCAGATGCGCGCCGCCGAGCGACTCCGGATCGATCGACTGGCCGGTCGCGCCCTTGACCAGATTGGGGCCGCCGAGGCCCATGAAGCTGGTGTGTTCGACCATGATGATTACGTCGCTGAGCGCGGGTAGATAGGCGCCGCCGGCGATGCAGGGTCCCATCACGGCGGCGATCTGCGGCACGCGGAGTTTGCGCCGCATCAGCGAGTTGTAGAAGAAGATGCGGCCCGCGCCGTACTGGCCGGGGAAGATGCCGTCCTGATAGGGGAGATTGACGCCGGCGGAATCGACCAGATAGACGATCGGCACGCGGTTGCGCATCGCGATCTCCTGCGCGCGCAGAATTTTCGTGATGGTTTCGGGCCACCATGCGCCGGCTTTCACGGTCGCGTCGTTGGCGACGATCGACGGCGGGGCGGCCTTCGATTCTGCCGATGCCGGTGACGACGCCGGCGGCGGGAGCGTTGCCTTCGTACTGGTCGTAGGCGATGAGCAGGCCGATTTCGAGGAAGCGCGCGCCGGGATCGAGAAGGCGTGCGATGCGCTCACGCGCGGTCAGCTTGCCCGCGCGATGCTGCTTTTCGATGCGCGTGCGCTCCGCCGCCCTCGCGCAGTTTGTCTTCGAGCTGGCGCAGCGTCTCGACGAGATGGCGCATGTGCGCGGTGCGCGCGACGTTGAGAGCCACATTGACAACGGCGGATGAGTCTTCCGGCATCCACGCCTAGTGTAGCTTCAGGAGACGACGCGCTCTCGGGCATGGAGAGGAAGGAGCGGATAGCATGCCAGGTCTGGCGGCGGTTGACATCCACGATCAGCGAATGGGCAGCGCCGGGCAGGATGATGAATTGCCGGTCGCCGTTCGGGAGTCGCCTGAAGAACTCGATCAGATCTTCGACGGTGGCGATGCCGTCGTATTCTCCCCGAAGCAGAAGCACCGGTGCGAGCACTTTGGCTGGATCGACTATGGGTAAGTTCGCGGTCATGTCGAGATAAGTTCCGGTCGGCACCTGGTCGCCGAATTTCAGTTCTTTGTCGGCGACGATGTCGGCGATCTTCGGATCGGTGGTGCCTGCCTTGTCGCGAGTATAGATACCGTGTATCATTTCGCGATCGCGAAGACGGGTGTTATGCGTGCGGTAATAACCGAGCTGCTCGGCGCGCTTTGCCAGGGTCGGGGAGCCCTCGCCCTTGTAAGTGAAGGCGGCCAGAATGAGGCGGTCGACAGTCTCAGGGTGCGCCATCGCGTAGACGCCGGCGCGCAGGCCGCCTGAGGATTCGCCGAAAAGGTGAACCCGATGTTGGCCGGTTTCGCGGAGAACGAGGTCGATACCTGCCTTAAGATCTTCGGCGCCGCTGGCGATATCCGAGTTCGTGGAGGTGCGGCTCGAGTTTCCGTAGTTCTCGTGGTCCATCGTCCAGACGTCGAAACCGTAGCGGGCGAAGGCGTTCATCATCGAGTAATCGTCATCAGCGCGAACGGCGCCGGGAACCTCGAGGTCATAACTGGATTGCGCCGAGAGCGAAGATCCGTGGACCAGGAAAAGAACAGGAAGCGAAGAACCCGCCGCGCGCTTGCGGTACATTGCGAGTGAAACAGCGCCCTTTTTCGCGGTATACCGGGCGCTGCGGATCTCGTTCGGGGAAGCCGGGAGCAATGCGGCGCCCGCGGCGATGCCCGCGCCTGTTACAAGCGCGCGGCGAGAGACCTTGTCGCGTTCCTTCTCCATCGTTCCTCCGGCCTATTACACCGTCATGGTCTTGATTGCCTGCTGCAGACTTTCGCGGGCATCGCGACCTGTCGAGAGCTTGTATTCATGCGTCACGTAGCCGGTATAGTTGAGGTCCGCTATGGTTTTCGCCACAAAGTGATAATCAAGCTCCTGCGTGCCGTCAATCTCATGCCTGCCCGGGACTCCGCCTGTATGGAAGTGCGCGATCCATTGAAAGTTATCGTGGATGGTGCGGCAGATATCGCCCTCCATGATCTGCATGTGGTAGATGTCGTAGAGCAGCTTCACCTTCGGCGAACTCACGCGTTTGACGACGTCGACGCCCCACGCGGTGTGGTCGCACATCTGGTCCTTATGATCGATCTTGCTGTTCAGTAACTCGAGGCAGATCGTCACGTTCTTATCCTCAGCCTGCGCCTTCACCTTGTTCAGGAAGGCGACGGAGTTGTCTGCGCCTTCGGCGTCCGACATTCCGCGGCGGCTGCCTGATACGGTGATCAGGTTGGGACAGGCTCCAGCCGCGCACTGGTCGATCGCGGTACGCATGGTCGGCTCGATCTTTTCGTGAGTCGATTTGTCGTTGATGCCGTTAGGGATGCTGACGCCCGCGTTGGGCGGCGCCATGGTCGGAGTCAAGCCGTACTTCTTCAACGTGGGCCAGTCGGCGGGGCGTACCAGATCATAACCGACGCAACCGAGGTCCGCAGCCATGCGGCACCTGTCTTCGAAGGACATCTTTGGATCGAAAACGCCCGAAGTCACACACTGCTTCAATCGGCCGGTCGACTTTGGCGAAGTTGGCGTCTGGGCGCCGGCGCGGCTCATCCGGGCGAGCCCGGCCACGGCGAAAGTGGTCACTAAATCTCTGCGTCGCATCGATTCGAATTATACGCCCGTCTCGCTTAATCCGAACCGGCCCGAAGACTCAACTTTCGGACCGCTATAAGACACCTGCACGAGCGCAGAAGCAAAGGTTCCTGCGCCGCTCACAAAGCGGTGGACGCGACCGCAAAAATGAAGCGGCCACGCAGAAGGGCAGACTATATAATCTGACGAATCGTCGCGCCGAGGGAGCCCCTCGGGCCGGAACGTTAACGAGAAGCCGGAGGCCAGAGATTGGTTAATTCGAGAAAATTGTTAGGGCGACTCGCGGTTGCGCTGAATCTTCGCGATCCGCCGAACGTGCCACCTTATGGGTGGTCTTACTTCGACCATCTTGTAGCGATTTATGTGACTTTGAACAGCGCCGATGCCCGGGCCAACGCTGTGATCACGAAGTCGAGCCAGCGGCCCGACGACCTCACATGGGGTGATATTTTTCTTCTGGAAAACATCATTTTCTCCCTGCAACCCCCGGAGATGGTCGAGCGCAGCGCCTGGATCGTCCGTGAACGCTTTCGCGAAATTACCAGCCCATCAATCTACGACAAATACATCGCCTCAAACGTTCCCACCGATATCAGCACTCCCGCGAGCCTGTCACTTTTCAAAGGAGATCTGGCCCTCGTTCTGGACGTACTTCACTGGTATTACTCGTTGATCCCGATGCGGGAGCGGCTCCGCAAGTCGCTCACCATCAACTGCATCGCTCTGATCCTGCTCTGTGCGGTTGCCCTCGGCGGAATTCTTGTCTGGTGCAATCTTCACAATGCGGATTTCCTGGCGATGCTGAGTTGCGTTCTGTACGCCGGCATAGTCGGCGGCTTCGTCAGTTCGCAGAGACGAATGCAACACATCCCGAGTGTGGGGGATCCGCTTATCAGCGTGTTTGGCCTGGACAACGCAGGATACTACCTCTGGCTGTCTCCGTTGCTGGGTGCAATCTTCGCGGTCATCCTGGCCTTGATGTTCGTGGCAGGACTGCTAAAGGGTTCTGTGTTCCCGGATTTTTTCGTTCCCCTGAGGGGAACGGCTCGGGGATTGCCTTTCTTTCACTTCACGTGGGACACGCTTCCGACAAGCAGCGCGGAATATGCGAAGCTCTTTGTCTGGGCTTTTCTGGCGGGCTTCGCCGAGCGACTGGTCCCGGACAGTCTGGACCGGCTCGCCTCGAAGATCGATCCAGGCGATCAGCGGCCAGCCTCGGCCCCGGCCCCGACACATCGGGCGCCAAACACTCCGGACCGACTTGTCGAACCGCCAGGATCGCGGGACGCCAAGCCTGAGATCACGCCGGAAACGATACAAAACGCTATGCACACAGGCGAGGCGCCGAACGAACCCGCGAGCCAGTGAGCCATCGGAGAGAATTCGCGCCTGCCCAGTTGTATTGAGAACGTCGACCGTCGCGCCGACAACTCTGGTTTACGAAGGATGCCCGGATGTTGCGGGGAATCAGTTAACGGGACCGCCGCGTCTCGCGCGATGGATCGCTGGCCTCGGTTTTGTCAATTTTATCCGGCGCAACCGTCTCGCTCTGGCAAGTTGCCGCTGCGCCGCCGGTGCAGGTGCGCTGACGGAAGAGGATCCGTAAGGAATCACGATCTGATTCACGGCGGCGGCATCGGTAACAAAATCGACATAAACATCGTCGCCAGCCGCGAGACCATTCGTGGGCACCTGCACATTGAACTGGTAGAGTCCCGCGAGCGTGGGAGCGAGACCGGCATATTGAATGGTGCCCTGGTTACCGGTCGACCCGTTGGGACCATAGTCGTTGAAATACGCGGACAGATTCCCGGCGTTGTAAAGGTCCGCCCAGCTCAACTGGGTCGATGGACCGACGGCGCCATTCGTAATCGGAGGCGTGACGGTGCCGAGGCCCGTCAGAAACATTTCGATCGTTTCGCCCGGCTGAGCGGGATTAGAAGAGGTAATGAGCTGCCCGTTCGCGTGTACGGCGGAGGCATACCCGATTCCATTCGAATCCTGCGAGAACGACCCGGGCGAGGCGTCCGTGAGGTACATCTGCACGACGTTCGAAAGTGTCCCGTTGTTGTTCACCTGAATGTTGGCAAGGCCTGTCTGGTTCGAAGCGACTTCGTAAGGGACAATTACGGACATTTGTGTCGGACTGACGTAGAAAATCGGGCAGGCGATTCCGTTGATCGTGACGGAGACGCCGCCCAGACTGGCCGGGAAAGTCTGACCGCCCTGTGTTATCAACCTTGTCGGCGCGAGACCTGTGCCGTACAACGCAAGCAACTCACCTGGCGCAATGCTGGCAGTTGCAGGCTGGAAACTTGCAGCGTTCACCACGCCGACCGGGTTGAGATAAACGCCGGTTCCGGAGAACGCCGGCGCGTGAAGACCCACCACCAGCGAGAAGTAACCCTGTGTTCCGATGCCGACAAAGGCCTGTCCGCCAACCCCGAAAAGGTACTGATATCCATTAAAATCGGGACTCGTAGTTCCGTCAGCGTTCAGATTGATCTGGTCGTCCGTACCGTAGTCGATGGAAAGCGACATCGGCACATTCAGGCGTTGATGGACGACACCGTCGCCGTTGGTGTTGCCCGTGTTGCTGGTCCCGCCATAGTAGGAATCGGTTCCGAAATCCTGCGGCGCATCCTCGAGAGCGGCGGTGAAGTAAAGACCGCTGGTGATGGTATTTGCTCCGGTAACGGCGAGGGCTTTCACGCCAAAGAAGACATCGAATCCCGACGCGGTCCAACCCAGAATGAAATTGCCGTCAGCGGACTGGTAGATCGTTTTCGATCCGGTGAAAAGTGCGTTTGCGGCGGTGACGCCCGTAGGCAACGGAACGGTTAGCGTCGCGCTCCCATCGGTGTTGAAATTGTACGTCGCTCCCGTAACCGACTGTTTCAGGTTCGGATTGCTTTGATTGCCTGCCTGGCCGTTCAGACTGATGGCGCCGAAGTTGCCCTTGCCGTCCGGATTCAGTTCAAAAAGGGCGTTCTTGAGCGCGGTACTACCGGGCGCGGTGAAATCCAGCACGCCCGTCTGGTACGAGGATGTAAAAGCCGCATTTGTGGGCGGCGATCCCACTGGAATCGCAATAAAGACATCGTTCAGTTCGTTCTGATCTCCCTCGGACTCCGTGGAGCTTCCAGTGAAGACGCCCTGGGCCACCGCTCCATATATGAGGGCGTTGACGTCGGTGGGATAAAGAGGATTGATGAGGTAGCCAAGCCCGTTGGAACCTATTGCATAGGTCCCGCTCACCTTCAAAGCCTGCGGCGCGCCGTTTGCAACGCTGTTGTCGATGGAGGTTCCCGCCAGGGTGTAGTGCCCCGCCCCGTCGAATGTAATCGTGCCGTAGACCGCGGTAATGTCCGTCGGATTGTAGTTCTGATCCACAAGCTGAACGGCGAGGTGGCGGAAACGGAAGCTGCCGTTCAGGAGGCCGTCGCCGCTGCTGTCCTGGGTCTGGGCAAAAGCCGTCGCCAATCCCCATACAGACAGCATTGTGATTTTAGAAGCCGTACCTCTAAATACAGAGCTGATAAATACAGAGCTGATCCTGCGCAAATTCATGAATTCTCCCGCAGCTTGCGTCCGTCAATCTGCAATCATGGCACATAGCTTCTTTATGCTTCCGCTTGTCCGGTAAACCTGTTGCTGGAACCGTCATATTAAAGTGATTGAGGAGACCTGATGCTTCGAGCACGCTGGTTTTATGCTTCTCTGTCGTCAATCGTTTTATTGCTGACCGGCGGGCTCGTCGCCCTGAGATCCCAGACTTCCGGCCGGGAGCGGATCCGCCAGGCGATCGATGAAAGCAGACTGGTGAGACTGGCCGGCAATACTCGGCCGGAAGCAATTCCGGCGAACGATCTGGGCGCCGTACCGGACGATCTTGCCGTTGACCACATGCTGCTTCAGCTGAAGCGCTCGCCCCAGCAGGAACGAGCGGTCGAACAGTTGATCGCGGACCTGCATAATCCCGATTCGCCCGGCTTTCACAAATGGCTCTCCGCCCAGGATTTCGGAGGGAATTACGGGGTTGCGGAATCCGATGTCGCAACGATTACCCACTGGCTTCAGTCGCAGGGATTTACGGTAAATCTGGTTTACCCGAGCGGGATGTTGATCGATTTTTCAGGCAATGCCGGCCAGGTGCGGCGGGCGTTTCACACGTCGATTCATAATCTGACGGTGAATGGGGTTTATCACATCGCGAATTTCAGCGACCCCGAGATTCCCGCTGCGTTGGCTCCAGCGGTGGCGGGCATTGTCGCAATGCACGATTTTCGTCCCCACAAGATGATGCGTGCCAAAGCAGTGAAGAGCGCACCCCAGTACACGTTCAGCAGCCAGGGAAATACGGTGCAGGCTATGGTTCCGGCCGACCTTGCAACGATATATGATTTCAATCCTTTGTTCGCCAAGGGGATTACGGGGACGGGACAAACGGTGGCGGTAATTGAAGACACCGAGTTATACAAAGCTTCGGACTGGACGACCTTCCGCAGCGTCTTCGGCCTTTCGCAGTACACTTCGGGCTCGCTGACCAGCGTGAATCCGCAGCCGCCCACCGGCGCACCCAACTGCACCTCGCCCGGAATCAACGGTGATGACAACGAGGCGATTCTTGACGCAGAGTGGGCTACCGCCGCGGCGCCTGGAGCCGCCATAGTAAACGCGTCGTGCGCCAATACAGGCGTCGCATCCGGCCTGTTTCTGGCTACGCAGAATCTGGTGAACGCGAGTTCTCCCCCTGCCATCCTGAGCATCAGCTACGGCGGATGCGAGGCGGAGGGCGGCGCCGCGTCGAACGCCTCGATCAACGCTCTCTATCAGCAGGCGGTTGCCGAAGGCATTTCGGTATTTGTCGCCTCGGGGGACGAAGGCCCGGCGAGTTGCGACGCGGGAGAAACGAGCGCGACACACGGGCTCGGGGTGAGCGCCAACGCGACCACGCCTTATAACGTGGCGGTGGGCGGGACGGATTTCTCCGATACACTGAAGGGCACAAACGATACTTTCTGGAGCAAGACCAACACCGCCACGTACGGGTCGGCACTCTCATATATTCCTGAAATTCCCTGGAACGACTCCTGCGCAGGCAGTCTGCTCTCGGGCTACCTGGGTTATTCGGCTGGTTATGGCAGCACGGGCTTTTGCAACAGCGAAACCGCCAAAGATAACTTTTTTCAAGCGGTCGCCGCCGGCAGCGGAGGTCCGAGCAGTTGCGCCAGCGGCGTGCCGTTGACGTCGGGGGTTGTGGGCGGCAGTTGCAAAGGGTACGCCAAGCCTGCCTGGCAGACGGGGCTTGCGGGTATTCCGAATGACGGAGTTCGCGACATCCCTGATGTTTCCATGTTCGCCGCCGATGGAGTATGGGGCCACTATTCGGTGGTATGCTTCAGCGATCAGAGCAATGGTGGGGCGCCCTGCACCGGAGCACCCAGCAACTGGTCCGGATTTGGGGGCACTTCCGTGGCCACGCCGGTCGTGGCGGGCATTCAGGCACTGGTGAACCAGAACACGGGCAGTAAGCAAGGTAATCCCAATGTGGTTTACTATGCCCTTGCCGTCAGCCAGCCCAGTGTTTTCCACACCATCACGCAGGGCGACATCGACGTGAATTGCAGCGGGCCCACAAATTGCTATGGGTTCATCGGAACGGTCGGCTATGGGCGAGGCGGCCGCATCTTTGGCACCACGTATGGCGGAGCTCTTTCTACGTCCAACACGTCATTCGTCCCAGCCTACAGCGCAGGGGCACCGTTTAGTCTGGCTAACGGTCTCGGCAGCATAGACGCGTATAACCTCGTCACAAACTGGAGCCAGAGCCGGTAACTTCTACTTTCTGGAGCCGATCTGCACGAACAGATTTCAGCGACTGAACCGGTTCTTCCCGCGAAACCGGGCCGGCTTGCGAAGTGGCGTGGAAGATATGGTTTGCCGGCCGTCGCCAGCCTCCTTGTGCTTGTTGGGATCTTCTATCTGCGACCTGAGATTCTTTCCGGCGCAGGTCAGCTCGCCGGCATGGACTACTACGAGTTACACATCCGCCGGATCCAGTTTGCAAGAGAAGCGCTCTTTGGAAGCCGGCATTCGCTTCCTGGCTGGTATCCCCACGAGGTGATGGGAATGCCTTTTGCGGCGAATATGCAAAGCTTCCCGTGGATTCCGACGCGCCTGGTATTGCTGTTACTCGATCCATCGGTCGCGTATGCGCCGGGAGTGACAATGGCGGCGGCGCTATCGGCGATCTTCACGTATCTGTACTGCAGGCGAGCGGGAATGACGCGAACAGGCGCGGTGGCGTCGGGCGGGACCTTTGCGTGCGCCGGATATTTCGCGTCGCGCGTAATGGCGGGGCATCTCCCGTTGCTGGAGGCGTATCCCGCGCTTCCCCTTTTGTTATGGCTGGTGGACCGCGTGTTTGCAGATGAACGCGAGGGGCGGCGCCGGTTCGATCTCGCCGCTCTTTCGTTGTGCAGCGCATGCGTGCTGCTGGCGGGGCATCCGCAACTGCCGGCTTATGCGCTCGCCTCAGCCCTTCTGTACACAGCATGGATGGGCCAGGGGTGGCTTCGTATGCGGGCCACGGCCGCGCTGCTCCTGGGCACAGGGGCTGCGATGGCCGCCTGGTGGCCGATGCTGCTGTTGATTGGACGCAGCACCCGCGTCCTGCCTCTGACGCCGGCGAAGAATGACATTGTAATGCCGTACGGCCGTCTACTGGCGCTCGTTTTGCCCCGGATCCACGGATTTCCGCCTCCCATGGACCTGGCGGACACGAGCCCCTTCAGGGGATACCCAAATAACGCCTACTTCTGGGACACAGCGTCGTACGTCGGGTTGCTTCCCCTCCTCGCGATCGCCGCGCTTCTGGCCGGATGCGTTCTCAGAAGGCGGCTGCCTGAGCGGCGCTGGATATTCCTTTCGATGCTCGGAACGGGAGCCTTCCTCTGCTCACTGCCTTTGGCGCAGCCCCTGCTTCATCTGTTGCCCGGGACACTGCTTCGCAGTCCGGCGCGGCTGTTGTATGTGTGCACGTTCTGCGCGGCGGTCGCGCTGGGCAATGGAGTCGATGCGCTTCGACAGGTGCGATGGCCTGCGCACGCGGGGCTACAGACAGGCATGGTTATCGCGCTTTTGTCGGTGCATTTCGCCGATCTGTGGAGTTTCTCGCACCTTTTCATCTCTGTATTTCCGCGCGAAGAAGACGCGGCGCCGTTTCAGCAAATTCTTGATCGAGGGGTTGGTAATGGCCGGATCGCGCAAAAGTGGAGCGACTTGTTCTGGTCCCGGGATCGCTACGATGATCTCGGCGGTTTTGATTCGATATTTCTGGCACGGTTCGATCGCGGCCTTCTCGCATTGGCGGGAGATCCGGCAGACCTGAACCGGCAGTTCATCGATGCATCGGAACTCCCGGTCAGGGCGCTTGAGGCTACAGGGGTGAAGTTTGTAGTAACGAGCAAAACCCGATCCGACCTGGCATTGATCAGCAGAACCGATGACGCAAACCTCTACGGCGTGGCCAACCCCGCTCCTCGGGCACGTTTCTTCAAGGCAGGCGAGGCGCAGTTTGTGGCGGAAAAGCGAATTCCGGATTTATTCGCGGCCCATCCTCTAAATAAGTTGTTATTACCCGCCGAGGCGCGAAGTGACTTACAGCGGATCCGCGAGGGATCCGGCAATCCAGATTCTGGCGAGCCGGCGGTCGACTATGCGAGGCCTTCAGGCGATGAGATTCTTCTGCAGACCCGTACGGGGCAGCCGGGGTTCGTGTATGTGCTGGAGGCATACGATCCAGGATGGTCCGGCACCGTCGACCAGGCAGAGGTGCCCATTGTGCCTGCGAATGGATTTGCTATGGCCGTTTTCGTTCAGGCGGGCCAGCATAAGATTCGGTTGCGGTATCGTACTCCCGGCCGGACGACCGGCGAAGCCCTGTCTTTGTTCAGTCTGGGTTTGCTCGCCGCCCTTATTCGATCGACGAAGCGTCGGGCTCCCTGAGGAACACGCAATTGGAGACCCGGTCGCTGGCCTCGAGAATGCAGAGAGAAGGGCTAGCCGTCCCGTTGCTGAGACAACAACGCGACGCGCTGAAACATCACACGCCTGGAGATTTCGAAGCCCTGCGGAGCGAGATCGGAAGGCTTTTCGGCCTGACGCACATAACTGGTGTTCGCAATCGCCATCGGTTTCCTCGGCCTTGCGCAAACAATCTGCGGCGCCCCGCGGAAGAGGCGAGAGGTAACTAACGTCCACGTACCAGGACGAGAAAATCGAGCGCGCGCACCAACCTGGGGCCGGCATGTTCCTCCACCTTCAGCAACGCACGGTCATCGGTGATGATGAATTCCGACCCGGCTTCCTCCGCGCATTCGAGAATGCGGTTGTCCGGCTCGTCGGCGACGACGGCCAGCGTCTGTTTCGGGTCGACCACCCTGCAGATTTTCAGCAGGCGTTCGCGCAGGGCGTGAAGCTCATAAGGCTGCCATTCAAACTTGTCCCGCAGAACGCGCAGGGTCTCACTTAGGATTGGTTGTGAGATGGCGATCTCGATCTCACCGTTGATCGCGCGGTGAATCAGCTCAAGCGCTTTGCCCCGAAAGTTAAACGCGGAGATATACGCGTTCGGTATCAAGGGTGACGCGAATCACCGTCCGCGCTGCTGGTTACGGTCCTCGCGGACGAGGCGCACGGCGTCTGATGGTTTCAAGCCGAGCCTGCGCGCATGGCCCCCGCCGATCGCGGCAAGTTCGTCGATCTGCCGGTGCGCGAGGAACTGCTCGGCGGCCCGATCGAACAACCGCCACACATCCTCCCCGGACGCCTGCGCCTCGCGGCTCATCGCTTCCAGTATGACTTCGGAGACATGGACGTTGTTTTCCACAAGAGCAACCCTGTTTTTACGATCCCCGGCGATAGAGCCGTTGCGCGCGCGTCAATTTTGGCCCTGCTTTCATCTTCATTTTACCCATTCGAAAGGTGGCACAAAACGGTGATCCTGCTCGCATTCCGACACTCTCTCGCTCAACTGCGACAGAAATACCTTCAACGACGTCAGACCGCCCCACGCGACTGTCACGAGGACGTCATCGAGGAGATCATAAGCTTCTCGAATCCGGCAGTCAGCTGCCGTTCAATCTGACCTGAGGAGCGCGATAGCGGCTTCGGCGTTCTTCGAATCGACCTGCAATCTCATACCGCGAGTGATGGGCCACTCGACTCTCGCGATGTTAGTGTCGGCCAGAAAGCTCTCGATTCCCGCTGAGTCGAGACAGCCTTGCGCGGCAAGCGCCTCCGACATATTTCCAAAACGGCGGATGGTTACGAGCTCCGAATCGTCGCGGTTGTGCGCTGCATGCGGCGATCCTTCGCGTTGCATACCGCAATCATACATCTGCGCACGCAAGAAGAAACCTCTGTGATATGTTAATCACCGCGTCAAAGGAGGGCGATCGGGCTTGGCAGCTCCGGATATTCTCTGGGAGAAAGGCCGCTTCGGGCAGACGGCGCGGCGCGATAACTGGTGGTTCGATCCGCTTCTTGTGTTTCTGGGATTCGGAGCCTTTCTCATTTACGCGAACTGGGCGGCGCTTCAGGGCAATCACTACACGTACGGCCCGTATCTCTCACCCTTCTATTCGCCGGAAATCTGGGGCGATTCGCCGCACGCATGGTTTCATGGCAAACCGTCCTGGTATCCTTCCTTCCTCCCGTTTTCCCCTGCATTCCTGATCCTCTGGATCCCCGGCCTGTTCCGGTTCACCTGCTATTACTACCGGGGAGCGTACTACAAATCTTTCTGGGCCGATCCGCCGGCGTGCACCGTCGGCGAACCGCGAAAGACTTATCTGGGGGAGCGCCACCTGCCGCTCATCCTGCAGAACTTCCATCGATATTTCCTGCGGCTGTCTTACATTGTCTGGTTCTTTCTGGTGATCGATGCGGTCGAATCGTTCTGGTTCGACGGGCATTTCGGGATCGGGCTGGGGTCTTTAATCCTCACCGTGAACGTGGTTCTGCTCGCCTGCTACATCTTCGGTTGCCATGCGATGCGTCATCTGATCGGCGGGTCGATCGACCAGATCTCGAAACATCCGGCGCGGCACAAGCTCTACGACTGTGTGAGCTGCCTGAACAGCCGGCATAAGAAGTGGGCCTGGTTCAGCTTGTTTTCCGTCGGTTTCGCCGATGTTTATGTGCGCCTTTGCTCAATGGGTGTCTGGACCGACTGGAGAATTTTTTAATGGCGGATTATCAGACGTACCCGTATGACGTTCTGGTAATCGGCGCCGGAGGCGCCGGTCTGCGCGCAGCCATTGAAGCGGCGGCCTCGGGCGTAAAGGTTGGCGTCGTTTGCAAATCGCTCCTGGGGAAAGCGCATACCGTGATGGCCGAGGGTGGCGTGGCCGCGGCGCTTGGAAACGTGGACGATCGGGATAACTGGCGCGTTCACTTCGCCGATACAATGCGCGGCGGCCAGTACCTGAACAACTGGCGTATGGCTGAGTTGCACGCGAAAGAAGCTCCGAGCCGCGTCCGCGAACTGGAGGCATGGGGCGCGCTTTTCGACCGTACGAAAGATGGCCGTATTCTGCAGCGCAACTTCGGCGGACACCGTTATCCGAGGCTGGCGCATGTGGGTGACCGCACGGGACTCGAAATGATCCGCACGCTCCAGGATCACGGAATCCACTCCGGGATGGAAGTTCACATGGAGTGCACGGTGCTGACTCTGCTGCTCGACGGTGGACGCATCGCAGGCGCGTTCGGCTACGACCGGGAAAAGGGCCACTTCATTCACTGGCCTGCGCGGGCCGTCGTACTGGCGACGGGCGGCATCGGGCGCGCATTCGAGATCACGAGCAACAGCTGGGAATACACCGGCGACGGGCACGCCCTCGCGTATCGCGCAGGGGCGGAACTGATCGATATGGAGTTCGTGCAGTTTCATCCGACCGGAATGGTCTGGCCGATGAGTGTGCGGGGCATTCTGGTAACCGAGGGCGTGCGAGGCGAAGGTGGCGTGCTCCGCAACAGCGAGGGCAAGCGCTTCATGTTCGAAGACATCCCGGATCTCTACAAGACGCAGACCGCGGACAACGAGGCCGAGGGCTGGAAGTACACGCAGGGCGACAAGAACGCACGACGGCCGCCCGAGTTGCTGACACGCGACCATGTGGCGCGATGCATCAATCGCGAAGTCAAAGCCGGGCGCGGGAGCCCGCACGGCGGAGTGTTTCTTGATATCGCCTGGATCAAGCAGCATATCGCGAACTCCGAAGAACACATAAAACGGAAACTGCCGAGTATGTATCACCAGTTCAAGCAGCTTGCCGGGATCGATATCACGAAGGAGCCCATGGAAGTCGGTCCGACGACTCATTACATGATGGGCGGAGTCAAGGTGGAGGGCGATTCGCAGATGTCGACCGTGCCGGGGCTCTTTGCCGCGGGTGAAGCCGGTGGCGGATTGCACGGGGCGAACCGGTTGGGCGGGAATTCGCTTTCGGATTTGCTGGTATTCGGCAAGCGCGCGGGCGAGTACGCGGCCCAGTTCGCGAGGACCAACGGCGCGGTAGCCGCGGACGAGCGAGAGATCGATTGTGCGAAACGATGGGCGCTCGAACCTTTCGATAGAGGTGCGGAAGGAGGGAACCCTTATCAGATTCAATACCAGCTGCAGAAAACCATGCAGTCCCTTGTGGGCATCGTGAGGACTCGCGATGAGATGCTGGAGGCACTTGAAGTAATCGACGGTTTGAACCAGCGCGCACAGCATGCCGGTGTCGTGGGGCATCGCCAGTACAACAACGGCTGGCATACGGCCATGGATTTACGGAACATGCTGCTTGTATCCGAAGCGGTGACCCGTGCGGCGCTGGTGCGCCAGGAAAGCAGAGGGGCTCAGTTCCGCGACGATTTCCCGGATAAGGACCCGGAGTGGGGAAAATACAACAATGTCGTCCGCCACGGCTCGGATGGCGCCATGGCTGTCGAAAAGCGCCCGACGACGCAGCTACCCCCAGAACTCAATGCCGTCATCGAGGAGATGAAATAGATGTCGGGCGCGACCTCATCCACATCAGAAGGCAGGAGTCAGGCGCTGTTCCGCATCTGGCGGGGCGATTCGAAAAACGGCGCCTTCACGGACTATTCCTCGAAAATCGATCCTGGAATGGTGGTGCTCGACGCGGTCCACCGCATTCAGGCGGAACAGGCAAACGATCTGGCTGTACGCTGGAACTGCAAGGCGGGCAAATGCGGATCATGCTCGGCTGAGATCAACGGGATGCCGAGGCTGATGTGCATGACGCGGCTCAGCGAGCTGAACCTCGATATGCCGGTAATCATCGAGCCGATGAAAGCGTTCCCTTCAATTCGCGATCTGGTAACGGACGTTTCGTGGAATTTCGAAGTCAAGAAGAACATCAAGAAATTTTCTCCGAGGCCGCCGGACAATTCGGACGGGACCTGGCAGATGCAGCAGGTTGACGTGGACCGCGTGCAGGAATTCCGCAAGTGTATAGAATGTTTTCTCTGCCAGGATGTCTGCCACGTGCTGCGCGATCACCACAAGCACGCGGAGTTTATAGGCCCGCGATTCTTCGTTTATTCGGCCGCGCTCGAGATGCACCCGCTCGACACCGCGGATCGCGTTTCAGATCTGAGGCACAAGGACGGCATCGGGTACTGCAACATCACGACCTGTTGCCGGCAGGTTTGCCCGGAGTCGATCACAATCACCGAAAACGCGATCATCCCGTTGAAGGAACGCGTGGTGGATCGGTATTTCGATCCGCTCAAGAAGATTTTTCGAATCCTGTAAAGCACAAGGGTATAGCTATGTTTGCTCTCAAATCTCTTTCCCACGGCGGCATCGCCAGCGCTCTGGCAAAGGCGGAGCGGTACCGATTGCTTCACGAGCCGACACAGGCGGAGAGTATCTGCTGTGACATTCTGCAGATTGATCCGGACAATCAGGATGCGCTGATCTGTTTCGTGCTGGCGCAAACGGATCAGATCCCTTATGACAAGAGGGCGTTTCAGAACTCGATCGCGACGGCGGCCAGGCTATCGACCCCTTATGATCGCGCATATTATGCCGGTATTGCCTGGGAGCGCAGGGCACGGGCGTTGCACGATGAAGGCGGCATGGGCACGAACCATTCTGTTTACGAGTGGATTGTGAAGTCGCTTCAGTGTTTCGAGGAAGCGGAACGTCTGCGGCCGACGGGAAACGAAGACGCTTTGCTGCGGTGGAACACGTGTGTGCGGTTCCTGCAACAACATCCGGAGGTGACGGCACGAGCCGAAGAGGTCGCTGAAGCGATCGTTTCGGAATAGCTTTTCGGGGCGGCAATCAGAGATATCGCTGGGCGGAACGGACCAAACCCCGGCTCGCAGTTCTCGGCGGAAGAACTTGCGGGTTCCATTCAGCTGCCCGATCGAAAAATTTCGCGAAACGCTTCGATCGCATCCCGCTCGGTCCACCTGGTGTTGGGATCTTTACCTTTCAAAATAAGGTATTGCTGCATAAATTTCTGTCCCATGGCTTTGTTAACGCCCGGCGGCACGTCGCCTGAATCCCCCGATATGCCGAGAAAGGGTCCGAGGGTTTCCAACAACCCGACCCCAAAACGGCCCTTGACTTTCAAATTATTGTTGAAATCCACGAAGGGATCGGCTTCCAGAATAGCCGTAAGTTGTTCCATATCGATGGCCGGGATCGTCGCTCTATAGAAAGAATTCATAGTCTGGATGAAGCTGTTCGCAATGTAAGCGTAACCTATGTCTGAGGGATGAAATCCATCAAGACTGAACATTCCGCCCAGATAGCGGCGGGTCGCCGTGACGCCATTCAGAGTCGGAGGATTTTGTGAAAAGCCGGCGAGTAATCCGTTGATATCCACGACCGGCGAGTTGATTTGCGCCGCATGCGCGCTGATGATCTGATTGAACAACGCAACGGTCTGATCGATAGTCTGAATTTCGCCGGCGTCCAATACCCAGTCCGGATTTTGCAGGATGCTTCCGTCGTCGATGCCAAGCCTGATCAGCAGCATTGCTATGAGGCTGGTATAACTGCCCTCCGGAAGGCCGTAACTCGAACCGAGGAAAGTCGCCAGGTCCTCAGGACTGAAGAGGAACGCCACCTGTGTCACCTCGGGGATGTTGGCGAAAACTACTTTGCCCCTGAGCGCGCCCAGCCGGCTGGTGATCTGATCGTAATTGGTGCTGAATACGTTCGTGGGAGTGATTTGAGATGCATTCAGCTGATCGAAATTTACTACGGCGCCGAGAACGTCATTGTTGCCGATCCAGCAGATCGTCAGCGGTGCCTTCAGCGATTCAGCGATGGATATCTGGCTTCCAGTGCGTGGAGACAGAACGAGATCGCTCTCGGTCTCGATTATGGAGGCTGCCTGAGTATTCAGGACACTGGTACTAGTCGCGCCAGAGACGGCAAGATCTGCCGCCAGCGCCGAAGGATTCAGTCGCGAGCGGCCATTTACACTGCCGGCAAACCCGAAAATGCCGGTTTGAATCAGCGGTAACGGAAACGAAACTCCGATTTGCGCCGCAATCAACGGCAGGTATCCATGAACCTGCGTCTGATAAGCCGCGTCGACGGACTGCACTCCCTCCCCAAGGCTGTCTCCGAGGCCGACGATCGGCGGCGATTTCGAAACCAGCTGAGCCCCAAGTGAGAGACAGGATAACCCGGCACAAATCACCAGCGTCAGAATTCGCAGCATCGCTCTCCTGGCATGCGGACACTCGCAATGGAAGAGGCCACAGTTGCCCCTGCAGGTATCTTGAAAGAATAACATTGTTGACATTGCGTCGCCGCTTTAGGTCGAGCGTTTCGTAGCTGGTTCTATCGACGCCGTGTTATATTTCAAAACTTGAGGTGAGGGGTTAATGCGCGCACTATTTGCAGGCAGTTTACTTTCGGTTACTCTGATCCGTCTGGCATGCGGCCAGGGCCCGGTCATCAGTCCGGCCAGCGTTATCAGTGCGGCCACCTATGCGCCGATGGGCGGGCCGAATGCCGGTTTGGCCGAGGGGTCATTTATCAGCGTCTATGGCACAAACCTCGGGCCGGCGACGCCGGTGACCGCTGCTACTCTCCCGCTGCAGACCTCTTTAAGCGGGTCGAGCGTAACTATCACGCCAACGGCGGGGGCGGCGGTACAAGCCTGGGTTGATTTCACGTCGAGTGGCCAGATTAACGCCATTTTGCCATCCAACACGCCCGTCGGACCCGCAAATGTCACAGTCACTTATAATGGCGCCACCAGCCCACCGATCAAGATCAACGTCGTCGCATCGAGCTTTGGAATCTTCACGCAGTTTTACGGCGGGGGACCGGCGGCAACCGTAAATGCAACCAGCGGGCCGCCTTATTTCAATTTGGCTGACAATTCCGCTAATCCTGGCGACGTTATCGAGCTCTACGGTACCGGGCTCGGACCCGTAAGTAGTCCGGATAACAACGCGCCGGGCGCTGCCGTTCCGCCCAACGCCTCGGTGCAGGTCCTGCTTGGGAACCAATTGATAACTCCTGCGTATGCCGGCCGGTCTCCTTCGCTCGTTGGGGTGGATCAGATCAACTTTACCGTTCCGTCAGACGGCAGTATTCCCGCAAGTTGCTTCGTGCCGATCGCGATTATCGTGAACGGCGTGGCGAGCAACTTTGGAACGCTGGGGGTGGCCGGCACGAATCGGATCTGTCCCCCTCCTTTCGGTTTAACGACTTCAAAACTGCAGACCCTGGAGAATGGCGGCACGATAAACACGGGGTTTCTGAATCTGTCAAACATAACGGCTGGGGCCGTTTCGGGATCCCTCGCGCTGGACCAGACATTCCAGCAAGCAGGGGGGATTTTCAGCAGCCAGGGAGGTTTAGGTCTTCTGAATCTTGAACAAACACTCGGCGGCGTGCCGCCGGTGAACCCTCCGGGCACGTGCATTGTCGAACAGATTAACGCCCCGGCAACACCCACATCGGCTACGCCACCGATCATGGCCCCCGCAACCGAGCTGAACGCCGGACCGTCCCTCGCGTTGAGCGGTCCGGGTGGCGCCACGGCGTCGCTGGCTTTCTCGACAAACGGCTACAACGCATCTGTTGGGCAGGCAACCGTTGGAGCACCGCCCCCTACGTTCATCAAGCCGGGCGTCTGGACCATGACTGGTCCAGGGGGTAGCGACATCGGCCCGTTCACGGCGAGCATAACGGTCCCGACGCCGTTGACATGCGCGAACTGCAACTCGCTCAGCACAGTGAATCGGACGCAGCCGCTGATTATCAATTGGACGGGCGGTGGTGGCAGTCAGGATTGGGTAGAGGTCGTGGGTATTTCAACCACGCCGCTAATCGCGGACACTTCAAAGAATGTCGCCGGTGTCTTCCTGTGCGTGGGACATGCGAGCGACCAGACGCTTACGGTGCCTGCCAACATTCTGAGCCAGCTTCCTCCTTCCGTCTTTAGGCCCACGGCAACTAACCCCAGTGCAATTGGTGTCATCAACGTGCTGGGCTCATCTAATTCATTCACGGGTTCATTAACGGCCGGTGGAAATCTGGATCTGGCGTTCTTCAACTACAGTTCAGTGTTGCTCAGAGTGGTCGGATTCAATTAAAGTGCCCCGCGGGGTTCGCGCAAGTGCAACTCGCGCGAACCCTATGAGCGTTGCTTCCCCACGCCCCGGTCGCGAGTGAATCTCCTGGCCGCCACGCTCCGTCGGCACCATAACCATACCGTCCGGCTGCTCCTGTTGCCCGCCCTGCTACGCGTCTGCCGTGCATCTGATTCGTCTGCGCAAACTCTTTGACCTGCTCTGGCCGGCCATGCCTTTCCTCCGTGGCCTGGTTTGTTGTTGAGCGAGATATTCCGCGTCCCTACCCAGTGCTGCTACGCCGCCGTTCCGCCGAAGACGAGGCGCGTTTGCAAACCGAACTGCGCAACGATCTGCACTCCAACACCTTGCTGTTGACGAGCCTGCCCCCTGCGACGCTAATAGTTGATTTTCATTCCGAACTGAAACTGTCGAGGATCGTAGGCGGACGTAAACGCCAACGGATCCGTCGTTCCGCCTCGGAACCCGGCGATCGGAGTCGGTAACTGTGCCAGGGTCAAATCGCCGACGATGTTGTTTATGCTCTTGAAGTTCGTGTGATTCATGATATTGAACACTTCAGCGGTGAACTCCAGGCTGCGCCGATTGTCGGATCCGAACACAAAACGGCGCGCCAGGCGAAAGTCGGCGGAGACGTAGGCCGGCCCATGACCGATATTGCGACCGGCTGCGAACGGACGGTGAGTCGTGGGGTGATAGTCTCCGACGTTATCGTAGCCGGTCAGAATGTTGAACGGCCTGCCCGAATTTGCGGAAACGATGGGAGCCAAGGTGAAGTTCCGCAGCCAGCGGTTCTTGAAACTCGATTGGATCACGGAAGTGAACACGAACCGATGACTCTGATTGAAGGAGGAAAGCCCACGTTCCGCGTCGGCGTTCAACTGATCATTGGGTTCGTAATCGCTATTGAAATCCGTAACCTCATCGATTGATTTGCTGAACGTGTAGTTCGCATTCATTGAGAAATTGTGGGTGAGCCGTTTCGAAACCTGCACAATCAGCGCGTTGAAAGAAGAATCCGCAGTTGATTCCAGTACATTGTTTTGAAGAACCGAGGGGTCGTAAAAGCCGTAAGTGGGTTGTCCGCCGGCCAGACGTCCGGTGTAAAAGAGGTTGACGTCATGCATACGCGGAAGCCTCGCGCCCCGATCGAACGTATAGCCGGCAGAGAACGCATAACTGCCGACAGCATGCTGAATCTCAAGACTGGCCTGCTCCGAGAGAGGATTCACATAATCCCTGGTAATACCAAAGAGCACCCGGCCGGGCGCGTTCGGTCCGGGCTTTAATCCAAACTGCGCGATGTCCTGCTCGCTTATCGTGCGCGTACCGATGACGCCTTGCGAAAGAAGCGTCTGGTAAATGTCGAAGGAAGTCAGGGGTTGTCCCGTCAGAGGGTTATTGAGGCCGGGGAGTCCGTTCCCGGTCAGCCCCACCTGGCTGATCTGGATTCCGTTCAAAGTTGCCGGCAGGTTCACTATCTGCGCGTTGACCGGTCCGTAATAGATACCTCCGCCCACGCGAACGATCGTGTTCGGCGTGACAGACCAGGCGATCCCAAGTCGCGGAGCGATATTGCGCCAATCGGTATGGAGCGGTGGTGGTTCGCCATAAATCTCATACCTCAGTCCGTAATTCACCACCAGATTCGGCCGAATCTTCCAGGCGTCCTGAGCAAAGAAGCCTGCGTATTTGAATGTTGCGCTCCAGTTGGGATTTCCGAAACCCTGTTGATACAAAACAGGAAGACCCAGATTGAAGGCTTGTAATGCGGTGATCGACTCGTTCAGGAGCGGAACCAGGCTCGACTGACCCACGGACTTCAGATACGCCGCAATATTCGCGGCTTCATTCGGATCACCGGCCAAAGTGTTCAGAAGGGGGCTCAACCCTATGCCCTCACTGAACAGGAACCTGCCGGCAAAGAACGTCTCCGAATTCACGCGATCGCGCACGGGGTTAAAATCGCCGCCGAATTTAAAGCTGTGATTCCCCCGCGTGTAGTCGACAATTTGTTGAACCTGGTAATGATTCTCGATGGTGCGCGAGGGGAGAAAAAGCTCCCGGCGAAAGGAGCCGTAACCGGATATGGTCGTGTCGGGTCCGTTGGGATCCGTGGGAAGAACGTCGAGATTATCGTAGCTGTACATCAGCCGGGTTTCGCTGACCAGGTGATCATTAAAAATCGCGGTATTGTTCAACATGATCGTGCGGTCTTTCGTATTGATATCGCGGCCGCGATCAAAGCCGACCAGTGCGCCAAGCTGCGCATTCGTGCTGTTATCCTCGGTTACATTTCCACGAATAAAGATGCTGTCCTTCTCATTGAAGTGGTGGTCGATCCGAAAGGAGCCCTGATTGGACAGCTCTGCATAAGGGAAAGGGCCGCTGTTGGCATTGAACAGGGCGATCGTCGAAGGAAAATTGTTGGTATTGAAAATCGTTTGCATCGTGGCCCCGATGAATTGCAGCTGCGGATTCGGCGACGTAACGAAATAATTGGATAGCTGCTGCTGTCCGGGAGTGAGCGTAAGAAGTTGAGGGTTGTTCGTCAAATTCGGAATTGTCACGAAGTCCGTCTCGTGGCGCACCAGACCTTCGTAGGAGAGAAACACGAACGTCTTGTCCTTGACGAGCGGGGCGCTGAACGTGCCGCCATACTGCCCGCGAGTGTAAGCCGATTTTTGAGGATCGAAGTAATTTCTGGCCTGAAGGTCGCGCTGGCGAAGGAAACCGAAAAAGTCGCCGTGGATTCCGTTGGCTCCCGCCTTGGTAATCACGTTGATGGTTCCGCCGAGAGCGTTTCCGAATTCGGCGGTAAAACTGCTTCGGTTAATCTGAAACTCCTGGACCGCTTCCTGACTGACCGACGGTCGCACGCCGCCTGAGTTCGAATAATTTTCAACTCCGTCGACGGTGAGGTTGTTTCCGCGTCCGCCGCCGACGCCAAAACTCAGTCCGGATTGAGGCGTCTGCGCAACGCGAAAATCGTTGCTGTCGACCATATCGTTTGTCTCGACTACGCCTGGCGTCAGGAGCGCCAGATCAAGATAATTTCTGCGGTTGATCGGAAGATTCTCGATGTGATCGCTCGAAAGCGTGTTGGCTTGCTGGGTCCGCTCCGTCTCGATCGTGGCGGCGTTCGCCTCGACGGTCACCGATGCGGATGCCGCGCCTACCTGGAGGACCGAAGCCGGTGTGGCAGCTTCCCCCACACGTACTTCAACACCGGTCACCACGAGCGGACTAAACCCCGAAGCTTCAATGCGTAAGTCGTATTTTCCGGGTGGAAGCAGGTTGAACCGGTATTCGCCAGTCTCTTGCGTGGTAGCCTGGCGCGAGAATCCGCGATTGGGCGCCGACGCTGTCACTTTGGCGCCGGGAATCGACGCGCCCGCCGAGTCTTTAACCGTTCCATTGATATCGCCCGAATTTACGGAGCTTTGCCCAAAGGCAATGCTGGCCACCGAGAACAGTGCCGCCAGTAGCAAATTTTTTTTCATTGAATGTCTCGATGTTAGTGATTCTACCCGCGTTTCCGTTTCTGCCACGCGAAACGTGCCCATGCCAGTTGCGACTTGCCCAGACCCTGCAACAAGGTGACTGCGTTTACGGCGTCCGGCGGCGCAAGCGTTCCCTGAAGGTACTGTTGCAATGCGTCAGAGCGCCGCATTTTCCCCGAAGACGTTCGAGGCAAGGTACCGGAGGGAAGCAGTACGACGTCATGAACATTTAAAGAAAGCGCCTTGAGGATCCGGGATTCGATTTCTTCCGCTATCTCTTCTTCCGGCCGAGCAGTTCGCGAATCCTTTTCCGCGAGAATGATCAATTGTTCTCCGACACCATCGATAAAAGCTCCCACCGCGATGGCGCAACCCGTTCTCACGCCATCCAGTTCGAGAAGCAGTTCCTCGAATTCCTGCGGCGCGTAATTCCGGCCGCGAATGATAATCAGATCCTTGGCGCGCCCGGCGATGTAAATTTCATCGTCGAAGAAGAAACCCAGGTCGCCGGTATCCAGCCAGCCATCGCGGATTATGCCCGCGGTTAATTCCGGATCCCCGAAGTAGCCCCGAGTGATCGACGGACCTTTCGCCACGATGCGCCCGACGCGTCCGGGAGGCAGTACCTCATCCTCCGCGCTTCGGATTTCGACAGTGAGCCCCGGCATCGGGCTTGCCCACGGAAGGGGACTTGCGCCCGACTCCGCGGACAGCAACGCCGTCCCTCGCCAGGGCTTCGCGATCGAACTCGACCACTTTCGGCGCGGAATTGCGGATTCGAGAAACTTACGCCCAAACCCGCTTCGGCGAGGCCATAAACCGGCGTCAAAGCTTCCGGCCGAAATCCCCAGCGGGCGAAGCGTTCGGTGAAACGTTCCATCGTTTCCACGTCAATCGGTTCAGCCCCGTTCAGCGCAAACCGCCAACTGGAGAGGTCCACGTTCTCCATTTCCTCGTCACGCACTTTCTTCAGGCAGAGTCCGTACGCGAAATGCGGAGCCGGGGAGATGACACCGCGATAGCGGGAGATCGTCTGCATCCAGAGAGCGGGCCTCGCGATGAACAGTTCCGGGCTGAGATAGGTAACGGTGGCAGGGCAGAAGAGTCCGAGATAGAGGCATCCCGACCAGACCCATGTCGTGGTACAGCGGCAACCAGGTGACAGCTCCGTTCCTCGCCTCTTCGGCGGTATATTCGCCGAAAGATGTCAGCATCATCGCGAGATTGATGAGCAAATTGGTATGCGACACCATTACAGCTTTCGGTTCGACCGTGCTGCCCGACGAAAACTGGAGAAAAGCGATCGAATCCGGATCCACCTCGACGGGCGATCCCACGGGACCGGAGTCGAGAGTCGCCGCGTCGATCACATCGCGAAGAGTTTCAGTGCCCTCCGTCGCGGGGCCGAGGATGCGTTTCAAGCGCGAATCGGTAATCAGATACCGCGCGCCAATCTTGTTCAGCATGCGGCGCAGGCGCGCGAAATACTCATCCAGCTTGCCCAGCCGGAACGGAGGATACAGCGCCGCCGGAATCCCGCCGGCCATTTGCGTGCCGAGGAATGCATCGAAGAAACGAACCGACGTCGGCAAGATCACAGCGACCCGCTCGCCCGGCTTCAATCCCGCGGCCTGCAGTGCGCCTGCCGCGCGCCACGCGCGCGCGGCTACCGTTTCGTAGGGGTAGAACTCCTCCTGTCCCGACATGTTCAAGAACCTGGCGCCCGCGCGGGACTCACTCCTGAGGGCGTGGATCAAATCGGGGACTGTCGCAATTCCGGCGTGGAAGCTCATCTCTTGCGTCACGCTCTTGAGTCACGCGCGTCCTTCATTGCCGGCGCGCGTCTGAATCATATGCACAAGGTCATTCACAGTTTGTAATTGCTGCCAGTCCTCCGGTTCGAAAACACAGCCGAAGTCCGCTTCGATCTGCGTCACCAGTACGACCTGGCCCAGCGAGTCGAGTCGCAGCGTTTCCATCAGGGGCGCATCTTTCTCGATCGCGTTCAACTGCTCGGGCGTCATGCTGAGCCCGTCGCGTGCGATTTCTTTAAGGCGGACCAGGATCGCTTCCTCACTCCAGTCGATTGATGTGGTTTCGGGCATAGGATTGTCCTTAATCCTCCTCGTGAGAATACATTCTGTTAATGCAATCCGAGTATCGCCGTTCCAGAACCGCACGGCGAACCTTCTGCGTGGGGGTGACCAGTTCCGGATCGAGAAGCGCCTCTTCGCTCAGGAATGCAAATCGTTTCGCTCGTTCGAAGGCCGCCAGATCTCGCTGGTGCAGCGTCAATTCTTCGCGAAAGAGCGACAGGATTTCGGGCGTCTTGAGAAGCGCATCAAAACTGGCGCACGTAACGTCACGGCTTCGGGCAAGCGTTTCGAGGTTTGCGCGATGAGGGACAATCAGCGCCGTCAAAAACTTTCGGCCGTCACCGACCCCAAAAACGCCCTGCACGAATTTGCTGCGCGACAGAGCCTCTTCGGCTGCAGCAGGGCTCACATTCTTCCCGGTGGAAAGAACCAGAATATCCTTGAGCCGTCCTGTGATCTTCAGATTACCTTCATCGTCGAACCGGCCGAAGTCGCCGGTACAGAACCATCCGTCGCGAAAGGCTCCGGCGGTACCCTCCTCGTTCCGGTAGTAACCTTTCATAACGTTCGCCCCTCGCGTCAGAATCTCGCCGTTGGGTTCAATCCTGACTTCAACTCCATCGAGCGGTGGTCCTACGGTGCCGGTTCTTTCGTTTCCCAGCCTGCTGAGGCAGATTACTGGCGCGGTTTCGGTGAGGCCGTAACCCTGAAGCAGTTGGATGCCGATTGCGCGGAAGAAATCCTCCACTGCCGGATTCAGCCACGCCCCGCCACACACTACATACTCAATGCCGCCAAGCTGTTCGCGAATTCGGGAAAACAGCAACTTCTCGGCGATACTATAAAGCATCCTTTGCCGAAAGGAAACCTTCTTATAGTCGCCGTTACGCCTTGTGCAGGCGAGCCCGCTATCCAGGAACCATCGGAAAATCTGTTGCTTGCGCGGCGACTGTGTGTGCACCTGCGAGTCAACCGCTTCGTAGACCTTCTCGAGCACGCGCGGAACACAACCCATCACCGAAGGCCTGTGCTGCCGCAAGAGATCCTTGAGCGCATGGGGGTCCCCATACGCGATCGGGATCCCCATTCGGAAGTAGCCGTAACACATGGCCCGCTCGAATGCGTGAGACAAAGGCAGGATCGAGAGGGCCTGTGTCGCCGTGCGGAACGGCAACCGGTCCACGCATCGCTCGAGATCGAACATAATGTTGCCATGCGAAAGCATGACCCCTTTCGGCGCTCCAGTTGTTCCCGATGTGTACACGATACTCGCCAGTGTCTCCGGGTTTATTGAAAGGGCTTCTGCCCTGATGTCTCGTTTATCCTTGTCGCTGAAAGGCTCCGTACGTTGGTTTATCTCGGTCAGTCCGGCGGTAACGTGTTTCTCACCGCTGTCGCCGTCGATACCGATTACCTGTTGCAGCTCCACGCCCGCGGCCATGATCCGACGAAACAGGGGCCAAGCCTTCGCGCCCGCGACTACGATTGCACGGCATTCGCTGTGTGTTAACAAAACGCAAGCCTGCGCCGGGGAAAGGTCCGTGTAAATCGGTACCACAACCATCCGCGCCAACAGGATTGCGAAATCGGCGATGCTCCACTCCGGGCAGTTCTCTGCGAGAATTGCAACACGATCGCCATCCAGAAGACCCGAGCTTTTCAAAAAGCGCCGCAGCGATAGAACCGAGTGGCAAAACTGGTCAGAAGAATAAACTGCCGTCCGGGATGGAGACGCGAATGTGAGGAGACGTTTGTGCTGGAAAGTCTCCACATGGTGAAAAAAGAGATGGTTTAAGGTAACCAGGCTCTCTTGCTGCTGGGCTTGTGGTTGCGTGCCGGAGCCCGCGTTCCGGGAAAACTTCACAGCACGGTCCCCTCCGCGGCGATGCCGCAATCGCCTCTTCCTCCAGAGAAAAAGATGCGGGCAAACGAGTAAGCTAGCACACGCAAAGACATCAAATCAATTGTGCGGGATAAATATCGTTTATTACACCGATACGCCCGCCAGGTGTAACACTCGCCAAGCCGGTGTAACTATCATAAAGTGACTATTTAGGCTACAATCGGGTCTTCATCCCAAATAATATTCGTTTACCAGAATTTCGTCGGGGGCGAGGTATGGCGCTATCTGAAAATCCGGTTTCTGAGGCGAACGGAGGAGTTTTGGGTTCAACGGCGGAAGAAAGAATCAACGAATCGCGCGAGCCGATAGCTATCGTAGGAATCGGGTGCCGTTTTCCGGGCGGCGCAGACCGTCCGGCCAAATTCTGGAAGCTTCTCATCGAAGGAACAGACGCCATCGTCGATATTCCACCCGACCGCTGGAATCCGGACCGCTTCTACCATAGCGACAACGCCAAGCCCGGCAAGATGTACATACGCAAGGGAGGATTCCTGCGCGAACCGGTCGACCATTTCGATCCTCGTTTTTTCGGCATCGCGCCGCGCGATGCCGAGCACATGGATCCGCAGCAACGTCTGCTGCTCGAAGTAGCATGGGAAGCTCTCGAAGACGCCGGGCTCCCTTCAAGAAACCTCGCTGGTTCTGATACGGGCGTTTACATCGGTGGGTTTACTCTTGACAGCCTGACCCTGCAGTTCAGCCCGCTGAATCACGAGAGCTGCAGCTCACATCATCTTGCGACTGCCGCAACGATGACGATGCTGGCGAATCGCATCTCGTATATGTTCGACTTCCGCGGTCCGAGCATTAACGTGGATACCGCGTGCTCGTCATCGCTTGTCGCATTGCATTATGCGTGTCAGGGAATCTGGAACGGTGAGTGTTCGCTCGCGCTGTCCGGCGGCGTGAACATCATGCTGGTTCCGGAGCTTCCTCTGAGTATGTCGAAGGGCCACTTTCTTTCTCCCGACGGACACAGTAAGAGCTTCGACGAGAGGGCTGACGGTTACGCTCGAGGCGAAGGCTGCGGCATTATCATCCTGAAGCGGTTGTCGGCCGCATTACGGGACGAGGACGACATCTACGCGCTGATTCGAAACACGGGAGTCAATCAGGATGGACGCACGGACGGAATCACCGTCCCCAGCGCAGAGTCGCAGGAAGCTCTGATTCGAAAGGTGTACAGTCAGGCGAACGTTGCGCTCAATCGCGTGCGTTATGTGGAAGCTCACGGTACCGGTACACCCGTGGGCGACCCCATCGAAGCTACGGTAATCGGTCGGACGGTGGGAGCCAGCCGTCTGGCGGCGGGCGATGGCCCTTGCCTGCTGGGTTCCGTGAAGGCGAATGTCGGCCACCTTGAAGCGGCGGCGGGCGTGGCCGGAGTCATCAAGGCCGCGTTGTGCCTGCGCTACGGACAGATCCCCCCGCTGGCAGGACTCATCAACGAGAACCCAAATATTCCTTTCAGCGAATTGGGTTTGCGTTTGCCGCGTCAGATGGAGCCGATGCCGGCCGGTGAAGGTCCTTCTTTCGTCGGTGTGAACTCGTTCGGCTATGGCGGCACAAACGCGCATGCTCTCCTCGAAGAGCCGCCGGTTGCCATCAAGGCAAAGCAAGATAATCCGGCCGTTGACCAAACAGATCCACGCTGGTACGTTCTCCCTCTTTCCGCCCGCAGCGAAGATGCGTTGAAGGCGCTCGCGCGCGCCTATGCCGACCTGCTCTGTGCACCTGATGCGCCGGCCCTGCGCGACGTTTGCTTCTCGGCGGGCGCACGCCGTGGACATCTGGAATTCCGCATGGCGGCGACGGGCAGAACATCAGCGGAAATCATCGAGCAGCTTGAGGCTTATCTTCAGGGGAGTCGCTCCGAAAATTTTGCCGTTGGGAAACCAGCCGCACGGACCGAGACGAAGCCCGTGTTCGTATTTTCCGGAATGGGTCCGCAGTGGTGGGCTATGGGCCACGAGTTATTGCGCACTGAGCCCGTGTTCCGGCGGATGGCGGAAGCCTGCGATGAAATCTTTCGTTCCCTGGCGGGCTGGTCGATTCTCGATGCAATGACGGTGCCGGAGAACGATTCGCGGATGCACGAAACCGAAATCGCGCAGCCGGCCAATTTCGTGTTGCAAGTTGCGCTCGCCGAACTTTGGCGAAGCTGGGGCATCGAACCGTCGGCGGTCGTGGGTCATAGCGTGGGTGAGGTGTCCGCGGCATATGTAAGCGGCGCTTTGAACCTCGCGGACGCCGTTCGCGTTATTTACCATCGAAGCCGGGTCCAGCAGACGACCTCCGGCCTGGGCAAAATGCTTGCGGTCGGGTTGCGGCCGACCGAGGCGCGAGAGTTGCTGGGAGATCGCAAGGGCATCTGTATAGCGGCGATCAACAGTCCGACCGCGGTGACGCTGTCCGGTGATCCGGAGCCCCTCCAGGAATTGGCGGTCGAGCTCGAACGCTCTAATACCTTCAACACTTTTTTGCGCGTGACGGTGGCATACCACAGCCACCAGATGGAACCGCTGAAAGAAGATCTCGAAACTTCGCTGGAAAGCATTCGCCCGCTGAATCCCTCCCTGCCGATTTATTCGACCGTTACAGGTCGGATTGCCGAGGGCGAGTATTGCGATGGCGCCTACTGGTACCGGAATATTCGCAATGCCGTGCTGTTCAGCGACGCGATGGACAGCCTTGTCGCTGATGGCTACAAGCTCTTCCTCGAAGTGGGACCACATCCGGTTCTTTCGCCGTCTGTGAGCGAATGTCTGACGCGGACTGGGATCGAAGGTCAGGTACTGATTTCCCTGAGGCGCAAAGAGTCCGAAGGTCTCAATCTGGCGCGCACTGCGGCGCGTCTTTACGCCGCGGGATACAAGATCGACTGGCGGCAACTTACCCCGGGCGCAACTTACACGAGGCTTCCAGCCTATCCCTGGCAGAGAGATCGTTACTGGATTGAGTCGGAGAGAAACGCGTATGACCGCAAGGGCGCTATCGTTCATCCGCTCCTGGGAATCGTGGCATGGGTTGCGGGGAAGGCGTGGGAATGCGATCTGAACTTTTATCCGCTGGCGTACCTGTCGGACCACATCATCGACGGCGTTCCACTGCTGCCTGGCGCGGCTTACATCGAGGGAGGTCTTGCCATCCACGCGGCTATAGGAGATGGCGGAACGGCCGTCATCGAAGATCTCCGCCTGCTCGAAGCCCTGTCGCTGCAAACGCAGAACGAGATTCGTCTCCAGTGGGTGTATTCGGAAACGTCCGGAGACTACCGTGTTTACAGCCGCGAACTGACAGACGGCTCCCGGTGGACGCTTCACGGTTCCGGTCATATCTCGACCGGCGCACCGATTTCAAAGCGCCTCGATGTCGCGACGATCGGAAAACGTTGCGGTCGGCACCTCGCCGGCGAAGATCTGTACCCCCGCATGCGAAGCCACGGCGCGCATTATGAGGGCTCGTTCCAGACCATCCAGGATATCCGCGTCGGGAAGAATGAGGTGTTGGCACGGCTCACGCTCAGACCCGAATTCCACGAGAAAACGCCCTACGACGACGCCTACCATCTTCATCCCTCGATTCTCGACGGGTCTTTCCAGTCGCTGATCGCCTGCCTGCTGGATGCCGGTAAATCCAGTTTCTATGTGCCCGTTCGCATCCGGCGGGTTCGATACCAGGCGGGTCTCGGAACACCATGCTGGGCATATGGAAGATTAATCAGAGTTTCGGAGAAGTCCATCGAGGGCAATGTTCTTCTCTGTAATGAGGATGGAGTGGTTGTTGCCGAAATCGAAGGCTTGCGCTGCGCCGCGCTGCAGTCGATGAAAATGGACAAGACGCGGCAACTTCAGCCGTGGACTTATGCCCTGAACTGGGAGCCAGCAGATCCCGTGACCGTTCCAGGCGAACGCTCGCGATGGCTCGTGTTCTCTGACGCAACCGGGATGGGGCCGGCCCTCGCAACCGAACTATATGCGCAGGGCGCGTCCGAGGTGATTCAGGTATCCGCAATTCGACCGGACGACGCGGCGGACAGAGCCACCGCTATCGAAGACGCACTCTGTCAGGCGGATCTGGAAACCTGCCGGGGCATCGTCTACCTGAGCGCCCTCGATATCTCGAACGATCCGGCCGATCCCGTCGGCTCTGCCGGGGCTGCCCAGGCGCTGACCGTAATTCAGAGAGTAGCGGCGCTCGCCGGCTCTGCCGCACCGCGGCTGTATGTCGTAACCCGGGGCGCGCAGAAGGTTCACGTCGAGGAACTCGTCAGCGGGCTCGCACAGTCGCCGGTGGCCGGCCTCGCTCGTGTGGCAGCTTCCGAGCAACCTTCTCTGCACTGCACCTTGATCGACATCGATGCCTCGGGCGGAACCGCAATCAGCCGCCAGCTCGCGGCGGAGTTGCTCGCGGGCAGCCCCGAAGACGATGTCGCGATGCGCGGCGAAGCGCGCCTCGTACATCGCATGATTCGGGTCTCAACCAGCGAACTCGAAGAGACGGCGGCCAGCAGCCGTCTTCTGTCCCCGGCCGACGGACACGCTTTCACTCTCGAAGTCGGCAAGCTCGGCAGTCTCGACAGTCTGCGTTTCCGCGCTTTTGAACGGCGGGAGCCGGAGCCGGGCGAGGTCGAGCTCACGATTCAGATGGCGTCCCTCAACTTCAAGGACGTTCTGAAAGTGATGGGGGTACTTCCCGAAGAAGCCTACGAAGATACGTTCTTTGGCCTCGCGCTCGGGATGGAGGCCGCCGGTGTTGTAACGAAGGTGGGCAGGGGTGTAACGGGATACAAGGTCGGGGACGAAGTCGTAGCGGCTCTCGGCTCGACCTTCAGTTCGCACGTCTACGTCCCGGCCACGAAACTGATGGCGCGCCTCCAATCGGGCCGGCTGACCCCCGCGGAGTGGGCCGCGAGCCCGGTGGTTTTCATCACGGCGTGGTACGCGTTGAAGGAAATCGGACGACTGTCGCCCGGCGAAAAAGTTCTGATCCACGCGGCCGCTGGGGGCGTCGGCCTCGCCGCGATACAGGTTGCTCAATGGCTCGGGGCCGAGATATATGCCACCGCCGGAAGTCCCGACAAACGCGACTATCTTCGCAATCTGGGCGTTAAGCACATCTTCGATTCCCGGAGCCTGAGCTTCGCGGATGAGATTCTTGCCGTGACCGACGGTTACGGGGTAGATGTAGTCCTCAACTCCATCGCGGGCGAAGCTCTGATGAAGAGCGTCTCACTGCTCGCGCCCTTCGGCCGCTTCGTTGAAATCGGCAAACGCGACATTGTCGAGAACAATCGCCTGCCGATGCTGCCGTTCAATCGCAATCTCACCTTCTGCGCATTCGATCTCGACCGCATGATGGCCGACCGGCCGCAATTGTGCCAGCGGATGATGGATGGCGTTCTGGAGAGGCTCTCTGCGGGCGATTTCAAGCCGCTGCCGGTCCAGACGTTCGGAGCAGGCGACATTGCAGAAGCCTTCCGCTTCATGGCGCAGTCGAAGCAGATCGGCAAAGTCGTTATCGACATGACTAATTTCGCCGGCGTTTCGCTGCAGCCGCCGATTGAAACCGAGAAGCCGTTCCGCGCGGATGGGACTTATCTCATTACTGGCTCCTTCGGTGGCGTCGGACTCGAAGTAGCGAAATGGGCGGTGTCTCAGGGTGCCCGACATCTGGTGCTGGTCGGGCGCAGCGGAGCTGCATCGCCTCTGGCGAAGCGCACCGTCGCCGAACTCGAACAAAAGGGCGTGTCTGTCATGACGGCAGCCGCTGATGTCTCGCGAGAGAACGATCTAACACGGCTTCTGAGCGAGGTATCCGCCACGATGCCTCCCCTGAAAGGAGTGTTCCACGCCGCCGCGGTTCTTGACGACAAGTTCCTGAGCGACCTCGACGCCGCGGCCATCGACAAGGTGATGGCGCCGAAGGCGCTCGGCGCATGGTATCTCGACCGCCACACCCGTTCGCTGGCGCTCGACTGGTTTGTGCTTTTCTCATCCGTCTCGGCGTGGGTCGGTAATCCGGGCCAGGGAAACTATGTCGCAGCCAACGCTTTTCTCGATGCGCTCGCGCAGCACCGAAGGGCCGAAGGTCTTCCTGGAATCAGCATCAGCTGGGGAGCCATCGCGGACGTCGGCATGCTCGCGGAAAATCAGCTTGCTTCGGCAACTCTGAGCCGAGCGGGAATTCGCGGACTTCCGGTCGCCGCCGTAACGGGCTCAATGGCGAGCCTCATGCGGTGGAATGCCGGCAATCTCTGCGTTGCAGACATTGATTGGGCCAGATGGCGGCAGTTCCAGCCGGGTATCAAGGATCGTCCGCTCTTCTCGCATCTTCTCGCCGAGCTCGAGGGTGGCGGGGATGGCCTCGACTCGCATGGAATTCTTGTGGCTCTTGCGGCCCTGCCGCCGGAGAAGCGCATCGACAGATTGTGCGCCGGCGTCGCAGCCATCGTGGCCGAGTCATTGCATCTCTCGGCCGACACGCTGGACTTTCATCAACCGTTCAACGAAATGGGAATCGATTCGCTTCTCGGGCTCGAATTGCAATCGTCGATGAGCGTTAAGCTCGGAATCGAAGTCTCCCTGATGGAGTTAATGAAGAGCAAAGGAATCGCTGGTCTCGCCGCGGACCTTCTGGCGAAAATGCGGATCTCGGATACGAACGACCCTGAGCCGGATAATGGCGGCGAAACCGCGGCCGAAACAAAGACGGGAAGACCAGGCGCGCGGGACGCCGTGCAATCGTTCGGCAACAATACCAATTAAGGATAAACACGTCCAGGTGAAAACTCTCGTTATCGGTCTAGACTGCGCCGCTCCGGAGATTCTGTTTGAGCACCCGGATCTCCCCAATATCAAGGAGTTGATGCGCCGCGGCAGTTACGGCCGGCTGGAGAGCGTAATTCCGCCCATCACGGTCCCGGCGTGGATGTGTATGGCGACCAGTCAGGATCCCGGTTCGCTCGGAGTCTACGGGTTTCGCAATCGCACGGACTACTCGTACAGCGGACTCGGCGTGGTGAACTCCACATCAATCACCGAACAGCCGATCTGGGAAGTCCTCGCAAGCCAAGGCAAGACCTGCGTCGTGATCGGAGTTCCACCGAGCTATCCGACGAAACCGATCCAGGGCGTGCGCGTCGGCTGCTTTCTGACGCCCGACACAACGAAAAGCGAATATACTTATCCGCCTTCGTTGAAGGAGGATATCGCGCGCCTGGTGGGCGAGTATCCGGTGGACGTCAGAGGCTTTCGCACCGAGAACAAGGCCTGGCTGCGCGACCAGATCTACGACATGACCCGCAAACACTTCGAGGTCATTCGCTATCTCATGGAAACCGTGGACTGGGATTACTTTCAGTTCGTCGAGATCGGTCTTGATCGCGTTCATCACGGTTTCTGGAAACATCACGATCCGTTGCACCGCCAGCACGATCCCGACAGTCCCTTCAAGACGGTCGTTTGGGACTATTACAAATATCTCGATGAGGAGATCGGCAGCATTCTCGAGTTGATCGAAGAAGATACTGCGGTACTCGTGGTGTCGGACCACGGCGCCCAACGCCTCGATGGCGGCTTTTGCGTGAATGAATGGCTGCGCCGCGAGGGGCTTCTGGTTCTCAAGGATGCGCCACCGACGACCGTAACGCCATTCTCCCCGGCCCTCGTCGACTGGAGCCGCACGAAAGCATGGAGCGAGGGCGGTTACTACGCCAGGGTCTTCTTCAACGTGGAAGGCAGGGAACCGCAGGGTATCATCCCTCAATCTCACTACGAATCGTTCCTCAAAGAGATGACCGAGCGTTTCGAAGCGCTGCCGGACGATCGGGGCAACCCGATGGGAAGCCTCGTCTTCCGTCCCAGCGAAACCTACCGGTACACGCGCAAAGTGCCGCCGGATCTGATCGTACACTTCGGCGCTCTCTACTGGCGCTCCATCGGCGGTCTCGGCTACGAAAACCTTTACATCGAGGAAAACGATACCGGGCCGGACGATTGCAACCACGCGCAGTTCGGAGCCTTTCTGCTGGCGGCGCCCGGAATGGAGCCGCAGGGAAAGGTGGAGGGTATGCACCTGCTGGACATCGCACCGACGCTGCTCGATGTGATGGGAGTTGCGCCCGGACCTGCGATGCAGGGAACCAGCCTGCTGGCACGCCAGCCGACTTAAAACGGCCAGGACGCTTCGTATTCGGAGCGTCAGCCCGAGTGGCTGACACTCTTACGGTCTGTCTGGCTTTCGCCTTGCAGAACCATTACCGGATGTTTCGGCTGCGTCACCATTTTCCGGACAATAGCCCAGTAGATCCGCTCGAAGAGTTCACCGGGCAAATGCCTTCGCAACCCGAGAATCCCTTTTGCGTTTCGTCCGACCACATAGCGCAGCCGGGGATTGCGCGAGCGCAGAATCCGCTCCACCGTCTCGGCCACATCGCGGCTGGTGATTTTGTTGCTTTCGAGAATCCCGTCGACAATATGTTCGTGCTGACAGAACCATGGGTAATAGGGGCTGTCCGGAAGCACCGCCTTGCGCGCGCGGTTGCGATTCACGGTGAAATGGGGCGTGTGGATCAGTCCCGGCTCCAGTATCGAGACGAAAATTCCAAGCGGGTACAATTCCTGGCGAAGGCATTCGCCGAAGCCCTCCCCCGCGAACTTACTCGACGCGTAGCCGCTGATCGTCATCGATCCCATGCGTCCGCCAATCGACGTCGTGAGAATAATTCGGCCGGCGCGAGCGCGTCGCATGTAAGGCAGCACGGCCTGCGTCACGGCCATCATGCCGAAAACGTTGACCTCGAATACTCGCCGGACTTCGTCGAGCCCGAGATCTTCGAAAAAGCCCCGCAGTCCCATCCCCGCGAATTGCGCGACTGCGTCGATCCTTCCGGCCTCGGCTACGAGCGCGTCAACCTTCTCATGAACGTCTCGTTCCTTCGTAACGTCCATCTGCAGGAACGCAAGCTCGATATTGCGACGGGCAGCTTCTTCGCGCGCCGAGTCGCGCTCGCCCGAAGTGAGAACCGATGCGTACACCCGATATCCGCGCGAAGCAAGCAGAAGCGCAGTTTCCAGACCAAGCCCGGAACCGGCGCCGGTGACCAGCACGATCTGACGCTCATCGGTCGCGGAGTGGGCCACGAGGAACTCCCCTTATTTTCCCGCGGCGGCCCTCGCCGCAATGCGACGCAGGTATTCGCCGAAATAGAGACGCTCAAAAAGATCGCCCGGCAGGTGCCGCCGGAGTGACAGAACCAGAGCCGCGCGTTTTCCCACGACATACCTGAGTTTGGGCCGGGCCACGGTCATTGCGCGGACTACCTCGCGCGCAACGTCAACGGCCGTCAACCGTGAAGATTTGAGGGCGTCTTCAACGAGCTTTTCGCCCGCCCAAAAATATTTGTAATAGGGACTCGATTCGTCGCGGGCAACCGGCAGGATACGGTTTCCCTCGTCCCAAATCCCCGTCTTGACGATTCCCGGCTCGATAATCGACACATCGATTCCGAGCGGCCGAAGTTCGAGGAATAGAGCTTCACCGAAACCCTCAAGTGCGAACTTGCTGGCGTTGTAAGGCGCGACCGATGGAGCTCCGATTTTGCCGCCGATCGAGGAGAGCAGAATGACTCGTCCGGCTTTTGCGCGGCGCATGGAAGAAAGGGCACGCCGAGTGGCTCGCAATGTGCCGAACACGTTGACTTCGAAGATCCGCCTGAGTTCCTCTTCCGGGAACTCTTCGAAGGCCGCTCGCGCGGTAACCCCGGCATTGTTCACCAGACCGTACAATCCACCTGCTTTCGCTTCGATCGCGCGAATTGCTTCTTCGACCGACTGATCGCTTGTTACGTCAATTTGGACAGTGTTCAAACGAAGCTTGCGGGCGGACGCCTCGGCATTGATCCGATCGCAGTCGTTGAGGTTTCTTATCCCCGCCCAGACGTCGAAACCGGCCGCAGCCAGCGCCAGCGCAGTCTCCAGACCGATCCCCCTCGATGCGCCGGTGACCAGCACCGCGCGCTGCATGCGCTCAGTGGCCACTGGTGGCCCCGGGCGTAACGGCTGTGGAACTGCCGGCCGGCGCCGGAAGGTGCGCTGGGGGTGCCCCCAGAAACCCTCGAATCAATTCGACCAGTTCTTCGGGCTGCTCAAGGGGTCCGAAATGCTCGCCTCCGGGAAGCAGCACTGGCTCGCAGTTGGGAAGTGCGTCTCGCAAATACTGGTACGAGTTCAGGAAGTGCGATTTGTCTCCGTAAACCAGCAGAATCGGCGTTTGTATTGTGCGCACCGCCTCTAATGTGAGCTCGCCGATGAACTCGTAATCCTGGATCAGAGTGGTGTTTTGTATCAGATTGATGAGCGGCTCGCGATTCCGAGGCAAACCTCGCGCCGGACCGAACACCTTCGGCGTCTCCAGACTAAGCTGCAGGAGATAAGAAAGATCGGATTTCTTTTCCTCCGGAACCTCCAGCCCGATTTCGCGGAGCTTGTCAACCCAGTATGACCAACCCTCCCAATTCTTGTCTTTTCGGTTATGGACGAGCGCGGCCAGCCCAGGCTCCAGCGCGACCAGTTTGCTGACACGTTCCGGGTAGAGCAGGGCAAAATAAAGGCATACGTCCGCGCCATAGCTGTGTCCGACCAGCGCTACCTTGCGCAATCCAAGCGTGTCCAGCAGCCCTTTCAGATCGTCCGCCATATCCGCCGCGGTGTATCCGGATGGCGTAACCTGGCTGTAACCATGTCCCCGAAGATCGAGAGTGGTGATCGAATAAGAATTTCGAAGCTGCGGCACGATCTGTAAGTGCCAAACCGCAAGATTTCCCAAAAATCCGTGCACCATTATCATGTCGGAGCCCTGACCGACAGTAATGTAGTGGATATCGATTCCGTTGACTTTGGCTTTAGGCATGTGTTCGTGTCCAATCAGGCGTCCGGAAATCCGGCCGCCCCATCCGGTGCGTCATCCTCCGCTTCTGATTCCCCTCCCTGCACCGGGCATTTATGGGCGGCCGCTTCTCTCTGCTTGATTCAAAGTTTTTTCGAGGTCCGAAACCGGGAATTCCGGAACAAGGCGAACGTGAAACACAGATGAATTGCAGAACCTCAAATTCAAAGTATTCATGTAGGGACGCCCCACTCATTATCCCAATAGTCTGCGACAAGACGAGGACGCCTGCGGTCCGCTAATTTCTGCTAAAACGTGAACGGTTTCCGAAATACAACGCCACCAACGCCATGAGGCTCGGCACGAACATGTAAGGTTCGGGGGTTGAACTGCCGGCCGCCCCAGCCTCGATTGTGGCAGTGCCGAGAGAGGAAGCGGTGAGCGGATTCCCATAAGAATCGCCCAGAACTCCGCCATCGGCAACGGAAAAATTGCCGATGCCATTGGTGTTTAATGCCTGAAATTCGAGCGTTACCAGAACAAACGACGAGGCTTGTATAGTATCCAGCTTTTCAGCGGAATCGAACGACACCTCGCTGAAGCTGATGAAATTCACCCCGGGCGTTTGGGAAGTCTCAGTTCCGAAACCTGACAAATTCAGCTGATCGCCGATCATTGGATCGCCGTAAGTGAGGCCCATGAATGAGAAAAGTGTCGGATCGTAGTTAACGGTCAAGTCGTAGGCCGAAAGCGATGGTGGATCGCCTAAACCGTTGATGCCGACAAAAAGATCTGTCGTATCGCCCAGATCAACCTGCGAAGCGGCGGGATCGAGCGTCAACTGGATTGCACCCTGGACAGTTGAGATTGCGGCAAGAAATACAAGCGGAAGAAGAGATACAGGCGAGAACAGGTACACTCTCAGTCGCCCAACCGCAGACCACGCTCTCCGTCTGAAGATCATTTTTGGACTAACCTCCGGGCCGCGAAATCTGAATTGTTCAACGTAAACAAATCAGGAAAGACAAAAAACCGTTACGGCAACGCTGCCGGATCGGTCGCAAATGGACTTAAAAGACTGTAATTTAAAGATTCTAGCTCAACAGTCCGGGTTTATCAACGCACAGAAGAAAAGCCAGACCGGATAGTACTACTCGGCCGACCTGTACTCTTTATAACAGATTCCCGCCGATTCAAATCGGAGTAACTTCGTGACGAATTCAGTGTAGCCGGATGAGGTGCGATGGAACGACGAGAGGAGGCCTTTAATAGAGAAACAATCACCCGGGCGCTCCAGACATTCGCACGGCTCTAGTACTTCAGTAGCAGGTTTTGATGGACGCTCCAACCCTCAAAATGATACTGTATACGATCACCCATGTCTCATTCCGTGAAATCCCTGATCAAAAGCTCGCTGGCCGGTACACGCGTTCTTCTCCTGTCGGTGCTGGGGATCATCCTCGCTGGGGCTCCATTTGCTCTAAACGGCGCCGCGATTCCGGACCCTGTACCCGATTCGACTTACCCTAACCTCTTTTATGGGGCCCTACCAACCAGCACCAATGCAACTCGGCCCGTGTTGGTGTTCGTCCATGGTTTTAGAGGTACGGCGTCGAACTGGTGGATCAACAACGACATGTACTCGCGCGCCTACAACGCGGGCTATCGCACTGCCTTCATGAGTATGAGCGCGGATAACTCACGCAACGACTCGGACTTCGTGACCAACGGCCTCATGATCAGGACGCTGCTGCCGTCGGTGCTCACACACTACGGGGTCAGCAAAGTGTACTTCGTCGGTCATTCGGAAGGCGGCCTTGATATTCAGTCGGCCCTCCTTGATGCCGCTACCCTGAATGCCACCACGGCGGTTTTTACGGTCGATTCGCCCAACCAGGGGACCGCGCTGGCCGACTGTGCACAAGGGCCTTCCGGCACGCTCTGTTATGCGGCGGCCCAGTATTTTCAGTTAAATGGCCCAGCGTTACAGTCATTGACAACAGCAAATGTGGCCCAGTTCCGGGCGACTGCCGATCCCTATTTCCTGACAGCCGGAATTCAGTTTTATACGCTCGCTGGCACAACGGGATCCGGCAATATTATCACTGACTTAACAGGACTGGTTCTCACCGGCCTTATTCCAGGAGTTCCGAATGACGGTCTGGTGACTGTCCCCGAATCGCAGCTTCCCGACGGTTACGCGGCCGAGATCGGTCAAATCAAGACCGACCACTTCGACGCGATGCAGGGCAGCGAATCCTTCCCCTATATCAAATCGCGGATTGAGGCTCAGGAAATCGCGGCGCCGGAGTTCAGCCGCATTGCGACCGGCGGTTTCGGGGACGATCACAACGATTTCATGTGGTCCATGGAGTGGTTTAATGGAAAACTTTATGTGGGCACCGGACGCGACGTAACGTGTTTTTCACACGCCGACGATCTGGTACAAACGGGTTTGGCGATCGCGTATCCTATTCCGGGCTGCCCCGCCGACTACAAGGATCTCTCGCTTCAGGCCGAGATCTGGCAATATACCCCAGAAACCAAAACATGGGTCCGTGTCTATCAATCTCCTGCCGACATCCCGGTCGGGACCGATCAGGCGGGCAATCCGGCGTTTGTGGCCGAGGATATTGTCTTCCGAGGGATGGCCGTCTTTACGGAAGCGGATGGCACTCAGGCACTCTATGTAGCGGGAGACGATGCGTCTCCGCTTTACGATAGTATTCCGCCGTATAATACCCAGGGCTATCCGCTTCCACGGATATTGCGCACTACCGATGGGGTCAATTTTGCGCCAATACCGATGGCTCCTGGGACGTTCCTGGGCGATATCGTGAAGAATTCGACAACCCAATTCAAAGTACGCGGCTTCCGCGACCTGCTCGTTTACAACGGCAAGCTCTACGCGACTGCAACCGATTACATTGGTACCGGTTCAATCATCTCTTCTTCCAATCCCAGCGCTGGCAACGACGCATGGCAGCAGGTCAGCCCGCCCACCGCGACTATGCCAGTGCGCACGATGCTGGTTTTCAACAATTATCTCTATATAGGCGGCGGGGATGCCCGTATCGGACAACCGCGGCCAGGTGGAGGGATCAATCCCGATGGCTATTTTGTCTATAAGACGACGAATCCCACTACGGACCTGAGTTCCTTCACGCAGATAATTACGGACGGCGCCGGAGTGCCGTTGGGAGCCCGAGCTCACGACGCCCTCAGCATGACTGTTTTCAACAATCAGCTCTATGTTGGCACCGACCGTCCCACCGAACTGGTTCGGCTCAACCCGGATGATTCGTGGGATCTGCTGGTTGGTCCCCCTCGCAATACTCCCCAAGGTATGAAATACCCCCTCTCCGGTATGAGCAGCGGCTTTGGAAATACCTTCACGGGCCACTTCTACCGGATGGCGGCCTACAACAACCAGTTATATTTGGGTACCTGGGACTGGTCCGACTCATTGCAGCCGCTCCCCTACTTCGATCCCGTCTTTCTCTACGAATACGGGACAGATCTCTACAAAACATCAGACGGGATACACTGGAACGCTCTTTCGCATAACGGGCTCAACGACCCCGGAAACTTCGGGATCCGTACATTGTTGCCGACGAGTGTCGGGCTTTTTCTCGGTACGACGCGTCCTTTTGGAGGCGCGCAGGTCTGGGTCAACCAGCAGACCCTCGATCTCAACGGTGACGGAGTGATTGACCAGCGGGATGTAGACTTGATCAACCAGGCGCTGAATAAACCCCCGACTGGGCCCAACGCTGCCATGGATCTCAATCAGGACGGCGTAATCAATGTGCTTGACGAACGTATACTCGCAACACAGTGCACGCACGCCGGATGTGCGGTGGCCTCAGTTCCTCAGACCGCGGCGGCTATCCCAGCCCCGACAAATCTGACATCAGTCAGTAGTGCAGCCGCCGGCGGCAACGCCATCCTGTCGTGGGCCGCCTCTGCTGGTGCGGTTAAATACCACGTATATCGATCCAACCTGGTACCGCTCCTCAATTTTGTTCCGACCCAGGCCCTTTCGGCACTCTTCACATCTCTGAATCAGGAGTGCCCTTCGGGCAGCGATCCCAACAGCCTCGCCTGCGGCCTGCTGGATTTGCTCTCCGGCTTTAGTAACAATCCGACGATAGCCTTTCCGCCGGATTGGGTGGAAGTCGGCGTTACCACCAGTCCTGCGTTTCACGATATACCGCCCGCCCCGAACCCTTCGCGTTATTTTGTACGCGCCGAGGATGCGCAGGGCAACGTTTCAATTCCGTCCAACATCGTACAGGCTCCCTCATTCGCCGCTCCAGCTCAGTAACTTGGAACCGGGAAGGGATCGCACCCTTCCCCGGTTTCACCGCGAATCGAGCCCGTTGATGTTGCCGCGATAGCTCTTCAACCCGGGATTGGCCACGAGGGCTACTGATCCGATGGTATTCCCCCGGATCGATTTACCGTATTGAGGAACGGAAGGCCGGACGGCCAAATACAATCAGGGATCTGCCCGAATTATATGTTCCCGGGACCTCGCGCCAATATCGCGGGGATCGGCGCCTTCAATAGCTGTCGACGTTCCTTGACAGCGATTTCATGATCGTCCGCCAGTGTTCCTGATTCGCTGATTCGTTTCTCGACGCCCGCGTCCTGATCGGGTAGGTTCTATAGACGGTCCTATCAGAACCCGCCCGGCAAGGGACGCAAGTCCCAGACTGAGAAAGCCGTTTGTCTATTAAATTTTTTAATGAGGATCGCGAAACTGAATCATGACGATTCGGCTGGCTTCGCTGCGCGCATCCTCGATCAAAGTGGCAACAAGCTGGCGTCCGTCCGGTCCCCAACTGCTGTCGGCCGCCGTTATGCCGCCTTCGATATATTCCGGACTCCCAGGCGTGTTGAAATAAGTCAGGCGCATGGGATCTGACCCATCTGAATTCATGATCCAATAGTCGCTCCGGACTCCGTACGGAGTGCGTTGTTTGGGAAGGTCTCGATTGGTCATCCACAAGATTTTCTTACCGCTTGGACTCAATTGCGCATGTTCGTCCCATTCCTCTGGTGCGTTTGTCAGATCGCGTAAATCGCCGCTTTCTACGTTGTAAGCATAGATATCGTCGCCGGGCACATGCTGACCCGGAGTCAGATTCGCTGAGAAGTAGATCGTTCGATCATCTTTTGAGAAGCCGTGAGTTTCATAGAACTGCTTCTGTTTCCCCGGCGTGAGGCTTCGGTCGTCCGTAATGGAAGGCACCCCCCCGTTGACGATGAAACGGGCCATTTTCATTCGCCAGAGGCCATTATCCCCGCCTGCTGAGTAACGTTCGGACCAGAGAAGATAGTTTCCATTGTGCGAAAAATGCGGATGGAGAACGCCTCCGACGCGCGGAGGCACGTGGGTGAGTTGCCAGGCTTTGCCGCTGGAGAAATCCATGACCCACAAATCGTTATTTATTCCGGCTCCCGGATTTGCAAAGTAGTCGTTTATTTTCGGCAATAAGCCGTGAAAATCGTTTTGCGCTTCGAAAACGATGAATCGTCCCGAGGGATCCCAGGCAGGATTGCCGTTATGTTTGGTGAGCGCGGGATTGTTACAGGTCAGGCAACGCTGGTCCGACCCGTCGGGCCGCATGACCCAGATCTTGAAATAACCGCGATCATCCAGCCGGTCGAACGCAATCAGGTTTCGTGATTCGGACCAGTCAACGCGCCCCCCGCTTTCAACCACCGTGGATATGCTCACGATTTCCGGATTCCGGGCCGCAGTGCTTCCCCCCTGCCGCGGGATTCCGCCTCCTTGAGGTCTGCGCGAACCACGCGGCGGCTGGGCCGGCAGAACCACCGTGAGCGACGCAAGAACAGCGATTGCAACGAGTATATTTCGCATTCGTGCCACCCTCCAAAACTACTGGAAGCCGACCACAACCGTATTCGCTGGAATTCCGTTGAACGAGACCACCACGTCTGCGCTGCTGACACCGGCGAGGCTGGGGGGAATTCGCAGCACAACCTGATCAAACCCTGCATACGTCGGTTGCGATGACGCATAAACCACTTGTACGGGAACTCCCCCGACCGTTGCCGTTACATTACTCGGATTGACGTGTCTGAGGCCGGTTCCAAAGAGGCTGAGAAAAACCGGTCCGGAGGTCAGACTCACAGGCATGGGGACACAATTCTGTCCGTTCGAGTCGCATTGATAGGAATTCTGAACGGTCTGTGTTCCGCTCGGGGTTACGATTTGGAAGTACGCCGAAGGAACACCGGTCCCAGCCTGGTTGGCAGTGTAGAAGCCCGGCGCGAGGTCGGAAATCTGGGCCGTGGCCGTAGAAACGACCATACTGTTCAAGGTAACGGTTACCGTGGCTGGCCCCATCGCGGTACCGTCCGGTACCACGTAATTCACAAGGTCGGGGGAGACAAAATACAGTTGGGCCGCGCGCGCAACCCCGAGGCTATCGGTGACCGTCAGCTGCGTTCCGTTGAGGTTCGTCGGAAGCTGCGCGGAGGACGTAACCGTCGTTCCAATACTCAAACCGCGAGAAAAGGCACTGGTAATCGCGCTCGGCGCTACCTTTGGTTGATAATCGGTGGACGAAACGCTAACGGTTGACCAGTCATAGTTGACCACTATAAGCGCGCCGCCATAGGTTGCCGGATTCGTGATTAAGCTTGCCACCAGAGAGTTGCCATCCCCACTCCAGGCGCAGTCAGCGGCTGTGACGTGGGTGACGCCGGTCACATACTCGGGCGCCGACGGGTCGTTGAAGTATGTAAGCCGGATCTGGTCCGTTCCGTCGGCGTTCATGATCCAGTAATCGGACATGACGCTCCCGGACGTCGGCGGTGGATTACCCTTGCTGCTCATCCAGATTATGCCGTTGCCAGAGGGGGTGTAGTGAGCATGTTCGTCCCATGCATCATTCGAGTTGGTCAGGTCCACCGCCCGACCGGTCTGCAGATCCATCGTATAAATGTCCAGATCATAAACGCTCATTCCCGGTGAGAGATTGCCGGAAAAGAGGATCTTTGAATCGTCGGGGCTGAATCCGTGCGTTTCGTAAAATTGCTGCTGGGCACCCGGGCTGAAAGAGCGGATGTTTGAAACAACGGGCTTCCCATTTTGCACGGAAAAGTCGGCTACCTGAATAGTCCAGAGCCCGTAAGGACTGCCGCTTGACGAGTAACGCTGAGCCCAGGTAATCTGATTGCCCTTGTTGGAAAAGTGAGGGTGCAAAACTCCCCCGTCGGACAGCGGGACGTCGGTTACCTTGAGGAATATCTGAGCGTTCCAATCCATAATCCAGATATCGTTGTCCCGGCCCGCGCCCGGATTTGCCGAAAAATCCGGAACACCCGGCACATTATCCGGCTTTTGTGCCTGAAAGATGATCCAGCTGTCGGTGGGATCGGACTCGGGGTTTCCGATATGCTTATTCGGGAGCGAAGGGGAATTGCAGGTTACGCAATGCTGGCCGGTTCCGTCCGGGTTCATCATATATATGTCAAAATAGTTATCCTGGCCGAGAGCGTCATAAAGAATGATGTTCCGGGCCTTTGCCCAGTAAACACGACTGTCACCTGTCCTCAACGGAACGATCGCCTTGACGTATCGGCTTGCATGCTGACCCCACGTAGGAGTCAAATAGACGCAAAAAGCGAGAAGTACCAGATTTAATCTGCGCATTGCCTTCCTGAAAAGCCCTCTATCTCGAAACTCTTGCAGCAATTCTGATTCCACTATCCGGCGAGGCGTTCCAGTAGAATGGCTGCTTCGTCTTCGCCCCCGAATTGCCCGAAAATCGACTTGATTCTCTCGGCGTTGTTGCGGAAGGAAGGCTCGTAAAGCAGTCGCTCCACGGCGGCTCGAAGCCTCCCCGGAGTGCACCGGCGCGGCGCCACACGAAGCCCGGCCCCACAATCTACTATGTGCTGCGCTATGTCCGGCTTATCCCACATTGTGGGTACGCTGATGAGCGGGACACCCGCGTCGAGCGCCGCCAGCACGGAACCAGCTCCCCCCGTCGTCACCACGGCGGCGGTTCGGGGCAGAAGGTCGGCATGCGAAACCCACTTCACCACGTGAATGTTCGCTGCCAGGCCGCGCAGACCCAGACTGGCCGGATCCCGATCGGAACCCGTGGTCATGATTACTTCGATCGGAAGGTTCGCGAGTCCTTCTGCAGCCGCCTTCAGCAGAAAGGGCTGTCCCAGGTGGAAAGTTCCCTCCGAAACGTGCACCCATGGGCGGTCTTGAGGTAAATCGTCCAGCCAGAGCGGAGGGTCCTCATGGCGAGGCGAGTTCCAGAGATAAGGTCCTGTATAGTGCACCGAAGCTGGCAAGTCCTTTCGGTCATAGTCGAATGCAGGCGCACTGGGAACCAGGTAGAGAGGCATCGTCCCGGAATGCTCCGTTACCGATCCGTGAATCGGCGGCAGACCATAGCGCGACCGGATGGCCTGGACGCTTTTACGGATAGGCCCGCTCACGAGGCTGTTCAATGCCGTAGCGGCTCCTCTCAAGGCGCGTGTCCTGGTGGTTTTCGGCCGGGGTAACCCCCACCCGAATGGCGGCACATGGCGCCCGGGCAGCGGGCAAACCGGCACGAAGGAACAGACGGCGACCGGAATCCGAAGTTTCTCGTGGAGCACCAGAAAAGGAGACCAGAATGTTGGGTCGGTGCCAATCACCTGGGGGTTCCAGTTGGCGATCGCCTGCTCAAGGTCTGCCACCTGTTGTGGAACCGTATCCAGCAGCCATTCGCGCAGCGTGTTCTGGAAAGAAGTAATGACCCGCCAGGTCCAGCGACTCTGCTCACCTGACATCAACAATTCGAAAATACGCTCTTCGGGAACCTGCTTAAAGGGAAAGTGAACAAAACCCTCGTCTGCCAGAACCCTTGAAACTCGCGTCCCGGTAAAAAACGCTACTTCATGCCCCCGCCTGCGTAACGCATGCGCGATTGCGATTTGAGGGTAAAGGTGCCCCGAAAAAGGCCATGCACAGAATAGAAAGCGCGCCATCGGCTGGTCGAACCTGCCCTCAACGCTCAGGGAGAACGTGCTCCCGGGTTCCCCGGACTTTCAATTCGACCCTCATACCAGGATGCTGAGTATAGCATGCAGCCCCCTGGTTCCCGCCCCTCTTACCTCCGGCCGGGGCTCGGTGCCACAGCACATGCAACACAGCCGAGCCAGCCACATCGTTCCGCGCGCGAGACACACCGGTGAGTCAATTTTCCACTCGCCGAATGTACACTCCCTCAACCACCGCCCCATCAATGCGGGACGTTCGACTCCCGAACTTTAGTGGCCTGGCCGCATGGGTATTCGATCGATCCGGCAGACCGCGAATCGCAACTTACTCTGCTTACGGAATAACAACTAATGGCGATCGCAGATTCTTATTTCTTAGCCCGTACCGGTACTGTATTTAGCTTATCGAATGATAAACAATCGGGCCGGATTCTTTTTTTTTGCCCCGTGAAAACCATTTCCGGGTAGCGGCAAAAGCATATCCGGTGCCTTAATCGATCCCTTACATTGCGTCGCGAGCCAGATAGCTCTTTACAAACTGCATCGGCAAAACCGCGTGCGCTTCTCCGAAGGGCGGGTGCCCAGACTCGGGTTGGTTGATCCACCGAAATACAGAGTGCTGAGTCCTATGTATTCAGTAACTTACAGGGCGCGAACCTGACTCAATAACGCGCGCCGCTGGACTAGGACCCATACCCGTCCAGCCGAAAGAGGCGCCGTGCCGAATCGTAAGCGGTTCATAAATTCGATTCTCGAGACTACAGGAAAAGGCGTCTACAGGAATCGAACTTGCGCAAGCCGCATTCACAAATAATTAAATTTCGAATGCAACCCATCGCGTTTACTCTTCCAGATAAGCGAGCCTATGAGCGGAAATCGTTCTTATGTTGACAGCTCATACTCATGGACTTTAAAATCAGGTGTTCCCGGTTACGATCGTTTTAACCGGGGCGAGCTCTTCCAGGCAGCGGGGCGAGCTTTGCGCATCTTCCTCGTGCCACGCTATGCACAGAACCAGAACGTAACTGGTCGTGTCTTTTAACCGGTCGCACCGTAACTGGATGGCGACAAGTGTCACTCAGTCTATTCCGGCGGGAGATCCCACCCCCGAACGGTCCGGCAGTCGGCAAGTGATCGGAGGAAATATGAAATCGAGTCTACACAGCCGAGAGAGCGGTGAGTTTGGCTTTATTTTTTCCAACGTTGCAGGCCTGCTGGATGGCGGAATTGCCATTGCCGCCGGCCGCAGCGGCGCAACGGGCATTCTGAATTGCGAATCCGTCATAGATATCTCCCTCATTCGAAAGGCCATTGAGCGAGTCTCCCGCTACGCTCGTGGTTCGTTTGGAATAAAGCTCGAAATCGATTCTCCAGTTACCATCGAGTTACTAACTGATCTGCCTGACCTGGATTGTATAGTTCTCGTCGCTTCGGGATCAAGTCCCGATTATTCCGAAGAGGTAGTGACACTCGCTCGCGCGAAGTCAAACCGGCTGTTAATCGAAGTCACGAGCGAAAAGGAGGCCCGGTCTGCTGCGGCGTGGCCAGTCGATGGATTCATCGCGAAAGGACACGAAGCGGGCGGCCCGGTTGGCGAAGAAACCACTTTCATTCTCCTCCAGAGATTGTTGCGCGAGTTTACATTACCGATCTGGGCTCACGGCGGAATTGGCCTGCACTCCTCGGCGGCTTGTTATGTTGCCGGAGCGGCGGGCGTCGTCCTGGACAGCCAGTTACTGCTGCTTGCCGAGTCCGCTCTGCTGCCACGAGTACGCACGGCGGTTGAGCGCATCGAGGGTGACGAAACGGTTACGCTGGGCCGGGAATTGGGTTCGCTTTTTCGCTTATACAGGCGGCCGGGTCTGGTTTCAATCGACGGGCTGCAGGAACTCGAACGCGAACTGAGCGTAAAGCCTCTTGCCCAGGGCGCCCGGGAATGGCGCGAGGCTTTACGCAAGCGGATCAATTGGGAAAAGGCGGAAGCGTTTATGTGGCCGCTTGGCCAGGACAGCGCATTTGCCGCACCATTAGCTGCGCGTTTCAAAAACGTGTCTGCATTGTTGACCGGATTGCGGGAGGCCATTGCCGGCCACGTGACGGCCGCACGCAAGCACTCCCCTCTCGGTTCGGGTTCGGCCCTCGCGCGCGCTCAGGGCACAGAATTTCCGGTGTTGCAGGGCCCCATGACCCGGGTGAGCGACGCCGCTGGCTTTGCCGACGCCGTTGCCCGGGGAGGCGGTCTGCCCTTCCTCGCGCTCGCGCTATTGCGCGGTCCTCAGGTTCGCGAGTTGCTTGCCGAGACGAGCCGGATTGTGGGCAACCGTCCCTGGGGCATCGGGATCCTTGGCTTCGTTCCCTCCGATCTGCGTGCAGAGCAACTGGAAGTCGCGCGCGAATTTCGTCCTCCGTTCGCCATCATTGCCGGCGGGCGTCCCGATCAGGCCGCGACTCTCGAGCGCGAAGGAACGACCTGCTATCTGCATGTTCCCGCTCCCGCGTTGCTGGAGCTTTTCGTCAAGGATGGCGCTCGCCGGTTCATCTTCGAGGGACGCGAATGCGGCGGTCATATCGGACCGCGCACCAGTTTCGTGCTGTGGGAAAGCATGATCGAAGTATTGCTGCGCGCGATCAGGAATGGTATTCCGGGCGAGGAGTTCCACATCGCCTTTGCCGGCGGCATTCACGATGCACTATCGACGGCGATGGTCGCCTCAATGGCTGCGCCGCTGGTCGAGCGGGGCGTGCGCATCGGCGTGCTCATGGGCACGGCGTACCTGTTTACGCGTGAGGCGGTGGAAGCCGGCGCGATCGTCCAGTCGTTCCAGGAAGTGGCGATGAATTGCTCTCAGACCGTTGTTCTCGAGACGGGTCCGGGACATGCGACGCGCTGCGCCGAAACTCCTTTTTACGACACCTTCCGGGAGGCCAGGCGGTTGCTCGCCGGGACCCGCAAACCCCACGAGGAGATCCGGGAGGAGTTGGAGCAACTGAATCTTGGGCGTCTCAGGGTAGCCAGCAAGGGAATTACGAGAAACAGCGACCCCTCCGCAGATTCGCGATACGTCGAGGTTTCTCGCGACGATCAACGCCGGGAAGGCATGTACATGATCGGCCAGGTCGCCGCCCTGAGAGATCGAGTCTGCACCATCCGCGATCTTCACGAGGAAGCTTCCGAAGGCGGCAACGCTTATTTGCAAGGCGCAACGATTCCCGCCTGGAAAGCCGCGGATGAAGAGCCTGCCGAGGCACCGTGCGACATCGCGATTGTCGGTATGTCGTGCGTCCTGCCAAAAGCCCCGGACGTGCGGACCTTCTGGGCGAATCAGCTCAACAAGGTTGACGCGATCACCGAGATTCCAGCGGAACGCTTCAACATCGATCTCTACTACGATCCCGATAAAAAGGCAAAAGACAAAATCTATACCCGCTGGGGTGGCTTTATCGACGATGTTCCTTTCGAACCGCTCCGATACGGGATTCCGCCGAATGCGCTCGGTTCGATCGACCCCATGCAGCTGCTGTCGCTGATCATGGTCGATCGGGCACTTGACGATGCCGGCTACAAGGAGCGCGAGTTCCCGCGCAAGAAGACTTCGGTCATCTTCGGAACCAGCGGAGGATTGGGTGACATGGGTGGGCACTATGCGGTGCGCGCCTCGCTCACAGAGCTGATCTCGGATCCTCCCCCCGGCTTGCTCGATCAACTGCCGGAGTGGACCGAGGACTCCTTCGCCGGCTTGTTGCCGAACGTGGCCGCCGGCCGGGTCGCGAATCGTTTCGACCTCGGCGGCGTAAACTTCACCGTCGATGCCGCCTGCGCTTCGTCTCTGGCTGCGACCTACGTCGCTGCGCGCGAACTCACCACACGATCGAGCGACATGGTGATTGTGGGCGGCGTGGACACCGTCCAGAGTCCGTTCTGTTTTCTCTGCTTCGCCAAAGCGGGAGCCCTGTCTCCCGGCGGACGCTGCAGGCCGTTTGACGAAACCGCTGACGGTATCGCGATCAGCGAAGGGATCACTGTACTCGTCATGAAGCGGCTGGAAGACGCCGAACGCGATGGCGACCGTATCTACTCCGTGCTCAAAGCCATAAGCGGATCGAGCGATGGCCGCGGCCGAAGCATGACCGCTCCTCGCAGCGAAGGTCAAAAGCTCGGAATGAAGCGGGCTTATCGTCAGGCGGGATTCTCGCCGGCTACGGTCGGCCTCATGGAAGCGCATGGAACCGGCACTGCGGCGGGTGATGCCACCGAGATGGAATCTTTGTCTCAGATTCTGCGGGAAGCCGGCGCCAGTGAACAGAGCTGCGCAGTTGGTTCGGTCAAATCGATGGTCGGTCATACGAAGGCCGCCGCCGGCGTCACAGGCTTGATGAAGATCTCTCTGGCGGCCTATCACAAGGTGCTGCCTCCCACGCTGCACGTGGAAAAACCGAATGCAAGGCTGAGTCAACCCGGCTCACCGCTCTATGTGAACAGCGACGCGCGTCCGTGGCTCCCCCGGTCGAGGCGCCGAGACGAGCGGGTGTCAGTTCGTTCGGTTTTGGGGGGACGAATTTCCACGCCGTCATCGAGGAATACACCGGAGATTTCCGGAGTCCCTCCGATCGTGCCGAAGATTTGTGGCCAGCCGAATTATTCGTGTGGAATGCGGGATCGGCAGACGCGCTTCAGTCTTCGCTCGATACCCTTCTGGCAAAGCTCGATCGCGGCGCCACGCCTGAGCTCGCAGAGTTGGCCGCTTCCGTGTGCCGCAGAGCAGACCTGCGTCGACCCGGACGAGTCCGGCTCGGGCTCGTCGCATCGTCTCTCGAGGATCTCACGGCAAAGCTGAGTCGCGTTCGCGAAGTCCTCGCGGCGGGACAAGATCGATTGGCCGAATCCGGAATCCATCTTGCGCCTGGCGCGCAGCAAGCGGGTGAAATCGCTTTCCTGTTTCCGGGTCAGGGTTCGCAATATCCCGGCATGATGCGCGATCTTGCCATTTATTTCCCGGAATTTCGCGACAAACTCGAAGCCGCCGACCGAATTCTTTCGGATTTGCTGCCGCGGGCTCTCTCGTCGACGATTTATCCGCCACCCACGTTCACGCCCGAAAAGAAGAAAGAGCAGATGCAGGCGCTTACGGATACGCTTGTCGCACAGCCAGCTCTGGGCGTAATCGAGATCGCGCTCGTCCGCCTGCTGGAGCGCCTGGGTATCAGCCCCTCTATGACAGCTGGTCATAGTTATGGCGAGTACGCCGCGCTTTGTGCGGCAGGCGTTTTCTCCGAAGAGACCCTCTTCCGGCTTTCAGAGGCTCGCGGCCGCGCAATCAAAGAAGCAACGGGCAAGGACGCGGGAATCATGGTAGCCGCCGAGGGATCGGCCGAGGCAGTCGCGAAGGCGGTCAATAGTACGGAGCGGATTACCGTCGCCAATTACAACAGCCCGCGTCAGACGGTGCTTGCTGGACCATCCGATCAGCTCAATACTTTGCTGAAATCCCTGAAGTCTGCGGGGATAACTGCCGTTCAGATTCCTGTGGCGTGTGCGTTTCACTCTCCGTTTGTGGCCCCGGCGCGAAACCGTCTGGCTTCCGCTTTGGCCCAGGCGTCTTTCGCGAGCCCGCGTTGCGCCGTTTTCTCCAACTCGCTCGGCGGCCGCTACCCCGAGAGCCCGCAGGAGATTGCGGACGTGCTCAGCGAGCATCTTGTCAAGCCCGTCCGGTTTGTAGACGAGATTCAAGCCATGTATCAACAGGGCGCCCGTACTTTTGTTGAAGTCGGCCCCAAGGGAGTTCTTACCGGCCTCTCAAAGCAGATTCTGGGAGCAAGCGATGCGGCTTGCATTCAGGTCGATGTCAACGCACGGCATGGCGTGAGTTCTTTGCTGGAAGCCCTTGCTCAACTGATCGCCCGCGGGGTCCCGGTAGAAATCGAAGAACTTTTCCGGGGTCGCTCGGTTGGCCGCCTCGATCTTGACAGGATCGAACCGCGGGTCCAGGCGCCTTCGCAGTGGATGGTCAACGGCGGCCGCTCGTATCAAGGCCTTAAGACGCCTCCGCTCAAGAAACCAGTCGATATTATGCGAACAGTCGAAATCGAAAAGATCGTGGAAGTGAATGTTCCGGTGGCGGCGGAACAGACTGCGAGTCCGGTCGCGCCTGCCTTAGTACCATCGGTAACGTCGGCCGCTGCTCCTGCGGCGAGCGATGTCGACGTGCTCATGACATCCTTCCACCAGCTGATGGGGCAGTTCCTCCAGACCCAGGCAGCCGTGACGATGGCGTACCTTCAGGGGACCTCCGGCGTGAGCGCGCCTGCTCAGGCGCCCGTCACGTTCGCTCCTCCGCCGGTTCCTGTTTCGCCGGCTGCTCGTGTCGCGGCGTCGCTTCCCGTGGCGCTGCCAATCGCTCCCGTTCAGGCGCCCAGGCCCGCTCCGCAAGCAAAAGCAGTTCCCGCTCCGCCGCCCACGCCCTCATCGGTAGTCGCTGCTGTCGCGGTTCAAACACGCGTGGTTGAAACCCGCGATGTGCTGGCCGACTTGACGCGTATCGCAAGTGAGCGCACCGGCTACCCGGTCGAAGTGCTCGATGCCAACGCGGCGATCGAAGCCGATCTTGGCATCGATTCCATCAAGCGCGTCGAGATCCTCAGTTCGTTCCAGCAACTCTGTACGCCCGACGAGCAGACTCGGGTTCAGTCGGTGATGGAGAAGCTCACACCCGCTCCCAGCCTGCGCGCGATGGCCGATCTGATCGGCGCGGTTCTGGGGGCTACCGCGTTGACGGCTGTTTCGAAAGCGCCTGCCAGCAACCCGCTCCAACCCGCGGCCGCACAACGAAACATCCTGGGCGAACTGGTGCGGATTTCGAGCGACCGCACCGGTTATCCCGTCGACGTGCTCGATGTCAATGCAGCAATCGAAGCCGATCTCGGCATCGATTCGATCAAGCGCGTCGAGATCCTCAGTTCGTTCCAGCAACTTTGTACCCCCGACGAGCAGACTCGCGTGCAGTCCGTAATGGAGAAGCTCACCCCGGCTCCCAGCCTCAAGGCGATGGCCGATCTAATCGCCGCAACGTTGGGTACTGTTACTCCTGTTGCGGTGACGGCAGTAATGACGGCCAGGGCCGCGGCTCCTCAGCGAAACGTTCTTGGCGACCTGGTGCGGATCGCGAGCGAACGCACCGGCTATCCCGTCGAAGTTCTCGACGTGAACGCGGCTATCGAAGCCGACCTCGGCATCGATTCGATCAAGCGCGTCGAGATCCTCAGCTCCTTTCAGCAACTCTGCACTCCCGACGAGCAGACTCGGGTTCAGTCCGTGATGGAAAAGCTCACGCCTGCCCCCAGCTTGAAAGCGATCTCCGATCTGATTACAGCTGTTCTCGGCGGCGCTGTAGCCGCAAACCTCTCGGTAGCGCAGCCTGCCGCTTCCAGCCACGCGCCTGTAGCGGTAGCCTCAAGGAAACCCGCGGCGGCCCCTCTGCACGACGTACTGAGCGAAATTGTCAGGATCGCAAGCGAACGGACGGGATATCCCGCCGACGTCCTGGACGTAAACGCGGCGATCGAAGCCGATCTCGGTATCGATTCGATCAAGCGCGTCGAGATCCTCAGTTCCTTCCAGCAGCTCTGCACTCCGGACGAGCAAACACGTGTGCAGTCCGTAATGGAGAAATTGACTCCCGCCCCAAGCCTGAAGGCAATCGCGGACATTATTACGGCGGTTCTCGCAAAGGGCGCCGAAGCGAAACCCCTGGCTCTGCCCGAAGTGCGGCCGGTTGCCGCTGCGGTAGCTTCACGGCGTGATGTTTTGGGCGATCTGCTGCGAATCGCCAGCGACCGGACAGGTTATCCGGTCGAAGTGCTCGACGTGAATGCGGCAATCGAAGCCGACCTCGGCATCGATTCGATCAAGCGTGTCGAGATCCTCAGCTCGTTCCAGCAACTTTGCACTTCTGAGGAACAGGCCAAAGTGCAATCCGCGATGGAGAAGTTGACGCCGGCTCCAACCCTGCGCGCGATCGCTGACCATATCACAGCGGTGCTTGGCGCTCCGGCCGATCTTCCCCGCAAGTCGTCCGTCGCAATAGAGATTCCGCGGTTCTCTTTCACCGCCGTCGACCGTCCGCGTCGGGGAACCATGAAGCATTTTCCCGGGCGTCTGTGCGTGATCACTGACGATGAGACGGGGATTGCGGCTGGTATCGCCGACGGGTGGACCCGCATGGGAGAGAGAGTTGTGCTCCTGCGACAGAGCGCGGACGCTCCGCTCGCAGCGACGGGCGTTTTTTCGGGCGATCTCAAAGACCCCTCGGTGGTAAACGCGCTCGTTCAGTCTGTGCGCTCGCAATACGGAGCCATTGGCGCTCTCATCCATCTCTTGCCGCTGAGAAGCGAAACGGCGCTTCCGCGGAACGGTCTGGCTGAGTGGCGCAATCAGCTCCACTCGGATTTGAAGACTCTGTACGCTCTTGTTCGAGCCTGCGAGTCCGACCTTCGCGAAACGGGACAGGCTGGCGGCGCGCTCGTCGCGGTAGCAACGGGAAGGGGCGGGGCCTTTGGATTCGACGGCGAGACTTCGCTCTCAGCGCTTCCGGGGCATCAGGCCATGGCCGATTTTTGCAGAACGGCCACCATGGAAATCCCCGAAGCGCGCTTCAAGATCGTCGACCTCGACATGACCGACCCGACGATGATCCTCCGCGAAAAATTGCTCGATGAACTCGGTTCGCGCGATACCACGCTGGAGATCGGTTTGCCGGGGGACCGCCGCCTGACCCCGGCAATTCAACTCGCGCCCGTCAGCGAACGGCGGCGGCACGTAATCGGCTCGGATTGGGTCTGCCTCCTCACCGGTGGCGCCCGCGGCATCACGGCTGCCATAGCGAAGCTGCTTGCGGAACGTCACCGTCTGACTCTCGTCATCGTCGGCACCACGCCGTTCTCGGCGGAGGAAGCCCCCCGGACCGCAGGCATCACGGATCCGGCACGCCTCAAGAAGGTTTTGCTGGAACGCCTGCAGGAATCGGGCACGGCGTTTCGGCCTGCCGATGTTGCAGACCAGATGAAGCGGTTGCTGCGGGAGCGCGAAATCCGGACTACTCTCGACTCACTAACGAAAGCGGGTTCACGCGTCGAGTATCACGCCGTTGATGTGCGCGACGAACGCGCTTTTGGCGGATTGATCGACGACCTTTATGCCCGTTACGGCCGCATCGATGCTGTGGTTCACGGCGCCGGAATCATCGAAGACAAACTGATCCGGGACAAGGCGCCCGAATCCTTCGACAACGTAGTTCACACCAAGGCGGACAGCTCGTGGATTCTGGCGTACAAACTGCGTCCTTCGAGCCTCAAGTGCTTACTTCTGATGTCTTCGGTTACCGCTGCGTTCGGCAATCGAGGCCAGGCGGACTACGGAGCCGCCAACGGGGTGATGAACGGCTTCGCGCGGCAGCTGGCGAAAGCCTGGCCCGCGTCGGTGGTGGCCGTGAATTGGGGCCCGTGGGATCAGCCAAACATGGTTTCCGAACACATTCGCAGGCAATTCGTGTCAGGCGGCATTCAGATCATTCCGCTCGAACCGGGAGCGGAGGCCGCGGTTCGCGAGATTGAGAACGTCAGCGAGCGCGATGCCGTAGTGGTGCTCGGCGGCGGGCCGTGGCGGGAGAAGGCGTTGCCCGCTCAGGCTCTCCATCGCGTTGCTGCGGCAAGTACTTTATAATCGCTGCTTCAGATCGAAATCGTTCAGAACGAAAATCGGCCGCCACCGTGGCGGCACCCATTTAACCCATGAGCCTTCGCACACTTATCATCGGTCTTGACGGGGCCACGTTTACCGTCCTCGACGAACTTCTTGAGAAGGGAATGATGCCTAATCTGGCATCGTTCTTCGCACGCGGCGTGCGGGCTCCGCTGCGCACAATCGTCCCCGCACTCACCCCGCCGGCGTGGACCTCGCTGATGACGGGACGCACGCCTGGCTACCACGGCGTGTTCGACTTCTTCCGAATGGAATCGCCCGAAGACCGGCACATCCGCTTCTTCACATCGCTCGATGTGAAGTCGGAGACGATCTTCGGCCTCGCCTCCGCCGCAGGGCTACGAGTGACGGCAATGAACTACCCCTCGATGTTCCCGCCGCCGCGTCTCAACGGCTACGTGGTTCCGGGCTGGGTGCCATGGCGTCAGCTTCGCCTCGCCTGCTGGCCCGAGGGTTTAATGGATTCGCTGAAATCTCTTCCCGGTTTTAACCAGCGCGAACTGGCGATGGATTTCAAGCTCGAGGAAAAGACGATCGAAGGCTGTGACGATCCCGATCAGTTTGCTCCATGGATCGGTCTGCACACGCGGCGCGAGCGGAACTGGTTCGAGATCTTCCGTCACCTGACGAAGGAAGATCCCTCCGATTTGACTGCGGTTCTCTTCGATGGTGTCGACAAACTACAGCATCTCTGCTGGCGCTTCCTGAGGCCGCAGGACGGCCGCCCGCTCGAAACCGAATGGGAACAGAAAATCCGTGAAATTTGCCTCGATTATTTCCGTAACCTTGACAATATTCTGGGCGAAATGTTTGAGATCGCGGGACCTGAGACCACGGTCGTCATGGCCTCCGACCACGGTTTCACATCGACAAAACGCGTACTGCATCTGAACGCCTGGCTGGCCGAAAAAGGTTACCTGGCATGGGCCGACGCCGCCGCGGAATGGGATACGCAAGGCGCGCTCCTGGGCGTCAGCCAGGTTGCACGGCATACCTGGATGATCGACTGGAGCAAGACCACTGCGTTCGCGGCGACCCCGACCAGCAATGGCATTTACATCAACGTCTCTCGTGATGGGCGCCCGGGTGTGCCGGAAAGCGAATACCCGGCCTTCCGCGAACGTTTGATGACGGACCTCCGCAGCTTCATCGATCCTGAACTCGGTGTGCCGGCCGTGACTCGTATCTGGACTCGCGAGGAGGTCTTCTACGGTCCCTGCGGCGCGGTTGCACCGGATCTGACCCTGGAGCTCCAGGGTACCGCCAGCGTATCCATTCTTCCCTCGCCCGTGGCGCTTTCATGGAGGGCTGAGACTGCGGGATATCACCATCCGGTGGGCATCTTCGGAGCCGCCGGCCCCGGCATCAGGCACGGCGAAAAGGCGAGCGAACTCTCGATTCTCGATATTGCGCCGCTCGTGCTCTACAGCCTCGGGCTCCAGGTCCCGGAGGATATGCAGGGAAAAGTTCCCCGGGAAATCTTCCAGCCCGAAGCGATTGCCGCCCGGCCCATCATGAAAACGGCCGTTGCTGCCGCGTCCGGTTCAACCGAAACCGCGGCCGCGGTCCTCAGCAGCGAAGACGAAGAGGTGATTCTCGAAAGTCTCCGGGATCTTGGCTATATTGAGTGACCGGGCTATATCGGAGTGATGACTCACGCCGCGTAATTCAGGTGTTTTGCCTTATGTCCCCAGCGACGGCAGCACGGCCATGAATACGATCGAAAAGCCGCGCGCTGCCGAGATCGCGGCTAAGGCCCGTCTCTCCCCGTTCCGCCTGTGGCTCTATGGTGTCGGCGAAATTCCCATAACGGCATCGATGGTGCTGTTCGGTCTATTCCTTCTCTTTTTTTACAACTCGGTACTGGGTGTCCCCGCTCCTCTGGCGGGCCTGGCTTTCGCGGCAGGTCTTGCCCTTGACGCGGTGCTCGATCCTTTTATCGGATTCCGTTCTGACCGCAGTCGTCACCCCCTTGGCCGCCGCCGATCCTTTATGCTCGTCGGATCTCTCACGATGGGAGCATGTTTCTCCCTCCTCTTCTGTCCCCCCCGGTCTCTGGGAACCATTGGCCTTTTCGTATGGCTGATTGCCTGCTCCATGCTCTTCCGTTTCACGACGGCGGTATACCGGATCCCGTATCTCAGCCTTGGCGCCGAGTTAAGCGAAGACTACGACGAGAGAACGATCGTAATGGCGGTCCGAGCTGTATGTGGCCTCGTGGGGGCGCTGATCGCAGCCGCGCTTTCTTTCGTCCTCTTCTTTCGGAACGGCACGGCCGGCGTGGACCCTAAACTGGCTTACGCCAACTATCCGAAAATGGGCATTGCCTTCGGCGCTCTTCTTTCTGTCGCGGGGCTGATTGCGTTTTTTGGGACCGCGGGCCATCGCGATCCGGCTGTCGTGGCAGACTCCGCGCACACTTCCGGCTTTTGGGCAGGATTCAGAACCGCAATGGCAAATCGCTCGTTTCGGGCAGTCTGGTCCTCCTTCACCCTCTTCTATGCAGCCGTAATCCTCAACGCCACCCTTTCGGTCCAGTTCTTCACGTGGTGCGCGAACATCACGGACGCCGCGACGCTCAGTCAGGCGCAAGTCTCGTTCGGAGTGGGCGCCTGCTGCGGGATCGCGTTGTGGATGGCTCTGGTACGCCGCGGCGAGAAGCGCACCTGGTACGCCACAGGAATGCTGGGGACTTCGCTCGTCCTTATGGCCGCGACGCTTTTGATCGGACCTGGCAAGTTACTGGGCGTGGGCCATGCGTGGAGCCTGCTGTCCGGATACGGCATCGCGGGAATCTTCGCCAGCGCGCTTTGGGTACTTCCGCCCTCCATGCTCGCCGACGTCGCGGATCAGGACCACTCCGTTACCGGTTCGCGCCGCGAGGGCGTATATTTCGGGATGCTGAACTTCGGCGAAAAGATCGCTTCGGGTTTCGCCGTTCTCCTGGCCGGGGTGCTGCTGCAATATTTTGTGCGACTGGCACCCGCCTCGCCAGTACAGACGCAGGATGCCGTTGGCCGCCTCTCCGTGCTCTTCGGTCTCGCGCCCGGTTTGATGCTGATCGGTTCCCTGATCCTGATCAGGCCTTACAATCTCGGGCGGTGCGCCACCCGGCAGATTCAACAGCGTCTCGCAACCGGGATATGATAAGGAGTTTTATTTGAAAACAACAACGCTTATGAAATTCGACACCGCGAACTATACCCCTGTGAGCGCGATCCGATTACTCGGCCTTGACCGCATGCGCCGCATGCGGAAGGCCGGTTCCGCGGGTTGGGAAGCCCTGATCAGTCCACACTTTATAACCCGTGTAATCCAGACGCTGTTTCAGGTCGGATTCATTGACGCCCTGAAAGATCACGGCGCCGTCGAAGCGCTGAACTTTGCCGAACAGCATCATCTGAACAGCCCCCTGCTTGTCGGTCTCTGCGATGCCCTCTTTGAACGCGGCCTGCTCACGAAGAACGAGACCACTTATTCACTTGATGCCCAAGGCAAGTTCCTGGTCGAGACCGATCTCATCAAAGGCTGGTTCGATCTTGTATACGGCTACGAATCGATTTTGAATCAGATGGAGCCGCTGCTCCGCAACGAACTCACTTACGGACGCGACATCGCGCGGGACGGCCGCCACGTCGCTGTCGGCAGCGGTCTGGCTTCCATGGATTTCTACTTCCCGATTGTCTCGAGCTTTCTCGAGCGCGGTGGCTACCGCAAGGTTCTTGATATCGGCTGCGGCGATGGCACATTCCTCAACTATGTCTGCGACAAGATTCCAGGACTGCAGGGTGTCGGGGTTGATCTTTCACCAGCCGCGGTCGAAGCCGGTAATGAGCAGCTTGCAGCAAAAGGACTGCAGGACCGCATCAAACTTCACGTGGGCAACGCCCTTGATATCGGCAAGTTAAAGCGCGAACTGGAGGGCGTCGATGCGGCGGCAACGTTCTTTGTGCTGCACGAACTCTGCGACCTCAAGGATAATCCGCGCGCCGTACAGTTCCTGAGCGAATTCAGGCGCACCTTACCCGGGGCGCCGATCCACGTTTGCGAGACCATTCGTCCCGCGCCGGAAGAACTGCGCCGGCGTCCTGGTATGGCAATTGAGTACTTCCTGTTTCATGACCTCAGTCTGCAGAAGCCAATCGGTCGGGAAGCATGGAAAAAAGCGTTCAGCGATGCCGGATTCGAATCGCTGAAAGAAGACTACATTGCGTTCGCCCGCAGCGCGATCTTTACGGCTCAGTGAAGCCCTGCCGCAATCAGACCGCGAGTTCCGGGCTTTCCGATTTAGCGGCGCACCGAAGCAGGTTCTGATGAACGAAATCGATCAGTTCTTTGACAGGCAAATCCCGCTTGTGCTCACCCAACTCGGCGAACAATTCCGAGAATGGCATCTCGCATTCAAAATGGCCCTGAATCGTTACGCCGAGGATTACCGCATCCAGCGACTCGAACCCAAGCTGGGTAAAGAGCAGGGAGTCCGGACTTACTTCGCGAGGATCGTCCCAATCCTGTGACAACTCGACGAGCTTGGTCAGGATGTATTGCTGAATTTCATCTCTGGTCGCGTTCATTTCGGTCGATGATCCCCATTACAGTTTTAGCGCACCGGAGATCGCGTACTCAATAGCCAAGGTTCCATGGAGCGTTTACCAGACTTGCCGGGTCACGATGGGAAATGAGATAATGACTCGATAATCGGCGGCGCGGGGTGGTAACCATTTGAATTGGTTATCGTGAAATTCACCAGTTTTCGTGGGCATTACTCAGGGATTCGTGTGTCGGGATGAACAACCAACCAGACGATAGTTTCCTTCACCTTCTCAAAGGCGTCACCTTCCGGCCGGTCTTCATTATCGGCGACCACCGGTCGGGCACGACGCTGCTTTATAAAATCCTGGCGGAGACCGGTAGTTTCAGCGTTCTTACCGCATATCACGTAGTTCACTACAACGAGATCCTGGCCAACTATTCCGCCGGGCGGGAACAGCAATCCAAAGAGGCGCTCGCAGCGCGTTTCAGCGCTCTCGGCCTGAGCAATCGGATCATCGACAGCGTGCCCGTCAGCCCCGATGCGCCGGAGGAATACGGCTTCGTGCTCGAGGATTCGCGGCGCCCCCGCGTGCAGCCCTCAAACAAAGACCGCATGGTTGAGATCTGCAGGAAACTCCGCCTAACGTCTGGTAACGACAAACCACTGCTGCTCAAGAATCCCTGGGACGTCCTGAGCTTCGCATATCTGAAGTCGTGCTTCCCTGATGCCCGAATGATCTTTCTGCATCGTCACCCGCTGGGCGTCATTAATTCGCAGATGCGGGCCATTCGATCGCTCGTCGAAACGAGGAACGAGTACACAGCTCTCCTTACGAGGTGGTATGCGCGAATGTTGCAGTCGCCTGCCGAACTGGCCTGGATGCGGGTAGTGTTCGCGGGCCAGCTTCCCCTATGGAAAAAGATCGTACCGCGCCATGTGCTGCGCGCCAATCGTTATTACGCCGAAAATATCGACACGATTCCCAAACAGGATCGTATCTCTCTGCGGTACGAGGATCTCTGCCGAGACCCGAGAGGGTCAATCGAAGGCATCCTGGCTTTTCTGCGGGTATCTCCGGAGAACGCTCTTCCGTATGAAAAAATGATCGCCGCGCGCGATCCGGAGTTGCTGCCGGAGATTGCCAAATCCCGCGACCAGTTACTGAAGCCATTCCGCCCCTATCTTGTTTCGCATGGTTACGAAAATTAGAGCCACGAAATTAAAGCCGCGAAGATTAGCGCAACGGAAATTAGAGCACGTTCGGGACGAACTACCGATGCCTTGCAGGTTTCCGAAAAAGCCGGATGCAAAAAGGACTGCGGATAAGCGCGGATTAACGCAGATCGAAAACAGTCGACCTGCGTTTATCGTATCGGCGTTCATCGGCGTTCATGGGCGGCTGAATTGCCTTTTTCAGCGCCCTGCTGGCAACAGTCATATTCGAACGGCTCGACCGTCGGATGACGCGGTTATCGGGAGAGGTGTGGCATGAATTCGAACACCAGCGACGTCGCGATTATCGGGATGTCCTGTGTCTACGCGGGCGCCAGGAATCTGCGCCAGTACTGGGAAAACATCCTTCACAAAGTGGACGCGATCCGCGACGCTCCCGTCGACTGGGCACCCGCGCGAAATCCCCATACGCAAAGTGAAGAGGCGGGAAGCGCGAAGCCCGTGCGGGGCGGTTTTCTTGACGAACTGGCTGAATTCCGCCCCACGGAGTACGGCGTTCCTCCGAACTCCGTTGATGGATCCTCCCCCGACCACTTCATAGCCCTGCGGCTGGCGTACGAGGCGCTGGCTGACGCGGGATATGCCGACCCGGCAAAATTGAAGCCGTTTCGCGAGCGCACGTCCGTGGTCCTCGGACACGGTGAATACATCAACCGCGGCCACAGCACACTCCTGCAGCATAGCCTGATGCTGGATACTTTCGTCGATCTGCTGACCCGAATCCATCCGGAGCATACCGATGCGGAACTGGGCGAGATCCGAAAGCTGCTCAAGGCGAGCATTCCCCCACTGAACTCGGATAACGCTCCGGGCCTGGTTCCGAATGTCATCAGCGGACGCATCGCCAACCGCCTGGATCTTATGGGGCCCAGCTACGTGATCGACGGCGCCTGCGCATCCTCGCTCCTTGCCGTCGATGCCGCGCTGCGCGATCTCAAACTCGGCCGCTGCGACATGGTGTTGGCGGGTGGCATCCACTGTTCCACAACGCCTCCCATCATCGATATCTTCACGCGGCTGGGCGGCCTTTCCCGCGAGGGCCAGATTCGGCCGTTCGCCAAAAACTCCGACGGCACGCTGATCGGCGAAGGCGCCGGCATGCTGGTGCTGAAACGCCGCGAAGACGCCGAGCGCGACGGAGACCGGATCTATGCCCTCATCAAAGGTGTGGGCGCGGCGAGCGACGGACGAGCCTTGGGACTGCTCGCACCCCGGCTGGAGGGCGAAGAACTCGCGATTCGCCGGGCCTATCAGGAGTCGGGTATCGATCCCGCCTCTGTTGAGCTTGTGGAAGGCCACGGGACCGCGACGCTCGTGGGCGACGCCACCGAGCTTGAGGCCCTGAATCGCGTCTTCGGGAAAAGAACGGGCGACCTGCCTCGTTGCGCGCTTGGCTCCGTCAAATCCATGATCGGCCACACCATTCCGGCGTCCGGGATGGCAAGCATCATCAAAATGGCTTTGTCTCTTTACTACAAAGTCCTGCCTCCGACGATTCACTGCGAGGAGCCTAGCCCCAAGCTCAAAGCGGAAGAGAGCAATCTTTACATCAACACGGAGACCCGGCCCTGGATCCACGGGTCGCGCACCACCGCGCGGCGCGCAGGCGTGAACGCCTTTGGTTTCGGCGGTATCAATTCGCATGCCGTTCTCGAAGAACACACCGACGAGAGCCCCAGCCTGAATCTGCACCAGACCTGGGACAGCGAACTGTTCGTCATCACCGCCGATAACGCCGCCGGCCTCACATCCGAGCTCAAGCGTCTGCGCAACTTCGTCGCCGGAGCGGGCAGCAGCCTCGTGCTCAAGGACCTTGCCTGGGAAGAAAATTGTACCCGTACCTGGAAGCCGGTACGAATGTCCATAGTCGCGTCCTCGGCGGAGGATCTGCTGGCAAAGCTGGACCGAACCATTGCGCGCATCGAGGAAAAGAATGCGCGCCGCATTCGCGACAAAGATGGCGTCTACTGGTCCGACAAGCCGCTGATGGAACAGGGCAAGCTGGCCTTCGTTTTTCCGGGCGAAGGCTCGCAGTACATGAACATGATGTCCGACCTCTGCCTGCATTTTCCGGAAGTGCGGCGCATGTTCGATCTCATGGATCGGACCTTCGAAGGTCACGAACGCGGCTATCTCCCGAGCCAGGTAGTGGTACCGCCGCCCACCTCGGCGGCGAGAGAACGTCTCTACGCAATGGACGTCGGCACCGAAGCCGTATTCTGCGCCAATCAGGCGATATTCGCCCTGCTGCGCAAACTCGGCTTAAAAGCGGACGTCATGATGGGACACAGCACCGGAGAGCACTCCGCTCTCATGTGCTCCGGCGTAGTGCAGGTTGCCGACGATAAGGAATGGTCCTGGTGCGTTCGGACCGTGAATACGGCCTTCGAAGCGCTCCAGGCGAGCGAAGGCATACCCGAACGGGAGCTGCTCGCCATCGGCGGAGCCGACCACAAGCTGATCGCTTCAATGGCTTCGGAAAATCCGGATCTGTACGTCGCGCTCGACAATTGCCCGAATCAGGTGGTTCTCTGTGGCACCGAAGAAGCTCTCTCCGGGGTAATGGAAAAGCTGAAGGGCAAAGGCGCCATATGCCAGCGGTTGCCCTTTGCGCGGGCCTATCACACCCCGTGGTTCGATAGTTTCGCGCGTGAGCTGCGGATCTACTTTCAATCGGTTCGTATCGGCGCGCCGGACGTGCCGCTCTACTCCTGCGTTACGGCAGACCAATTCCCCGGCGACGTCGCAGAGGTTCGCGAGATCGCTGCCGTGGGATGGGCCCGCACCGTCCGTTTCCGGGAGACCGTTCAGCGAATGTACGACGATGGCGCCCGCATCTTCGTCGAGGTGGGGCCTCGCGGAAATCTTCGCAGCTTTATCGACGACATCCTGCGCGGCAAGCCTTACGCTGCCATTCCGTCGAATGTTGAGCACCGGTCCGGTATCATGCAGCTGCAGCATCTGCTCGGTGAGCTGATCGCAAACGGTGTCTCGGTCCAACTGGATCATCTCTACGAATACCGGGACCCGAAACCCATGGGTGCGCCGAAGGCCGAGAAACCGGCCATGAAGATCCATCTCAATATGCAAGCGATGACGCTGCCGGAGGGTTTCAAACCGTTTGCCAAGCCGTTGAGCAACGGAATCCATCGGCCGCCGGTCAGTCCCCCCGCGGCACCGCCCGTGCGGACGCCGGTTGTTGCAACTCCGGTTCCGGCATCGCCAACCCCTCCATCTCCGGTAGCTCAAGCACCGGGGCGGGTGGCTGCCCGGCAAGAGCCTCCGAAGCCCCGTTCCGTCCCCGTACGGCCGCCGGCTGCTCCCGCTCCCGCCCCAGCTCTCGCGGGACCTGCGGGCGCGGTCATGCAGCAACACTTCTCCACCATGACCCAGTTCCTCGATATCCAGAAACAGGTGATGGGGACGTTGCTGGCCCAACGATCGGCCCCGCTCCAGGCGAGTATTCCGCGGGCGGAAGCGACCGTGAACGCTGCTCCGGCGCCCCCAGCACCCGCAGTGAATTCCCCCTCCCAGGGCCTCCCGTTCATCTCCGAAGTGCTCGAACTGGTACCCGGCAAGAGAGCTCGCTCCATCTACCGCTTCCGCCAGGAACCGATCTTCGAACATCACGCTTTAGGGCGTAATGTTTCCGAGGAAGATCCGACTCTGGTCGGATTACCCATCTCGCCCCTCACCGTAAGCGTCGAAATACTTGCCGAAGGCGCCGCCCTGCTGGAGCCCGGCAGGATTGTGACCGGCATGCGCAACATGCGGTCCCAGCGCTGGATCATGCTCGACGGGACGCCGCCCGTTGTCGAACTTACCGCCGAACAGATCGAGCCCGGCGTTGTCGATGTCAAGATGCGGGAAGCCGAGACCGGCCGTCCGCTGCGCCCCGTGTGGATGGATGCGATCGTTCTCTTCGGCGATGTCTATCCTCCCGCCGAACCCGCGCTGCCGTTTCACCTCAACAACCCAACCGTGTCCAAATGGGTACCGAAGAGCCTTTATCCGTGGGGAATGTTCCACGGGCCTCTGCTGCGGGCCTTGATTTCGATCGACCAGACCGCCGCGAATGGAGCCTCCGCCACGATGGAAATCCTGAGGCACGACGTTTTATTCGACCAGGAGAAGACACCGCACTTTGTCCTCGATCCGGTCACGCTTGACGGCGCGGGACAGCTTGTCAGTTTTTGGTCCCAGGAGCAACTCGACCCCGTCTGCGATTTCTTTCCCTACAAGTTCGAAACATTGAAATGCTTCGCCGCCATGCCGCCTGCGGGAACGAAAATCGAAGGCCGGATCATCGTCCATGAAGTGACCGAGAAGGCGGTGCGCTGCGATCTCGAAGTGCTCGATCTCGCGGGCTCCGTTCTCTACCGGCTGGAAAACTGGGAGGACCGCCGTTTCCCGCAATGGAAGGACCTCTGGGCATTCCGGATTTCTCCCCAGAAGGCATTTCTGTCGGCCGCTACCGATGAACTGCTCGGCCCCAACCCCGGCTCAGGCCCCACGGCCTGCTGCCGCCTCGACCGCTTTCCTCCGGGCTATCTGGAGGCGAGCTTCGGCGTGTGGCAGAAAATGCTGGCCCTGCTGATTCTGAGCCGGCGTGAGCGCGAATCGTTCTACGCCATCGAATCCGACAGCCAGCGCAGCGAATGGCTGGTCGACCGGTGCGTCGCCAAAGATGCTGTTCGAATGCTCGTTCAGAAAGTAACCGGCCTTTCGCTTTTCCCGGCGGACATTGAGATCTCGGGCGACGTCCATCGCTCACCCAAAGTCGAGGGAGGCTGGACCGTTCGGCTCGGTGTAAAACCCGCCCTGATTGTTGGCCATATCGACGGCATTGCTGTGGCTGCCGCTGGAATCGAACCAAAGGACATCGCGCGTCTGGCATCCCGATTCAATTGAGTCGGGATCGGCGGGGGTCAGGCGAGCGTTGGCTGCCCATTGGGATAAAGCAGAATCACATCGTGGTCAAGTGTGTCCTCGTGGCCATCGTGATAGTCGATCTTGGCATGCATCGTGAAGTTGCCCCATCCGGACGTTTCCAGTCGAAAATTTGTTGAACGGTCACTGATCCGTCTGACGGGGTTGTTGAAGGTTGGATGCAGAATATATGTTACGTGCTCAACAGAGTTGAGTTCTTCATCCCCGCCATCAAGCCAGACCGCCCACCGCCAACGGCCGCTGCCCTTGTATTCCTGATTCTGCTGAAGCGAGAGCGCCACAACCTACTCCTTAACCTGCACATCTACAGTATCCACCGTCTCATAATCGGAACGCCAGATCCGTCCTTGCGCCGAAATAGTGATCCGCACCAATTCTTCCTTACCAACTCCGCGGAGTTGAACGAAGATGCCGCCTTTGATGGGAAAGACCGGAACGCTGTGAGCGAACAGTTGGACGGCGCCGCGCAGCGTCTGGCAGGTACAGGCGAATGTCGGATCCTCTATCAGCGGGCCGATCTGTTCGACAGCCGATATCGGCCCGAGCCTGATTGTCGTAACCTTGGTCCGGTCCTGGAAGCGCTTCACCGCCTCGGCGATTTTCACGAGGCATCGTGCCAGATCTTCCCGCCTGTAATCGATCCGTTGTGAATCTACGGAGTCAAGGATGCCGCCCGGCGAGATCACGCCCTCTTCACGCACTTCAACCCACGGAAGGCGTGGATCCTGCAAATGAGCCGTTAACAGCTCCTGCACGACCCAATCGTGGGTGCGGTATTGATCCGCGCCAACCAGTTCTCGACGTGTTGTAAACCCGATCATCGCATCTGCGGCACGAATCAGCTTCGTCACCTCGTCGGCCAACGCACCGCCATAAGCGACTCGGCCATGAATTACATCGCATCCGAGCGCAACCAGCAACGGAAACACATACTCTTCAACCCATTTGTCGCGATCGTTATAGCCATATCCCGCGAAGATCCGCATTCGGCTAACACTTATACCACTCCGGATTCTAATCCGCGCCAATTGCGGAACGGTTATACTGAATGGTTTCCAGATTTCCCCATGCTTGGACATCGGCGTCCGGACGGCATCGCAGATCTGTTGACGGCAACGTCGGCCGGTTCAAATACATGAGCGACGCATCCATCCCTCTGACCCTCGCGGCGCGATACTATACCGATCCGGAGATTTTCCGCAAGGAGCTTGAGAGCTTCTACTTCGGACGGTGGGTCTGCGGCGGACGAGCCAGTTCCATCCCTAATCCTGGCGACTACTTCCTTTTTGAGCTCGCCAACGAAAGCGTGATCGTGCTGCGGGACACCTCGGGCGAGGTGCGCGCCTTCTACAACGTATGCCGCCATCGCGGCTCGCGCATGTGCACGGAGCATCAGGGCTCATTCTCGAACCGGCGGATCATGTGTCCGTACCACGCCTGGTCTTACGGTCTCGATGGCGCGCTCCTCGGTGCGCCACATGCCGAGCGGCCCGGCTTCGCGGCCTCCGACTATCCGCTCCACTCGATCCACACCGAAATCTGGGAAGGCAATGTCTTCCTTCACTTCGGACAGCCGGAACAAAGTGTAGCCGAAATGCTCGCTCCAGTCGCAAAGAAATTCGCGAACTGGCGTATGGCGGAACTGCGCACGTACCGGCGGATTGTCTACGAGGTCAAAGCCAACTGGAAGCTGATCATCCTCAATTACAACGAGTGCCTGCACTGCCCTTTCGTGCATCCCGAGCTCAACCCTCTGACCGACTACCTCGGGGCCGATAATGAAGATCCCAACCCGGCTTACGTCGGCGGCGTCATGTTCCTGCGGAACGGCGTGGAGACGATGAGTTTCGAGGGTAGTCGCAACGGCCGTTCCTGTCTTCCCGGCCTCACGGAGGAACAACATAAATGGGCCGCCTTTTACAGCATTTATCCAAATCTGCTGCTGGCCCCACATCCGGATTACCTGCTGACCCACACCCTCCGGCCCAAAGCGGCCGACTGTACCGAGATCGTTTGCGAGTTGCACTTCGATCCCGATGAAATGGCGAGGCCTGGATTCCATGCCGAGGACGCCGGCGACTTCTGGGACCTGATCAACCGGCAGGACTGGCGCATAGTCGAGTTGTCTCAAGCAGGGATTTCCTCGCGAGCCTACACGCCCGGTCCGTACACCAGACGCGAGGATCTCCTGCGGGCATTCGACCTGGACGTCCTCGCCGTCGACGGCGAATAGCCGGCCTTTGTAAAAACCGCGTCTTTAAAACGGAGGTGCTAATCCAGCTTCTTTCGGAAACTCAGCGCGCTTAACAGCATGATCGCCGTTCCGTAGAACGCGAGGATGGACAGTTGAGGCCACAGAGTCGAAAGCCCGGAGCCTTTCAGAAAGATGCCTCTCACAATTTCCAGAAAATACCGCAGCGGATCGAGATACGTGAGGTATTGAATAAAAACCGGCATGTTACGAATCGGGAACGCAAAACCGCTCAGCATGAACGTGGGCGTCGCGAAGAGGAAACGCCGACATAATCGCCTGCTGCTGAGTCTGCGAGATGGTCGAAATAAACAGACCCACGCCGAGGCTCGTCATCAGGAACAGAACCGAGCTCGCGATCAGAAGCTCAAACGATCCGCGAAACGGCACGTGAAAGATCAGCAGCGCGCCGGCGGTCACGATCCCCATATCCAGCAGACCGACCACCGCGAACGGCAGCATCTTTCCGATCATCAGTTCGATCGGGCGAATCGGCGTCACCATCAACTGCTCCATGGTCCCGATCTCCTTCTCGCGCACGACTGCCATCGCGGTCAGCATCACCGTAACGATCATGATGATGTTCGCCACCACGCCCGGCACGAAGTAGTTGCGGCTCACCATATCCGGGTTGAACCACACGCGGGTCTGCGAGGCCAGGGCCGGAGCCTTGAGATTCAACTGGCCAGACGTCGCATGAGCCATCATTCGCGGCCCCTGCTGCCCCGGCCCAACCTTCGCCGCGTAATGCGAAACGATCGAGGTCGCGTAACTCGAGATCAGCGACGCCGAGTTCGAATTGGTCCCGTCGATAAGAATCTGCACCGCGGTATCGCGCCCGCGCCGCACATCCCGCCCGAAGCCGGGCAACACGCGTAGAACGATCTGTACCTGGCCCCGGTCGAGCAGATCCTGTACTTCCGCTTCCTTGTTCGGCAGCGCCGTGACGATGAACCGCTGCGAACCCTGGAAATCGGCCAGTAACTCACGGCTGTCCGGCGTCCGATCCTGGTCCATCCAGGCCATGTGGATGTTATCCACATCCAGATTCACCGCATAGCCGAAGATGATCAGCTGAATCAGCGGCGGAACGAACAGCATGGTGCGCAGGCGCGGATTTCGCAGCACCTGGCTGACTTCCTTCCCGACCATAACCCGAATCCGTTCCCACATAAAATCCGCCTTACAGACCCGATCAGGCCAGCTTCTGCTTCAGCCTCCAGGTCGCCAGCAAAAATACCACGGTCGAAAAAATCACCAGAAACAGCAGGTCGCCCCAGAGATACCGCGGACCAACACCTTTCAGAAAAATTCCTTTCAGAATCGTCACGAAGTAGCGCGTCGGCACCAGCCGCGTGATCGCCTGAATCACCGGAGGCATGCTCTCGATCGCGTAGATAAATCCCGAAAGCATAAACGAAGGAAGAAACGAGCTGAGAATGCCCATCTGGAATGCGAGCAGCTGGGACTTTGCCACCGCCGATAACAGGATTCCCCAGAACATCGCTCCCACGAGAAACGTACAGCTCGTGACGATCAGAAACCATATGTCGCCGCGAAAGGGAATATTAAAGACGAAAATACCGACCAGCACCGAGGCTATTGTGTCCACGGCACCAATCGCGAAAAACGCCAGCATCTTGCCAAAGACGATTTCCGACGGCCGCACGGGCGTGGACATCAACTGCTCCATCGTGCCCATCTCCCATTCCCGCGCGATGGTGAGCGAGGTCAGCAGCGCCGCGATGATCATGAGAATTACCGCGATCAGTCCGGGCACGACGTAGTTCTTCGATTCGAGCGTGTCGTTGTACAAAACCCGCACGCGGTCCGCCACCGGGTTGCCCGCCCTGAGGCCGGCTTTCAGATTTCGTCCATCCGAGCGTAGTTGCCCCGCATAGGTGTTCACTACCGCTTCGGCGTATCCCAACGCAATCGACGCCGTGTTCGAGTCGCTGCCGTCCAGCAGGATCTGAACGTTGACTTTCTCTCCCGCCTTCACCTTGCGCGAATAATCCCGCGGGATCACCAGCGCCATCAGAATCCGGTTTCGGTCGACCGCCTTCTCGATCGCATCGTAGCCACTGACGAACCCTTCAATCTGGAAAAAGCGGGAGCCGCGAAACTGCTCGACGAGGCCGCGGCTGGCCGCGCTCTGGTCGCCGTCGTACACAAGGGTGGGTATGCGATCCACGTCCAGATTCAGCGCATAACCGAACAGCAGCATCAAAAACATGGGCAGCACGAGCGCCATAATGAGACTCCGCACATCGCGCACGATGTGCCGGAACTCTTTTCGAAAGACCGCTCGGGTTCGCCGCAGGTTCATGCTTTCTTCTGTTCTTCCGCTTCGACCAGGGACACAAACAAGTCCTCCATCGACGGCTCAATTGCTTCAAGCCTGTTCACGGATATATTGCGCGCCGCCAGAATCTCCCGGATACGGGCTGCGGAGGAAACTGCATTTTCAACCGTCACGTGCAATCCCGCGCCGAAGACCGCCACATCCAGCACGCCCTCCGCCCTTTCGAGCGCGCGCATTGTTCCCGGCGTGTCGGAGCTATCGAGCCGCAGCAGTGCCTGCGAATACCGCTCCTTGCGGACCGTTGCCGGAGCGCCCATCGCGATGATTTTGCCTGCATACATCAGAGCCATGCGGTGACAGTACTCGGCCTCGTCCATGTAGTGAGTGGTCACGAACACGGTGCGTCCCGCCTCGGAAAGCTGGTAAATAAGATCCCAGAATCCGCGCCGCGCGATCGGGTCGACGCCGGATGTCGGCTCGTCCAGAAACAGGATCGGCGGATCGTGTACGATCGCGCAGCCGAGCGCCAGCCTCTGCTTCCATCCTCCGGCGAGGAGTCTGGTCAAGGTATGGCGCTTCTCTTCCAGTCCGGCCATTCGCAAAACGTAGTCGCGGCGCTCGGCGCGAAGGTTCTTCGGCACTCCGTAAATGCCACTGAAGAAGGCAATGTTCTCGTCGACGCTCAGATCGTCGTACAACGAGAACTTCTGAGACATGTAGCCCAGACGGCGGCGAATCGCCTCGGGCTGGGTAGCAACATCGAAACCGGCCACCGTCGCGCGTCCAGCAGTTGGGGTCAGCAATCCGCAAAGAATTCGAATGACAGTGGACTTCCCTGCCCCGTTGGGACCGAGAAATCCGAAGATCTCACCTTTGCCCACGCGGAAAGATACATGGTCCACCGCCACGAACTGGCCGAACTTCTTCACCAGATCTTCCGCCTCAACACTCCACTCGCCGTTAACCGACGGACCCGGCATGTCAGTTCGGGCCGCTGCCCGCTCCCGAAAACCGGTCCATCGCAATGAAGACGTCCTCCAGCGACGGCACGATGCGGCGGCACGAAGCCGCGCCGAGGCCGCGCCGCTCAAGCTCCGCCACCAGCGTTTCCGCTGAGGTTCGCGAGGTATCCATGAACAAATGAAGCACCGAGCCGAAGAATTCGACGCTCGTTACACCTTCACTGCGCTGCAGAAGTTCGCGCGCCGCACGCTGATCGCCCGCGCGCACTTCGTAACAACCTTCTCCCAGCTTCTGCCGCAAAGCGTCCGGCGACGCGCAATCGATCAGCCGCCCATGGTTCATCAAAGCCACACGATTGCAGCGCTCCGCCTCATCCAGGTAGGCCGTGGTTACGAATACCGTAATGCCGGACTGAACGAGCTGATAAAGAATCGACCAGAAGTCTCTCCGCGAAACCGGGTCAACGCCATTCGTCGGTTCATCGAGCAGCAGGATCTGCGGCCGATGCAGCAGGGTGCACATCAAAGCCAGCTTCTGCTTCATACCGCCCGAAAGGCGCCCGGCTTGTCTGTTGCGGAATGGCTCCATGCGCGTCATGCGCAGCAGCTCCGGCATCTCCTGCTGGCGGTTCTTTGCCGGGACGCCGAACAGATCGGCGTAGAACGCCATATTCTCGTCCACCGTGAGATCCGCATACAGACCGAATCGCTGGGCCATATAACCGATCCGGTCTCTGACGGCCTGCGGTTCCCGCTGCACATCGCGTCCCGCCAGCGTCGCCTCACCCTCGGTCGGCTCGATAAGCCCGCAGAGCATCCGCAAAGTTGTTGTCTTACCCGCGCCGTCCGGACCCACAAGTCCAAAGATCTCCCCGCTCGAGACTTCGAGGCTCACGCGGTCCACCGCCGTAAGCTCGGCCCACCGCTTGGTGAGATTGCGCGTGCTGATAATCGGAGGCATTAGCTCCCGAGAACGAGTTCCCCATCCGCGGGCATATTCGACTTCAGTTCATGTTGCGGATTGTCGATCTCGACCTTGATCCGGTAGACGAGTTTGACGCGCTCCTCGCTCGTTTGAATCTGCTTCGGCGTGAACTCCGCCTCAGGTGAAATAAAAGTAACGCGCCCCTCGTACGACTTGCCCGGATACGAGTCGGTCGTGACTTTCAGCTTTGCGCCCAGCTTGACTCGCCCCAGATCCTTTTCGTCCACGTATGCGCGCAACCATGGATGATCGATGTCGCCGATGGTGACCACCGAGGTTCCCGGGGCCAGCACCTCGCCCTCATCCGCGGACTTCACCATCACCACGCCATCAATCGGCGACGTGACAACCGTGTCCGCCAGCTGCGAGTCGATCAATGCAATCTGCGCGCGGGCGCGATCGATTTCCGCCCTTCGCACAGCGATCTCCTGCTGCCTGCGCTCCGTCTCGATGCTGTTCGCTTCGCCCACCTTCAGGCCGGCCTCGGCGCGCTTCACGTCCGCGCTCGCGGTCTGGATCACCTCGCTGCGGGGACCGGCGGTCACCAGCGCCGCGTGTTCCTTAACCTGATTCAGATTTGCACTGGCCGCGTCGAAGCGATGGCGAAAATCATCCCGTTGCGACGTGGAGATGTCGTCGTCTTTATATAGAGTCTGAGCTCTCTCCCAATCCTTGCTGGCGCGGTCGTATTCCGCCTGTGCCGCCGAAACGGCAGCCTTGGCCTCATCGATCTCCTGCGGCCGCGATCCGTTCTTCAGCTCCGTCAGTTTCGATGTCGCCGCACTGATTTCGGCGCGGCGAAGCTCGAGGTCGGCAACGCTCGTCGCCTGCTGAAATCTCAACGATGCTTCGGATTCGGCCAGCGTTGCCTGCGCACTGGCGAGCGCGGCCACCTGCTGGGCCCGCTGACTCTTCAACTGATCCTGATCGAGCCTCGCGATGATATCGCCCTTCTTGACCTTATCGCCTTCCCCGACCTTGAGTTCCATGAGCCGCCCCGTGGTCTTGAAGGCAATGTCAACCTGAGTCAGCTCAATGTTTCCCGAAACGACGATCCGATTGTCGGTTTTGGGCTGCATATCGCGGTAAATCAGAAAACCCGCGCCACCCAGAACCGCGATCAACACAAGCGCCAGAATGACTTTCTTCATAATTCAGACTCTCGATCTCTCTACTGAATCACTCGCTGCACGTCGCCCATGGCCTGACCCAGATCGATGCGTGCGAGGTTGTAGTTGAACAGTGCGGCGATCTGATTGGTGCGGGCCCTCACCAGCCGCGTCTGCGCCTCGGTGACCTCGAGTCCGCTCGAAACGCCCGACTGATAGCGCCGGCGCGCCTGGGTTAACTCGTTGTCGGAAAGCGCCAATCCATCGTTCGCGACCTGAACCTCGTCCACGGCCGAATTCAGGTTGTCGATGGCTTCGCGCACCTCGAGCTCCACCTGTTCCCGCAAATCCTTCGTGCGCACCTGTTCCGCGCGATATTGCGAGGCCGATTCCGATCGCCTTGCATCCATCCGGCCACCATCGAAGACCGGCACGTTCAATGAGGCGCCGAACTCCCTCGTCGGATCCAGAGGTTCGCCTGCACCCTGCCCAGTCGTGCCGTAATCGCCGAATCCGGTGATGGACGGCAGCCGTTCATACTTAACCGCACTGGCTGTCAGACGGGCATTTTCCTCGTTCCGGATCTGCGCTTTGAGGTCCTGCCGGGCTTCGAAGGCGCGAGCCAAAGCCTCTGGAACCGTAATTTTCTCGACCGGAACGTACTCCAGCTTGCTGGTCAGCTCAACCTCCGTCGCGAGCGGCATTTCGAGCGTCCGAAGCAACTGCAGCCGCGCTTTCCGGCGTTCATTGGCTACGATCAACGAACGCTGCTGATTATTCGACAACTCGACTTTCTGGCGGGTCACCTCGATACCCGTGCCTGTTCCGATATCCTTCTGGTCCTCCGCTTGTTTCAGCACTGCCTGGGCGAGCGTGACGTCTGCCTGGGCAGCTTCAAAGTCGGCTTCGGTCCGCAACGCTTCCAGATAGGTGCGAGCCACCGTCGCCGCAACGGTGTTGGTTGTACTTCCCCGGCTTGCATCGGCTGCCCGAACGCTTTCGCGCGAAGCCTGATATCGCCGGATCGAGCTGAAGCTGAACGTCGCGTTACCCGAGACGCGAAGGTCTACGACATCATAGGGCCCTACGATCGGCGGGATCTTGAGCCCAAAGGGGAGCGGAATCTGGGTGACCCCCAGCCTCCCGAGGCTTTGAACAACATTCGTCCCGCTGGCTGCGCCGCTCAGATTCGGCAGGAACGCCGCGCGTGCCTCGGCGGATCTCGCCTTCGCCTGCTTGTACTGCTCTTCCGCCAGGCTTATATTCCCGTTGCCTTTGGGAGAGATCGCGATTTCCACGGCGCGTTTCAAACTAAGCGGCATCGCCCTGGATGCCGGGCCCTCCTGCTCTGCGCTGGCTGCAAATGCGTTCACTGTGAAGGCGAGCAGGCCGGCGAGAATGGCCCTCGGAGTTAAGGTATTGCGCATTATGTCTCCCGTGCGGCGACCGCTTTCGCTACCGGCGCCCGAAACGCGGCGGTCAGAAAATTGATAAGTCGTTGCAGGATCAGTTCGGCGTCCGCCGAATCCTTCCGCGCGCGATCGAAAACTTCCCAGTCTTGTTTTCCACGCATCGCCTGAGCGGTGGCCCCCATGGCAAGATGCACCCGCCAGAAGAGTTCGTCTTCGGGCACATCGGGAAGAGCTCTCGTCAAAGCGGAAGCGAAACGCGTCAACAGCGGAACGAAGTGGGCTGCGGCAAGGCGAGGAAGAATGTCGCCTTCGGCGTACAATCTCCCGAGCAGAGACCGGAAGACCGGCCCTCCTTTGGCGGGATCGTACGCCGCGCGGAACGCCGGCACGACGAATGCCTTGATCACTTCCTCCAGGTCGGGCGGACTGTCGCCGGCCTCTCGCTCGCAGCGCTCCAGCATTTGCATCCTCTCGGCATTGGCAGGTTCGGTTCGCCTGAGAAGCACCGCTTCGAGCAGCGCTTCTTTGGACCGGAAATAGTAGTGAACTGCCGCCTGGTTTACCTCGGCCTCGGCGATGATCGCTCGCAGCGAGGTTCCCGAATAGCCGTGCTCGGCGAAAAGCCGTTCGGCCGTATCGAGGATCCTTTCAGGCGTGTCGTTCATCACTTTCGAATCAAACGAATATTTCAATCATACGCTTGAATCGAAAAAAGTCAATAGAAAACGCAGATGCGTTTCCTGGTACCGAATTTTGACTGGAACTATTGAAGGAGGGTGAAAAGGCGGCCGACGATTTATTCGTCGCCGCCCTCTCGGTTTCCGCCGTACATGTGCCGGACGTCGCGGTTGTTGTCCTGACAGACGTACTCGTACAACTCTTCTTCGGACTGGCACGTGATGAGCCAGCCGCCGGTCCAGGTCTTGGTATAAGCGCCCGGATCGTCGATGGTTGCTTCGTACTTGAGCGTGTTGTAGTCCGTACGGGTAAACCGTTCGATCAGGTGGAGCTTGTCCGTGAATGGAATTCCTTCACGCGTCAACCAGAACTTCTCGTTAAAGCCGACGCTGTCAACCACCAGCGAGTCGCCTTCCCAATGGCCCACGGAATGGTCGGAAAAGGCCGGGTCGAGATCCTTCGGATGAGGACGACCGGGAGATACGATAATGTGTTCGATTTTCCAACCGTTGCGGATCGATAATAGACGCGACGTCTTCCGTGGCGACAGCGTAGGAGGCGTGGGCCAGGGAACCCGGATAGAAGCGCTCAATGCGTACAGGTTGCATGCCGGTGATGGGAAATATAGTATGTTTCCGCTCGCGACGCAGCCTGGGAGCCGCGTCACGAAAGGTAAGGGCGTAGTTCGCGCAGGTTCTTCACCTGATCGAGGTTGAGGATCGCGTCTATCAAGCCGGCTGTTTTGTTTGCGCCAAACCGGGGCCCAATCAGATCGCGGGCCTTTTGGATGACCTCATCGCGGGTCATGGGATTCTCCGCCGTGCCGCGCACGGCTTCCACGCGTTCGGTTAGTTTCGTTCCGTCGATCAGTGTCACTGCAACGACGGCGATTCTTTTGGGGTACAGTTTTTCCAGCTCTTTATCTGGCACCAGCTGGACTTTGGCGCGCTCGCGCAAAACGGCCAGGTCCTGCATGCGGAGCTTATCGTGGGCGGCGGCGAATGAGGCGGTCCGGTCAAGCAGCATCACGGCGACCATATGCTGCAGACAGATATCGGGCATATCGCGGTTGTTTACGGTGTTGGCCTCGCTTGCCGCCACACGCACATCCACGTGCGCGACCTGCTCAGGCGTGAACGGACGTTTCTTCATAAGGATCTCGAGGGCGTCGAGCGGAGCCTGAATGGGGGAACCTACAGTCCACTTCTTGATGTTCGTCAGGGATACTTCGTAGCGTACGCCGAGTTTCTCCACCAAGCCTTCGGGATTCGCTTTCGGTGCGAAAGCAAGGAGGAAATTATCCGTGCCCGAGAATATGTCTTCGACGCCCGTTCCGCCCAGCTGAATCAGGAGCGCCGCCGTTACTCCGTTGCGCGCAGGCATGCCCGCGAAAACGAGCGATTTTTCGACGTGGTCCGTGTCGCGCTGCCAGGCGGCGATGCCAGCGGCCTGCTGGGCGGCATAATCGAGAACCCAGCGCATCTGTTCCGCTTTGAGGCTGGCGGCGCATCCGGCCGCAGCCGCGGCACCGAAGTCTTCCGCTATGCTGTGCGCGCTGCGATGCGTTTCCATTTGATAAGGCAATCCGCCGAGCGTCCGCGTGACCCGCGGTCCGATGTCATAGCCGAGCGTCACGGCACGCAGAAACTGCCGGCCCGGGATGCCAAACTGTTCGGCCGCGGCGAGGGCCGCCGGCACGACGGCGCAACCGGGGTGCGATTGCGAGGGCGCGTGGGAATCGTCGGTCTCATCCGAATGAGCGAGCATGCCGTTTACGAGCGCAGCCTCGATGGCTCCGGTCAGAATGCCGGCGCCGACAACCGTTGCAGTGTTCTCTCCCGTGTGCGCCCGCGCGAACTGGAGAGCTACGCGACCAGGCGGGAGATCCGCACCCGATACGATCGCGGCCAGGGTGTCGAGGATGTGGTGTTTGGTTTTCTCCACCACATCTTCGGGCAGATCACGGATGGCGGCCGCGCCCATGTAAGTGCTGAGCCGTGTCATGACGGGGCTTACTACTGCAGCTGTTTCAGCTTTCGGCGCCTTAGCAGCCGCGGCAAAGGCGGCTGCGCGTGCCAGAGCTGTGCGACGAGTGATCTTTGGGAATTCCCTCATGTTAGTAGACACCGATAAGCGCCAAACGCGAAAACCCGGCAGCTAGGGGGGGGCGGTTTGAAAATCGGCCGCAGTCCGATCTCAGGCGGTAAGACAGCCATTGCGAAAACGCTCCAGCACGGTGCTGAAAAGCTAAGTGCGTAATCGCTCCCCCAACGGTTGCGGCTCAGTAGGCCGCGTAAAATCGAGGGACATTTTCAGAGCGCGCGCGTGAGCAAGCTTTTTTCATTACACAGCCAGACTACTGGTCGCCGCCTTCGCGGCTTCCGCCGTACATGTGCCGGACGTCGCGGTTGTTGTCCTGGCAGACATACTCGTACAACTCTTCCTCGGGCTGCCAAGTGATGAGCCAGCCGCCGGTCCACGTCTTCGTGTAAGCGCCCGGATCGTCGATGGTCGCTTCGTACTTGAGAGTGTTGTAGTCCGTACGGGTAAACCGTTCGATCAGGTGGAGCTTGTCCGTGAATGGAATTCCTTCACGCGTCAACCAGAATTTCTCGTTAAAGCCGACGGAGTCGACCACGAGCGCGTCGCCTTCCCAATGGCCCACGGAATGGCCGGAAAAGGTCGGATCGAGGTCCTTCGGATGAGGACGCCCGTCCATGTAGATGGTGCGCCAGGTGTGGGGACCGCCAACACCCACGATGATGATGCGCTTCTGATCCGGCAGATCGAGAAACTCAAATCCGTAAGGCGTGTGGAACATGCGGGGCCCGCCCGATGGCTTGCAGCGGACGTGCGGGTCGTCTTTGGTCGTCGTGCTTTGCCGGTACTCGTAAACGGCCCTTGCCCACGGCTGGAACGGCACGTCGGCAATCTTAAGATTCGTGGGCAGATTCATCCTGGGGTTATCGAGACCTTTAACATTCGTCGCGAGCGTTGCGCCCGCGTTGCCCTCCCAGACTCCCTTTTCGCCCGGAGCGGGTCCCAGGTTCACCCTGCCATCCACCAGGTGCGGAGTCGGCTTCGACGGCGGCTTCGGTCCCCGGCCCCGCCCTCGACCCGGCGCTCCGGAGAGACGACCCACATTCAGATCGATGTCGCCTTGTGCCTGGCCTTGCTGGCTGGGCGCTGGCGTCTGCCCGAAAACCGGCACGATCGAAAAAGATGCCAGCGCGATTATTGAGAATCGGCGCATCAGGGTATTTTGCCTTCGCTCGACGCCCCACCGAGCTTCTGACCCGTGGACGCCAGAGTAACGGACCGTGCGTTCGCCTGATGACTGCCGTCTTTGGCGAGAGAGCCATCCACGATGACTTCGTCGCCGACCTTCATGGTATTTCGCGTCCAGCCCGCCCGCTGCAATCCGTTTGGCGGACCCATTTCGAGCGCCCAGTTCGTCACCGCCCCGTTCTCGCCTTCGACGTCGAGATAGAAGTACACATGGGGATTCGCCCAGTCGATCTTGGTGATGATTCCCTTGAGCTGGACCGGCTTCTTGGCGTCGTATTCCGCCGCGAAAGAATGGTGTGCCATCATCGGCATCGACATAGCCATCAAGCCGAGCCCCGCGGCGAGCAAACGAATCGTGCTGTTTTTTATCGTCATCTGCTAATTACTCCCGATACGTTCTGAATCCCTGTTGTATTCGTCGCAAAAGTATTCGCCGATTTCCCGGTCCGGAACCCATTTCATGGTCAGGCCGGTCGACCAGGGCCTTGTATAAGCCCCCGGGTCATTCACCGTGACCTCATATTTCAGTGTATTGAAATCCGGACGGGAAATGCGTTCCGTCAAGCGCAGATTTTCAGTGTGTGGAAGGCCGCCGTTCATAAACCAGAATTTTTCATTGAAGCCGATCGCATCAATGACCAGCGTGTCTCCTTCCCAGCGTCCGACGGAATCGCCGTAGTAGGTGGGAGTAACGTCGTCCGGCTGATGGGCGCGCCCGTCAAGATTGATCAGGCGCCAGTTACGGTTCCCGCCTCCGGACAAGATAAAAATGCGTTTGCGTTCGGGTTGTTCGATGATTTCAATTCCATTGGGCGTTTGAAACTGCCTCGGGCCGCCCGGCGGAAGACAACTGGCCATCGGGTCGTCCTTCAAGAGGGTGCGCTGGCGATATTCGTAGAGGCCTTTCGCCCACGGTTGAAACGGCGCAACCTTGCCGGCGTCGGCGATCTTCGTCAGTATGCCATCCGCGTTCATCATGATCGGCGAAGCGCCATTGTTCTCGTAGAGATTCGGGGCCGCCGGACTGCCCCAGTATCCGGTTTCGCCGGGAACGAAGCCCAGGCGCGGGTGACCGTCGGGCCACCGTGGAGCCGGTTTCGAAGGCGCGGTAGACTGAGCCTCTACCGGGGCCGTGAGCGACAGCTTCTTGCCGCTCGCGAGGATCACCAGTTTTGCGCCAGCCTCTTTACTGCCGTCTTTGGCAGAGGCGCCGTCGACGGTCACGACGTCGCCGACCTTGAGGCTATCCTGCGTCCAGCCGACCGCGCGGAGCTGGATGCGGCTCGGAAATTCGACTCCCCACGTGGTAACGCTTCCACCCTGACCGGGGACATCGATTAGCGCGTAGACGTGGGGGTTTGTCCAGTCAAATTTGGTCACCGTTCCTTTCAGCGTTACCGGCTTTTTATCGTCGTACTCAGCCGCCATGGAATGGTGAGCAAATGCGTTCGTCGCGGTCGCTGCGAGGAACAAGAGTGCGGGAATAACATGCCTCATATCAGTTTTAGGGAGTGTCGGGTCCGAAATGCGTCGTCAGATACGCGACGACGAGATCGACTTCTTCGTCCGTCAACGCAATTCCTTCCGAAATCATCCCCGCGATCGTGCCTCTCCATTCTTCACTTGTAAGTCTCTGAGCCCGGACTCTGTCCAGGGTGTGACACGCTGTGCAGGCGTCCACGAAAAGCTTTCCGGCTCTGTCACTCGTTGCCGGGTGACTGTTGGGTTCACCGGCGGCAAATGCCGTGACTGCGGAAAAAATGATTGTCGCCAGTTGGGCGATTCTCTTTCCACGCATCTCGCTCAGTCCCGGGTGACCTTGAAGTTTCCTTTTTCCCCGCCCTGCGTCCAGGTACCCGTAATCGTCCGGTTGTAGGAACCGATGTTGTCCAGTTTCCCGTCGGCGGAGATCTTAACCGGATGGCCAGTCGCGTCTTTCGCCTCACCCTCGAAATGCACGGTCCAATTCCCGGCATCCAGAGTCGCAGCCGTGAGCGTTACGGCTTTGGGGCCGGGATTAATCGAGCCGACGATGTTCTTCGTGTCCCATTTCATAAACAGGACGAGATGATTTTCTTTTCCCGGAGCGGGACTCCACTGGCCATGCCAGGTACCGGTGAGGGGATGCCCCTCCTGAGCGACGGCGGGAGCCAGACACGAGAGACCCGCGAGAGTAAGGACCATGAAAACTGCGCGCATTCGCCTTGCAGTATATATCAGTTATCGCGTTGGCAATTGCATGCATTTGTAAGGCGATCGGCCTGCTATTCCGGGCTGGCCGAGAACACACTAAGCCTTTGCAAATGAGCAAGTTGTTTTTCAAAGATCCGGGGACTCGCCTGCCGCTCTTTCGGCGCGCCAGATCAATTCCGGCGTTACGTGGAGCGGCAGGAATCTTGCCGCGCCCGGGAAGCGGGCCGGGAAGGTGGGGTTCCGGGTTGGGCGGGACAGCGTGATCGATTGGTAGTTGGGTCAGGACACGGAAGGAATTGCCGCTCATCACCATTTCGGAGCGGTTCTGCCAAAGGAAGCCAGATCGAAGTGATCTCGCTTGTTTTCATGGCGTTTGCCGCGAGGATCGGCTTCGCGTTCTGGGCGCTCCCGGGTGATGCGCTCTTTCTGGATGCGCTCGAATTCCTCTGGCGAAACGCGTGATCGTCAGTAGGCGGCCGGGCGCTCGATGCGCTCCACGGTGTATACCGGCAAGATGTCCTCTTGTCGCTTCAGTTCGAGACCGAGTTTGCCCAGGACGGTGAAGATTGTGGGGAGGCCGGCGAAGGGGTTCACGGCTGGGTTGGCGTTCGGTGGCGGAGGCGGCAGCCGCATGGGGACCCAGCCTTCCGTGTTTACGGTGAACAGCCCGCTGAGCGCCGTGCGGTTCACGACTGGCAAATCCGTCCAGTTCCCAATGTAATGGACAAGGTCGTCCATATCTATGGCTTTTGCGTTCAGAGGATGGCCCAAGCCGCCAACAAAGTTATGGCAAGCTTCCGGGTCGGTATCGAAGGTGCAGTCCTTCTCGGCGATGGCCGACTTCTGGAGCTTCGGACCTCCGCACGGCTACGGTGAGAGCATAAACCGACATCGTTTTATTCTCAACCCGCATCACGAGTCTGAAACGATCGGCGAGCAATCCGCGGATCATTTGCTGAATTCGGCTTCGCACTTCGCTGTCCTGAAGACCGGGAGGGATGGCGTTGGCAGGCGCTTTCGCTTCGATATCGTACTTCTCACGAATGGTCCAGTCGGGAAGAGGAGAAAGACGCGGCGAAGGGTTGACCGGCACGTCGTAAGCGTAACTCAAAAGCGTAATCACAGGGACCGCACTCGCAATCAAGTCACCGTCAGGCAGCAATTGCACGCGCGCGTTGCGCGCGTCCGTTGAGCGAGCAGGCCTTATGGTGATCGTTGCAAATGCTTGCGACTGAGCGACGGCAGGCAAAGCCACGAGCAAGTATATGACCGCTCGGCAGAAAAGGCACAATCCACTCGTCTTAGCTGGATTGGACTCCTATGCCCCAGCATTTGTTCCCGATGCCCCGCTGAGTTACCAGCCTGGCGCGGTGCGGACAAAGGCTTTTCAAACGACACTCCCTCCCAGTCGCGACTCGGTGAATTCTTTGCAGTTGCGGCCTTCTAAAATCCCAGCCAGAGCCCGTTTGTCCACATCCCATTTCCACACATGCCGCATATATAGCTTGGGATTATCCCTTCCCATGCCGATGTTTGAGTTCCGACGACAGCGTAGGCTTGCCCCGGGACTGTGCCGTCGGCATTGACTGGCCACTGGCCGGCGGGCGAGCCGTCCGGGTATGCCATTTGGCTGATCGGAATGTCGACGGTGCAATCCTGCAGTGTAGTGCTTCCCATTCCAAGGCTGCATCGCGCAAAGCTGTAATCTCTATTCAGAACCTGAATTCGAAAATCCCAGCCGGAATCTGAGGTTGGAACCGTGGGGGAATCAGCCGCCGGAATGATGTACATGGACACGTAGATCATCCCTCCGTCATCGTAGTGAAGATTCCCAATCACAGCCGAGTTTTGGGGCGTGCTGGTTTGTTGCTGAGGAGTATTGGTGGCTGTGGAATAGTAGGCAACCCAGTACTCTCCGCTGGCCTGACCGTTCGATGATTGGGTCGTGTCTGTAAAAACTCCATATTCCTGGTCTGACTCGCTGCACTCATTGGATGAGGAATAGATGACAGCAACGGAATAGGCGCCTGGAGGAGAATTGTAAGCCGCCTCCAGCTACATATCCCTGCCAGACGATTCCCTTCGTCGCGCTGAATGGAGTAGCGACATTGAACATGCTTGAGGGAGTGGCGGCGAAAGTACAGCCGCCGAACTGCTGCAATGCGGCAGCAGTCGGGTAAGAGGTAATGAAGTAGGCGGCGCCTGGAGGCCTTACGCGCTGAATGCCCCACGGGGTGTACTCATTATCCGCCGTGGTCTTGAGTATCTCGCAGTTGAAGCCCGCTCCGGCGCAAGTTCTTCCACTTGTTGCGCCATTTGGCGCATTGTACAGCTTATAGTCCATAGACTGCCCCTCGGTCTCGATCGCAGTCCATCTGGGCGAGTTCTGATTTGGGCATAACAGACGCGGGCGACGGGAACGGTCCACTAGCGAAGCGGCTCAACGTCCGGAAAGTTTGAGCGCTCGCGACGCCGGTTGACAGTAATCCAAGCGCCATCGTCAGAAACAGAATCATTGTCGATTTTTCTCACAATTACTATCTGAAAACGAAGCGCATAAACACGGGCGTACGGCGCCTGGAATGAGCTTCAAAGCGATTTTACTTCCGATTGAACTGGACGATCCGCCAGACCGGCTGATCCTTTCCCCTCGGTTCCTGCGCAAAGTCCTGCGACTTCTTCGCGGGATCATTATCGCGCCACAGCCGCGTCAGAGCCTCCGGCAACTCCGCGGGACCATGCGCGTTTGTTGTGCCCATTGCCGAGATCCCCCGATCCATCCGGAAGCCACACACGGATATTGCGTTTCGGCTCGCGGCGCAACCATGGTCGGATACACCATGGTCGGATACACCGTGGTCGGATACACACCTCCGCCTTCCGCGCGAGATCTCCTCGACCGCTCACGCCTCAAAGCGCGGAGAGCGCCGCTCGGAGCCGTAAACAGAAGGAACAGGTATGCCGGCATTTCCATCCAGGAGATCGACCGGTCGCTTTACTCCGGCCGTGATCCGGCAATCAGAATCTGCACCAGCCTTTTCGCGCTCTGCGGCCAGTCCGGCGAAGACGCCACGTAAGACACACCCACCAGAGCCCGCAGCAGGTCGAACGGCTCCAGATCCGCCCGAATATCCCCGCTCTCGATGGCACGAGTCACCAGAGCCTCAATCGCCTTCTTGATCTGCTCAACCGTAGATTCGTAAACCTTTGAAGGCCCTCCGACAAGCGTATTGAGAGCGGGAGCGATAATCTGTTTAGCCGCGATGTAATCGACAAACAGCAGCATCCACGCCCGTAGCGCGTCAAGTGGCGCCATCGTCTCGGCGAACTTCCGTTCGGCAGCCGCAAGCTTCTCCACCTCACTTCGATAAACCGCCTCCAGCAGGGCCCCTCGTGTGGGAAAGTGGCGGTACAGAGTTCCCGCGCCCACACCCGCATCCTTCGCGATCTCATCCAGACTGACGTTAACGCCGGAGCGCGAGAAGGCCTCTTTGGCAATCTCCAGAATTCGCTCGCGATTGCGCTGCGCATCAGCCCGGGGTTTACGAGAAGCTGTCATTTAGAAAAAGCTGAATCCGGAGACATCCTCCGTTTATCGAAGCAATTGCGGAGACACTCTCCGTTTTAAGCCGTCCTCGAGGCGGTTGTCAATCGGGAGGAAAACAATGGTGAAAGTATTTGATGCGACTTCAACAACAGACGATGTCCTGTCCGGTGTAAATCTGCAGGGCAAACGCGTTCTGGTGACCGGCGTCTCAGCTGGTCTCGGCGTAGAAACAGCCCGAGCTCTCGCGGCTCATGGCGCCGACGTAGTGGGCGCCGCGCGCGATCTGGCAAAAGCCGAAGCGGCGACCGCTCAAGTGCGGAAGGACGCTGCAGCCCACAAGGGAAGCCTTGATCTCATCGAGCTCGATCTTGCCAGCCTGAAAAGCGTTCGCGCCTGCGCTGACGCGCTTCTGGCGCAGGGGAACTTCTTCGACGTCGTGATCGCAAACGCGGGAGTGATGGCCACGCCGTTCGGCCACACTACGGACGGCTTCGAAACGCAGTTCGGCACGAACCACCTGGGCCACTTTGTGTTCGTGAATCGGGTCGCGCCGCTGATCCGCTACGGAGGCCGGCTGATCAACCTCTCCTCGGCGGGTCATCGCTTCGCGAACGTCGACCTCGACGATCCGAACTTCGAGAAGACGCCGTACGATCCCTTCGCGGCCTATGGGCGATCAAAGACGGCGAACATCCTCTTCGCCGTCGCGTTCGACCGGCGGCATCGGGACCGCAGCATACGCGCCGCAGCCGTGCATCCGGGCGGCATCCAGACCGAACTGGGCCGCCATATGGACGCAAGCGCCTTGCAGGCACTGATTGACCAGATCAATCGGCAGGCCGCGGAAGAGGGGAAGCCCCCCTTCCAGTGGAAGACCATCCCTCAGGGAGCCGCGACCTCGGTTTGGGCCGGAGTAGTGGCCCCTGCGGAGGAAGTCGGCGGCCGTTATTGCGAGAATTGCCACGTGGGAAGTGTAGTGACGGACGACCCAGCCATCGGTGTCATGAACGAAGGAGTTCGGGGCTACGCGCTCGATCCGCACGCCGCCGAGGCGCTCTGGAAGAAAAGCGAAGAACTGGTCGGAGAGACCTTTTAGCTGCGGTTGTTCCGGTGTGGGACGAAAATCTTCACATCGCCTTCAGCGCGTTGTCGATCAGCGAATCGGCAATCTCGGGTGACACTCGGGCGTAAGGCCTGTCGTCAAGCATCAGCGCGGGAGACGAGCCGCACATTCCCAGACAGAAGATCTGTTCGAGGGTGATTCGGCCGTCTTTCGTGGTTCCACCGAGCGGGACTCCGAGACGGTTTTGAATGTGATCGATCAATGAGTCGGAACCCTTCGACTGGCAAAATTCCGCGCGGCAGACCTTTAATACATGCCGTGCCGGAGTGGAGCGCTGCAAACCGGGATAGAGACCGATCGCCCGCTTCACCTCGGCCTGAGAAATGTCGAGAGCGCGTGCGATCAGCGGAACGGCGCCTTCGTCTATGCAGCCGAACTCTTCCTGACGTGAGTGAAGAATGGAAAGCAGAGCGCCGGGACGTGTCTGCAGCTCGTGAGTCCGGTTCTGCACGACGTCCGCGTTCCAGGCCTGGCGATCACGCATGAGAATGCCTTTTCCTCATTGCAGCGTTGTTATATCGTCTCATCGCCATCGGTGATCGATGCGCCTTCCAGCCTCGCGGTCGTGATTCCATCTTGCACGCAACCGGCATTACCGGCGGCGCTGTCCCCATCGGTGCTTCAAGGTGACCACCTCCGCGGTTCCAGCAGCCGGGTTCGACCAGCGGCCGAGCGTATAAGCGCGACGGTACCCGTCCACGCGATTCCAGATCGTCACTTTCACGATGCCGCTGGCATCGCACGAATATTCCTCTTCTACTTCCGAGTAAGGGCACTCGCCTTTGCGAATTACGTCGACCAGCGCCAGATCGGACGTTTCCCGCAAAGCAGGATCGAAGGGAAATCGGATGTCATCCCACAAAGTAAGGTCGCCCGACGGTTGGCCATCCTCGCCGATTCGCGCCGCCTCCACGTAGCGGAAGTGGCCGACATTGTGGAATGGCTTATACGAGCGAACCGCCCGCAGCGGTGGGCGCGCCGTGCCGCGGCAACTCCAGACCGCGGGGGAAGAGCAGATCGAACACGACGTCGCCGGCCGTGATCGGCCTCTCGCCACACCCCGAAGTGACGTGCGAACCGGTCGCGCAGCTTGTAGCCGGAGCGGGCATCCGCGCTGATAGCAAGCCCAATAGCAGTGGCCGCACGCATGTAGGCGGACCGCCGCACGGACCTCCCGAACGTCTCCTTGAGCACGCGCGCCACGGCGGGAAGTTCGGAGCCGCCGCCCGTCACATAGAGAGTCTCGATCGGCCGATCGGGATGTGCCGAGAGCATCTCCTCCACCGCGGACACCGTACGTTCCACCAGCGGCCGGCAAAGATCATAATAGGGCCCGACGGCGATCGAAACCTCGCCCCAGCCATCGCGACACGTGGTCGAGGTCCACCACGATGCGCCGCGTATTGGGATTCAACGATTCCTTGCGCTCGCGGCACTCCTCCAGCAGCCGGAACGACTCGGCATCGGACAGAGATTCGCGTTCGTTCGGCGCGACCGGCGGTTTCCAATGCCAGATCAGCCAGAATTTCGTCGAAGTCGTCGCCGCCAAGATCCGGGAGGCCGGCGCTGGCCACCACCGTATGGGTGTCCTCTTCCATCTCGACCAGCGACGCGTCGAACGTGCCGCCGCCGAGGTCATAGACAAGCAGCGACCGGCGCGGATGGCCCTTGCGGTGGGCCTGCTCACGATGGCCGTACTCCATGCTTGCCGCCGAGGGCTCGTTGAGCATGCCCAAAACCTGAAAGCCGGCAACGCGAAACGCTTCCGCCGTCAGAAATCGCTGGTTGCTGTTGGCATTGGCCGGCACGCCGATCATGACCTCGATCGGCTCGCCGCGATGCGCCGACAGCGTGGAAGCCTCGCGCAGCTGCTGGTGAAACGCCGTCAGCAGCTCTGTCGCGAGTTCCATCAGCGGCAGCGCCCGGCCGCCGAAATCCAGTCGAGTCGTGGGGGCGGCGCCTCTGAGAAGCCGTTTGAGCGAACGCAACACCGTCCATTCGCGATCGCCCCGCACAGCCCATGCGCTCCAGCCGAAGCGGCGTTCATTGCCGCGCATCGCCACCAGCGGCGGAAACCACTCCCGCGTCTGCCCGTCCGGCGATTCGAAACTCACCAATGGATAGTTTCCGCGGTCTACCGCGGCGGCCACGATACGCGTGGTGCCAAAATCGATTCCCAGCTTCATCCCGGAGGCGTCACTCTTTGCAATCGTAACGCCTCGTTCCGCGCCGCGAGTTCGGACGAATCTCGCTCGTCTTCCGAAATGCCCATTCCTTCACCGGAAACTGCACTTATAGTAGAGAGATGCTACGCACACTCGCCGGCGCTGCCCTGTTCGCCGCCGCCCTCTTCGGCCAGGCCAATGTGATCGACCTGCCACGCAGTCCGCTCGGTGACGGTCCATTCGTTTTCGATACCGCGGAGCAGCACAAGATCAAGGTCACCGTTCTGACGAAGGCTCTCAGCCAGCCTTTCGGCATGGCGTTTCTCCCCGGGGGCGACATTCTTGTGAGCGAGCGCAAGGGAACGCTTCGCATCGTTCGAGATGGCGTGCTGGATTCCCAGCCCCTCGGCGGAGTCCCTAAGGTCAATGCCCGCGCGAACGCCGGCCTCTACGATTTTGTCCTTCATCCCAAATACGCCGAGAATCACTGGATCTATTTCGCGTTCAGCAAGCCTGGTGAGGGGAATCAATCCGCGACCGTTCTCGCTCGAACCAGGCTTGAGGGAAAATCGCTCACCGACGTGCAGGAACTCTACGCGACGGAGCAAGGCACGAATATCGGCGGTTCCCGACTTGCCTTCGCTCTCGACGGCACGATCCTGATGACCACGCCTGCCGCGGGCGATGTCCAGAAGGCGCAGGACCCCGCGAGCGCCTACGGCAAGGTTCTTCGGCTGAATGATGATGGCACCATTCCGCGCGACAACCCGTTTGTCGGCAAGCAGGGCTATCGTCCGGAGATTTACAGCCTCGGCCATCGCGATCACCTGGGTCTTGTCGTCCACCCGTCAGGCACGATCTTCAATGCCGAACACGGGCCGAATGGCGGCGATGAAGTGAACCTGATCAAACCCGGCGCCAATTACGGCTGGCCGGTCATCAGCTTCGGACGTCAGTATGACGGTTCCCGGATTCTTCCCTATAAAGAAGGGATGGAGATTCCGCAGATTGTCTGGGTGCCTTCCATTGGGCCTTCGGGAATCATGTTCTATACCGGCGACAAGTTTCCGGCCTGGAAGAACAATCTGTTCGTGGGCAGCGCGCGCTACGGTGAAATCCGTGGTTTTGGCCATCTCGAACGCGTCGTATTGAACGACAAATTTGAAGACATCCGCCGCGAGCGGCTTCTGGATGACCTCCATCAACGCGTGCGCGACGTCCGCCAGGGCCCCGACGGAAACATCTACGTCCTGACAGATCAGGAAGTGGGTGCGCTGCTGAGAATCGAACCGGCGCAGTAGTCCGGTTGTTGCCATTCCGCAGCGCTTTACGATTCGCATATATACTTGCCGGAGCGAGGATTTTCATGGTCCGAACGAGAATGACACGAACGATGATGATGGCGGCCGGTTTGGCCGCCCTGGGTACGGCATACGCAGCGGTCGACGACCCGGTCCGGCTCGATACCGGCATGGTCTCCGGCATCGCCTCCGCAACGCCCGACGTGCGGGTATTCAAAGGGATCCCGTATGCCGCGCCGCCCACGGGCGATCAGCGCTGGCGCGCGCCGAAGGTCGCTGCCCACTGGGAAGGCATCCGCAAGGCGGATACATTCAGCCCCGTCTGCATGCAGGGCAACACCGGCAATGAGGATTGCCTCTACCTCAACGTCTGGACCGGCGCCAAAGCCGGCGAGAAGCGTCCGGTCATGGTGTGGATCTACGGCGGAGGCTACTACACAGGCTCCGGCTCGCAGTCTATGTACGACGGCGAGGCGCTGGCGAAAAAGGGCGCCGTGATCGTCACCATCAACTACCGGCTGGGCGAGTTCGGCTTCTTCTCGTATCCCGGGCTGACCACGGAATCCGACCGCCGCGGGGCAGCGAACTTCGGTGTTATGGATTCGATCGCCGCGCTGCAGTGGGTGCAGAGGAACATCGCGGGCTTCGGCGGAGATCCCAAGCGCGTCACGGTCTTCGGCGAATCGGCCGGCGCAGGCCTGGTTGCCAACCTCATGACAATCCCCCAGGCCAAAGGATTGTTCGAGCGCGCGATCGGTGAGAGCAGCGCATGGTCTACCGTGACTGTCGCGCACCTTCCCACGCTCGCCGAAGCCGAGGCCAAGGGTGAGAAGATCGCCCAGACGGTGGGCGCGAAGTCGCTCGCGGAACTCCGCGCTGTGCCGGCCGCGGACATTCAAAAGGCCGGCCGTGGCGACGGACCCGTGGTGGACGGCTGGTTGATCCGCGAGGATCCGAGCAAGGTCTTCGCCTCGGGTAAACAGCTTGACGTGCCGGTGATCGCCGGATCAAACCGCGATGAATCTTTTGGCGGCAACCCGGCCAACGCGCAGGCGTTCATCGATTCGGCGCACAAACGCTTCGGCGATCTGGCCGACAACTTCCTGAAGGTCTACCCGGCCTCGACCGATGAAGAGGCGAAAGAATCCGCCTTCTATTCCGGCCGCGATGAAGTGGCGTTTGTGATGCGCAACTGGGCGCGCCTCCAATCGAAACAAGGTAAGAAGTCGTATGTTTACTTCTTTACTCAGCAGCCTCCGCTCGTCCCTGGCCGGGCCGGGCGCGGCGGTGGAGCGTTCGGGCCAGGCCCGCACGGGAGCGCCGTACATGTATCGGAAATTCTCTACGTGTTCAATCACCTCGACAACAGCCGCCCGTGGACCGACCAGGACCGTCAGGTGGCTGACACAATGTCGTCCTACTGGGTGAACTTCGCAACGACCGGCGACCCCAACGGCAAGGGCCTGGCGAAATGGACACCTTACGATGACAAGTCGAAAGCGACCATAATATTCGGAAATCCGCCGGAGGGCGCGCAGGCGCCGCGCGAAGACCGGATGGCATTTTTCCAGTCTTATTTCGATAAGATTGCGGCGAAATAGGGCCGGGCCCAGGACCCGGCAACAAAAGAGCCGAAGTCCTGCGCAGGTGCGATGGGTTATCCAAACTAACGAGCAATCATGCCAACATCAAAAGGCACCACCTCCGTGGGGTTCGTAAGCGCGCGAGGCCAGGTAGTAATCAGAAACACACCGATCTGCGGAACGGATCACGGCCAGAGTATCTACCAACTCGGATGCAGCCATTGCGGCCATGTTTATGGTGCTAATGGGTCCGACATTCATGATCGAAAGTGCCCGGAATGTCAGGATGTCCGGGACTACACGGGGCTGCCGGAACTCCGGCAATCCGACAGCCCGTTTCCGCGTCGCAGCCGAAGTCTCTAACTACTTTCCAGCGCAAAATTCGATTCTCCGGGCTCGGACCGCTCCGTTACCGTCGCGGCTCAGAATGAAATCTCGTGCTATCAACAACGGCTACCGAGCCACGCGCGTAAGCAAGTGGCCGTGCGGTCGGATTTGGCATTTTTGCGCCGGAAAGTAACTATTCAATTAAGTTATGCCTCACGTAGACTGAAAAGAGGAGGTATTATGCCCGACGGTCGCGAAGAACGCAAAGAACGCGAGGCACGCATCGAACAGGAAAAGCAGGAGAATCGTGATGACCGCTTCGACCGCGACCCCATACAGGACTGGGAGCCCGAACGGGTCGACTCCTGACTACGGAATCGGATTTGCCAGCGGCCTGATCTCTGCCACGCCCCCGTCCGGCAGGGGATAGCGATCGACGTTCGTGAGCAGCGAAACGGTCTGATAATACCCGATCACCCCCATCACCTCGACCACCCCGCGTTCCCCCAACTGCTGCTTCGCAGCGTTGAACGTCGCGTCGCTCACCTGCCCCGTCCGCAACGCCTCGGCCGTAAAGTTATAGACCGCCTGCTCGTCCGCCTGCAATCCGGCGGGCTTTCTAGCTTCCGCAATCGCACTGACCATCGCCTCGCTCAACCCGGCCTGCACGCCCGCGCGGTGATGCGCATACCACGGAAACTGCGCGCCCGCATTGCGAATCGTCACCAGCGCCGCCAGTTCATTGAGCTTCATCGGCAGCGGCGAATGGAACCGCTCATAAGCGCCAAAGCGCAGAATACCTTCGCCGATGTCCGGACTTCGCATCAAAATATTCACGGGTCCGCGCGTGCCGCCTTCAATTTTTCCCGAGACCAGCAGATCCATCAGGTTCTTCTGTGCCGGGGTCATTTCCTCCGCGGTAAGAGGCTTGAATCGCTCGCCGCCCAAATCCGGCATGGTTGACGGAAGCGCCCTTGCCAGCGCCGGCAGCTCGGGTTTCCTGCCTTCATCCAGCGGATAGCGGTCCACATTCATCATGAGCGAAGCCATTTGATAGAAGCTCACCAGCCCGATCAGATCGACCACGCCCTTCTCTCCCATCTTTTCCTTCGTGGTCCGGAACGTGGCATCGCTCACCTGCCGGTTGTTCAGGAGTTCGGTCACGAAATCGTAAACCGGAACCTCTTCCGGCAGCAGCGCCGCCGGCCGCTTGCCCTGCACAATCGCGGCAATCGTCTCCTCGCTGATGCCCGCCCGCGCCGCGACACGATGATGCACCGAAAACTCATACTGCGCGTTCCAGTAGCGGCCCGTCAGAAGAACGGCCAGCTCATTCTGCCGCGCGGAAATCACCGGCGGAATGCGGCTGCTGATAATGCCCCGCGTGGCCTCACTCAGCTCCGGACTGCGCAGCGTGATGTTGAAGATCCCGATCGTTCCGCGCCCCGCGATCGCGCGGTCGGCGATCACCTTCTGCGCCGGCGTCAGCTCTTCGTACTTGAGACCCGGAAAGCGGTCTCCGTGCAGGTCGAGTTTTGGCTTCGTTTGATCGGGCTTGTCCTGGCCAAACAGCAGTGAAGCGCAGCAGAGCACAAAAATCGCCCGGAGCGCACACATAAGCTATTGACCCGCACCGGGCGCAGCCCACGGCTCCATCTTCAACAGCGCGCCGTCATTCTCCTCCGTAAGCACATACAGCAATCCATCCGGACCCTGTCGCACATCTCGAATCCGGTTCTGCAGCTCGTGGAACATCGACTCGCGGTGAAGCTCTTCCCACTTATCGTTGAAGTCGATGCGCTCCAGCTGGCCGGACCGCGGCACTTCGCCCTGCCGCATCCCGCCTACGAACAGATTGTTTTTCCACCGGGGAAATTTATCGCCTGTGTAAAACGTCAGGCCGGAAACCGCGATCGCCGGCACCCAGTAAACAACCGGCGGCTCCATTCCTTCCTTGTAATCGCCCACGCTCACCCGCGGTCCCAGATAAAACCGGCCGTTGCTCACTACCGGCCATCCGTAATTCTTCCCGGCCCGCAGAATGTTAACCTCGTCTCCGCCATTCGGACCGTCCTCGCATTCCCAGATCGCCCCCGTGTCAGGCTGGAGCGCCAGACCCAGCGCGTTCCGGTGACCAAGGGTATAGATCTCCGGCCGTGCGCCCGGCCGATTGACGAACGGATTATCCGGCGGCACAGTCCCGTCATCGCGCAGCCGAAGCACCTTGCCTGCCAGGTCGTTCGGATCCTGCGCGCGTGCCGCTTCCGGATCGCCCACTCCGATCGTCATGTAAATCATCCCGTCGCGTCCGAAAATAATTCGCGATGCGCTGCCATTCGGAATCGCGGAAAACAAATCGCGAACCTCCACCAGCGCCTTACCGTCCCAACGCCCCCGCGCCAGCGTGACCACCGGGGCGTTCCCCGTGGCCGCCGGCTTATGGTAGACGAAGTAAATCAGCTTGTTCTCGGCGAAGCGGGGATGCAACGCGAGATCCATCAGACCGCCCAGCCCCTGCGCACGAATCTCTGGCAGGCCCGCGACCGGCGTGGGGTCGAGCACACCATTCCGCACGATGCGCAGCCGCCCCGGCCGTTCCGTAACCAAAATCGCGCCATCCGGAAGAAACGCCATACTGAACGGATGGACCAGTCCTTTCGTCACCGTCAGCCGGACCTGGTGCTGGATGCCCGTGTCCAGAACGATTGGCCCATCAGGCAGCGGCGGCGAAGCCCAGCTGATGCCCGGAGGCGCAGTAGGCGCCCGTCCCGGGCCGCGGCCGGCGCCGCCCGCAGCCGGCTGCTGCGCTTTCAGAGAAATTCCCGTCAGTAGAAGCGTTAAAGCAAACACGCGTATCCGCAACATTGGCAGCCATTATATGTCCGATGGAACGTAAGTGGGGCGGACGCCTTCGTCCGACGCTGGACCCCTTGGTCCAGCTTCGCGACCGGCGCGAAAAAGCCGAGTTATTCAACGGACCCCCGGCTCAGCACGCCAGATCGTCGTCCTTCGTCTCGCGGATCGAAAGCAGCCCGAGAAACGTAAGCACTGCCGAGCCCGAGAGATAGTAGCCCACCCACTCGAGGCCCCACGTCGTGGCGAGCCACGTAGCGATATAAGGCGCGAGCGACGCGCCGAGTATCCCCGCCAGGCTGAACGCCAGCGAGCTGCCCGTATACCGCACGGCCGTGGGAAAGAGTTCCGAAATCACCGTGCCCAGCGGCCCGTAGGTGAGGCCCATCAATGACAGTCCGAGCGCCATCATCAGCAGCGCACCCGTCGTCCCGGCCATGAACATCGGCGCCATCACCAGCCCGAAAGCCGCGATCCCTGCCGTGATCCAGAGCATCACCCTGCGCCGCCCGCGCTCCGCCAGAATCGCCGAGACCGGGATGAACAAAGCGAAGAAAGACACATCGAACAACTGCATCAGCAGAAACTTCTCGCGACTGAAACCGAGCGCCGTCGTGCCCCACGAGAGCGCGAAAACGGTCATCAGGTAAAACAAGACGAACGTCGCGAGGCTCGACATCACGCCAGAAATCAACGCCTTCGCATGGTTGCGAAAAACCCCCGCGATCGGTATTTTGAGCTGCTCGCCCCGCCTGCGCGATTCCTGAAACACAGGCGTCTCCGTAATCGTGAGCCGCACATACAGCCCCACGAACACGAGAGCTGCGCTGGCCAGAAAAGGCAGCCGCCAGCCGAACGCGAGAAACTGCCGGTCCGTCAGCCAGCGCGAGATCACGAGAAAAATGCCGCCGGAAAAGAAGAACCCGATGGGTGCGCCCAGTTGCGGGAACATCCCGTACCAGGCGCGCTTCTTCGGCGGCGCATTCTCGATCGCCAGCAGCACGGCACCGCCCCACTCGCCGCCCAGCCCGAGCCCCTGGCCGAAGCGGCACAGCGCGAGCAGGATCGGCGCCGCGATGCCGATCGTGCCATAGCCCGGGAGCGCGCCGATCGCAACCGTCGATATGCCCATCGTCAGCAGCGCGATCACCAGCGTGGTCTTGCGACCGATGCGGTCGCCGAAATGACCGAAGAGCGCCGAACCCACCGGGCGCGCGAGAAACGCAATGCCGAACGTCGCAAGCGAAGCCAGCATTGCCGATGCCGGATCCGCCTTCGGAAAAAAGAGGCTCGGAAAAACCAGCACCGCGGCCGTTGCGTAGATGTAGAAATCGAAAAACTCGATCGTCGTGCCGATCAGGCTCGCGAACAGAACCTGACGCGGCGAATTGACCCGCGCGACAACCCCGGGATGCGCTGTGCTCATCAGGTAACCAGAATACGCCGCGTCACAACGCTGAAACGAGCGATTCATGGTGAAGGAAATCGCCGCCGTCGGGCTTATCGCGGAGATGCGCGCCACGCCTTTCAGTGAACGATCTGGATGCCGTTGACCGGGGCGCTCCTGCCTGGCGTGACAGGCGTTGCCGTCAACGTGAAGCCGGACGTCACGGTAATGTTGCTGAACATAATGTAATTTCCACTGCCGTTGTCGGCCTGGATCAACGTCCCGCTGAAGTCGGTATTCGCCGCGTCCGTAGCAGTAGCGCTGGAGGTCGTAATTCCCGGTCCGCTGATCTGATACGTCGCCGTATTTGCCGCACCGCCGTTATTGCCGTCTGCATATACATAGATCGAATAAGTTCCCGCTGCCAGCCCCGACACAGTCACCGTCGTCGGATCGCCAACACCGGTGTCGAGATACCCTCGCATCATTCTGTAGTTACCGGCCAGATCCGCGATCGCCGTATTCTGAACATCGTCCGCGCTCCAGGTGACGGTTGCGCCCGACCTGGATCCGTTCTCATCCACCAGTTGCAGCGGTAGGTTTCTCTTCGCTCCCACCGCGTCATTCCAGTTCTCTCTGATGAGAACGCCCGCCGGTTCCGATTTCGCCATCGCCGTGCCGCTGCCAACAAAATCGATGCTGGTTACGGCCGTGCCGCCCGCGGGCTCAACCACCAGGTCTACCAATGCGGTGCTCATTAAATCGCCATTCGCGCCCGCGATGACCACAGATGAGGTTCCCACTGGGGTGGCGCCCGTCGTCGTCACCGTCAGCACGGACGTTCCCGGAAGACTGGCCACCGTGGCGGGATTCAACGAGGTGGAAACACCTGGTGGAATCGGAGCTAATTCTGGATCGATTGCCAGGTACGCGCTCAGATTCACCGGCCCTGTATATCCGTTGAGTGGAGCGATATTGATTGGATAAGTCACGGCTCCGCCCGCCGCTACGGCCCCCGAACTTTGCACAGATGAGATGGAGAAGCCAGGCGCCGGACCCGATGACAAAGCGATCTGAAGCCCGTTCACAGGGGCGCGGGAGTCCCCGTCAGGTGTGGCTGTCAGCGTAAAGCCGGAGGGTGGGGGTACCGGTCCAAAAGGAGTTCCCTGTCCAAGCACGACGCCGCTGAACAGGACATAATTGCCGTTCGCGTTGTTTGCCTGAATGAATGTGCCGTTAAAATTCGCATTAGCCGGATCCGTCGCACTGACGCTTGACAGAGAGGAGTTCGTGGGGCTGAGCTGATAGATTCCGGTGCGCGCGACAGACACGTTGTCCCCATCGGTATAGACGTAGATGTCGTATATGCCTGGCCCGATTCCGGACGCCGTGACCGTTGTGGGATTACCTGCGCCATTATCGAGGTACCCGCTCATCATCCGGAAATTCCCGGGCGAATCCGCGATTGGCAAGCTCCAGACATTATCGGAAGTCCAGCTAAGGGTTGCGCCCGTGGCAGATCCCTTCTGGTCCACGAGATTCAGGGGCGTCGAACTCGCGTTCCCGGCCGCGACGTTCCAGTTCGCTCTGGCGACAATCCCGGCGGTCTCGGAAGCGCCCATGGGCGTGCCGCTTCCCACGAAGTCGACGCTGATTACCGGCTGAGTCCCCGGTTGGAAGACCGTCAGAGTGAGGATGGCCGAACTCGACAACGTGCCGCTCGTACCGGTGACGGTTAAAGTCGAAACACCCGGCGGTGTCTCCGCGGTTGTAATGACTGTAAGATTCGAACCCGCATAAGGGGGCTCAAAGTCTATCTCCAGGGCCGGGTTGCCAAATGATGCGGTGGCCCCTGCGGGTAAACCGGTAACACTTAGGTTTATGGTCCCGAGAAATTTGCTTGGGTTTGGCGACCCCTCTACAAAGAGGGGAAAGATCACCTCGGAGCCGGCAGTAACCAATTGGGAACTCTGCTCGGCGGCGACCGTGAAATTCACACCCGAAAACGTATCGAATGTGAGCGGGACGCTGTGCGTAAGGGAACCGCTGGTTCCCGTGATCGTAATCGTCGCCGTTCCCGCCGCCGTGCCCGGCGGCGCGAAGAAGGAGATTGAGACCGAGGATCCTCCCGGAAAAGCTGTCACCGAGGAGGGTGTGAACAATACTGTGGCGCCCGCCGGCAATCCGCTGGCGGAAAGATTCACGGTCCCTCGGAATCCGTTTAGTGATTCGATCAGGATCGGATAAGTTCCACCCCCAAAAAACGCGTACCCCTCCGGCGGCCCCACGGAAATTGAGAAATCCGGCGCTGTTCCCGAGCTCAGCGTTACAGTGGCGCTATGCGACAAAGCACCGCTCGTACCCTTGATCGTCAGCGTCGTCGCTCCGGAAGGGATCGCGCCGTTCGTCGTAATAGTCAGAACCGAGATTGCTGAACCGGTCAGCGTTGGTGGACTGAAGGAAGCTGTGGCGTTCGCTGGTAATCCACTCACTGCGAGACTCACGCTCCCGGTAAAGCCGCTTAATGCGCTCACGCCGATGAGGTACTTCACCGTTGGGCCCGTCACGGTCTGCGAACTCGGACCGGCTGAGAGGGAGAAGTCCGGCCCGGATCCAACCTCCAGAGACAGACCGGCTGTGTGCATCAGAACGCCGCTTGTGGCAGTGACTATCGGCGAGAAACTTCCCGTCGGCGTCATGGCCGTTGTTCGAATGGTCAGTGTTGAAAAGCCTGAAGAATATAAAGATACTGGACTGAATAAGGCAGTAGCTCCGGCCGGCAGTCCGCTCACCGAAAGATTAACGTTGCCCGTAAACCCGCTCACCCCTGCGATTTCCAATACGTACGTCGCCGATCCGCCTGCGGTTACGCTCTGGTCATAAGCCTGCGCGATCAGCCCGAAATCCGGAGCCGCAAGATATGTCGTCGAGAAATCTACCGCATGAGATAAAGCGCCGCTCGTCCCGCTGATCGGCTGTATCTCCCCTCCGCTGTTCGAATTTGCCGTCGTGTGGATGGTGATGATCGCACTGCCCGAACCTTTCACCGAAGAAGGGAAAACCGACTCCGTACCGCCCACAGGCGCTCCGTCCGGACTCAAACTCAGATGAACCACCCCGGTAAATCCGTTCAGCGCTTCCACGTTCACGATGTACGCTGTCGTATCGCCCAGGGTCACCGTCTCGGACATAGGCAGAACCGCCATCGAGAAATCGGGATCCGCTCCAACTGGGACAATCTGAATACCGTTGACAGGGGTGCTGACAAGATAGCCGGACGTATCGCTCGGAGTCGCCGTCAGCGTAAAGCCTGAAAAGACGGTAATCTCTTTGAAAAGCACGTAATTGCCCGATGAGCGGTTCGCCTCCACAAATGTTCCAGAGAAAGCCCCTCCTTCCTCCCCGTTGATACCGATCGAGGTTTCGGTGATCCCCGGCCCGCCGATCTGAAACGTATTTGTGCTTGAAACAAAGTTGAAAAAGCCCGAATTCGTATACACATAGATGGTGTATTTCCCCGCGGCGAGGCCCGAAAACATAACAGTACTGGGGTTGCCGTTGGCGTTATCCAGATAGCCATTCATCATGCGCAAGTTGCCTGGCGTATCTGTCAGGGAAGCGGCGGAAACATCGTCCGCAATCCAGGTCGCCTTCGCTCCCGTCGGAATTCCGTTCTCGTCCACAAGGCTTAGAGGCGTAGCTCCGCTCGTCGCGCCGGCAGCCTGGTTCCAGTTGGCCTTGGCGATCACCCCCGCATTCTCCGAACTGGCCATCGCCGTTCCGGACCCGACAAAGTTCAGGCTGATCACGCCCCTTGAAAGGCCCGCCGCGGAAGAGCCCGGCGTGGATTCGTCTGCCGCCGCAAGCACGTCAGGACGAGCTATGAGCATGATTCCGCCCAGGAAGGCCAATCGCAGAAGGCCTGCAAAACGCAAGCGGACGCGAGTTGCGGGAAAAGCGACGTGCGCGACTCGGGCGCGTTCGGCTGAGAGTGAAAGGTTATGTCGGCTTCCCCTTACGTACATTCCTGATCCTCCTGGCGGATGGCACGTTCCGAGAAACGTTCGTTCTCATTACGTCCCTGAACTTAGTCCCGCACCATTCGCATTTCCGACCAACCTTAGCACGCGCCGGGCCTGGGCGCCAGTAGTACTTTGGGTTGAGTGACCTGTCGAAATGGTGCTCTTGGATAAGCGGTGGCTGAAGCTTTAGCACTTAGCCTTGGAACTTAGTCTTACCCTCCTGTTAAGCTCTGCCGACGTGACGTGTAGAGGCTGGGAAAAGAGTTCCGAGCCGGTAGCGCCCGCCATCTTGGGGCCATCGACGCAATATTTCTTCCGCTTGAAGCGCCCCACCCCTTCTTTCAGAAGCCCGATCCGAACAGACCCGTGCCTGAACAAATCGAGAGCTGACCGGACCTCGGGATCGGATGGACTTTCCTGCGGCCCCGAATGCCTCACTCAATTCGCGCAGGTATCCGCAATCGGTCGAGTAATCGGCCGCTCGTTCCGTGTTCGAAGAGACTTCGCCGGAGGATGCATCCCGCGAATTGCTCGGGACCATGCCTGAGCCCTTGCTGAAGATGCTGCTCCACGTCTGGTCCCCAGCGGCCGCGGGCGTTCCTCGATAGGGCTACCCGGACTGCACAGGCCGAAATGCGATGCGTATCCTTATCTATGTCGCACACCCGCCTCGCGCCATGCAGAGCGATTGTGCGCGGCGGCGCGGCGGTATATACTCTCGAATCAACTGGAGGATCACATGAGATCCACAAATCGATTGCGATGGGCTGCGGTCGCGGCGCTGTCGTGCGCGTTGCCCCTCATTGCGCATCATTCTTTTTCCGCGGAATTCGACTCGGGCAAAACCATCACCTTGCGGGGAACCATCTCCAAAGTCGATTGGGTTAACCCCCACATCTTCGTCTATCTCGACGTGAAGGACGACGCCGGAAAAACCACTACCTGGGCGCTTCAATCACTGCCTCCGCTGTTCTTCCGAGGCAGCGGGCTGAGCAAGGACGTGATGCTGAGCAGCAAGCAGGAGGTGACCGTCACTGCGAACCCCGCTAAAGACGGTACGCCCGCCTACGGGTTCATGACAAAGTTGAGTTATCCCGACGGCCATGTCTTCAGCATGTCCCCCCAGGATGCCGACCCCAGTCTGAGGAAGACGCAAAAGTAGGGGACAAACCATGGCAACCCAGCTTGCGAACCACCGAATACTCACGCGGACCGCGCTCACCGCGCTCATTCTGGCCTCAGCCACAGGCGCCCCGGCGCAAACCAACTACGGCGCGGAAGCCGCCCGGAATCCCGGCGCCGCCTCCCGGCCGACGCCGCACATGGCGGACGGACACCCCGATCTCAACGGCGTTTGGCACCACTTCTTCGGCATCGGCACCATTCAGAAGGTCGGCGACAGTTTCGTGGTCGGCGGCGCTTTCAGTCCGAAAACGGCCGCGCTTTACTCTGCTCCGGCGCCCGACGCCAAACCGGAGTACAGACCCGAGTTCGTCGCCAAAGTGAAATCACTCAACGAAAATCAGGTGAAGGAAGATCCGGCGCTGCACTGCATGCCCCCGGGCGTCCCTCGCCTGGGACCTCCGCACCAGATCGTCCACACCCCCAAACAGGCCATCTTTCTCTACGCCGACAGCACCGGTAACCAATGGCGAGTAATACCGCTCGATGGACGCCCCCACAGCACCGATCCCGAAACAGCCGCCACTTATAACGGCGACTCCGTGGGTCATTGGGAAGGCGACACTCTGGTTGTGGATGTGACCCGGCTTACCGACGAAACGTGGCTTGAAGACAACGGTCTATTCCACAGCCGGAAGCTGCACGTCACGGAACGTCTGCGGCGCGTCGGCGATACGATCCAGTATCAGGTGACTGCGGACGACCCCGAAGTTCTCCAGAAACCATGGACTCTGTCGCGCACCCTGACCCTTCAACCCGATGCGCTGGAAGAGGCGGCGCCTTGCGTTGACAGGGACGCCGGGCATTACGTTACCCAGGAGCATCACGGCAACATCCGGTAGAAGATCCTGAAGAAGCAGGTTGCCCGAATCTATTCGGAGATGGTCTTCATACCACTGAGTACCTGCAGCTGTGCCTGAACAGCCGCCCAGTCCTTCGGCTTTTTCTTCGTTGAAATGGGCGCGGTCGGATCGGCGTAGTAAGCGACAATGTCGCGCTTCAATCCGGCTGGAATGGCTTCCTCATGGACCTTCGTGATCCTGGCGAGTAGCTGGGCATACGTCCTGTCCGTCAGCGAGTACCCGCCGGGAACCACCGGTTTTCCCGTGTCCAGATCGCGATCCACCAGACCCAGATCGGTCTGCTGTCCCATCAATCGCTGCAGGTAAACGGCCAGCGCCGCGGTGGAGACATTTACGCTCGCGATATACGCCCGCTCCGTCTCCTCCGTCGGACCCTTGATCGCGAGCATCTTAAGCGTCCCGAATTTCGGCGTAATCACGATCAGTCCGGACAACATGTGAGTGCTGAAACCGGGCTTTCTGCGGTAATGGTCCCAGCCTTCTTCCTTCGGGAGCTGCCCGATCTGGTGTTCATACTGTTCGAGTTCCGTACCTGGTGTATCGGCAGGGAACCCTCCTCTATGCAGCACCGCTTCGGCATAGGTGAAATTGGGCACGAAGGTCCGTCCTCCGAACCGAAACGTTTTCATGGCGGGAAGCGGTCCGCTAACGATTTCCCCAAGCGGAATTCCGTAGGTCTCATAAAACGCGGCGGCGAGTTGCTCGCGCGGCACTTTCAGGCCGATGGCCTCTACATAGGCCGCCGGAGCCAGTCGCAGCTTGGCCGCCTGGTCCGCGTCAAATGCCCACTCCACCTCGGCATGCTCGTGCTTTCCCTCCGCATAGTTCACCGAGGAGCCGTATTTGGCGGCGAGTTTCGGGAATGTCATCGCAACCGACGGATTGGTTGCCTGGGAATGCCCGATACTGTCGCCCACATAGTGCGACAACGCGCCGATCGCGAAGGCAAACTCGTTTGCCGTATGGGCGTGCTGAAAGAGCGCCTGCACGAAATCCCCGGTCCGTACATAATGCGTCAGATCCGAGAAAAACGCGTTTGCAAACGGATAATACCCGAAATCCTGAACGATGCAGCCGCCGTACGCATAGGCATGTGCATCTCTCAGTTGTTCGGCAGTGAGAGAAGGAAAACGGCTGGACAGAATCGGTATGATGACCGAGTTCCACGCCTGATCGATCAACTGATGATGCGTCAAAACCCCATATGCTTTGCCCGAGGAGGGCAGCGCCAGCATGAGCGGAATACACAGCGCCAGCGGGATCGCCCACCGGATCTTCGGCGCACTCCTGCTCATGATCGAGGGTGTTTCCACTCGCGTGTCCACCCCGTCACCAATGGATGAACCGGCAACTGGATTCTTAAAATCTTCTCAACCAGCCAGTTATTGAAAATCTAATCCAACCGGCCCTGATACACAGCACGGGATCGTGTCGTCTTTACCTCTCCATCCTGATCGGCTGGCCCGCGCATCGCTCAATTACCCCTGGAACCTCAATCATTCGTCCGTCAAACGGCTCCATTTCGAAGTGCATATCCCCCAGCCGGACCAGTTGACAAAACGGGGTTCACTCGCCGGAAAGAACTTCGGTCTTCGCTCGCCGCGCAGCCAATTTATCGAGGGAACAACGCCATTTTCTCCGACGGGGGTGACCGTGCCGGACCCGCGATTTGTTATTTCTATCGTGGCGCTTGTAATGCTCTCGGAGCAACCCATTGCTGGGAGCTGCTCCGGTTCATGTTCTCCGACACATCAATAGTTCGCCCTGGTATGGATTCCTGATCCGGTGCCGGTGGCCGCGACGGCCACTGCGCGGTTGAGACTACTGCGCCGATCAGTCTGTAGCGCTATCCGGAAATAGAGCCGAGTAGCCGGATTTGCCCGTACCGCTTGAAGTCCGGTCACTGGAAACTTACCAGCGACGACTTAATCAGTCCCGCCGAGATATGTCGCCTCGTCCGGACAGCGCGATCGCATTTCAAGACCGGCGTACCTCGTAGCTTCGGCCTACCTCATGGTTGATGATACCCGCGCTCACTTAACCCAGATCAACTCCGCTCTTCCCACTTAGCCTTAAGATAATCGTGATTCATCCGCGCAATCACATCCAGCCGGATCTCTTTCGGACAAACCGCCTCGCACTCCCCGATATTCGTACAGCTTCCGAACAACTCCGTATTGAACTGCGCCACCATCCGCAGCGCCCGGCGCGATCGCTCCGCCTGCCCCTGCGGCAGCAACCCAAGATGCGAAATCTTCGCGCCCGTAAACAAAGCCGCCGAAGCATTCGGACAAGCCGCCACGCACGCCCCGCATCCGATGCAAGCCGCCGCGTCCATCGCCCGGTCCGAATCCGTCTTCGGCACCGGCAGCGTATTGCCGTCCGGCGCGCCGCCGGTGCGCGCGCTGATATATCCACCCGACGCGATAATACGGTCGAACGCGCTCCGGTCCACCACCAGGTCCTTGATCACCGGAAACGCCCGCGCGCGCCACGGCTCCAGATATAACTCGTCGCCATCCTTGAAATGGCGCATGTGAAGCTGGCAAACGGTGGTCCCGCGCTCCGGCCCGTGCGCGATTCCATTGATCATGAAACCGCACGACCCGCAGATACCCTCCCGGCAATCGTGCTCAAACGCGATCGGCTCCTTCCCTTCCCCGATCAGCTCTTCGTTCACCACATCGAGCATCTCGAGAAACGACATGTCGGCGCTGACGTCCTTCGCGTCATACCGCTCCATGCGCCCTTCCTTCGATCCGCCCTTCTGACGCCAGACGTGCAGTGTAAGGTTCACTTGTAACTCCGTTGCGCCGGATGCACGTACTCGAACTCGAGCGGCTCCTTGTTCAGCGCCGGCCCCACGTCCGTGTACTCCCACGCCGCCGCATACTGGAAATGCTCGTCGTCGCGCAACGCTTCACCGTCCTCCGTCTGATACTCTTCGCGGAAATGCCCGCCGCAGCTCTCATTGCGGTGCAGCGCGTCGATGCACATCAGCTCGCCCAATTCGAAGAAGTCAGCGACTCGCCCGGCCGACTCGAGTTGCTGATTCAGATCGCCTTCCGATCCCGGCACATTCACATTGCGCCAGAACTCCTCGCGCAACTCCCGAACCTTGTCGATCGCGATCCGCAGCCCCTCCGCATTACGCGACATCCCACAGTAATCCCAGATGATCTTGCCCAGTTCGCGGTGGAACGAAGACACCGTTCGTGTCCCTTTGATCGAAAGCAGCCGCTTCACCCGGTCTTCCACTTCGGCGGTCGCCGCCCGAAACTCGGGCGCGTTCGCGTCCACTTTATCCAGCTTCGTCGACGCCAGATAATTCCCGATCGTGTAAGGAATCACGAAGTAGCCGTCCGAAAGCCCCTGCATCAACGCGCTGGCGCCCAGGCGGTTCGCCCCGTGATCCGAGAAATTCGCCTCGCCGAGCACAAACAGACCCGGGATCGTGCTCATCAGCTGATAATCCACCCACAATCCGCCCATCGTGTAATGGATCGCCGGGTAGATGCGCATCGGCGTGTTGTACGGGTTTTCGCCCGTGATGCGCTCATACATCTCGAACAGATTGCCGTAGCGCTCCTCGATAGTCTTGCCGCCCAGCCGCTTGATCGAGTCGCCGAAATCGAGGTAAACGCCCAGCCCGCTCTCACCCACGCCGCGCCCTTCGTCGCAGACCGCCTTCGCGGCGCGCGAAGCCACGTCGCGCGGCACCAGATTGCCGAAGCTCGGATAACGCCGCTCCAGATAGTAATCGCGCTCGGCTCTCCGGAATCTGACTCGGAGCTCGCTTGTCGCCGGTCTTCACAGGAACCCAGATGCGCCCGTCGTTTCGCAGCGATTCCGACATCAGCGTCAGCTTCGACTGATAATCGCCCGAGACCGGAATGCACGTCGGATGGATCTGCGTGAAACAGGGATTCGCGAACGCCGCGCCGCGCTTGTAAGCGCGCCAGATCGCGGTGCAGTTCGAGCCCTTCGCGTTGGTCGAAAGGTAAAAGACATTCCCGTAGCCGCCGGTCGCCAGAACCACGGCGTCGGCCACGTGCGTTTCGAGCTTTCCCGTGATCAGGTTGCGCGTGACGATGCCGCGCGCCTGGCCGTCGATGACCACCAGATCGAGCATCTCGGTCCGCGGCAGCATCTCGACGCGCCCCGCATCCACCTGCGCCTCGAGCGCCTGATAAGCGCCCAGCAGCAGTTGCTGGCCCGTCTGTCCGCGCGCGTAGAACGTACGCGAAACCTGCGCCCCGCCGAACGAGCGGTTGGCCAGCAGGCCGCCATACTCGCGCGCGAACGGCACACCCTGCGCCACGCACTGGTCGATGATGTTGACGCTGATCTGCGCCAGCCGGTAGACGTTCGCCTCGCGCGAGCGGAAGTCGCCGCCCTTGACCGTGTCGTAGAACAGCCGGTAAATGCTGTCGCCGTCGTTCTGGTAGTTCTTCGCGGCGTTGATGCCGCCCTGCGCCGCGATCGAGTGCGCGCGCCGCGGGCTGTCCTGAAAGCAGAAGCACTTCACGTTGTAGCCGAGCTCGCCCAGCGACGCGGCGGCCGATCCGCCGGCCAGTCCCGAGCCGACCACAATCACGTTAAACTTCCGTTTGTTCGCCGGATTCACCAGCTTCATCTCAAAGCGGGCTTTTTCCCATGCCTGTTCAATCGGTCCCGATGGGACCCTGGAATCAAGTTTCATTCTGATCCTATAGCTGCGCCGGCGCGTTCGTGGTGAGGGCGCCCAGCAGCACGGCGACGGGAATCGACGCGAAGCCGATGAAGTACAAAATCCCGATAACGCGTGCCGCCACTTTGATACGCGGCGTGTAATGCGGATGCGAGAGCCCCAGCGTCTGGAACATGCTGTAAATCCCGTGATTCAGATGCAGGCACAGCAGCCCCATCGCGACGATATACGTGAGCGCAACCGGCCACTGCTGAAACCCGTAAACCACGTTCGAGTAAACGTCCGTGTCAGAGAATTGCGGATGAACCACGCCCACCGTAAAGTGCAGCAGGTGATAAATCACAAAGGCCGCGATCATCGGCCCGGTGACATACATACTTCGGGAAGCAAAGCTGGAATGCGAATTCTTCTTCTTTGTGTAACTCACCGGACGAGCCTTATTCTTCAAGGTCGCCAGCTGGATAGTCGCGATAATGTGGGCCGTCACCGCAATCAGCAGCACGATGCGCGTCCCCCACAGCAACTCCAGATTGCCTTTCAGAAACGCCGCGTAGTTATTCAGGCGATCAGGCCCGAGAAAAACTTGCAGATTGCCGAGCAGATGTCCCGTAACAAAAACAAAAAGGATAAACCCCGTCACGGCCATCACGGCCTTTTTGACAATGGTGGCCTCAAAAAATCGCAGTGCGCGACTCGACCGGCCGGCTACCGCCGGAGAGACTGTTGCAGTACTCATGGAAGCTAATTTGATGGTACAATTCGGGCCGCTGAGGCAAATCTGCGGCGTGAGCGGATGCCGTTCACAACGGATCGAAAAAAAATTGCATTTTTCTGTCGTTCAGATTCAATCACTTGCAGCGGGAGCCCCGTTCCGCTGCACGCGTCCCCAAAAACGCATGCTACCTTGCAAATCGAAAGAACCTCGTCGCACCCATTGGCGTACGGGGGCACTAACCCACGCGATTCCTCGAGGCTCCGTGTGGCATAACGTCGAAACAATGGGCCGATGGCCGCTGCCGGTTACCACGCGGTCTCAGTTGGGGCGCCCCAAATTTTGACGGTAGCGCCGGCGGTCGGAGCCGCCGGTATTCTCGAACACCGGTGGTCGCAGCCGCCGGTGTTCTTAACGAACGCTGCAGACCGTAAGCGAAAGCGAACGTCCACAACAGGTAAGGGATTAGTGCGGCCCTCTGAAATGCGCCGTTCCAGGCATTGAAGGCATTCGGCGCCGCCGGCGCCTTGGTGAGTCCGGCGGCCATGACTACCACCGACGCCACAATCATCGTCCCCGCGATAACTGTCCAGCGTTGGAGCCATCGCCATTGGGGATCGACACGAAAACGCCGAAGGAACACGAAGCAGCTGATCGGCGAGAGCGAAAACACCAACGCTCCAAAGAGCCCGTGAAGCGTCCCATGCCAGGTCATTCGATCGGGGGGCGTCGCCACCGGGTCCATGGTGAAAAAGCCCGAGACCAGAAAGCTGACTCCGATGATCGCGAGAAGCACCGGGCCTGCGCGCGAAGCCTTTCCGCTGTTAAATTTCCTGAAAACGCCGCGGGTGAACACAAGGAACAATACGCCGAAAATGACGAAGTTAATCGATTGAATCCAGCCACGTGGACCAAGCGCCAGTTCGCTCACAAACATCGAGCGCGCTTGATAGCCGGGGCGAAGCCAGCCTTCCAGCGTGAATGTCAAAAGAAACAGCGCCGGACCGATCGTCCCGGCCCATAACGCACTCTTCAATAACACGATTCCAGCAACGCCAGAACCTCGGCCTCGCTTACCGGCCGGTCGACCACACCCATATGGGCCAGCTCGTGCGCGATCGGTCCCACAATCAGCCCGATCTCATCGTGTGGCACACCCGCGTCCTTCAGCGTTTTCGGAACATCGAACTGCGCGATGAAATCCTCCGTGCTATCCGCGCAAGCCAGCGCCGCCGGCTTCGGATTTTCCGGCTCGAACGCAATCCCGAAACCCTCGGCCACGGGTCCGAACCGCTCCGGCGCAACATCAGCCATAAACCGCATCGCGTTCGGCAGCGTGATGCACGACGTCACGCCATGAGGCACATTCCAGCGCGGGCCGATCTGATGCCCCAGCAGATGCGAAAGTCCGAACCGCGTATTGATCGCGCCATAAATCGAATACCACGCTGCGAACTGGCAATGACCGCGATGCGCCACACGCTCCTCGCCCTCGGTCTTGATCGATGCCGGAAGATGCTTCTTCAATAACGAGATCGATTTCGCGGCCAGCACATCGCTGATCGGCTGGTGCCGGATCGCATAGGCGCACTCGATCGCGTGATCCAGCGCGCGCATACCGGTCGTAACCCAGAGCCAGTCCGGCGTAGCGAGCGCCAGCCGGGGATCGTTGATCACCGTCCTCGGCAGCACCCGCGGATCCCACACTCCGCCCTTGACCTTCGTGGTTTCGTCCGTAACGCCGCCGGCATGGGTGTATTCGGCCGCCGAGAGAGTCGTCGGAATCGCAATATGCACCAGCTCGCGTTTCGCCAGCGCCCCATAAATCGCCACCTTGCTGGTATCGATCGGGCTGCCGCCCCCGAAGCTCACGAGCGAATCCGCGTCCACGCGCTCGATCTCTTTCTGAAGCTCGTCGACGGTGCTCCGGGGCACATGCTGCATCACGCCCGTATAAACCGAAGCGCACGCCGCGCCCAGCGCTCCCGTCACTTCGTCGAGAATTGGGAATCCGCCCAGCGTCGTCACCACGATGGCGCGTTTCAGGCCTCGCCGTTCCATCTCTTCTTTCAACGCGGCCACCTTACCGGGCCCGTAAATCACGCGTTCGAGCCGCGTCAAATTGAATTCGCCGACAGGAGCCTGCAGCGCAGATTTAAGTAATGACACCAGGTAATGTTATCAATACTTAAGAAATGCCCGAGTTACCGGACGTCGCCGCATATATCAGCGCCCTCGAGCCGCGAATCGTCGGACAAACTCTGGAGCGCGTTCGCATCAACAGTCCGTTTTTGCTTCGCACCGTCGACCCTCCCGTAGCCGGCCGCCGAAGGCCGCACCGTGACCGGACTGCGGCGCGTCGGCAAGCGCATCGCGATCGGTCTGACGGACGATCTGTGGCTCGTGCTTCACCTGATGATCGCCGGACGCCTCCACTGGCGGCCGCCCGGCGTCAAACTCGGCGGCCGTCAGAATCTCGCCGCGTTCGATTTTTCCGATGGCTCTCTCACGCTCACCGAAGCCGGCGCGAAACGCCGGGCCTCCCTGCATGTAGTTGCCGGCGACGAGGGTCTCTACGCCCTCGACCCGGGAGGGATCGACGTCCTTACCGCAGACCTCGAAACATTCCGCGGCGCCTTATCCGCCGAAAATCACACCCTGAAGCGAGCCCTGACCGACCCGCGAGTCCTCAGCGGCATCGGCAACGCCTACTCAGACGAAATCCTCCACGCCGCGCAGCTCTCGCCGCTCGCGCAAACGCAGAAGCTCAAACCCGACGAATGGGTTCGACTTTTCGAGGCCACCCAAACCACCCTGAATAAGTGGATTGAACAACTGCGATCCGAAAGCCGCGGCGGTTTTCCCGAGAAAGTCACCGCCTTTCGCAAAGACATGGCCGTGCACGGTCGCTACGGCCAGCCTTGTCCCAGATGCGGCAACAAAGTGCTCCGCATTCGCTATGCGGACAACGAAACGAACTATTGCGCACACTGCCAGACCGGAGGCAAAGTCCTTGCGGACCGTGGACTTTCGCGTCTTCTGGGCTCAGACTGGCCGCGCACCCTCGAAGAACTCGAAACCCTCCACCGCCGATGAGAATATAACTGAGTGAGGTTCTACGTTTTCTTGCTTGTCGCCGTTCCCTCCTTTGCATTCGCCACAACCGCATCGCAGTATCGGGAAACTGCCGACAAACTGATCGACGCTGCGCTCGCCGATAAAGAAGGTTTGGCCCGCCTCGAATATCTCTGTTACCGCATCGGCAACCGTCTGAGCGGAACGCCCGCGCTGAATCAGGCGATCGCATGGTCTGTCGGCGAAATGAAGAAGGCCGGTCTTTCGAACGTCCGCATGATTCCGGTCAAGGTTCCGCACTGGGTTCGAGGCCGCGAATCGGCCGAAATGCTTGAGCCGTTGCGAAGACCTCTTTTCATGCTGGGTTTGGGTGGCAGCGTCGCCACGCCGCCCGACGGCATCACCGCAGATGTGGTAGCGGTGTCTACCTTCGACGAGCTCGAAAAGCTCGGCCGGCGCGGCGTCGAAGGCAAGATCGTTCTCTACGATGCGCCCTTCACCACATACGACGAAACGGTCGCATACCGCACCAACGGCGCATCGCGCGCCGCGCGGCTCGGAGCCGTCGCCGCGCTCGTCCGTTCGGTAACGCCGCGCAGCCTGCGCGATCCGCACACCGGCGCGATGGACTATTCGGCGTCTGACCCCAAAATCCCGTCAGCCGCCGTTTCGGTCGAAGACGCTATCTGGATCCACCACCTCACCCAGTCCGGGCAGCGCGTCCGCGTTCACCTTTCCATGGAAGCTCACATGGAACCCGACGCCGATTCTGCGGACGTCATCGGTGAAATCCCCGGGCGCGAAAAGCCCGACGAGGTCGTCGTCATCGGCGGCCATATCGATTCGTGGGACGTCGGCCAGGGGGCGCACGACGATGGCGGCGGCGTCATCGCCGCGCTCGCCGCCGTAGCCCTGATGAAGAAACTGGGCCTGCAGCCGCGCCGCACCATCCGCGTCGTCTTCTGGACCAACGAGGAAAACGGCAGCCGCGGCGGCCAGGCCTACCGCGACTGGGCCGGCCCGCAACTCAGGAAACACATCGCCGCGATCGAAATGGATGGGGGCGCCGAGAAACCGATCGGTTTCGATCTCGCCGCGCTCCCGGCAGCATGCACATGCAGGCCATCGCCATCGCCGAGTTGCTGAAGCGGATCGGCGCTTCCCGAATCATCACCGGGCCAGGGCGAAGCCGACATCGAGCCTCTCATGGCCGATCACATCCCCGGGTTCGGGCTCCGCACCGTGATGACGCACTACTGGGATTACCACCACACCGAGGCCGATACCTTCGACAAGATCGTGCCCGACGACTTCCGGCGCTGCGTCGCGGCAATGGCCGTAATGAGCTACGTTTTAGCCGACTGGCCGTAGTTGATCAAGTTCGCACTTCGACCTGAGCCCGCAGGTTCGCCACCCCGGCGGTATATCGCGAATCGGAAACCGTGAACGCCACCGCATCCTCCAGCCAGTCGTGCCAGACGCCATCCGGATCGTGCGACGCCGCCGTCACCGTGTAATCGCCCGGGCAAAGGTCACACGTAAAGCGATACGTCATCCGCACGGCTGCGCCCGGCTTGCACCGGTCCGAGCTTCACTTTTTCCAGCTCAGTATTCGTGCCGTAAACATTCAACCCGATCCGCGTGCGAATCATGATGCCGATCACCGGATCTTCCACGCGGCTCGCAAACCGTACCACAACCCGGATCGCGACCGTTTCCTCGCTTCGAAAAACCGTCGAAGGCTCGCCGGTCTCGCCCATCAGATCCATCCTTTCGAGCACGGCGCGGCCATCGCCCGTACGCATCGTGGGAGCGACGGTCGCGACTCCTGGCCCGCGCGCGCCTTCCGCAGCCACATACCGCCGGTATTCCGCCAGCACTTCCGACGGATCGCCGCGCGCGACTAACTCGCCGCCGCGCACCCACCAGATTTCGTCCGCGCAGCTTTCGAGCAGCGGCTCGTCGTGCGAGATCAGCGCAAACGTCGCACCCGCGCGGCGCAATTCGAGAATACGCGAGATCGACCTCGCTTTCGTAATCGCGTCGGCGGTGGAAAGCGCGTGATCGAGGATGAAGTTGCCCGGTGCTCCGGCATCGGATCGCCCGGCCCCAGGGCAAGGTTCTCCCGTCTTGATCACGCCGATAATACTGCTGTCGGGCGCAGTGAGATTCGGGCGCGGTGAATTCGATCAAGCGAATAGCCTATTGCTTCAGCGCGTGCTTGAACGTACGCAGAGACTCTTCCCCGAAAAGCACCACGCGCACTTCTTCGACCGAACTCGGCTGATCGAGAAAACTGCGGATCTCACGCACCGCGATCTCCGCCGCCTCGTCCATCGGATAGCCGTAAACGCCAGTGCTGATCGCCGGAAAGGCAATGCTCTTGAGATCGCGTTCCGCCGCCAGTTGCAGACACTCGCGGTAGCAGGACGCCAGTTCGTCGGCCTCGCCCTCTTCCCCGCCCCGGTAAACGGGTCCGACGGCGTGAAAGATGAATTGCGCCTTCAGCCGTCCCGCTTTGGTCACGACCGCCTCGCCGGGTGCGCATTTTCCCATCTTGGCGCGAATGCCATCGAGTTCGGTCATGACGCTGGATCCGGCGGCGCGATGAATCGCCCCATCCACGCCGGCGCCGCCCGAGAGCCGGGAATTCGCGGCATTGACGATTGCGTCGGCCTCGACGAGCGTGATATCGCCCTCTTCGAGCATCATCACTTTACCGACTGTTGATTTCCAATTGAGTCACACTGAATTCTACCGCCTGGCTTTGTGGCACAATGAAAAACCGCTTCTCGTTCGACAAGGCATGTCAATCGACTGGTTTCCGCTCTGGCTGAGTCTCGAAGTCGCGGCCTTCGCCACCGCAATCTCGCTGATCCTCGGAATCTGGCTGGCCTGGCTGCTCGCCAACCGGGATTTCGCCGGCAAAGATCTGCTCGACGCGCTGACCACCTTGCCGCTGGCGCTGCCGCCGACGGTCCTCGGTTACTACCTGCTCGTCGTGATCGGCCGCACGAGCTGGATCGGCCGCGCCTGGGAAGCCGTGACCGGCTCGCCGCTTGTCTTCACCTGGCGCGCGGCCGTGATCGCCTCCACCCTGCACGCCATTCCGCTGCTCGTCAAATCCTCGCGCGCGGCGCTCGAAAACGTCGATCGGGCATTCGAACGCGCCGCCCGCAGCCTCGGGGCGTCGGAATGGCGGCTGTTCTGGCGGGTCAGCATTCCGCTGGCCCGCCGTCCGATCGCGGCGGCGACCGCGCTCGCCTTCGCGCGCTCGATGGGCGATTTCGGGGCCACGCTCATGGTGGCGGGCGACATTCCCGGCCGCACGCAAACCGCCGCGATCGCGATTTACGACGCCGTCGAATCCGGCAACACGCGCGTTGCGCGCGTGCTTGTCCTCGTGATCTCCATCCTCACGGTGGCGATCGTTTTCCTCGCCAATCGTCTGGAACAGCGCCGCGCACGGCCGCATGATGACGTTCAAGGCCGTATCGTCAAGCACTTTCCGCCGGGGCCCGAATCGGCCGGCTTCCACCTCGAAATCGAGTTCGAGGCGTCCCGGCGTGACCGTGCTCTTCGGACCGAGCGGTTCCGGCAAGACCCTGACTCTCGATTCCATCGCCGGTTTCGTCACGCCCGGATTCCGGGCGCATCCTGCTCGACGACCGCATCCTCTTCGACGGCGAATCCGGCGTGAACCTGCCGCCGCAGCAGCGCTCCTGCGGCTATGTCTTCCAGAACTACGCGCTCTTCCCGCACATGACGTTGCGCGAAAACCTGGCCTTCGCCGCCCACAGCCTGCCGCGTCTCGAACGGCACCGGCGCATCGCCGAACAACTGGAGCGTTTCAAACTCACCGGGATGGCCGGCCGCTATCCGCACGAACTTTCCGGCGGGCAGAAGCAGCGCAGCTCGATCGCGCGCGCCCTGATTGCCAATCCGCGCGTCGTTCTGCTCGATGAACCGGGGCGCGGTCTCGACGCAGCCCTGCGCGCCGACCTCTACTCGCTGATTCACGAACTGCGCGATGGCCTCAACATTCCCGTTCTGCTGGTCACCCACGACCTGGAGGAGTGCTTCGCGCTGGCCGACCGGATGTTGATTTTCGACGCGGGCCGCATCGTCCATCGCGGCTCGCCCGCCGAGTTGCTGCGGAATCCCGGCACCGCGGAGGCGGCGCGCCTGCTCGGGGGCTTCAACATCTACGAGGCCGAAGTAATCGCGCTCGATCCGGCCGCCAGACCAGCCGCCTGCGCCTGCTGGGAGAAGAGGTGTCCGGCCCGCACCTGCGCGGCTGCTTCAAGGGCGACCGCGTGGCCGTTTGCGCCCGGCCGGAGGAACTGCAGCTGAGGACTCACCCGGGCGACAACCGGATTCGCGCCGCGCTGCGACCAACCGTCGAGCGGGCGCAATCGATTCGCGCCGATTTCGGCAATGATCTGATTGTCGATGTGCCGAGCGAAGCGTGGCATTCGCTCGAAGAGTCCGGCAGACGAACGGCTGGTGGGTTGAGATACCGGCGAACAGCCTGCGGCAGATCGCCGCGCGGCGCGACAGTCAGTTGGCACGCACGGTTACCGGCTCATTATCTACACTGGTATTTGATATCGGGCATCGCCGCTGCATTCATCGCCTTCAGCTTCCTTCGGCTTCGGAGGCTCCACAATCAATTTCGACGGGTCAAGCCGGGCGGCTTGCCGCCCTACTGGACCGCGGCGCCCGGATGGCAGATTCGGCTCGACGACACCGCGCCCAGCCGCCCCGAAGTATTGGTTCGGCTCCCGCCGGCCCGCAGGTTGAATCCGAATCTTCGCTGGCCATTTACGACAAAGTCATCTGCCGCGACGGCGATCTGAGCGTCAAATTCAAAATCGCTCCGAACCCAACGGCGGGTAAAAACGGTAGGGATCGTCTGGCGGTATCAGGACCCGCGAAACTACTATCTGCTGCAATTCAGCGTGGACGAAAAAAATGTCGAGCTCTTTCACGTTCGAAACGGTCAGCAGCGCCCGATTCCTGTAACGGGGGCCAAGCCGGGTGTTACGGGCGTATCGCATGACCTGCGCGCGAACGAGTGGTACGTAGCCAGAGTCGTTTTCCGGGGCTCGACTTTTCATGTACTCCTCGGCAACCGGGAATTATTCGCGGCAGTCGACGACATCTATCAAAGCCGCCGGTAAAACGGGTCTGTGGACCAAAGACAGCTACTTTCGCATCCTTCGACGATTTCCGCATCGACAGGAAAGCTTGAAAAGGAACGGACTGTTACTAACTGCTCCCCACCTTCCTCCTGGCGCTTACTCTTCCTGGATGATGCCTCCGGCGGCAGTTTGCGCGTCTCATCGAACGAAGAAGCCGCCGCAGTTCAATGACAATCCGTGTGATATCATTTGCCTTTAACACGGGCGGCCCGATCGATTCGCGTTGCCATTGTGTATCTTACATTACCGACACTTCAATATAGATCAGATGGCAAAACGAGCGCTAATAACGGGTATCACGGGGCAGGACGGTTCTTACCTTGCGGAGTTGCTGGTCGAAAAGGGATATGAAGTTCACGGCATCGTACGGCGCGTGGCTCTGGAAGATCCCGAGCATCGGCTGCTCAGGTTGAAGTACATACGCGACAAGGTCAAGCTGCACGCCGCTTCCGTCGAAAGTTTTCCCAGCCTTTTTCAGGTGGTTTCAGCAGTGAATCCCGACGAGTGTTACCACTTAGCCGCCCAAAGCTTTGTCAGTTACTCGTTCGACGACGAGTTTTCCACGTTTGACGTCAATATCAATGGCACTCATTTTCTGCTGGCAGTCTTACGACAGATAGCGCCGAAGTGCCGCTTCTATTTCGCGGGTTCCAGCGAAATGTTTGGAAAAGTGGAAGAAGTTCCTCAGCGGGAAAATACGCGCTTTCATCCCCGTTCGAGTTACGGCATCAGCAAGGTCTGCGGTTATGACCTTGTCCGGAACTATCGCGAAGCTTACGGTATGTTCACGCTAAGCGGTATCCTCTTTAACCATGAGTCTCCCCGGCGCGGATTCGAGTTCGTGACCCGGAAGATTACATCGGGTGTGGCGCGCATCGCCGCCGGGGAAGCCAGCGAACTCAAGCTGGGCAATCTCGAGGCCAAGCGCGACTGGGGTTTCGCGCCCGAATACGTGGAGGCCATGTGGCGCATGCTGCAGCAACCCTCTCCTGACGACTATGTGGTCGCTACGGGGGAGACGCACTCGGTCAGAGAATTCTGCGAAGTTGCTTTCGCCGAGGCCAATCTGGATTACCGCGAGTACGTGAAGGTTGATCCGAACTTCTATCGGCCGGCGGAGGTCGATCTGCTGGTCGGCGATGCCTCCAAAGCTCACAGAGAACTTGGATGGAGCCCAAAGACGACGTTCCGGGAACTGGTGGGGAAGATGGTCCGGGCAGATCTCGAAAGTTATAAGGTCGTCGGAAACCTTACCGGTACCGCCTCGAAATAAGATTCCTCACCGGCCTGCCACTGCCGGCACAGACGCGCTGTCTGCATAAGCCTCAATAACCTGCCGGATGGGCCCATACCGGATTACGCGTCCGTGATCCAGCCAGAGACCCCAATCGCATAACATTTCGAGCGTCTGGGGCGAATGCGAAACGCAGATCATCGATTTGCCGCCGTGGCGGAAATCCAGTATGCGCTCGAAACACTTGGTGAAGAAGGTGTGGTCTCCCACGCCCAAAACTTCGTCGACAATCAGAATGTCCGGATCGACGCTGATCGCGACTGAGAACGCAAGCCGCATAATCATTCCGGAAGAGTATGTGCGCAACGGCTCGTTGATGAAATCGCCGATGCCGGAGAAGTCGACGATCGCGTCGAAGCGATCATGGGTCTGCCGCCTGGTGAGGCCCATGAGCGCGGCGTTGATCCGCACATTTTCGGCGCCCGTGAGATCGGGATGGAAACCGGAACCCAGTTCGAGAAGCGCGGCGACCCGCCCGTTAACCTGGATCGCGCCTTCGCTGGGCGGACACAAGCTGCTGGCGATGTTCAGCAGAGTGCTTTTGCCGGCGCCGTTATTGCCCATGATGCCCAGACTCTCGCCCTGCTCGATCGCGAAGGAAACATCATTCAGCGCGTAGAACCGCTCTCGCGGAGAGCGGCGCACCAGGTGTGCCAGCCGGTCGCGGATCAACATCTGACCCGCATGCAGATGGAAATATTTGGATACTCTCTCGAAGCTTACCGTTTGCATGGATCAAATGTGTTCGTAGAAAGCGCTTTTACCCCGGCGGAAGATGGCCAGGCCAACAAGAAAGGTGGCGCAGGAAACGGCGGCTAACTTGAAGAGGGTGCCATTATGAGGGGGTTCGGCCTGCAGAAGGATCTCTCTGAGACACAACACCATGGCGGCGATGGGATTCATCTGATAGATCCCCGCGTATCGCGCCGGAATTGTGTCGAAAGAATAGAAGATGGGTACCAGCCAGAACAGGACGGTGTTGATGGATTCAACGAGGTATCGGGTATCCCGGATATAGACGTTCATCGCCGACGTGATGAGCGCAAGGCCGCAGACAAAAAGAATCTCGAGAGCCCACAAAAGCGGCATCCAAAGCCACTGAATATTGACGCGATTTCCGAAAATACGCACACAGAAAAGCAAAAGAAAAATCTGAATTAACAGATGAAGACAATTGGATAGTACCGAAGCAATGGGTACGATTTCGCGGGGCATGGGAACTCGTTTTACGAGGCCCGTGCTGTCCACAATCGATGTGGTCCCGGTGATCCATGCGAGCGCGAAGAAGTTGTACGGCACCATGCCGCAGAGAAGGAACACCGGGAATTGTTTTGACGGATTCGGGAAGATCTTTGTGAAAACGAAGGTGAGGACGCCCATCATTACGATCGGGTTTAGTAAGGACCAGAGAACCCCGAGCGACATATTCCGATAACGAATGCGGAAATCCTTGAGTACCAGGTTTTCCAGAAGAAAGACGGAATCACCGTGCCACATGGTTGCAATGGTCTCCGCCACGGCGAATACTGCGACTGAGCATTTATCAATTGTAAACAAGAGCTCAAGCGGATTGCATCGCGGCAAAGCGTAGCAGGCGAGGGTGAGGACCAAAAGAGACGGCGAGGGCATGCCTCGCCGTCTGTCTTCCGGGTTTACAGAACGACTGCGTCTACTGGGCCGGCGCGAAGAAGCCCGAGATATCGAGAATCAGATATGTCGGACCAGGACCCGCCGCATAACCGTCGATGAAGCCGTCCGTGGTCGGAACCAGCGCCATGTTCGACGTAATCGATCCATCGAGCGAATTCAGCGTCGACACCACCGGCTGCGAGCCGCCATCGGGCCAGAGGGTCAGGTACCCGAGTTGTCCGGACGGCACGACGGTCGCGTTCGATACCAGGGCCCGGGCTGCGGGCGGAACGCCGCACGGGACACCTGTGGCAGTGACGACAAGCGTTCCCGCAAAGGGCTGCGTTCCCGGCGGGTTGCGGCTGTCTTCGATCCTGCATGGCGCCAGGTTGTAGAGCGCATACCCGCCGCTCCCCCCGCCGCGAAATACCCATTGACGTCGATGATCATGTCGGAGTCGTCAGTCACAAACAAGTCGATGGCGCCCGCTGTGCCGGCTGGAACAATCGCGGCGTTAGCCGTGACTCCAGCAGTCGGAGCGTTCAGCGTCGATACGACGGGCTGCGACTGACCCGTCGGATAGACGGTCAGGTAATTCAGAGGACGGTGGGGTATCGCGGTGAAGTTTAACGAATAGGCCAGGGCGCCCGCCGGGATGTTGCACGGACTCGATGGAACCGGGAACGTCCGGGGGTTCTGACCGACCAGATACGGACCTCCCAGCGCGCCGGCGGCGCTGCGCGTGTCGGCCACGCGGCAGGGAGTCAGCGGATAGAACGCGAGAGCGCTCGGATCGATCGCAGGTACGAAATACCCGTTGATATCGAGGATCGCGTCCGTATTGTCGGTCGCAAATACGCTCACGGCCCCACCGCTTCCCGCCGGTATGATGGCGGCGTTTGATTTTACACGGCCATCGGGCGAATTGAGAGTAGACGCGTTGGGTTGAGACTGGCCGGTGGGCCACAGGGACACGTAACCCAGCGTTCCGTGAGGTACGACAGTGAGATTGAGCGAGAAAGCCTGTGCCTGCGCCGGAATCCCGCACGTGCCGGGAACGGTGAAACTTCGGGTCGCGCCTCCAACGAGAGACGGAGCGCCCAACGGGCCCGCGGCGGCGCGGGTATCTGCAACCCGGCATGGCGTTACGGGAACAAAGCTTAAAGCGGTTGAGGGCGTCCACACCGCGAAATTCGCCGCTACCGTGGCGTCAGATGTCAAACTCAGGCAACCAGCGGAGTTCAACGCCGCCCCCGACCAGCCGGTGAAAATGTATCCGTTGGCGGGTTCCGCGATCAGGCAGACGACGGAGCCGGTCGCGTAATAACCGGTTGGTGAGAACGGACGGATGACGATCACGCCGCCGGTGGGTGGGCCTGCGGTCAGGTGACTGACCAGGATGACCCCAGTAGCGCTGGTAATCGCCACCGTACTACTGGCGGGCGTCGATATGCCAAACTGGCCCTCATCGTTTTTCCCCCACGCGGAGAGCGAACCGGTCGTCGTAAGAGCAATGCTGTCATTCATACCAGCCGATACCGCCAGCGCTCCCGTCAAGCCGATTACCTTAACGGGTACGCTGGAACTACTCGTACTGGCATCGCCCAATTCGCCGTCGCCGTTGTATCCCCACGTCCAGACCGAGCCGTCGCTCGTGACCGCAATGCTGTGATAATTGCCGGCCGAAATAGCAATGACATTCGTTAGCCCGCTCACGCGAACGATATTGTATTCGCTGGCCGAACCGCCGTCACCCAGATCTCCATAGCCGTCATAACCCCAGGCCCATACCGTTCCATCGCTTCTCAATGCGAGCGAGTGGTATCCGCCGGCGGCAATGGCGATCACGTTCGTAAGCCCGGCTACCTGGACAGGGCTTGACCTGTTGGTGGTCGTTCCGTCGCCCAGGGCTCCATATCCGTTGTATCCCCAGGCCCACACGGTTCCATCGCTCTTTAGCGCAAGACTGAAGCCGGGACTGCCATTTCCGCCGGCCGCAATTGCCGTCACGCCGGTCAGTCCGGGTATCTGGACGGGGAGGATGCGGTTGGTCGTCGTCCCGTCGCCGAGTTGACCGTAGCCGTTATAGCCAAAGCCCCAAACCGTGCCGTCGCTCCTGAGCGCCAGACTATGGTACGAACCTGCGGCAACCGCGACGGCGCCTGTAAATCCGCTGATTGCCGCGGGGACGGAATGGTTGGAACTCGACCCATTCCCAAGCTCCCCATAATTGTTATAGCCCCAGCTCCAGATGGATCCGTCGCTCGTCACTGCCAGACTGTGATACTGCCCGGCCGACACACCGGTCGCGCCCGTAATATTAACGGACTGGACCGGGGAAGCACGGTTGATCTGTGTTCCATCTCCCAACTGGCCGTAAGTATTGTCTCCCGAACCCCATACCGTGCCATCGCTTTTCGCGAAAAGGGTGAACTTGTTCGCCACGCTCCCGCTGAGGCGGGAGGTGAATGCGCTGGCGCCAAGGCCGTCATTGGGAGGAAGAGGCGACGGGCACGTATTCTGGAGACCCGGCTTGAAAGTCTGAGTTGTATCCCCATCCCCGAGTTGGCCATCCGTGTTATATCCCCACGCCCAGGTCGCGCCATTCGCCTGCAGGGCGAGACTGAACCTGCCTCCCGCGGCGACAGCAGAAAAACCGGAAAAACCGGTAACATTGGCTCCGATCTGCAACGGGGCGTTTTCGCCCGTGGTTGTCCCGTCGCCAAGTTCCCCGTCGCCGTTGTAACCCCAAGCCCACACCGAACCGTCGCTCTGCACCGCCAGACTGTGGTAATCGCCCGCAGCGATCGAAATCGCGGACGCAAGGGAACCAGCGCGCGTAATACTGGACTGCGACGCTGTGGAGCCGTTGCCGAGCTGACCGTAGCCGCCGTACCCCCAGGCCCAGACAGTGCCGTCGCTCTTTCGGGCCATACTGTGGTCCCTGCCTGCAGCAATTTGCGAGACTCCGGAAAGACTTGCCACCTGCACGGGGCTGGTCCGATTCGTAGTCGTCCCATCTCCAAGCTGGCCATATCCGTTGTAGCCCCACGCCCAAACGGTACCGTCGCTTTTCAGAGCGAGGGAGAAATAATCCTGCCCGGCGGCGACGGCTATCACGTTGCTTAACTGAATTACCTGGACCGGAGTTGGTCGACCTGTAGTCGTTCCATCGCCGAGTTGACCGTACCCGTTATTTCCCCAGGCCCAGACCGTTCCATCGCTCTTCACAGCCAGGGTGTGATAGTTGCCAGCGGCGACGCTGACGACATTTGTCAAACCAGCGACACTGAAAGGAGTTGGTCTGTTGGTGGTGTTGCCGGAGCCGAGTTCGCCATATCCGTTGTAACCCCAGGTCCATACTGTTCCATCAGCCTTAAGACCGACGCTGTGATAGTAACCCGTTGAAACTTGATTGAGAGCTCCCACCAGAGTCGCGACAGGCACGGGAGTGGTGCGATCCACGTTGTTCGTGCCGTCGCCCAGTTCACCATACTCGTTTTCTCCCACGCCGCACGCATTTCCCAGCGCGCTCAGTATTAAGCCGTGGCTAGCCGCCGCTGTAACATTTGCCGTCGCGGCGGAAACAGACACCGCAGACAAAAGTACTATGAGTACCATGACTAAGCACTGAGTCGATCTAAGGT